>WLNY01000029.1 GCA_009699575.1 Actinomycetota bacterium
CAAGCTGAGCTATCCCGCCAAACTTTTTACAACTGTACTGCCTGTTTTCGAGCCCCCCACCGGAATCGAACCGGTGACCTTTTCCTTACCATGGAAACGCTCTACCAACTGAGCTAGGGGGGCAGTGGTAGAAGGGTGAGCGTACAACCAGAATCAGTTAAACCAAAAACGCAGCGGGATTAGAGCGCAGGATCGAGTGTTATTTTGCCCGAAGTCTTGCGGGCCAGCATCTCTCTATGTGCTTCCTCAGCCTGACTCATAGGAAAAGTTGCTCCGATAACGGGCTTTAACTTCCCGGCAACCACCAAAGCAAATAGTTCCGAGATGACATCTGTGAGAAGTTCTTTGCTGCCAAAACAGTGAGCAAGCCAGAAACCGGTAACAGTTTTTGTTCCAGCCATGAGCGCACCCGGAGAAATTTCTTTCTGTGCAGTACGAGATGCATTTCCATAAACTATTAAGCGACCAAATGGTGCTAGCGCATCGAGACTAGCATCAAAAGTTTTCCCGCCAACCATTTCAAGTATGAGATCGACAGGTTTTCCATTATTCGCTTCTACAAGTGCAGCTTTCAAATCAGCTGTCTGCGCATCAACTAAGACGTCGGCTCCAAGAGATTTTGCTAGCAGGCCTTTTTCTTCAGATGAAGTCACTGCAATAACTTTCGCTCCCCACATTTTTGCAAGTTGGATTGCAATCGTCCCCACTCCACCGGCAGCTGCGTGAATGACAACACTTTCACCTGGTTTCACATGGCCAACAGTTTTTAAAATATGCCATGCAGTCGCCCCTTGCACCAACATGCATAGTGCTTGCGCATCAGTAACTTCATTAGGAATATCAAAGGTGAATTGCTTCAGCGCAGTTGCCTTTTGAGCATACCCTCCGCCAGAGACTGAGGCCAGCACGCGCAGACCATCTTGTGTTATTCCAACAACTTCGAGTCCTGGTATCAACGGAAGTGTTTGTGGAGATAGATATCCGTTTTCGATTTGATGCGTATCGGCATAATTAATTCCAATTGCAGTGACATTGATGAGTTCTTCCCCTGCCGCTGCAACGGGATCTTCGAGCTCAACAAGTTTCATCACCTCTGGTCCACCAAATTCGGTGAGTTGTATCGCCTTCATTTACTTATCTTCAAAAGCGCGCTTGAGTTCGGATACTTCAATTTTCTTCATTTTTAACATCGCTTTCATAGCTCGGTCAGCTCCAGCGCGATCTTGATGGCCAAGATACTCGCCCAATTGCTTAGGGATAATTTGCCAAGACATTCCAAACTTGTCGGTCAACCAACCACATTGACCTTCTTCTCCACCGTCTACGAGTTGATTCCAGTATGAATCAACTTCTTCTTGTCCATTGCAGGATACAAATAATGAAATGGCTGGATTGAAAGTGAAGTGCGGGCCGCCATTGAGGGCGATAAATTTCTGCCCCATAATCTGAAATTGCAAAGAGAAAACAGCATTGTCTTTATTGCGACTTGTTTCAAGAATCTCGCCATCACTAAAAACTGAAATATAAAAGTGTGCGGCCTCTTCTGCTCGATCGTTGAACCAGAGAAATGGCGTCAGTGTTGTCATTTTATTGGTAACCCCGCTGCTTTCATATCTTTTCGTAATTCTGGAGGCAGTGCGAAGAGAAGAGACTCTTCAGTTGCGGTAACAGTCTGAACATCTCCAAAACCACGTTCGGCCAGGAATTTTAAAAGGTCGGTTACAAGAATCTCTGGTACAGATGCGCCGCTCGTAACACCGATTGTTTCGACGTTATTGAGCCAGTGCTCTTGGACTTCTTCTGCAAAATCAACAAGGTGAGAGACTTTTGCACCGTATTCCAGAGCTACTTCTGCAAGGCGTACTGAGTTGGAGGAATTTTGTGAGCCAACAACGATTACTAAATCAGCCTGCGGTGCAATTACTTTAATTGCCTCTTGACGATTTTGTGTTGCATAACAAATATCATCACTGGGAGGATTTTGAATGTCTGGAAAACGATCCTTGAGAATTTTTACTGCTTCAAGAGTTTCATCCACACTAAGAGTTGTTTGCGATAACCACACTAGTTTTTTTCCTGGAGTGGGTTGCACTGTGCGAGCGCCATCGAGTCCATCGACCACAATGACTTGTCCGAGCGCTTCACCGGCTGTGCCTTCGACCTCTTCGTGCCCGTGGTGACCTATAAGTAATATTTCAGCATCTTCCGCGGCAAATCGCCTGACCTCATGATGCACTTTGGTCACCAATGGACACGTTGCATCAATTGTTTTCAGGCTGCGCGCGGCGGCCTCACTATGGACTGCCGGCGAAACTCCATGAGCTGAAAAAATGACCGTTTGCCCTTCGGGAACTTCATCCGTTTCGCTAACAAATATTGCTCCACGTGCTTCGAGGGTAGTTACGACGTGCTTATTGTGGACAATTTCTTTGCGTACGTAGACAGGTGCGCCATACAGCTCTAGCGCTTTTTCAACTGTCACCACTGCTCGATCGACTCCTGCGCAATATCCGCGAGGCGCCGCAAGGAGAACTCTCTTAGCCATGAGGGGCAGTCTATTAGGCTCTCCCCATGTTCGAAACTTCAAGTGAGTCTCCCGCACCAGTACGTGTGGTCAGTGAGGCAATCAAAGAGTATGTCGACCGACTTGGTCCGATTTGGATCGAAGGCGAAATTTCTGAAATCAACGAACGAAGTGGCGGCATGGCATTCATGCGGCTTCGAGATACCAGTGTTGATATGAGCATGTCTGTGATGTGTCATAAATCAGTGCTCTCTGGAGTTTCACCATTGCCGCAAAATGCGCGTGTAGTCATTTTCGCAAAGGCATCGTGGTACACAAAGAGTGGAACGTTCACAATGTCTGCGCGCGAAATTCGCCAGGTTGGAATGGGTGAATTACTTGCGCGCCTTGAAGCCCTCAAAGCTGTGTTGGCCTCAGAAGGTCTCTTTGATGAGGAGCGCAAAGTCCGCCTTCCTCTTCTGCCTCGCAAAGTTGGATTAATTTGCGGTCGCAATACCGATGCAGAAAAAGATGTCGTTGAAAATGCTAAACGACGGTGGCCATCAGTGGAATTTGAAATTCGCGAAGTCGCTGTGCAGGGCGCTGCCGCAGTTGTGGAAGTAAGCGCCGCGCTTGCCGAACTTGAGGCGCAGGAGGATGTCGATGTCATCATCATCACTCGTGGTGGTGGGTCATTTGAAGATCTGCTTCCCTTTAGCGATGAGAGTCTTGTCCGACTTGCAGCCTCATGTAAAACACCGATCGTCAGTGCTATCGGGCACGAAAAAGATTCCCCACTTCTTGACCTCGTGGCTGATGTACGAGCCTCGACGCCAACGGATGCTGCAAAAAAAGTTGTTCCAGATATTTCTGAAGAAATTGAAATGATTACAGCTCTCGGTCAACGCGCACGCAGACATATCCTCTCCCTCCTTGATTTGGAAACATCTCGCATCGAAAATTTGCGCAATCGGCCAGTTCTCAAAGATCCACTTGTGCTTGTGACCACTCGTGAAGAAATAGTGACAGGGCTTCGCGATCGATCTACCCGAAGCTTTACTCACCGCCTTACTTTGGCTTCTGAAGAGCTACTGCACACCACTGCTCGGGTGCGCGCTTTATCCCCCCAGGCAACACTTGACCGCGGTTATTCAGTTGTTCAATTAGAAGATGGCTCAATTGTTCGTGATCCGCACTCACTGAGCGCCGGACAGAAGTTACGAATTCGCCTAGCCATGGGCGAGACCAACGCCACAGCGACTGGTAATTAGGTAAGGAGTAGATTAAGACAATGACAACGGAGAAAAAACTTTCCTACGAAGGGGCTCGGGACGAGCTTGCCACAGTTGTATCCCAACTCGAAACTGGTGGTGCGACCCTTGAAGAGTCACTGAAATTATGGGAACGCGGAGAAGAATTGGCAGCAATGTGCCAAGAATGGCTCGATGGAGCCCGAGCAAAACTAAGCGCAGTAAAGCCATCTGAGAAATAAAAATGCCAGAGTTTACTTATAGCGACTTGCTTCCAATTGGAGCCGATACAACTAAGTATCGAAACCTTGGTACCGAAGGCGTTGAAGTCATTAACCTCGGAGGACGTGATTTTCTCACAATCGCACCTGTGGCGCTTGAGAAACTCTCTTCCACCGCTATCCACGACATTTCACATTACCTTCGCGCAGAACATTTGGCGCAGTTAGAAAATATTTTAAAAGATCCGGAAAGTTCACCTAATGATCGCTTTGTTGCATTAGACCTATTAAAAAATGCCAATATCTCTGCTGGTGGAATTTTACCTATGTGCCAAGATACCGGCACTGCTTTAGTGATGGGTAAGAAGGGTCAGATCGTACTGACCGAAGGCAAAGATGAAGTTGCAATTTCGCAAGGTATTTATGATGCATACACGACGCTGAATCTTCGCTATTCCCAGATGGCACCTACAACTACATGGGAAGAAAAAAATACAGGTAATAACCTTCCAGCCCAAATCGAAATATTTGCAGATAGCGATCATGCAGATGAGTACAACTTCTTGTTCATTGCAAAGGGTGGAGGAAGTGCTAATAAAACTTTTCTCTACCAGGAGACTAAAGCGGTTCTTAATCCAACGAGCTTCATGACATGGCTTGATGAAAAATTACGATCTATCGGAACCGCTGCCTGCCCCCCGTATCACCTTGCAATTGTCATCGGTGGAACAAGTGCTGAGCACACCGTCAAAACCGCTAAGTTGGCGAGTACGAAATATTTGGATTCACTCCCTACATCGGGCAACGCGCAGACCGGACACGGCTTTAGAGATATTGAACTCGAGGAGAAAGTTCTTGAACTTACCCGCGAACTCGGAATTGGCGCCCAGTTCGGCGGAAAGTATTTCTGTCATGATGTTCGGGTCGTACGACTTCCAAGACACGGCGCTTCGCTTCCCATTGCAATTGCGCTCTCGTGTTCTGCTGACCGGCAGGCAAAAGCCAAAATTACTAAGGATGGAATTTTTCTTGAAGAACTTGAGAGAGACCCAGCCCGCTTCTTGCCTGAAACCACCGATGAGCATCTCGAGGATGACGTTGTGGCCATTGATCTCAATCAACCCATGGAGAGCGTGCTCTCCGCACTCTCGGCTCATCCCGTCAAGACTCGTCTAAGCCTGACTGGAACTCTCGTTGTCGCGCGAGATCTCGCCCACGCCAAAATCAAGGAATTGATGGAAGCCGGCGGCCAGATGCCGAAGTACTTACAGGATTACGCCATCTATTACGCAGGCCCTGCCAAGACTCCCGCGGGATACGCATCAGGTTCTTTTGGCCCTACAACTGCTGGACGTATGGATTCGTACGTAGAATATTTTCAAGCACGCGGTGGTTCCAAAGTGATGCTCGCTAAGGGAAACCGCTCTAAGGCTGTCACAGATGCCTGCGCCAATCACGGCGGTTTCTATCTCGGCTCAATCGGTGGGCCTGCAGCCCGATTGGCTCAGGACTGTATTAAAAAAGTCGAGGTTCTCGATTTCGAAGAATTAGGAATGGAAGCCGTCTGGAAAATCGATGTGGTGGACTTTCCAGCGTTTATAGTCGTTGACGACAAGGGAAATGATTTCTTCGCCGAAGTCTCAAAGCCGCTCATGATTGGCAAGAAGCCGACTTAGTAGTACCGCGAGCGCTTCCATTTAGAGAAGGCCGCGCAAGGCGAGCCGTAGCGAGAATTTATATATTCAAGCCCCCAACGAATCTGAGTGACAGGATTGGTTCGCCAATCGGTTCCAACAGATTCCATCTTTGTTGCTGGAAGTGCCTGCGCAATTCCGTGAGCTCCTGAGCGAGGGTTGCGAGCTTGATAATTCCAATGGCTCTCTTTTGTCCATAGAGAGTTGAGGCACTTGTACTGCTTCTCGCTCCACCCAAAATCTGAGAGCGCGATTTCTTTGGCCACTCGCCGTGCACCCATAGGTTTGCGGGCTGCCTCTATCTTGCGACTCATGATGGCAACGCCAGCAAACTCGCTAGAAAAAATACTGACCTTGGTATCAAGGGATGCGTACAAATTAACAACAGGCTGATCTGGCGTGACGACCAAAAGCGTCTCAACGGGAGTATCAGGCAAGACCATAGAAACACTGGTCGGGAACTCAATAGCAAAAGCGCTCTGTTGAATGGAGACGAGAAGGAGCAGCGAGGCAATTGAGGTCCACAGGGCGGTGCGAATGTGTCTCGTTCGTGCCATTTTCTGGGCCCTCCTTTCCTTCTCGTGTGGCGGCAACGGCGAACCCTCTCGAATATTCGAGATCATCTATGCCGGGGGAATGGCTATACAGTGGCAATACACGGGGGCTGGGGCAAATTTAAATAGGCGTGAGTCGCATATTCTCAGGAACTGGGGGTTCTGGGGATAAGTAAAAGTGCAGGTCACACTCTGTAGTGTCCGATATGTCCGAAATGTGAGTGTGAGATTAAAATCTAGCTAGGGATTGGCCCTTCGAGCATCTCGGTGACCAGGGCTGCAATGGCTGATCGCTCCGAACGAGTCAAAGTGACGTGGGCGAAGAGAGGATGTCCCTTCAGAGTCTCCACTACGCCGACGACTCCGTCATGGCGTCCAACTCTCAAGTTATCTCGCTGGGCAACATCGTGAGTGAGCACCACTCGCGAGCCTTGACCGATGCGCGAGAGCACGGTGAGCAAGACGCCACGTTCAAGTGATTGGGCTTCATCAACGATCACAAAAGAATCATGCAGCGAACGCCCACGAATATGGGTCAGAGGTAGAACTTCAATGAGTGACCTATCAATTATTTCTTCAAGAACTTGTTGGCTAACCAATGCTCCCAATGTGTCAAAGACCGCCTGGGCCCAGGGCGACATTTTCTCGCCTTCGCTGCCTGGTAGAAATCCCAACTCTTGCCCACCTACGGGATAGAGCGGGCGAAAAATTACAACCTTTTTATGTAGTCGTCGTTCCATTACTAATTCAAGTCCGGCACATAAGGCAAGTGCGCTCTTTCCAGTACCAGCGCGTCCTCCCAGTGAAATAATTCCGATTTCAGGATCGAGTAAAAGATCTAAAGCAATGCGCTGCTCGGCACTTCGACCATGAAGTCCAAAGGCGCTGCGATCTCCTCGCACCAACTGCAAATGCTGATCCGAGGTAACGCGGGCTAGGGCGCTTCCTCGCTCGGAATGTAGGACGACCCCTGTGTGAATCGGAAGCTCAAAGGCCGCCTCATGTTCGGCGCGCTCGTTGGCGTAGAGCTCATCAATAGTTGATGCCCCCACCGTGAGTTCCACAATCCCGCCCCATCCGCTGGAAGAGACAAGTTCGGCCAAGTATTCCTGGGCCTCAACTCCCATGGATGAAGCTTTAACCCGCAGGGGAAGGTCCTTGGTAACGAGAACCACATTTCGCCCATCTGACATCAGGTTTTTCGCAATCGCCAATATCCTCGAGTCGTTGCTGTTATCGCGTAAGAATCCATGGGGCAGGGCGCTTAGATCGCTGTGATTGAGTTCAACGGAAAGAGTTCCGCCTTCAGGTGTAATTGGAATAGGTTGATCTAAACGACCATGAGAAATGCGAAGGTCATCAAGGGCCCGAAGCGCCGCTCGGGCAAAGTAACCAAGTTCTGGATGGTCCCGCTTTGTTTCTAATTCACCAATAACTGCAATAGGCACAATAACTTCGTGCTCTTTAAATTTAGATAAGGCACCAGGATCGGCTAAAAGCACGCTTGTATCAAGAACATATGTTGTGCGGCCCGAAGTGTTGGTCACGAACCAAATCTACGATGGCGAAGTGAATATGCACGTAAGGCTCGCAAGAAATCCACGCGTCGAAAATCTGGCCAATATGCTTCGCAGAAGTAATACTCAGATAGCGCGCTCTGCCAGAGTAAAAACCCACCGAGGCGCTGCTCCCCTGATGTTCGAATAATGAGCTCTGGATCTGGTTGACCAGCGGTGTACAAAAATTTTGATACTTCTTCAATATTTAATTGCTCTGACGCTTCATGTAAATCTCGACCATGCGCGTCGGCATCAGCAAGGTAACTCTTTACCGCGTCAACTATCTCTCTTCGTCCTCCGTAACTAATGGCCACATTGACTTCTACTCCGTCACTTCGGGTGGGCTTCAGGTTCGTTAACTTCTCTCGAAGCCATTCAGGTAATAACTCCAAGGCGCCTACTGCCTTTATATTCCATCGCCCTGTGGCGGCCAGAGCATCCACTGTGTCGCCAATGATTTTAAGTAGCGCGTCCAACTCTTCTGGCGTGCGCTTAAAATTATCGGTAGAAAGTAGCCAGAGAGTCACAACTCGCACCTGAGATTGCTCGCACCATCCAAGAAATTCAATGATCTTTTCAGCACCAGCTTTGTGGCCACGTGAACTATTCGCGACCCCCACATCACTGGAGTCAAGTTGATTTGCCTTTGCCCAGCGACGATTGCCATCCAAAATAACGCCCACATGGTGAGGGGTTTGCGAGAAATCAAGTCCTCGCACCAAGCGCCGCTCATAGAGCGGATAGAGCAACGACTTAATTATTCTACGAATAGTGTTTAACAACGCGTCGCTCAGCAATTAGGGATGCCACGGGCAAAGTTCCAGCGAGAATAAAACCAATCATTCGCTTAAATGGAAAACGTGCAACTGTTGAAAATTGAATAGCAGTAAGAATGTAAATGGGGTAGGTATAACCATGCACAAGTGGCACCCACTTAAGGGCGCTGAGTAACGATGGGCTATCAAAGAGATACTTCGCTGGCATGTATCCAAACCAAAGGAGCAGCGACATAACGCCGGCGATTATTGCCATGACTCGAAATCTCTTCAGCACGCCGCTCATGTGTGTACCTCTCCTTTAACTGTTTCTAATATCTTAACTCTACGGCGATAAAGCGGAAGATAGAGGACAACTCCCGCCATCAGCCACCAAATCACCACATACGACAGGTGCTGCCAGTAATAACCTGGAATCCGAGAGGTCAGGGCGGGCGGAGTAACTCGAGTGCGCACAATATCGCGGCCCTGGAATTTTTCAGAGGTGGAAATGACGTAGCCGTCGTAAAGATCCAAATCCGTAAGTCCGACTATGACACTTGAATCTAGTCGAGAAATAATTCCCGGTGCATTCTCCGAATGATCCTCATTTTGGTGCGCCAAGAATGTGCCAGTGATTGCAATGCGATCTGACATTGCAATTCGTGGCTCAACTAATCTTTGAGACCATAGCCCTCGTACAACAAGAATCGCTGATTGTGGTTCGACTTGCAGTAATCCGACTTCCCAATCCTGCATAGAGCCAGCTCCATCAACTTGATTAGGTGCGCGAAAATTTGCCACATAATTTCCAGAGGCACTGACAGTGCGATGATCAGATTTAGGAAGGAAAGCAACGCGCGGTTGGCCAAGAGATTCAAGTCGAACAATTCGCGTATCAATAACTGATGCGGTTGCCATTAGTGTCTTAAGATCTGCTGCGCGATTGAGCTGCCAAATTCCAAGGCTAACAAAAACTGTTGCGATAACTAGAAGCGCTAGAAACTCACCAAGTTTTTTAATCACTGAAGATAGTTCGCAGAATTATTTATCGTCGTCTGGATTTTGCACACGTGTATAGCGCTTATAAAAACTACGTAGCAAAAATGCAACTGCAATCACAAGCAAAGTTACTGTAATCGATCCTGCGGCGCCCATCTGAACATCTTTTGTCATGTGCCTATCTTGGCATGATTTTTTATCTCATTTATGGGTAATCTCATCACATGAATGCCGAGCCAGAGTTTTCCTTCAATGAGCGCTACGGCATTAAGCCTGAACGAGCATGGCTGGCTCCTGCGATATTTTTTGGAATAGTTGGAACCGCGTGGATTATCTGGGCTGGACTTCACCACGCCAACCCTGAAATTCGAAGCGAGCTCATCTCATTTTCTGTAACTTCGGAGAAAGAGATTTCCATTAGATACTCAATGACTCGTGCCGATCCGGCACGTCCGATTTTGTGCACACTTGTGGCGCGCGATTTTGATAAAAATGTAGTGGGACAAATTGACGACCCGATAGAGCCCGGTAAATCCTCGGTCACCCGAATTACCGCAATTCCGACACGAAGTGCCGCTGTCACTGCAACAGTGGCCCGATGCCGCTTAGCTTGATCTTTTCAATTCCCAATTAGCGCCACCTTCGCTACCGTTACCCCCTTATGACTTCCCAAACCTGGCTCACCCAAGAAGCTGCCGATCGCCTTGCAGCTGAACTCGCGCACCTTGAAGGTCCCGCTCGACATGAGATTGTGACCAAGATTGAAGCCGCGCGAGCAGAAGGTGACCTAAAAGAAAACGGCGGTTATCACGCAGCGCGCGAAGAGCAAGGCAAGATGGAGGCTCGAATTCGCCAACTCAAACACATGCTGGCTAATTCGCATATAGGAACTCCGCCCGCAAGTGAAAGCGGGGTCATCGGTCCCGGAATGGTTATTTCAGCAATCGTCGGCGGAAGTGAAACTAAATTCCTTTTGGGCTCTCGCGAAATTGCATCCGGAGAACTCGATGTCTACAGCGAAAATTCGTTGATTGGCCAAGCTGTCCTTGGAGTCAAAATCGGGGAAACAGTTTCTTATACAACTTTGACGGGCAAAGTTATTACAGTTGAAATAACTCACGCGGAGTATTTCGCTTAATTACCACTTCTATTGTATTTGCGAACGCTGAGTGGGATAAATACAAGAGCAATCAAAATAATGTAAATCAATGACGTGATGAGTGGGTTCTCACTTGGAAAAGATCCAGCTGTGGCGCCAAATTGATTCTCAAGGCCGAAAAGTTCTCGGCAAGCCGCAACCATTGTTGACACTGGATTCCATTCGGCAAAATATTGCAAAGCGCGTGGCATCCCAGTAGTTGGCGCAAATGCGTTTGAGAGAAATGTCAGTGGAAACGTCACAAGGAAACTGACGTTTTGCACAACACGAGCATCACGCGCTGAGAGTCCGACATAAATACCGACCCATGAAAGTGAATACCCGAAGAGAAGCAAGAATAA
>WLNY01000003.1 GCA_009699575.1 Actinomycetota bacterium
ATGTTGGTGCTACTGCATGGAGTTATTTCATCCTGGCGGTCCGGCAAAATTGCGCCAATGAATCCGTGGCAGGCAAAGACTCTCGAATGGAGTGTCGCAAACCCTGTACCTCTTGAAAACTTTGCAGAATTACCAGTTGTTACTTCAGATGCGTACGGTTATGGAAAGGCACAATCATGAGCGTTGAAACACATAACCCACATCATGAACATCCAGATGTCGTCGGAAGTCGAAATAGACTCGGCGTCATCCTGATCTTGGTCGCCGATATAGCTTTCGCACTTGGAATTCTCTTTGTTTACTTTTACCTTCGTCAACAGAATGTGAACGGGATGTGGTTGCCATCAGCAACAGAGGAACATCCAGCGATATTACCTATAAACACTCAAGGTTCTTGGACTGTTACTTCAGCGGCAGCGCTTGGTCTAGCGGCGCACTATTACGCGCTTAAAGGTGTTCGCGTAGGAAATCTCACGCAACTAAAACTGGGTGGCTTAACTGCCACAGTTTTTTCACTGGTTGCGCTAGTGCTTCAGTTCAATCAGATTTCAAATGCGCCCTTTACATTTAATTCTGGTTCCTACGCGTCCTGTTATTACTTGATCACAATAATGAATCTGGTCCACCTTATTCTCACCGCATTCATTTCATTTGGAAATTGGAATCGCTCGCGGTTGGGTATTTATGCAAAAGATCATTGGCATGTTGAGATCGTCAACATTTGGTGGGTCTGGATGACTGTGTCATCATTACTCGGTGCATTCGCCCTCTCATTTAGTTAATAAAAGTTGGATTTGGCAATACTTAGCACTTGGAATTGCTTGGGGCTGCTCGTTTATTTTTATCAAACTAGGTCTTGAATTTCTCACACCAGTGGGAGTCGCATTTGGACGAGTCTCACTCGGAGCGCTCACACTTATTACATATGCACGTTTACGCAAGATCTCATTGCCACGTAATCCTAAAATATGGGGACATTTAGTTTTCCTCGCTTTGAGCCTCAATGTCATACCAGGAATTCTTTTCGCTCAAGCCGAAACGCAAGTTACCTCAATTCTCGCCGGCATTATCAATGCAGTTACTCCCCTAATGACACTGGTGGCAATTATGCTCTTTTTCCGATCTGAAAAAGTTTCTCGCGAACAAATTATTGGGCTACTCGTAGGCTTTCTGGGAGTTCTCACAGTTCTAGGAGCATGGCGAGGGCTTGGTGATAATCCACCTTCAGCAATTCTTGCATTATTAATAGCGGTAACCTGCTATGGATTTTCATTCCCGTATTCCAGAAAGTTTGTACTACCTAAGCAAATACAGCCTGAAGCATTAGCGGCTACACAAGTTCTCATCGCTTCGATTATCTTGCTACCTTTTTATCTTATTGATGGAATCGCAAAAGAGGAATATCGGCCTGGTCCAGTATTTGCAATGATGGCACTTGGGATATTTGGAAGTGGATTTGCCTACATCTGGAATTTTCATATTATGCAAGCAGCAGGGAGTGCCATCGCAAGTTCGGTAACTTTCGTCACGCCAGTTGTCGCCGTAATTGTTGGAGTTATATTTCTAGGCGAGGGAATCACCTGGTATGAACCCTTCGGCGGTTTGATTGTTCTCTGCGGCGCCGCTATTGCACAAGGACGTTTAAAACTTAGTCGATCTTAAAAGCATCACGAATAGGGCCAAGTTCAAGACCTGCTGCAGCATGATCTGAAATTTCACCACGCTGCATTTGAGCTGCATGTGCTTTGTTATGCCAGCGCTCTTCAATCTTTCCATAGCGCCATAAAAGAAGCGCCACAGACCAGACAACAACGAATGCACCCACAATAAAGTAACCCGCGTCGTTGAGATTAAAAGCAAGAGCGTAATCCCAAAACCCACCGCTCAAACTTAATTGCCGAGCGAATACTTGACATAACTCTAAGCCGCCAACGAAAAGAGCAACAGAAACCGATAGACCAGTAATAATAATGTTGTAATAAACCTTACGAACCGGTTTTGAAAAAGCCCAACCATAAGCAAAGTTCATAAATGAACCATCGATAGTGTCGAGTAGTGACATTCCACCTGCGAAGAATAAAGGTAATGAAATAATCGCCCACCAAGGAAGTCCAGCAACAACAGATGATCCGGCTAGAACAAGTAAACCAATTTCTGTTGCTGTATCAAATCCAAGACCAAAAAGAATTCCAAGCGGATACATTTTCCAACTTGCATCGATGCGTCGAGCAATCGGGCCAAAAAATCGCATAAGCAATCCTCGAGAATTAAGATGCTTCTCTAATTCTTCTTCATTGTATGTACCTTTACGCATTTGAATAAAAACGCCCACAATAGAAACCAGGATTATAAGATTGAGAATTGCAATGAGCATTAAGAAAGTTCCAGAAACTGTCGTTCCAACTAATCCGGTGTAATGATGTAGCGAAGAGTTCTCATCTTTTAGTTGACCACCAAGTGCTTTAATTCCAAAATTCAGTAAAATCGCGAGAAATGCAACAACAGATGAATGTCCCAATGAGAAAAAGAAGCCAACCGCTAAAGGTCTCTTTCCTTCAGCCATTAACTTACGCGTTGTGTTATCAATGGCGCTGATGTGGTCAGCATCAAAAGCGTGACGCATTCCAAGTGTGTAAGCCAGTGCTGCGGTTCCCCAACCAAAGAGGGAGCCGTCACTAAGTTCGTAGTTACCACTTGTTGCTTTCCACATGAGCAAGGCCCCAGAAACGTGCAGAAAGGCGATAAAGCCAAACATCGCTCCCATACGTCGCCATTCATCGCGGGTCAAGCGTTCGCGTAGCGGGATCCTTTGGATCTCTCCGACGACTTGATTCATGTGCGGTGACTCCTCAGTGGTTGTTGCAAATGATTTGCATGTAGAGGGTAAGGGGCAGGAAGGACTCTGTCCACTTAAACTAGGGACCATGAGAGGACCCCACCCTTTACTGAGAGCGATTGTGGCCTCCTCGATCTTCATTTCCCTTATTGCTTCGTCACCACACAGTCATGCCCTTGGGGGCTGCGGCTGGGATACCAAAGATGGATGGGTGGCACGAGAAAATGCCAAAGCTGGAAATCCCACATGGGATACAGGTCTGCCCGTTCGGATGAGTGCAGATTTCAGTAGGCGAAATCCTGGCTCTTCTCGAATTGAAGGATGGTTTGGTTCGACCAGTGCTCGATGCGGCCAGACAGTAGCTCTACACCTTGTAGGGCTTCGCGATGAGGCAAAGATTTCAATTTATCGAATGGGCTATTACAAAGGCGCAGGTGCTCGTTTTATCTCTTCAGCCAGAGTAAAAAACCCACTGTGGAAATACACCATTTCCAACCAAACCCCACCAGGACAATATTTATTTCGACTTGATCAAGCAAAGAGTGTTAGTGCCTTCGTTCCCTTGATAATTCGTGATGAGAATTCGAAATCGAATATCACATTTATTTCATCAGTCCTCACGTGGCAGTCCTATAACCAGTGGGGCGGCTCATCGCTGTATAAAGGTCCAAATGCAAAGCGGGAAACACAGGCAAAAGAAGTTTCCTTCGATAGACCATACGATGGCGATGGAGCGGGACAATTTAGATATTTAGAATTTCCAGCCACACAGTTGGCTGAGAAAAATGGAATCGCAATAAATTACATAACTGATATTGATTTAGATTCCGATCCAACGGTATTGAGATCCACACAATCAATAGTTGTTGGAGGTCATAGTGAATACTGGACCGAAAGAATGCGCGGAGCCATAGAAACATCAGTTAATCGTGGAATTAATCTTGTCTCACTCGGAGCAAATACCGGATATAACCGCACAATACTTTCACAAAATTCGCGAGCAATGGGAAAAATAGTGAAATGGCGTGATCCAACTATTAAAAAACCGGAATCTTTACTTTTTGGTTCACAATATTTCGCGTTGGGTGTTCATGAAGACTACGTAGTTACAAACGCACAAGTGTGGCCATTTAACGTGCTAAAGCAGGGACAAAGAATTAAAGGAATTGCTGGCAATGAAGTTGATTCGGCTCTTAATGCCAAAGGCCCCGCTATTGAGGTTCTTGCAAAATCCTCTAATGAAGCAATGGCTACCTATTACACATTGCCCTCAGGATCTGGCATCTTAAATATGGGGACAATTGGCTGGGTATGCGCCATTGGAAACATTTGTCCATGGGGTCATAAATTTGCTCTGAGAACAAGGAATGAAATACGACTAGTAACAGAAGAGATTTTCACAGGACTTACTAAGGGACCTCTAGGGCACTGGCGCCTAGCAACACCCGATATTCCTGCACGTTTGTAGCCTTTTGCGTATAGAGTCGCCATCACTTCAATGTACTTACGTGCAAAATCTATGGGGAGGTCAACATGAGTGAAGATGGCGACCAAGACGATCTCATCACCGAAGAAATGCTATGGGATCGAATTCCAGAAGTAGAAGGCGCAGAGCGAGCAAGTACTTACTATGAATTAAGCGCACGGATTTATGCACGAGGACAATATGACGAAGCGCTAGCGCTTGCAGAAACAGCCTGCGATATTTATTCAGGACTCGGTGCTAGCGCGCCGAGTGAAGGACTTGCACAGGCGTATTCCGCGATTGGTTATAACCTGAATCAACTGAAGCGTATGGACGAAGCTGCAACTGCCATGAGTAAAGCGGTTGAAATATTGCGCCAAAACAAATCTCCGATTGCTCTCGAACTTGCATGCACCTTAGGCGAGTGGTGGTATTCCTCGAAGAGTTATGAAAAAGTAATTGAAACAATGGAAGAATGTGCTCAAGAACATCTAGTCGATGGAAATGAAATCGGCGCAGCGAATGACCTCCATTTAATTGGGTGCGCGTACCGAGACCTTAAAAAATATGAAGAAGCAGTTGCATCTTTCCAGGAGGCTCGCGGTCTCTATAAGAAGAATAAAGAAGTTATCCACGTTGCTCGTTGTGATCAAAAGATTGCCTCGTGTCTTGTAGAACTCGATCGAGGCGAAGAAGCACTTACTGCTGCCCGTAAGGCACTGGATGTTTTTGAAACAGCACATGATCATTTGCGTGAGACCTTTGCGCTATTTGAGTACGGAAAAGCTCAGATCCTTCTAGGCAAACTAGAAGAAGGTTTGGATTCACTCGATCAAGTTCTTCAAATTGCCACAGATGAAGATCCAAAAGATTTTGAATTCATCGTGGACATTGAAGGCCGAATGTCAGTTGTTATGCGCAGACTTGGTCGAATTGATGAAGCGAATGAAGTGGATAGGCGACTACTTTCTGTGCGAGAAGCTATGTCTGAAAGCAGTAGCAGCGAAGAAGAGCGCGCCTAAAAACGCTCCGAAAGCGGCAATAAGCAAGGGCCACTGGATTTCGCCTTGGCTCCACAGGA
Organism: Actinomycetota bacterium; assembly: GCA_009699575.1. Taxonomy (GTDB): domain Bacteria; phylum Actinomycetota; class Actinomycetes; order Nanopelagicales; family Nanopelagicaceae; genus Planktophila. The sequence goes on from WLNY01000003.1 coordinate 5,383, forward strand.
GGCCACCCCAGATCCCGGCGCCCAGAACAGCAAAGTTCATTGATGCTTGGTAAACACCTTGTGCACGGCCTCGATGGTTTTTTTCACTGAGTCCAGCAATCCATGCTTTCCCAACTCCATCAGTGAGTGCTGGAAAAAGTCCGTAGATTGCAAGTGCAAGTAAAGCAATTCCATGATTGTGCGTGATGCCAAGAAGTGCGTAGGCGGTCGAGAAAGCAGTAAGTCCCACTGCATAAATTATGCGTGGAGAAAACCTGTCAGCTAAGTATCCACCGGGATATGCAGCGATAACTGTCATCCCGCTAAATAATATATATGCACCAACCACACCTTTGGTCGAAAATCCAATATCGTGTAGTCGAAGTAAAAGAAGTGCATCAGGAATATTTGTTAACTGGATAAGTACAAGTATTGCGATTGCACGCTTTAATGGATTGGGTAAAATTGGATGAGGTTCGAGCTTAATTGGGCGAGGTTGACGCGCGGGCTTATCTTTTTCACGAATGAGCAAAGTAAGAAGACCAGAAATTAGCGCAGGAATCAGCGCCCATTTTGCGACTGCGCGCACATCATCATTTAATAGTGTTAATCCGATGAGAGCCAGCAGTGGACCTATAACTGCACCTAAATTATCGCCGCTGCGGTGAAACCCAAAGGCCTTCCCTAAATCCTTTTTCTCCACAGAGTCATGAATAAGTGCATCTCGAGGTGCACTTCGCAATCCTTTTCCAATTCGATCTGTCACCCGGCCAAAGAAAACAAGCGGCCAGGATGAGGCAAGAACTACAAAACCTTTACCAATTCCTGCAACCGTATAACCAGCAACTACAAACGGTTTTCGACCGATGCGGTCACTGGCACCTCCTGAAAGTAGTTTTGTGAAACCAGCCGCTGCCTCTGCACAACCTTCTATTAAACCTAAAGCCAATGGCGCCGCACCTATTACTCCTGTGAGGAGAATAGGGAGTAAAGGATAGAGAAGTTCACTTGCAGCATCTTGTGCCAACGATATTAAAGTTAAAATTATGAGATTTGGTGTGAGCCAACGCAGAGATGAATTCATCGAGGTAAATGAATCAGTGCCCAGTGGTACATCGCGATTGCCCCAGCAGCTGATGCATTCATCGAGCGGGTAGAGCCATATTGCTCGATGGCGTACAGAACAGGACAGATAGCTATTGCTTCATCCGACATTCCTGCGCCTTCCTGCCCAAAAAGCAGTACGCAACTCTCCGGTAGCTCTGCTGATTCAAGTTGCTTTGAACCAGGAACATTATCGATTCCAACAATTGGAACATCATTACTTTCACACCAATCAGCAAATTCAGCGATGGTGGGATGGTGAATCACGGTGAGATATCGATCAGTAACCATCGCACCGCGCTTGTTCCAATCTCGTTTTCCAATTATGTGAACAGCGGTGACATTAAATGCATTTGCAGTTCGAACAATCGAACCAATATTGAGGTCATGTTGCCAATTCTCAATGGCAATCTGCAACTTATGTCGCTTAGTGTTCAGATCCGCAACTATTGCTGCAACCGTCCAATATCGATAATGATCAAGGACATTCCTCCTGTCACCATTTTCGAGGAGTTCAGAATCCCACTGCTCTCCCTCTGGCCACGGGCGTGGGTGAGGACCGACACCAACAACGGGAAAAAATTCACCTGGGCCGATTGTGGCCGGAGTTATTGGAGTATCCATGTATGCACTCTAAACTGAACACCTTCAGAATGGGAGTTCACGCATGAGCCTGGTCCACACAATTGCCTTTGTGATTCATATGCTTGCAATTATCGGAATTTTAACTCTGCTGATACATCCACTCAGAGCTTTCCCTCGCACATTTAATGTGGGCGTAATTCATAGTGCGGCTACCGCTCTAGTCGCAGGAGTTGTGATGGTGGGAGTTCAACATGGATTACATGCAGATAATCCAACTGAATATCCACTCTACAACAACACCAAAATTGCAATTAAGTTTTTAATTGTTGTTGCTATTCTAATTCTCGGACTTCGCCAGAAAAATAAATCTGAATTCACAACCAATACATGGGCAACAATGTTGGGTCTAACAATAATAAATATTTTGATTGCTTCCCTTTGGAATTAATCTCACACATGTATAAAAAGAACTTCCCCATATTTGCAACTCTCCTCTCTTTTGCTTTGCTTGTAGGAATCGCACCCGTGCAGGCCTACTCGAAACTTCAGCCGTCAGCCATTTTCCCAACTCTGGAAGCAATGGCGAATTCGAAATTCCTCGCTGATCCTTCTATGATTTTTATTGACGCATCTACTGGCGAAGTTGTCTATGAAAGAAATTCCACTCAAGCTCGGCGACCAGCGTCTGTTCTCAAATTATTATCGACTACATCTGCATTAACATATCTAGATCCAAGCAAATCTTTCACAACATCTATCTCTCTTGGAGTCGAAAGTAAGACGCTCGTGATTAATGGAGAATTTGATCCGTGGATTTCACTGAGTCAATCTCAGGCAATAAAGATGAATCGCACATCACTTCCACGCCTTGCATTTAATGCGATAAGTGCAGCGAAAAAAGCTAATAACAATTCGCTGCGCGGTCTTAAAATTCTATACACAGGAATCTTTAGTCAGGATGCAGCAAACTTTGAAGCTTTCTTGCATAAAAGGAGAGTTTATGCGAAATTTGTGCGAGTCACTCCATCGCAAGCTGTGGAAGCATCAGGCGAACCATTTATCGTCTCGAGCTCACCACCTTTGTCAACTATGGTGGAATTTGCTTTAACCTGGAGCGATAATTTGCTTGCAGAACGTTTAGCGCGACTCGCTTCAAAAGCCTCTGGGAATTCATTTGACGATACTGGAGTGAATAAAACCTTTCACACAGTTCTAACAAATTTTGGAATAGATCCAGATTTGCTAGAAGTTTCAGATGGAAGTGGGCTTTCAAAAAAGAATAGAGTTACCGCGCGATCGATTGCCACTCTTCTCATGAAAATTAGAAATGAAGCACAATACAAACCTATTTATGATGGACTCCCTATTGGCGGAGTGTCAGGAACGCTACTCAAGAGATTTATTAATACTGCCCCTCAAGCTGTCGGTCTGGTTCATGCAAAGACGGGAACGCTTAATGGCACCGTCAGTTTGGCAGGATTTGTAGATAGCGGTGACCGACAATATATTTTTGTTGCGATTGCCGATCGGATACCACGAACAAGTTCGGCTATGAATAGCGCAAGGAACGCATTGGATAGAATTGTAGGAAAATTGGCGCTACCGATTTTTCCTGTTATTGCTTCAGCACAACCCTCGCCTGAAGTATCGATTATTTAATCTTCCTCTTCTTCCTCTTCTTCATCATCTTCGTAATTGCCGGCTCTGTCATGATCTTCGCGGTCATCTGAAATATTTGATACAGAAGGGGCTGCCATAGTTGGGGTGGCTACAGGAGAAGCCGTGTCCGTTGCAACAGGGGCGCCTTGTGCCACATTTTGAGCACTCGCTGGCGCTTCATCGCCGACCTGAGCGGCAGCAACTCCCAAACCAATAACCAACATAGGAATGCTCAAAGCGACGATTTTGAAATTAAATTTCGCCTTTTTTGCAGGGATAAATCGATCATTATCGGCAAGCTGGAACCATTCTGGTTTCTCTGGAGGTGTCATTGTGAGCCCCTTTCGTTACCCATAAAGTAGCTGCCCTCGCTGGGAGCATCCTGAGAACAGCCTTCCAGCTTCGTGAGTAATCTAGCCACGTGAGCACAACTGGCAGTCAAACCCGAGGCTATATAGACCTCATGAAGTTAAGGGTCGTGGAACTTCTTCTTGTGACCACTTTGCCCGCCCTTGTTTTGGCAAAAAAAGGCGTACCTTCATTTGGACTCACACTCGCAACAGTTATTGGCGGAACGTTAGCGGCAGGTGCTGCCAATGCGTACAACATGGTGATTGAAAGTGACTTGGATAAATTAATGGCCCGCACTTCTAAGCGACCTTTAGTTACGGGAGTATTAAATAATAGGCAAGCAACAATATTTGCAACGATTGTTGCGCTGGTTTCACTCGTAATTTTCTGGGTGTTTACAACACCGCTTGCAACGCTTCTGACACTTATTGCAATTGCGTTTTATGTAATCGTGTACACGATGGGACTTAAAAGAAGAACTGCACAAAATATTGTGTGGGGTGGGGCTGCAGGATGTATGCCCGTGTTTATTGGATGGGCAGCAGTTACAAATTCTTTATCGTGGACTGCCGTTGCATTCTTTATGGTTATTTTCTTTTGGACTCCGCCTCATTTCTGGGCACTGGCCATTAAATATAAAGATGATTATGCTGCAGCAAATGTTCCCATGTTGCCCGTTGTAGCAACACGAGAAAGAGTGCACAGGGAGATGTGGCTACACACATTGGCCATGATTATTTCTTCAATTGCAATGATTTGGTTAGCAGAACTTCCGTTGTGGACCATGTGTATAACAATCGGATTAGGGCTTGTATTTGCATATCAATTATTTGAGCTCCGCGAGAATAATCCGGATTACACAAAAGTAGCTGGCAAAATCTTCCAATGGTCTATAACGTATTTGAGTTTGCTTTCTATATTATTAGTGGTTGCTCAACTTTTAAAAGCTTGAGTTAAGTCGTGGAGCAAATCGTCAACATGCTCAAGCCCGACAGACAAACGCACGACAGAATTCGTAATACCCATCTCAACTAAGGTCTCTTGAGAGAGTCTGCGGTGGGTTGTCGATGCAGGATGGGTTATTAAGGACTTACTGTCACCTAAATTATTTGAAATATCGATGATCTGAAGGCCGTCAAGAAATGAAAATACTTCCTTTTTCCCACCATTAAATTCAATACCAATAGTTGTGCCACCCATTTTATTCATCTGCCGCATAGCAAGCTCGTGCTCGGGGTGTGATTCCAATCCAGGGTATCGAACACTTGCAATTTCAGGACGTGCCTCCAGGAATTGCGCCAGAATTTGTGCGCTTTGATTCATGCGTTCAACACGCATCTGCATTGTTTCGAGAGACTTCACCAGCACCCATGCATTAAAGGGACTGAGTGATGGCCCCGTATGTCGAATAAACGGAATCAGGCGTTCATGAATGTATTCAAAGGATCCAAGAACGGCTCCGGCTAACACGCGTCCTTGACCGTCAATGTGTTTAGTCGCTGAGTACATAACGACATCAGCACCAAGGGTAAGTGGTTTTTGTAGAACAGGCGAAGCCATCACGTTATCGACAATCACAAGAGCTCCAACTTTATGTGCGAGCTCACTGACCATAGAGATATCGACGATTTCCATCAACGGGTTACTGGGAGATTCAATAAAAACTATTGAAGTCTTTTGTGAGAGTGCTTTTGCCCAAACTTCTGGATTATTTCCTGAAACAAGTTCAACTTGTATTCCCCACTTTGGCAAAATTTCCGTAAGGACCACATGACATGAACTAAACATTGCAGCCGAGGCAACAACTCGATCACCAGCTTGTACAACCGATGCGATAGAGGCAAACATGGCAGACATTCCCGAACCAGTAGCAACACAGTATTGAGCACCTTCAATAGCTGCTAACCGTTTTTCAAACATTTCAACAGTCGGGTTTCCAAAACGACCATAAACAAAGTGATCTGTTTGATCGATAAAAGAATCGGCTGCTTCTTCAGCGCTTGAATAAGTAAAACCGCTTGTGAGATATAAAGCCTCTGAGGTTTCACCAAACCCCGATCGAGCAAGTCCTGCACGCACTGCTTGTGTTTGTGGGTCTAGCTCCCATTGAGGCTCGGGGCGTTCGGACCTATTTTGGTAACCCCACGGACGTTTGGACATATACGAAGTCTAATCGCGTGTGAGATAGTGGTTCACATGTCCAACCTAGCTATCTCAGTAAAAGACTTAAGCAAGAAATACGGCGAGAGAATGGCTGTTTCGCATGCCACCTTTGAAGTTCCAATGGGGTCAGTCTGCGGATTTGTTGGCCCGAATGGTTCAGGAAAAACCACAACGATGCGAATGCTCCTTGGATTGATTTCCCACACGGGTGGCACAGGGGAAGTCCTCGGATCTTCCATTGATAATCCCGAGGAGTACCTCAGCTCTGTCGGAGCAATGATCGAAGGCCCTGCCTTCTATCCAGCCTTAACAGGCTCAGAGAATTTAAAAGTTCTGGCAACCCTAGGTGGTTTTCCAATCGAACGAGTACAGGTGTTACTTGACCAAGTAGGCCTTGGCGATCGCTCCAAGTCTAAATATAAAACATATTCACTTGGAATGAAACAACGACTAGGTATTGCAGCTGCCTTATTACCGAATCCAAAGGTGCTGATTCTCGATGAACCTACAAATGGTTTAGATCCTGAAGGAATTCAAGAAATTCGAGCACTCTTACGCAATCTTGCCGATGCCGGAACAACAGTATTTGTTTCATCTCACTTACTTTCAGAATTAGAGATCATTAGCGATTACTTAGTGATGTTACGTAAAGGTGAAGTAGTTTTCTCAGGTGCCATCCAAGATCTAATGAAACAGCAACAACCTATTATTTTAGTTAAAGGTTCTTCGAATGAGGATCTGAAAAAAATAGTAGAAATCGGAACTGCTGCTGGACACCACTCAATTATTCGCGTCGATGAGGTGCACATTCAAGCATCAGCAGATTGGGCGCCAATACTAAATCGTGCGGCATTTGATGCAGGAATCACCTTGTCAAAACTCGCTCCGACGCTACCGAACCTTGAAGAAACATTCTTTGAAATGACTGGAGAGCAGAAATGATTCGCGTTATCAAAGCAGAACTGCGCAAATTACGTCGCCCAACTCTATTTCTTGGAACCATGGGGGCAGCCTTTTTCTTTAGCGGACTATTTACGGCACTGATTTATCTTCTTATTGACTCACCAAATGGAAACTCTGATCGTGGTCGCCGCGTTGGACGAGAATTACTGGCACTCGCTGGGGGCTCGACATACGGATTTGCAACAGTTGGTTCTTTACTTGGAATTATTGCGCTCTGTATTTTTGCGGCCCAGACTGCTCAAGAATATACATATGGAACTTTGAGAAACCTTCTCGTCCGTCAATCGGGAAGAATTCGATTGCTTCTTGGAAAACACATCGCAATGTCAATGTTCGCCATTGTCATGGTATTGCTCTCTGCAATTTTGAGTGTGGGAACATCGGTCGCTTTATCCGGTCGGGCAAAGGTAAGTACTGATTTATGGTTTACTGCCAATGGATGGTCATCCATTGGACACACAGTTCTCAATGTTTCCATAGCTGTCATTGGATTTGGAACTATCGGGATGGCACTTGGATTATTATTACGCTCACCCATAAGTGCAATATCTATCGGCGTTCTATGGATTCTAATTATTGAAAACTTACTAGGCGCCGTGAAAGCAAGCACTTTGCAATGGATGCCAGGATCTCAGTTGCAGACAATTTCCCAAGGAGGCACGGTGGATATTTCATATTCCCACGCCATGCAAGTGGGTGGTGCATATGTAATCGCTGCGACTGTAGTTGCATCCATACTATTTTCGCGTCGAGATGTGGCAAATTAAGACACACAAGCTTTTTTAAGAGTTAAAGCCCCTAGTTATAGTGCGCACTGTCATATCCTTAAGGTCAACTCTTACCCTGGAGGTTCGACTTTTGAAACATGCGCGCGCTATATCCCTTGCGCTTATTTTCGGGATGGCTCTAGGAGGCACCCCCGCATATGCCAAAACTCCCAAACCTACTCTTGCGCAAATAGAAGCAGCAAAAAAAGCAGAGGCGGCTAAGAAAGCAGCAGCAGCAGTGGCTGCTAAAAAATTAGCCTCAGCCAATCAAACACTTCGATCTCTGACGGCGAAAGCAAATTTTGCGCGCGCGCTATATGTAAAAGCGAAAATTGAACTAGCGGTGGCCACTGCCCAATTTGTTGCGGCTACACGGCACGCAAATGAAACCGCAGCACAAGTCACCTCCGCGCATCGCACAATCGGAAAACTTGCGATTAATGCATACATCATGGGCGGAAGCATGACCGATATTGAACCATTGCTAAATGCAAACGGTCCACAAGATTTAGTTGATCAATTAACAACATTAGATTCACTTGGTGCTCAAAATACAACGGCTCTTAATAGATTTAAGGCAGCTGAGGTTATTGCGAGAGCGGCAAAAGCGGAAGCTGAGTCTGCAAAGATTGCTCAATTAAAGGCTACACAAAAAGTAGCCTCTGCTAAAAAATCTGCCGACGATGCTCAAGCGGAGCAAGAGAAAGAAGTTGAAAAACTTCGTAAGATTCAAGATCAAGTGATGGCCGAACTTGCCAGTGCTAAAAAAGTGCGTACAACTCTTGAGCAACAAAGAGCTCTTGCATTACTCGAAGAAGCACAAGCAAACACCGCGACAAAAACTCCTAACCAAGCAAAAGTGTGGCCTGATTTAGGATTTAAAGGTCGTTCAACTACTCGCACCTCTGAATCTCAAAGGGCAGCAGCGGTGGCTTTTGCTAAAAAACAAGTACTTGCACGCAAGCCGTATGTGTGGGGATCACAAGGTCCTAATTCTTTCGATTGTTCTGGACTTGTCTATGCTTCATATCGCGCCGCTGGACTCAATTGGCCTAATTGGGATCGTCTGAACTCAGCACTTTACGCTGGTTATACCAAGCATGTTGGCTTGAGCGAACTTGTTCCAGGCGACCTTCTTTTCTATTCCTACAAAGGAACAATTTCCACAATTCATCACATCACCATTTACGCTGGAAATGGAATGATGTGGGAGGCAAACTCTAAAAATGCAGGTCTCCTATTTTCAAGTATCTATAGCGTTAAAGGACTTATGCCATTTGGTGGCCGGGTCTAGTCTGTTCCAATGGAGAGCACACCTAATCTGATTGCTCTAAGACTCGCAGTAAGAAAAGTCTTGATGCAATTCACTGCTGGCGATGTTGTGATTGTTGCAACTTCAGGTGGGGCAGATTCACTTTCGTTAGCGTACGTTGCATCTTTAGAAGCAGTTCCTTTGGCGCTTCAAATTATCGGTGTAACAATTGACCACCAACTTCAACATGGTTCGCAAAAGCAAGCACAAAAAGTAACTGATCAACTTAGGTCACTTGGGTTGCAAGAAGCTAAAATTATTCAGGTTCACGTAAACAAGACTGATGGCATGGAAGCTTCTGCGCGACGTGCTCGTTATGAAGCGCTTGAAAATTATGCAACATCATGTGATGCTGTCGCAATTTTATTAGGACATACGCGCGATGATCAGGCCGAGACCGTTTTGCTCGGATTGGCCCGTGGCTCGGGTGCACGTTCGCTATCTGGAATGGCACCTGAAAATGGTAAATATTTCAGACCACTATTAAATATAACTCGTGCGCAAACCGTAGGAGCATGCATCGAAGCAAACTTGGTGCCATGGGAAGATCCGCACAATTCTGATGAGCAGTATGCACGTGTGCGAGTGAGGCGGGCGGTGCTACCAATCCTTGAAAAAAATTTGGGTCCAGGCGTCAGTGATGCTCTGGCTCGAACTGCAGCACTTCTGCGAGATGATGCGGACGCCTTGGATGCCCTTGCAGATGAGCAATTTGCCTCCATGGAGCCCTCCTCACTGGAAGTTCAAAGATTGAGTAACCTGCCCAAAGCGCTTCGAACCCGCATCCTTCGACTGGCGATTTACGCCATTGGAGCGCCCTCAGGCTCAATTTCAGCCGATCATGTCGCTGTAATTGAGGCGTTGGTCACCTCTTGGCACGGCCAAGGCGAGATTGATCTACCTGGCGGTGTGAAGGTTCGACGAATTTCAGGCAGACTTTCGCTCTCAGCCCGAAGCTAGTCTCTTAAAAGGAGTCCTCTTGGATATCAACGCCATTGCAAGTGATATTGAACGCGTCATTGTGAGCGAAGAAGATTTACAAAAAAGAGTAAAAGAATTAGCGGCTGAAGTTGATAAAGATTATGACGGACAAGATTTAATTCTTATTGGCGTTCTTAAAGGCGCAGTTATGGCTGTTGCCGATTTATCACGCGCTATGCAACGCCATATTGAGATGGATTGGATGGCTGTGTCCTCATATGGCTCAGGGACAAAATCAAGTGGTGTTGTGCGCATTTTGAAAGATCTTGATCGCGATATAACTGGACGTAATGTTTTAATTGTTGAAGACATTGTTGATTCTGGTTTGACTCTTTCTTGGCTTAAAGCCAATCTAGAATCCCGAGGGGCTGCTAGTGTTGAAATTCTTGCAATACTTCGAAAGCCAGCTGCAGCAAAAGTTGAAGTAAATGTTAAATACGTAGGTTTTGAAATTCCTTCTGACTTTGTCATTGGGTATGGCCTTGACTACGACGAAAAATATCGCAACCTTCCATTTATTGCTGTGCTTGCTAAGCACATGTACGCCTAGGAGATTTCGTGGCCGAGAAGAAGAAATCCGCACTCATTAAAACCCCTTCGAAAAAAAATAAAAAGGGGTCATCTAAGAAACCACAAACGCGCACTGCGCGTATTTTGCGGGGACCTCTTTTTTGGATCATCATCGCGATTTTTGCTGTGTCAATCTTTGGCCAAATTTCAGGGGCTGGAAATAAATATACAGAAGTAAAAACATCTCAAGCGCTCGCCGCAATAGCAAAATCTGATGTCGAGTCAGCATTGGTTATTGATAAAGATCAGAAGATTCAATTGATTTTAAGATCTGGTGTCACCATAAATGGATCGAGCAAAGTTGTCGCCTCTTATGTCGTTCGACAAGAACCAACAATTATTGATGCGCTCACAGGTAATCCACCGCTAAAGGGCTGGAATGTTGACGTTCCGAAAACTTCCCTCTTGGTTTCGTTCCTATTCTCTTTCTTCCCAATCCTAATCATCGGTCTTCTCTTCTTCTTCATGATGAGCCAAGCACAAGGCGGCGGAGGAAAGGTCTTCTCCTTTGGACGTTCTCGTGCGAAGTTACAAGATCCCGATGTGCCCAAAACTACCTTTGCAGATGTTGCAGGTGCTGACGAAGCGATCGCCGAGTTGAGGGAAATCAAGGACTTTCTTGCTAATCCACCGAAGTACGCAGCAATTGGCGCAAAAATTCCTAAAGGAGTTCTTTTGTATGGCCCTCCCGGAACAGGAAAGACGCTTCTAGCTCGAGCAGTAGCCGGAGAAGCAAATGTTCCGTTCTATTCAATTTCTGGTTCAGATTTTGTGGAAATGTTTGTCGGTGTTGGTGCTGCGCGAGTGCGAGACCTATTTAATCAAGCAAAAGAGAATTCACCTGCAATTGTTTTCGTAGATGAAATTGATGCTGTCGGCCGCCAACGTGGCGCAGGCATGGGTGGCGGTCACGATGAACGTGAACAGACTCTTAATCAACTTTTAGTTGAAATGGACGGATTTGAAGCTAACGGGTCAGTCATTTTAATTGCAGCGACTAACCGCCCTGATGTTTTAGACCCAGCACTTCTACGTCCCGGACGCTTTGATCGACAGATTGCAGTTGATCGTCCAGACCTTAAAGGACGAGAAGAAATTCTTAAGGTCCATGCAAAAGGTAAACCGATTGCTAAAGATGTTGATCTCATTAACTACGCACGCAGAACTCCGGGATTCACAGGTGCTGATCTTGCAAATGTACTCAACGAAGCTGCGCTATTGACTGCGAGAGAAGAAAAAACTGAAATTAGTAATCATGAAATTGATGAAGCAATTGATCGCGTAATGGCAGGGCCGCAACGTAAATCAAGAGTTATGTCAGATGATGAACGTCGAGTCACTGCGTATCATGAAGCGGGTCACGCCCTCGTTGCATTTGCACTTCCACATACAGATCCAGTTCATAAGATAACAATCATGCCGCGTGGCCGTGCACTTGGTTACACAATGGTTTTGCCTGATGATGACAAATATTCAACAACTCGAAATCAATTACTCGATCAACTTGCATATTCTTTAGGCGGGCGAGCTGCTGAAGAATTAATTTTCCATGATCCATCTACGGGTGCATCAAATGATATAGAGAAGGCAACAGCGCTTGCTCGCGCCATGGTTACTCAATATGGAATGACTTCAGCAATTGGAGCAATCAAATTAGGTAGTGATACATCCGAACCATTTATGGGTCGCGACTTTGGACACCAGAGAGATTATTCCGAGAGCGTCGCTGCGGTTGTCGATGCTGAAATTCGGAAAATGATTGAGGGAGCACATCAAGAGGCGTACGATATTTTGGATGAGAACCGAAAGATCCTCGACGAAATGGTTCTTGAACTTTTAGATAAAGAGACAATTAATAAAGATGAAATTTCTCAAATCTTTAAAAAGGTCCAAAAACGCCCTGACCGTCCTGCATGGACTGGTTCAATTACTCGAGTTCCATCAAACCTTCCTCCCGTTGCGGTGCCAGAACGCGTGGCTATTGAAGTAACGCCGCCGATTAAACGTGCTCCACGCAAGAAGAAGGATTCCAGTGAGTGACATAACTTCAGCATCCATGGATCATCATGACGGTCGCTCACTTCATGAATACGATCAAGTGCGCGCTGAGGCAGCTGTAAAAGAATTGCTTCTTGCTCTTGGTGAAAACCCTGATCGTGAAGGACTAAAAGATACTCCTGCACGAGTAGCCAGGGCTATGAAAGAAAACTTTGCAGGGCTTTGGCAAAACCCGGAGGATGTTCTTACAACAACTTTTGATATTGGTCACGAAGAGCTTGTCATCATTCGCGACATTGAAGTTTTCTCACACTGCGAACATCACCTCACTCCATTTCACGGCGTTGCACACGTTGGCTATATTCCAAGCGGAAAAATTACAGGGTTATCCAAAGTGGCCCGATTAGTCGATGTGTACTCTAGGCGACCACAAGTGCAAGAACGACTCACATCTCAAATTGCCGATGCAATGGTTGAGATTCTTGATGCTGCTGGAGTAATTGTGATTATCGAATGCGAACACCTATGTATGTCAATGCGCGGCGTGCGAAAGGCTCAGGCACGTACTGTAACTAGCGCAGTTCGTGGAATCCTACGTGATTCATCTACTCGCGCTGAAGCTATAAGTTTAATAACTAACAAGTAGTCGCACGATGTTAGTGATGGGTATTCTCAACCTCACACCTGATTCGTTTGCAGATGGCGGACGGCACAATAGTTACGAGGCTGGTGTTGCACACGGACTTGAAATGATCGCAGAAGGCGTCGACATCATTGATGTTGGAGGGGAGTCAACTCGCCCGGGCGCAGATCGAATATCAGTCGATGAAGAATTAAGTCGCGTATTACCAGTCATTAGAAAGTTGGCAGAAACTGGTATTCCAATCAGTATCGACACTATGAGAGCACAAATAGCTCGCGAGGCTGTTATTGCAGGTGCCTCAATTATCAACGATGTAAGCGGCGGACTAGCAGATCCTGACATGTTCCATACTGTTGCCGATCTTCAAGTGCCATATATTTTGATGCACTGGAGAGGTCAGTCGAAAGAGATGAATTCCAAAGCAATTTATGAAGATGTTGTGGCAGACGTAATTGCTGAACTAAAACCCCAAATTGATAAAGCTCTTGCCGCTGGTGTACCTAAAGAAAAACTAATTATAGATCCAGGCTTGGGCTTTGCAAAAGATTCAGATCACAACTGGTCCATTTTAAATAATTTGGAAGTATTTAAGTCACTTGGTTTCCCAGTCCTTATTGGCGCATCTCGCAAAAGATTTCTTGGAGGCGCCACCCCTGATGAGAGAGAGAACGCGACAATTGAACTCACTAAAAAACTTGCCCCGCAAGGAATCTGGGGCGTTAGAGTTCATAGCGTGAAGCCACATGTAGATGCGATTGCGGGTAAATGATGAATGATCAGATTAAAATAACTGGTATCAAAGCTTTCGGATATCACGGAGTATTTGATCATGAAGCACGAGATGGTCAAGATTTTTTTGTGGACGTTAATCTATTCTTGGATCTTTCCAAAGCTGCTCAGAGCGATGCACTGGATGACACTGTTAACTACGGATCCATAACCGACTTGGTTGTCGAAGACATACAAGGTGCACGTGTTGAGCTCATTGAAAAACTTGCGCACAGAATCGCCACAAATGTGCTCGCGAGTGATTCGAGAATACTTAAAACAATCATCACTGTGCACAAACCCCATGCTCCTGTTAATTTTCCAGTTTCTGACATCTCTGTGTCTATTGAGTTAATTCGGTGAAAGCAGTTGTCGCATTAGGTGCAAATCTTGAGCAACCCAAAGAGGCGTTAGATCTGGCAATTGCACTTCTTCGAGACGCCTCACATGTCATTGCCGTTTCGAGTTATTACGAAACCTCACCCGTCGGGGGTCCCGGAGGGCAAAATAATTATTTCAATGCCGTATTAATTCTTGAGAGTGACCTCCCTGCCGCAGATGTATTAGCTCTCTTACATGGAATTGAGAAGAGCATGGGCAGGGTCCGAAATGAAAAGTGGGGTCCTCGAATCATTGACCTAGATCTTATTTCCTACGGTTCTTTGCTCTCGGAAGCGCAAGAATTGACCCTGCCGCACCCCCGCGCACATGAGAGACGATTTGTCCTAGAACCATGGCTGGAAATAGAACCAGATGCAATTCTTTTAACTCATGGACGTATCGTTCATCTTTTGGAAAGTTTGCCGCCTGCGCTTTAGAATGTACTCACTTCGCCCGGTACCTGAAAGGACTGGAGCCAGAAATGAAAATAGTAGTGAAGTCCTCTGAGTTACGACGCGATTCTCCATGTGCATTTGTTCCAACCATGGGAGCTTTACATGCTGGACATGCATCCTTGGTTACAAAGGCTCATGAATTTACAGACCATGTAATCATGAGCATTTTCGTTAATCCTTTACAGTTTGAGAACCCAAATGATCTTGCTCGCTATCCGCGCACTCCCGAAAATGACATTGAACTTGCTGCTAATTCGGGAGTTTCAGAATTATGGTTACCGCACTACGACGAGATATATCCAGCAGAAATCGAAAAAATTAGCGCGGGATTTTTGGGCACTCTATATGAGGGCGCTACTCGTCCAGGTCACTTTGATGGCGTACTTACTGTTGTTCAACGTCTATTTGATTTAGTAAAACCCCGATGGGCGGTATTTGGTGAAAAGGATTTTCAACAATTAACTTTAATAAGAACACTTCGTAGCGATGTTAAAATAGTTGGCGCACCAACTATTCGAGATATTGATGGGTTGGCGTTATCTTCGCGGAATATTCTTTTGGGAGAAAAAAGAGAACATGCCCTTGTTATTTCGCAAGCACTTTTTGCTGCATCGCGAGAAAGTGATCTCACTCAAGCGCAGATCGTCCTACACAATATTCTTGCGAGTGATCCCGAGTTCAGAAAAGATTACGCTGAAATAATCGATGAATCACCCGGGGTCAAGCGTGCAATTGTTGCGGGTTGGGTAAATGGAGTCCGATTGATTGACAATATGTCCATGGAACGGATTTCTTCATGAGGCTACTTGCACCAGCACCTGGATGGACTATCGAGGCTGATGTAATTGTTGTTGGATCTGGAATTGCGGGACTGACAACAGCTCTACAGGTTCGAACTTTCGGCCTTACTGTCTTGCTTGTTACAAAGGCTCGAGTTGATGAAGGATCAACAAAATGGGCGCAAGGTGGAATTGCTGCCGCACTTGGACCGGGAGATACTCCTGATCAACATGAGAAAGACACATTGGTGGCAGGTGCAGGGCTGTGTGACTCATCTGCCGTGAAAATACTTGTTACAGAAGGACCTCAAGCCGTCAGAAAATTAATTGAACGCGGTGCAATATTTGATCGAACAGATGATGGCGAGATAGCACTCACTCGTGAAGGAGGACACCATCGAAACCGAATTGCTCATGCAGGTGGTGACGCTACGGGTGCAGAAGTTTCACGCGCACTTCTTGCTGCAGTTCAAAATGATTCACACATCGAAGTTATTGAACACGCATTGGTACTGGACGCGTTAAAAGATGAGTTCGGTGCAGTGTGTGGAGTAACCCTTCACGTTATGGGAACCGGAAGTCGCGATGGTGTTGGCCAAGCACTGAGTCGAGCTGTTGTGCTTGCAACAGGAGGACTTGGACAAGTTTTTGCACAAACAACTAATCCATCTGTGTCTACAGGTGATGGAGTAGCACTTGCCCTTCGAGCTGGTGCAAAAGTTGCTGATGTCGAATTCATACAATTTCACCCAACAGTTCTTTGGCTCGGAGACAACACCCAAGGTCAACAACCTTTAATCAGTGAAGCGGTTCGTGGTGAAGGGGCATATTTACGAAACGATGCAGGCGAAAGATTTATGGTTGGGCAGCACGAACTCGCTGAACTCGCACCACGAGATGTGGTCGCCATCGCGATTATGAGAGAAATGAATAGAACCGGTGCGCACCATGTGTGGCTAGATGCGCGACACCTTGATGGTTTCACCGAAAGGTTTCCCACAATTTATGCATCCTGTATGTCACATGGGATAGACCCATTGACTGATTTGATTCCAATTTCCCCCGCATCACATTACGCATCAGGTGGTGTGTTGGTGGACTTTAATGGCCTCACTAGTGTTCCGGGTTTATACGCCTGTGGTGAAACTGCCTGCACTGGAGTGCACGGTGCAAACCGATTGGCCTCCAATTCGCTGCTAGAAGGACTTGTATTTAGCGCGCGCATAGCCGCGCATATTCAATCGCATCCACACGCAATTCGAACAGCGGTACTCAATACATCTCCAACCATTCTGCTTGATCCGATTGTTAGAAATGAAATTCAAGAAAGTATGAGCCGGGGTGCTGGAGTGCTTCGTTCAGCAGATTCTTTGATTGCCACGTCTGCTGATTTATCGCGCATTGAAGAACGTATTAGCACGGTGCCATGCGTTGAGGCTTGGGAAACTACAAATCTTTTCCAACTAGCCAATGCAATTTTAAGAGCAGCCCTCATAAGACAAGAAACTCGTGGCTCGCACTGGCGTGAAGATTTTCCAAAATCAAGTGATCAATGGATTAAACGAATAGTACAAAAATTAGATTCCAACGGTAAGTGGACTACGACCTATCAGGAAGTGGAAAAACAATGATTGATCGAGAGCTTATTAAACGGGCTATATCTGAAGACCTCAACGGCGGAGAAGATATAACATCTTTAGCAACCGTAAAAAGTGACGAGAATATAGTTGCTGATTTTGTTGCACGATCCTCTGGTGTTATTGCGGGAATCAATATGGCAAAAGCGGTTCTTGAAGAAGTGGGTATCACAGATATTGCTATCTATGTTCAAGATGGAACTCATGTGGAACCAGGAACTGTGCTAATGAGTGCTCGAGGTAATACCAGAGCAATTTTATTAGCAGAGCGCACTGCACTTAATTTCCTTGGACATTTAAGTGGCATCGCCACATTAACAAATATATGGGTTTCAGCCGTTGAAGGAACGAAAACTCAAATTCGCGATACTCGCAAAACAACTCCAGGAATGCGTTTGCTTGAGAAATATGCTGTAAGAATGGGCGGAGGAACAAATCACAGAATGTCACTCAGCGATGCAGCTCTTATTAAAGATAATCACATTGCAGCAGCCGGAAGTGTTAGTGCTGCTTTTACTAATGTTCGTGAAAAGTACCCAAACGCGGCAATCGAAGTTGAGGTAGACACGTTAGAACAGTTGCGCGAAATTATTCCCCTCAAGCCGCATTTAGTTTTACTAGACAATATGAGCCCTGAAATGTGCCGGGAAGCGGTCCAACTAGTCGATTCTTCAATACAACTTGAAGCATCAGGTGGAATCACACTCGAAAGCGCCAGAGTTTTTGCAGAGAGTGGCGTTGATTACCTTGCTATAGGAGCGCTCACGCATTCAGCCCCAAATTTTGATATCGGCCTTGATTTCAGAGTGGAGTAGGAAATGTTATTAACTATCGATGTAGGTAATACAAATACAGTCCTAGGTGTATTTAAAGGAGAAGCTCTCATCCATTCGTGGCGTGTAAAAACTGACCCGCGAAGCACAGCAGATGAACTGTGGCTGCAGTATGGCGCACTTGTGCGTGACTTCTCAATATCCTCGCTTTCCATTTGCTCAACAGTCCCTGCCACTTTGCGCGAACTTCGAACGATGATTGCCCAATATTTTGCCGATTCGCACACGACCATTGTCGAACCTGGTACAAAAACAGGTGTTCCACTGCTTGTTGATAATCCAAAAGAGATTGGTGCAGATCGAATTGTGAATACTCTTGCAGCTCATACTTTGTATGGTGGTCCTGCAGTTGTTGTTGATTTTGGAACGTCCACCAATCTTGATGTCGTCTCTCCTAAAGGTGAATTTTTGGGGGGCGCACTTGCGCCAGGAATTGAAATTTCTGTAGATGCGCTGGCCGCTCGGGCAGCCCAATTGCGAAAAGTTGAGTTGGTACGGCCACGAAATGTGATTGGTAAGAACACAGTAGAAGCCCTTCAATCGGGAACAATTTTTGGATTTGCAGGGCAAGTCGATGGCCTAGTAGATCGAATCACTGAAGAACTCGTTAAAGACTATGGAGTGCGTCCGAAAGTTATTGCAACAGGTGGCCTTGCGCCACTGATGATCGGAGTTTCAGAAACAATCGACCACCATGAGCCTGATTTAACCTTGATTGGGTTGCGCCTAATTCACGAGAGAAACTCTTAACTCGGTAGACTCGCCCCCACTATGAGCAATCCGACTGAGAGCGTTGACGACCTTCCCGAGCAGTTACGCATACGACGTGAAAAGCGTGCGGGGCTAATTGAGCGTGGAATTGAGCCTTACCCAGTCTCTGTACCTCGGACGCACTCACTTGCTGAAATTCGCTCAAAATATGCTGACCTAGAAATTGATGTCACAACAGGTGAGAGTGCAAGTCTTACCGGTCGAATTATTTTTAAGCGCGATACCGGAAAGCTCTGCTTTGCAACTCTTCGCGAAGGTGATGGAACCGAACTTCAGGCGATGCTCTCACTAGATAAAGTCGGCCAGGAAGTTTTAGATGCATGGAAAAGCGATGTAGATCTTGGTGACATTGTTAGCGTTACCGGTGAAATTATTACTTCAAAACGAGGGGAACTTTCAATTCTTGCTTCATCGTGGGCAATGGCATCAAAATCACTTCGACCTCTTCCAAATGATCACAAGCCAATGTCAGAGGAAACACGTGTTCGCATGCGTTATGTCGATCTTATTGTTCGACCTGAGGCACGTGCTAATGCTCGTATGCGCCCAGCAGTTATGAGATCACTTCGAGAAACTTTTCATAACCAAGATTTCATCGAAGTAGAGACCCCCATGTTACAAGTAATGCATGGTGGAGCAGCCGCGCGTCCATTTAAATCTTTTTCGAATGCATACGACATGGAACTTTTTTTACGCATTGCCCCCGAACTTTTTCTGAAGAGGTGTGTTGTTGGCGGCATGGAACGCGTCTTTGAAATCAATCGAAATTTTCGCAATGAAGGCGCTGACTCGTCTCACTCACCGGAATTTGCAATGATTGAGAGTTATCAGGCATATGGGGATTGGCGCACAATTGCCGATCTCACTCGATCACTTGTTCAAAATGCTGCAATGGCAGTCTCTGGTTCACATGTAGTTACGCACCATAATGGTCGCCAAGCAGATTTGGGTGGGCAATGGAAAGAGATTTCTTTATATGACGCTATCTCTGAGGGCGTTGGAGAAAAAGTCACTGCTCTGACTTCCTACGAAGATCTGGTCGCAATTGCCAAGAAACTTGAAATGAAGATTGATCCGCAATGGATTGTAGGCAAGCTAGCAGAAGAAATATTTGAACATGTTGCTAAAGATCAGCTCATTGAACCTACTTTTGTTATGGGTTTCCCTGTTGATACATCTCCGCTCGTGCGTCACCATCGTGAGATACCAGGTGTAGTTGAAAAATGGGATCTCTATGTCGATGGTTTTGAATTGGCAACCGGATACTCCGAACTTATTGACCCTGTAATTCAGCGCGATCGTCTTGTTGAACAAGCAACGCTTGGTGCAAAAGGTGATTTAGAGGCCATGCAAGTAGATGAAGATTTCTTGCGCGCAATGGAATTCGCAATGCCTCCCACTGGTGGAATGGGAATGGGACTCGATAGATTATTAATGGCACTAACTGGTCTTGGAATTCGCGAAACAATTTTATTCCCATTGGTAAAGCCAGAAACTGAATAGCCATGGTTGAAATTCGCCCAGCTCGTACGAGCGATATCAAAGGCATACGTTCATTAATAGATCATTTTGCTTTGCAACGCCTACTACTCTCTAAAGAAACCGTCACCTTGTATGAGAGTGTGCAGGAATTTACTGTGGCACTTGAAGGTGATGAAGTTGTGGGTTGCGCTGCACTTCACATCTTGTGGGAAGACCTCGCGGAAGTTCGAACCGTTGCAGTTATTGATCGATTAAAAGGAACAGGCGTTGGTCATCGTCTTCTTGAGGCAGTTATTGATCGCGCAAAAATTATTGGCGTAAAAAGAATTTTCTGTCTCACATTTGAAACACAATTTTTTGGTCGCCATGGTTTTGAGGAAATTCATGGAACCCCTGTAGAGCCAGATGTCTATCAACAGCTATTGCGCTCATACGATGCTGGAATCGCGGAGTTCCTAGACCTTGAAAGCGTGAAGCCAAATACTCTCGGCAATACCAGAATGCTGAAAAAGCTTTAAAAATTTCTCTATATGTGCCCCAATTTCGGGCATAACTGGCCCATATATGGGGTTATAGCCCTTGTAAGTACACCTCGCGAGCAAGACCTGCTACGGGTTAGGCTTACACACAGGAACCTAGAAGGAGAACAGCTGATGTTTGAGCGCTTTACAGACCGAGCCCGTCGTGTTGTCGTGTTGGCACAAGAAGAAGCCCGCATGCTAAATCACAACTACATCGGTACCGAACATATTTTGCTGGGGCTCGTACACGAAGGTGAAGGCGTTGCAGCTAAAGCTCTCGATGGCATGGGCATCTCCATCGAGAGTGTTCGTGCGCAGGTTGAGGAAATTATTGGCCAAGGACAGCAAGCGCCAAGTGGTCATATTCCATTTACTCCCCGCGCTAAAAAAGTTCTTGAGCTCTCACTTCGAGAGGCACTTCAATTAGGTCATAACTACATCGGTACTGAACACATTTTGCTTGGACTTATTCGCGAAGGTGAAGGCGTTGCAGCGCAGGTGCTTGTAAAACTTGGCGCAGACCTTAATCGTGTTCGCCAACAAGTAATTCAATTACTTTCTGGCTACCAAGGGAAAGAAGCTGTTGCATCTGGTGGACCAGCAGAAGGAACTCCTTCCACATCTCTCGTACTTGATCAATTTGGGCGTAACCTCACTCAGGCAGCTCGCGAGTCAAAGCTTGATCCGGTGATTGGTCGCGAAAATGAAATTGAACGTGTCATGCAAGTTCTTTCACGTCGCACAAAGAATAACCCTGTCCTAATTGGTGAACCAGGTGTTGGTAAAACTGCAGTTGTAGAGGGACTCGCTCAAGCAATTGCCAAAAATGATGTTCCTGAAACACTCAAAGATAAACAGCTCTATTCCCTTGATCTTGGTGCACTTGTTGCTGGGTCTCGCTACCGCGGTGATTTTGAAGAGCGCCTAAAGAAAGTCTTAAAAGAAATCAAAACTCGTGGCGATATCATTTTATTTATTGATGAGATTCACACACTTGTTGGTGCAGGCGCCGCAGAAGGTGCAATCGATGCAGCAAGCATTCTTAAGCCAATGCTTGCTCGCGGAGAACTCCAGACAATTGGAGCAACAACACTTGATGAGTACCGCAAGCACGTTGAGAAAGATGCAGCACTTGAACGTCGTTTTCAACCAATTCAAGTAAAAGAACCATCAGTAGCTCAAACAATTGAAATCCTTCGTGGCCTTCGCGATCGTTACGAAACTCATCACCGCGTTTCAATCACAGATGGCGCTCTCGCAGCTGCGGCAAACCTTGCAGATCGATACGTCTCTGATCGCTTCTTGCCAGATAAGGCAATTGATCTAATTGATGAGGCAGGATCGCGTTTACGTATTAAGCGCATGACTGCACCAGCAGAACTGCGTGAATTTGATGAAAAAATTGCTTCGGCGCGCAAAGAAAAAGAGTCCGCTATTGATGGACAAGATTTCGAAAAAGCTGCGGCACTTCGCGACACAGAAAAGAAATTAATTGCTGAAAAGGCTGAGGCAGAAAAGCATTGGAAAGCAACAGATCTTGATAAAGTCACAGAGGTTGATGAAGAATTAATTGCACAGGTTCTCTCTGCTTCAACTGGCATTCCAGTATTTAAGTTGACCGAAGAAGAAACTGCTCGATTGTTGCGCATGGAAGATGAGCTCCATCGTCGAGTTATTGGTCAAGATCAAGCAATCAAGGCTCTCTCACAAGCTATTCGTCGTACGCGCGCAGGTCTTAAAGACCCTCGCCGCCCAGGTGGCTCATTTATTTTCGCCGGCCCATCAGGCGTTGGAAAGACAGAGCTTTCTCGCACCTTGGCTTCATTCTTATTCGGCGATCAAGATGCTTTGATTCAATTGGATATGTCTGAATATTCAGAGCGACATACAGCATCTCGTCTCTTTGGTGCTCCTCCAGGATATGTCGGATATGACGAAGGTGGACAGTTGACGGAAAAAGTTCGACGCCGTCCTTTCTCAGTAGTTCTCTTTGATGAGATTGAAAAAGCTCACCCAGATATCTTCAACTCACTTCTACAAGTGCTCGAAGATGGTCGCCTCACTGACGCCCAAGGTCGCACCGTCGACTTTAAAAATACAGTCATCATCATGACAACTAACTTGGGAACTCGTGATATTTCAAAGAGCATGGGTCTTGGTTTTGCGAATTCAGGAGATGAACTCACTAATTATGAGCGCATGAAGGGCAAAGTCAGCGATGAACTAAAAACTCATTTCCGTCCTGAGTTCCTAAACCGCATCGATGACATCATTGTTTTCCATCAATTAACTAAAGATCAGATTATCCAAATTGTTGATCTGATGATTACAAATCTTGACGAACGTCTTCATGCAAAAGATATGGCAATTGAACTCACCCCGGCTGCCAAGGATCTTCTTGCGCAACGTGGCTATGACCCACTTTTGGGTGCACGTCCTCTTCGTCGCACAATTCAACGCGAAATCGAAGACGCGCTTTCTGAAAGAATTCTTTTCTCGGAACTCAAAGCTGGAGATGTCATCGTTGTAGATGTTGAAGGCGAAGGCGCTGATGCCAAGTTCACATTCAAAGGAGTGCCACGTGCAGATGCACCTGACTCACCTGGTGATCTTGCAGAAGTTCCTACCGCTTAGGTCGCCACTTCACATTTCCTAAGGCAACTAGTCCGAGAATTGTCAGGATTTGAACAACGATCGCTTCTGTTGATTGCATCTGCTCGATGATTGCTTCGCCTAATGATGATGCCTTCACTGCGCTCGCACCTGTTATATAAAACGAGTACGAGAAGAGTCGTCCCAACGCGAACACTGCTAAAAGTGGCTTAAGATCAATTTTCTTCATGATTCCGGCTGCTTCAAAAAGTTGTGCTGATGAAAGCGGAGCAAAAAGAAATAGAGCCAATAAGCCTAGAAACGATTTTTTGCTTGCAGAAATATGGGTACTCGCATTCTCCATATTTCTCACATAACCCTTGGGAAGATAAATTGAAAAATGTCGAAAGGAATACGCCAAGATTGCTCTTCCCATAACTGCCGCTGTTATCGCTATCGGGATTAATCCAAGCGCGTGAATGTGATAATTTAAAGTGAAAAATACAAGTACCGTCCAAGTTGGTGGCGCAAAAGCTGGAACAACATTACATAGGAACACAACGAGAAATGCAATTAGGTGAATACTCACCCAATAAGAGTACCTAATGCGGCAAGGAGTATCTCTTTCTCCCGCTCTGCGCAATTAATCCATCAGCTATAAGAGTGGCTAGCGCCTTACGTACCTGCTCCTCTAACGCCCACAATTTCAAAATTTCATTTTCAGTGAGAGATGCGTTTTCACGAAGTGCTTGAACGATGGTGCCCCTACATTGTCGATCGGTGCCATTCCACGATTGCGTTTTCTTGGGTGCTGCAGACTTCGGGTAATTAAGTGATCGCCATCGACATTTATTTGCCACCGGACATACTTCACATTTGGGTTTTTGTGAAGTGCACACTAGTGCCCCAAGCTCCATAGTCGCAGCTGCCCACACATGTGCATTCTTGGAAGGAAGAATTTCAGCACGAATAGCACGCTCATTCTTGTTCGGTGCAGAGGTTGGACTCTCGACCCCGTCATACATTCGAGAAAACAATCGCCTGATATTTATATCCAGAACTAAAGAGCGCTCTTCGAAGGCGAATGCCATGATTGCAGCCGCCGTGTAATCACCTATCCCAGGCAAACTCTTTAGCTGCATTTCATTATCGGGCACTTTATTTCGGTACTCAGTAGAAATTACTTGCGCGCACTCTCGAAGCCGAAGAGCTCGGCGTGGATAACCAAGTCGCCCCCATGCGGTTATTACCTGTGCAGGTGAAGCAGATGCTAAATCTTTTGGCGTTGGCCACGTATCCATCCACTGCTGCCAAATTGGAAGAACACGATTAACCGGTGTTTGCTGCAACATTATTTCGGAAACAAGCACACCCCATGGATGAGTATTTCGCCACGGAAGGTCTCGCTTGTTTTTTTGAAACCAGGAAGTGATTTCCTTTTCAATCACACTCATTCGCCTGTTATCTTCACCCTGTTCAATGCAAGATCCAAGCGAGAAACTTCATAAATTTCCATTCCGGCTATCTTTACATCAGATCCAGCTGGAACAAGTGCGCGCTTAAATCCAAGTCTAAAAGCTTCTGCAAGCCGACGTTCAACTCCGCTCACCTTTCGTATTTCCCCTGCAAGACCAACTTCACCAATAGCAACGAGATCTGCTGGAAGTGCTAGACCTTTCGCAGCCGATGCAACGGCAAGAGCTAGTGCTAGATCCGCAGCAGGCTCAGACATTTTCATTCCACCAACGGTAGCCGCATACACATCGCGACCACCCACTCGCACGTTTGCACGGAGTTCGAGTACTGCGAGAGTCATTGAGGTGCGAGCCGAATCAAGACCACTAGTTACGCGACGAGCATTTCCAAAATCATTATCGCGCCCTTGGCTCACAAGTGCCTGAATTTCCGCAAGCAAGGGACGTCGCCCTTCAAGTGTGACTGTTACACATGTGCCAGGTACTGGCTCGGAATGACGAGATGTGAAAAGTCCAGTGGGATCTATAACGCTTTCGATTCCAGCATCACTGAGATCAAAACATCCAACTTCATCACTTGCGCCAAAACGATTCTTAATGGCTCGAATAAGGCGCAAACGCGAATGGCGCTCGCCTTCAAATTGTAGAACTACATCAACAATATGTTCGAGAAGTCGTGGGCCAGCAATTGAACCATCTTTGGTTACATGTCCAACAAGCAAGAGAGTGATATCTCGATCCTTACAAATTCTTATTAGTGCACCCGCAACTTCACGCACTTGCGTCACGCCACCAGGTGCTCCATCGGCATTGGAGGAGCCAATAGTTTGCACGCTATCTATAATGAGTAATTGTGGTTTCACTTGATCGATATGCGCAATGACAGATGATAGATCGGTCTCTGACGCTAGAAAAAGTTCGGGATCAATCGCCTTGATTCTTTCGGCTCGCAAGCGAACTTGCGATGCAGATTCCTCTCCGCTTATATACAGTGCTCGAATTCCGTTAGCTGCTGTTTTTGCGGCGACAGAGAGAAGAAGTGTGGATTTACCAACACCTGGTTCACCTGCGAGCAAGATTGCAGCTCCTGGAACTAATCCACCACCGAGCACGCGGTCGAGTTCGGTGACGCCAGTTGGTTTTGCATAAGCAGCAGAAAGATCTACATTCCCGATAGGAGTCGCTTTATGTGTAACAGTCCCAGCTACTAGTGATAATCGTTTTGGCGCAGCGATTTCTTCCACTGTTCCCCAGGCCTGACATTCACCGCAACGACCAACCCACTTGTTAGCAGTCCAGCCACATTCTGTGCAGCGAAATGGATCCTTTTCGACCTTAGCCATAGAAGTAAGAGTAGGGCTTAGGGCTGACTACTACTGCTGAGCCTGCAGAGTTGCGGGATGTTGAATGACAAATAATGGAAGTGAGCGCTTTTGTGCATCCTTAATTCCTGCAATGCGCAGATCACAATGCTTGGCGAGTTCGGCATATGCCGCATCCCCCATGAGAGCCTTGAGTTCAGTCCTATTAGAAATGTAAACCGGCTCTTTACCGACATGAGCCTCGGTATTACTTGTGCAATACCAATCAAAGTCATCGCCGCCATCGCCCCAACCGAGACGTTCATATTCGCCAATAACTGTTACAGAAATTTCTCGCTCGCCCATCTCGCGAGTTTCAAAACTACGGCGTAGAGGTAACTGCCAGCAAACATCTGGCTTTGTATCAACAAAATGACGGTTTTCTTTTTCAGCTAAGTGGTGCAGTACGCAACCAAATGAACCAGTGAATCCTTCAGCTTCGTACCCTTTGCGGTTGAGAAAAATACACGCATCATCAACGGTTCGAGTCTTTCTTTCGTTGTCTTCATCTTTATCTGTAATTCTAAGTTTGCCGCCAAATTTCTTTGGTTGCGCTTCATCAAAAAATTGCCACATCTGCGGAGTGAGGAACGCTGCAGCTTTTAGTACGCGTTCTTCATCATCCTCATCTGAATACATTGCGCCTTCGGTGCAACAACCATCGTTAGGGCGATCTTTGAATACCCCTTTACACCCATCACCGTAGATGCAGGTCCAGTTCGAGGTTAACCAGGTGAGATCACATTTAAAGATTTCTTCAGGACTTGAAGGGTCTGCAAATTCGACCCAATCACGCGCAAACCCAGCAGCAATTTCTGACATAGTTTCAGAGCCTACAGGTATCCTTACCGACATGAGTACTGAGAAGAGCCCACAGCACATTGGCCTAATTGGTGCCGGAATTATGGGTGAGGCTCTTTTGTCGGCTCTAATTAAATCTGGTATTTCACCCGAAACTATTACGATTGCAGAGAAACGGCTAGAGCGAAGCGAAGAATTAATTTCTCAATATGGGGTAAGAGCGGGTGAAATTACAACGTGTGATGTAATCCTTCTCGTCGTCAAACCGCAAGATATGCAGGAGTTACTTGCAAGCTTGAAGGGGAAGATTAATCCCCACGCACTTTTAATAACCTTCGCAGCTGGCAAGAGCACAGAATTTGTCTTAGAACATGCTGGGTCATCGCACCCAGTGATTCGGGTGATGCCAAATACAGCATCCCTGATAGGAGCTGGCATGTCAGCCATCTCTCTCGGGAAAAATGTTTCAGAATCTGAGGCAATTTTTGTTAAAGACTTCCTCGCCTGTACGGGCAAAGTTGTTGAAGTTGCTGAGGATTTACAAGATGCGGTCACCGCGACTAGCGGATCTGGCCCAGCGTACTTTTTTGCCTTTGCTGAAGGAATGATTGCTTCAGCTGTCGAACTTGGACTCTCACATGAAGTTGCCACGATTTTAACGACCCAAACTATGTTGGGTGCGGCACGATTGTTAGATGAATCAGGCAAGAGCGCGACAACTCTTCGCGAAAATGTCACAAGTCCCAATGGAACCACAGCTGCAGCGCTGGCAACTTTCTCTGAATCACATCTTGATGCAATTATCGCGCAAGCGATGCGCGCAGCCCGTGATCGTTCGCAAGAACTGGCATAAAATTACGGTGAAGAAAACTGTCATTGTTCTCTCAATAATAAGTTCGCTTCTAATTCAAAGTAACGCTAATGCTGCCACAAAACCTCTTGCAGTAAAAAATTTATCACCTATTTCCACTTCTCCACTTACTCAAGAAGTGCCAAAGATGTTAGTGGCAGGAAATACGATTGTGCTCTATGGGTCAGAAAATAACACAGGCTATCTACGCGCAATAAAATCTGATGGAACCGAGATCTGGAAAATTTCACTTGCCTCATCGCAAGAAAATATTGCAACTGCAGCTGCACTAGGCCCCGATGGTTCAATTTGGGTTGCAGGCTCAATATCCCTTGTTCAAGCATCAGATACCAACACGATTATGACACCCACCCCACCGATTAATCCTGATGGAGTTGTTGCTGAACCCACTCTCCCTCTACGTGGTGACTTAAATGGTATTGCTCTGTGGAAAGTCTCACCTGCTGGTCAAGTGCTTGGTAATTATTATTTTGATTGCAAAACAACAGTCCTTGTCACTGCAATTGCAGTAAATGCTCAAGGAATTTCAATCGTTGGAATGGCGGCAACAGAGAATGGAAATAAAGGATTTCTTGCAAATTCAAATAACCAAGGCATAATTTCTCCACCAATATACTTGGGTGCAGTAGATACCGCGCTAGAAGATGTTCAGAGATTTTCTGATGGAACAATTGTTGTAGCAGGAAGTAGCGGAGAAACTTTAGCCGGAAAGAAAGTTGCCGCAATTCACGATGGAATTCTGGCAAGATTTAAGAATAATAAAGTTACCTCCCTGATTAGGAGCTCGGCAAACAAGACTTCACGTTCTTGGCGCTCGGTAACTAATTCATTATTTCTCGGCGGATATGTTCAATCAGGAAATAAGTTTGAATCTGCCCTTACAAAGTTTTCCCCCACATTTGTCCCATCGTGGACGTATCGTTTTGCTTCCAATGGAACTGCGTTGACGTTGACAACTTCTTCAAATTCTCACTTTGCTTTCCTAGGATCTACAGGAGCTGTGAAAGGGCTATCAACGTGGAAGCCAGTAAAAGCAACAGGACTACTTTTGGCTTTCGATGGAAAAGGTCTAATAACTGGCGCTTACAGCGCCCCAGGTACATCGATGCCCGCAGCAATCGGATATTCCAAGGAATTAGGTGTAATCGTGCTCGGATATAGCCAAACAGCCGTTTCGATTTTTAGACTCATTACCCGCTAACCTAGGCCCCTGCACATCCGCGCACAGCGGTGAATTTCTAGAGAAGGCGTGACAAATGGGTTCCGTAATCAAGAAGCGACGCAAGCGTATGGCTAAGAAGAAGCATAAGAAACTTCTGAAGAAAACACGTATTCAGCGTCGTAACGCGAAGAAGTAACCCACCCTTTTAAGCAGTTTGTTTCTTAACCAATACTAGTTTGCCTTTAATTCCGGCAACTAGGTATTGAACGCTGTTTACTCTGACCCATACGCTCGATATGGGCGATGTCGACTGCCATGAAGAGGCAAGAGCAATTTTGCCTGTTGCATATTCAATTGAGCAGAGTCGGTAGAGACAGTTAAAAGCCAAATCAGTTGTACTCGTGTTCAGAATTTCTGAAGGATTTCCAAATAACTGCGTCGGGGTGGATGCAATCTGCGTCGGTGATGAAATTTTTGCCCAACGTAATTGCGTGGCACTTGGAATACTTAGAACAGTTGATGTCATCCATGAGGCAGTAAGCGAACCATTTATTTTCGCAATTGCAACGTCATAACCCGCTACAGCAATTCCAGGGCCTGTTTCATCCAGCGTTTTGTATTCCCAATCCAAAGGATCAAGAGAAGTCCTGGTAGCCAGACGAATCTCTCCAGAGGTTACTTCCTTCTTCGAGTTAAGAGCCCCCACAGAATCATAAAGTATGTATGTGCGATTACGACTTATGTACGTTTTAAGATGGAAAGCAACATCGCCAGTTGTTCGAGAATCTGTTTTTCTATCCCCATCGATTAGTTCATACTTCCACGGTGAAGTCCCAACTTTGGTGGCTCCTAGAAGGACGCCTTGAGATTCATCTCGGTAGAAAACTTCAATTCCAGCAGGTGTAATTGCGCATGCATTTGAAACACTCACATCGCTTGCTGTTCTGACGCGAGCTGCAATTTCGTAGGATTGAATCGAGGGACCGTTTCCATCAACGATTGAGTACGTGAATTTCTTTCCGTCATATGTTGCATACCGTAGATCTTTCTCAACACCATCTGCATAAAACATGTGCAAAGTTTGCCTCGTACCACTTCCGCTAACGCACAGAGAAATATTGCCTTTGATCACATTTCCGGTTCTGCCACCAGTTGATGTGTGCCCATCGATAGTGCTTTTCTTCCAAGTAGTTCCTGAAAGGACGGCAAGCTTTAAAAATCCAGATTTACTATCTGTATATGCGATTACCGGCTTGCCATTCAAGGTGGTTGTAGCAATAGATTTTCCATCCGCAGCAGCATCTAATACGGTGGAACTCCAAGCTTTACGCGGCGTGACTCCATTTGTCAGTGCTGGTTCTGAGTTACCTAATTCATTTTTTGCTGTGATTGAAAAAGCGTATTGAACACCATTTTTTAAACCAGTAATCGCTACAGGGCTGGACTTCGTTGACACTTCAGCACCAGTTCGAATATTTCGTATTACATAGTTGGATATCGCAGCCCCACGAGCATTTGTTGGTGGATCAAATGTAACAATTGCTGACCCGTCGCCAATGACAGCAGTTGGATTGCGCACGATTGATGGCAATCCTGCAGCAATTCCTGGCGGTGGAGCATTTCGAAGGTCACTCATCATTGCTAATAAAAGCGGGCCAGGTTCATGAAATACTTCGCCTGCATCAAGGCTTGGTGTCATTACTGAATCTTTTCCAGCCTTAGAAAAGGTATTTTCATCAAGGTGGCTTACTGATGAACCGACATCGTATTGTTCTGGTGAGTACATCAGCGGCTTAGTTCCAGAATTCGCAGCGATACCAAGAGGACCGCTCCACTCCAATTTACTGGTGAGTGCCGTACCTAGTTCAACAGATGGAGAAGGAATGTCAGCTAGTCGACGTCCGTCACTAGTTGTAACAAACGCATCGAAAATAGTGGGTTCATCAAGTGCGCCGGTAGCGAAGAAATCATCATAAGAATCAGTAGATAAGAATCCAAGACCATGCGCCAATTCATGAATCATTACTGACATTAAGTCATATTCAAGAGTTGATGGAGCGCCTTCGGTATCAAGATCCCAAGGTGCTGTCGAGTTAATTTGAATAACGATTTCTGCCGAAGATTTATCTAGATCTTTACCAGCCAGAGCATTAGCAAGCGCTGATGGATACCAGAGAGTTTGGTCGGGAGCTCCAGTAAATGCTGAATAGTAATTTCCGGGACGCGCGCTTCCCAAAATTGCCGAACTCGTTGACCTGCCCCACGATGCGTCGACATTGATTGTTACTTTCGAAGAAAAATTTGCAGCCCATACATCTACGGCCGCTTGCACTTGATTTTTTGCCCAGTCAGGGAATCCTTTATAGTCAACGCTAAATTTTGATTTTGCATCCAGATTGACATCTCTTGGTGCACCGGTCAATGACGCTGTGCTTGCTGGACCCGCGAGTGTGTAACCCCATACAGTGGAAGGGCGGACAAGTGCGCTCGCTGCTGGCGCGGAAATTGGCGAAAAGAGCGCACCAAGTACGACAAGTACCGTGAACGAGGTTCGGATGCGCAATTGTGAATACATAGGAGTAAAAGGTATCAGGGTGGCATGATCAGGTCATGGTCAGAGAGAAATTCACAGAGAGGACACAGTAATTAATGGCCCACAACCTTGTCACGGTTTACTCACGGCATGGGTGTCACCTATGCGACGCGGCGGTGGAGTGCCTAGAAACTATGACGATTGAACTCGAATTCGAAATAGAAATTAAATATATTGATGGCAATGTGGAGCTAGAGAAAATGTATGGAGAGCAAGTTCCTGTCATTTTAATTGATGGTGAGCACCATGATTTTTGGAAAGTTGACCCAATACGTTTTAGAGCTTCCCTTGAAAAACATCGTCAGCATCGATAATCCTGTAGGAATATCCCTGCTCAGCTAGGAATCGTTGGCGATTTTGAGCAAAATCTTGATCGATGGTGTCTCTAGAAACAACTGAGTAGAACGTCGCAGATCGGCCATCGGATTTTGGCCGAAGTATTCGACCCAATCGCTGTGCTTCTTCTTGGCGAGAGCCAAATGCTCCAGAAACTTGAATAGCAATTGTCGCATCCGGAAGATCAATAGAAAAGTTTGCAACCTTGGAAACAACTAGGCAAGTAATTTCTCCTGTGCGAAATTTATTGAAGAGGATTTCACGTTCTTTTACTGGCGTATCGCCTTTGATTACTGGAACTCCTAGAACTTCTGATAGTTCATCAAGTTGGGTTATGTATTGCCCAATTACCAAAATCTGTTCATTTGCATGGTGCGCGACAAGTTCTTCAACAACTGTTCTTTTGGTTTTTGTTGTCGCGCAATATCGGTATCGCTCTTCTGGCTCTGCAGTCGCGTATGCCAATCTTTCGGCTTCAGTGAGATTTACTCTTACTTCGATACATTGAGCGGGCGCTATGTATCCTTGTGCTTCAATTTCTTTCCAGGGAACGTCATAACGTTTTGGTCCGATGAGTGAAAAAACTTCACCTTCCATTCCATCTTCTCGAACCAAGGTTGCGGTCAATCCTAAACGTCGTCGAGATTGAATATCGGCAGTGAAGCGAAAGATTGGGGCTGGAAGCAAGTGCACTTCGTCATAAATAATCAATCCCCAGTCGTGAGTATCAAAGAGATCTAGGTGGGCATATACGCCATTCTTTTTCTTTGTCATCACCTGATACGTTGCAATCGTTACAGGTCGAATCTCTTTCTTCGCCCCTGAATACTCACCAATTTCATCTTCATTCAACGTGGTGCGCTTTAAGAGTTCTTCTCTCCACTGTCGAGCGGCAACTGTATTTGTGACGAGAATCAGAGTCGTCGCTTTTGCGTGGGCCATGGCAGCGGCTCCCACAATAGTTTTGCCAGCACCACACGGAAGCACAACTACACCGGATCCACCATGCCAAAAACCTTCAGCTGCTAACTCTTGATACGGGCGAATTTTCCAATCTGTTTGCTTGAGCTCAATTTCATGCGCCTGACCATCAACATAGCCAGCGAAATCTTCTGCAGGCCAACCCAATCGCAAAAGGGATTGCTTAATGGCACCGCGCTGACTTGGATGAACCACGATTGTTTCTGCATCAATTCGAGCACCTAGTAAAGGTGCGATTTTCTTAGCCCGAATAACTTCTTCAAGAACTGCAGTGTCAGTTGTGACAAGAATTAACCCGTGAATTGGATTGGCTTCAAGTCGCAATCTTCCATAACGAGACATTGTTTCGGCAACATCAACAAGAATGGAGTGAGGAACCGCATAACGTGAATATTTAATAAGAGTGTCAATCACTAATTCTGCATCATGACCTGCAGCGCGTGCATTCCATAGTCCTAGATTTGTTAGTCGATATGTATGAATGTGTTCTGGAGAGCGTTCTAGTTCAGCAAATGGAGCAATCGCACGTCGACATTCTGTTGACATTGGATGATCGATATCCAGCAAAAGTGTTTTGTCACTTTGAACAATCAGTGGTCCATCAGTCATTGAGTAAGTCCTTTACGAGTGCATGTAGTAGAGCGCTGCGCTCTTTCATCGTTTTAATACTTACCCACTCGTTGCTGGCATGCGCCCCACCACCAACTGCGCCAAGTCCATCGAGCACAGGTGCGCCACTGGCTGCAGCGAAGTTGCCATCGCTAGCACCGCCAACTGATGCATGGCCAAGTGGTGACATCCCAATACGCTGTGCAACTTTCTCTGCACGTTCGTAGAGTTCCAAAGTCGAAGAAGTTTCTAAGGGTGGGCGATTAAGCCCACCCGAAATCTCAATTCGCGCATCAGTGTGTTGGGAGGTTATTGATTTGACAGCGAAATCAATTCTGAGAAGTTCAGATGTTGAAAAAGATCGAACATCAATATCAAGTACTGCCAAATCTGGAACCGTATTTGTAGTTGTACCTGATCGCAGAAGAGTTGGGACGACAGTGGTACCGAATTCCGAGTTCTCTAATTGTGCTAACTCTTTAATAATGTACGCAATTTCCACCGTTGCATTAATACCTTTTTCAGGTTCCAATCCAGCATGCGCCGCACGTCCATGGACACTTATTTGATACATCGCGGTTCCCTTGCGTCCTGTTTTAACTTTCCCATCAAGTGATGCTTCGAGAACGAGAACTGCTTGAGCGCCTTTAGAAAGCGATGCAATAAGTGCGCGTGAAGATTTACTTCCTGTTTCCTCATCAGTGGTGGCCACCAAAGCCACATCACCATCTAGACCTTTAAGTGCAAAGAGTCCTTGGATAAATCCTGCCTTCATATCAAAGGTGCCTGGACCACGAAGAACATCACCTTGAACTTCCCAGACTGGTGAAAATGATCCTTTGGGCCAAACCGTATCGAGATGGGCAAGTAGAACAATTTTTGGTTGCGCAGAACCCCACCAGAAAACTGGGCGGCCTTCGACTTCGCGAATTTCTGCGGGCGTTCCAAGAACGCGAGTAGCGATATCGCTAGCTAACCGAACAACATCGTGGCACGCCTGAAGATCTTCAGTAGGAGATTCACAACGAGTAAGTGCTTCAAGGGCTGCCAACATGGGGTCAAGTCTGCCGTATAGCACTTGATTTTCGCTTGTCATAGTGGAGCCACTCCTGTAATTCTGGGAATACGAAATGTCTGCATCTCACCAGTGCCGTGGTCACGCGCGATGAGAGATCCTGCGCTTACCTTTACGGGATCGATTATCCGGTGTGAAACAGATCCATTGTTATCGGCATACCCGATCGAGAGTGATTTTTGCTCTTGAATGTATTTACTGAGTAGGTCAAGAGTTTCATTAGCAGTAGTACGAGGCAGTGCTCCGAGAGCACTCTGAGAAATATTTCTAAGAGTGCTTTGCTTTCGACTTGATTTCTCCCCGACGCGAATAGATCGTAATGCCGCTGCAAGTGTTAAATCAGTAGGTACTTCCACTTCACCAATAATCCGTGGAAGACGCGCTTTTGATTTAGCACGATTGGATCGCTGGCCTGTGAGCATTAAACCATTCTTAGATTCTACAGAAGGAAGATAACCGGCATTGCGCAAAACATTCATCACATCATGAGCGTCCATATCGCACACCATAACTTCTGGTGCAATTCTTCTCATTCCAAGCATTTCTAAACGTTTATCGTTTGCAATCTGAGTTATAAGTGCAGGATCTTCACAACGTACAAACGAAGAAGTATTTCCCACACGAAGTTGCCCGTGTTTTTTTGCGACATCGGTTATTAAATATTCAAGAGGTTGAGGGACTGGAGTCTTAGAAGTCTTACGAAGGAAAACAAGAATTTCGTCCCCTGTTTTTCCATGGTCAAGACCACGCCGGATAGTTTTTTCACTAAAACGATAAACAGTTGCTCCGCCGCGACTTTCAATATCTCCAATGATTGCCAGTACGGATGCAACATCGTGAACAAGTGGCCCCGGCGCGATTGCAGTGTTGTCACTTTGAATCAAAATGTGATCAACAGGGCTTGGAAGGTCTTGATCAATTGCGAGAATTTCCCCACCATCTAAGAACTCACGTCCATACTTAGAGATACAACCTTGACCGGTAATTCCCAACCATTCTGCTTCCCGAAGAGTCCACGAAATCATTTCCTCTTGCAATCCGGGGTTACGTTTAGAGGGAGCCCACCATTGGACCAAGCTAGTGAAAGTCTTAATTTCCGGCTCGATGCCGGGGTTCTGGCTTAATAGCGAGAGAACTAATTTTCGAGTGCTTGCAGCATTCACTCGATCAAGTTCTGGTCCGAGAGCTGCAGTATTTTTTGCCTCAGCCCGCCCAACGAGTCCACTCACCCGAGATGTTGTTAACCACGGCGCGGCAAGTGCTAACCATCTATCGGATGGATTTTGAGTGAGCCAGATGTCAAAGTAATTAGTTGGCAATATTCGATCATCAGCATCGATTGTTATAAGCCCTGCTAAATAAACAAGTTCGGCTATAAATGCCGCGCAGCTTTCATCAATACCCATATGCCCGGCAATAGTTTTTAGGTCACGAACCCCAAGTCCTCCAGAACGTAAAGCATCGGCAGGTTCCTCTGCCCAAAATTCAAGTGCTTCGTCAGCCCAACGCAATATGGTTGCAATATTTGCAACAGCAGCAAGTTCAATATTCTTTACATCACGCTTAAGCCCTTCAATGACAGGCGGTGTAACTTGTCTATGAGCATGGACTTTGCCACCTCGAAGATGTATTCCCACCTCTCGCGGCAGAATTACCGTTCTTTGATCAAGTGGCACAAGAAAATTTTCCTTCAATAGCCAGGCAACGCCTGGACCAGGATCTCGAATATCTCCAACGCTTCCACGCGGAGGACCCCAAATAAGTCTCTCCAAAACTTTTTTCGCAGATTCAGGTGCTTCATCTATTTTCTTCAATGACAGCTTTGCCATCGAAGCAGGCCCAAGTCCGGCAGCTTCATTTCCAAGAACTTCTCGAAGCGAATTTGGAAGTCGAAGCCCATCATCTGATGGATACATCAATCCACGTTCAATTAATTGGGGGATAACAAAATTAGCTGCCTTTTCTGTCAAGGCAACAACATTTTTTTCTGCAAAAGGTTCATGCAATACAGCAGCAGCTTCCAACACTTGAAAATGCCATTGATTTAAAGTGTCCAGCGCGCGCGCCACACTCGGGGCGCTACACGCGCGAACGGCAAGAGATGCGATATCTGGCGGAACGGGTGAGACTAAATCGGGCCTTGCTTGAAAAAGCGCTAAAAGGCCAGCGTCATCTAAGCCACGAAGGTAGTCGGAGAATGAACGCGTTTCCATAACTTGTCTACATTACTAGTGCAGTGCCTTGATTGCCCAATCAAAGTTTTAGTGCAGTGAATAATTTCTATCGTTTGCGCTTACGAGGCACAAGCCAAATGCCTGCAGCGGCTAATCTGGAAACCGCAGGCCCGATAATTCTGTTGATATAGCGTAAACGCCTGAAATCATGGATTGGCCATCCTTCACCTAATGCGCGCAAGTTCAATGCAGCATCTGGATTAATTGCGGTGGGGTGACCAACAGCTTCCAGCAATGGAAGATCATGATGGCTATCGGAATACGCGTAACACGTAGATAAATCAAAACCTTTTTCTTTTGCCAACTTTTCAATCGCAATTGCTTTTTCGCGACCGTGCAAAAGGTTTCCAGACATCTCACCGGTATAAAAACCATCCTTAACTTCTGCCTTGCTTCCTATTGCTCCGGTAAATCCGAGATTGTGTGCAATGAGAATTGCCATATCTTCCGGTGCAGCAGTCACTAGCCAGACTTCTTCGCCATTACTGAGGTGTTTTTGTGCAATATCAATAGTTCCTTGCCAGCAGGCAGGCGAGACATACTCATCATAAATTTCTTGCGCAATCGTATGAATATCTTCAACTTTATGTCCGCCAATGAAACCAGTTGCTGCATCCTGAAATCGTTTAATCTCTTCCTTATTCTCTTTGCCCGTTAAGCGAAATCTCAGATTGGCTAATACAAAGCGGGAAATATCAGCTTTCGTAAAGAACCCACGCTGATACATGCCACGCCCCAGGAAGTAGAGGGTGGAACCTCGTATGAGCGTGTTATCAACGTCGAAGAAGGCAACTCGTTTCGGTGTGAGTGCCATGTGCCTACCTTAGCGATTCAAGATGGTTTTTAACGCTTTATGCTTAGCGTATGAGTTCATCAGTACATGTAGTTCGGCACGGCGAAGTTGAGAACCCCCAAAAGATTCTTTATGGGCGCCAGCCCGGATGGAGACTCTCAACTCGAGGCCAAGAAATGGCGCACGTTCTTGGAGAATGGTCAAGAAGTGTTGACGTGGGAGCACTCCATGTCTCTCCTCTTCAGAGAGCGCAAGAAACAGCCGCACCAATTTCAGCTGCTAATAACATTGCGATCACAACAGATGAAAGACTTATCGAAGCTGCCAATATTTTTGAAGGCAAACCATTTGGTATCGGTGATGGCGTTTTGAAGCACCCATCAGCGTGGAAACATTTGTACAACCCATGGAAACCTTCATGGGGCGAGCCTTACGAGGAGCAAATCAATCGTATGCTCGCAGCGGTTTTTGCAGCGCGTGATGCAGCGCAGGGTAAGGATGCAATTGTTGTTTCTCATCAATTACCTATTTGGATTTTGCGTAGCGCAGTAGAAGGACGAAGACTCCTTCACGACCCACGAAAGCGGGAGTGCACCTTAGCTAGTGTGACAAGCCTGCATTTTGATGACGAAGGGATGATTACTGGTACGAGCTACACCGAACCAGCACGTCATTTATTACCCAAGAAATGAAGAAGAAGATCACGGCTATAGCAATCGCTACGCTCTTTCTAAGTAGTTGTGGTGGTGGCACGTCTTCAACACAGGAAACTTTTGTTTCAGGTAATGGAACTGTTACTTATATAAAAGCTAATCAAAGAGTCAACGCCCCAAAACTTAATGGTATGACGCTTCGAGGAACAAATTTTTCATTCACTCCAGGGAAAATTGCAGTAGTAAATGTTTGGGCTTCTTGGTGTGCTCCTTGCAGAGCCGAAGCGCCAACGCTAGTTGCCCTTTCACAGAAATATCCAGAAACAACTTTTATTGGAATTCTCACACGTGACAATCTGGCAACCGCTGAAGCATTCCAGCGCAGGTTTTCTCTGCCGTATCCAACTCTCATTAATGATGCTGTTTTAATTGAATTTCGCGACTCTCTTCCTGCTAATGCAATTCCATCGACAGTCGTCATAGATAAAACGGGCAAAGTTGCTGCCCGAATTTCTGGGGAAGTAACCGTTGCGGGTTTATCAGAAATTATTGAAAGACTTAGTGCCGAATGAGAGATTTTATCGTAGAACAAATACTTAGCGGATACCTGATCACCGCATTTCCTATTGCCATTATTGCTGGATTAATTTCTTTCTTATCACCATGTGTTTTGCCGCTTGTGCCAGGATATCTTTCCTTTGCAGCAGGATTTTCTAAAAGCCGCGGTAGAGTTTTATTGGGATCAGTGCTCTTTGTTTTTGGATTCACAATTCTATTCGTATCCTATGGCGCTCTTTTTGGTGGAATTGGAGAGCTAATTGCAACAAATGAAACTCTAATCACCCGGGTACTTGGTGTCTTTACAATTTTCTTAGGGATTATTTTTCTCGGAAAATTTCCACTAGCACCGACGTACCGTCCAAAAATGTCTACAACGGGAGGACTGGTGGGAGCTCCTTTCCTTGGATTCCTCTTTGGGATTGGCTGGACTCCATGCATTGGTCCAGCACTTGCAGCGGTTGAAACACTAGCGTTCCAAGAATCCTCAGCAGTACGAGGAGCTCTTTTATCCTTTGGCTACTGCATCGGATTAGGTGGCCCGTTCATTGCATCAGGACTGTTCCTTGATCGATCTGAAATATTGCGTCGTTTTATCGTGAAGCGTGGAAATATTATTTCAATAGTTGGTGGAACACTTCTCATCATCATTGGCACCCTCCAGCTATTTGGAATTTGGAGCGATGTCATGGCAACGATGCGTTCCTGGATTTCAGATTTTATTCCGGTGATTTAGTGGAGCAGCAAATAATTCCCGAAATTGGATCCCTAGGTCTACTTCGATTTGTTTGGCGTCAACTAACAAGCATGCGCACCGCACTTGTTTTATTGATGTTATTAGGAATAGGGGCGATTCCGGGTTCGCTCATTCCGCAGCGCTCACAAAATCCAATGGAAGTATCAAAATATTTTACCGATTCACCAACACTTGCTACCTGGATGGACCGCTTCTCCCTCTTTGATGTATACGCATCACCTTGGTTTAGCGCCATTTATATACTTCTTTTCATATCCCTTATTGGATGTGTGCTCCCACGGACGTTTGAACTTTACAAAGCATCACGCGCGTTGCCACCAGAAACCCCTAAGAACTTATCTCGTCTCGAGTTTTACCAAGCCTGGGAAGGCAATGGATCTGAATTAGAACTAGCAAGTACCTGGTTTCAAAAGAATCACTTCAGGATTCGTATCAGTGATGGATCACTCTCAGCCGAAAAAGGGTTTTTACGCGAAACTGGCAATTTATTCTTTCATCTTGCCTTAATTCTTATTTTGATTGGAGTGAGCCTTGGCTCACTTTATGGAATGAAAGGCGATGCAATAGTAAATAAAGGTGAGAGATTTATTAACACACCAACTAGTTTTGATTCCATTACATATGGAAAACTCTTTAATGAATCATCATTATCACCGTTTAGTATCACGGTAGAGGATTTCATAGCTAAATACGATCCCGTGACAAATGCTCCCAAAGATTATGTTTTAACCGTTTCTGTAATTTCAAAACCTGGTGCAACGCCAGAACTAAAAACAGTTCGCGTTAATAGTCCATTAACTTTTGGATCT
Source organism: Actinomycetota bacterium (assembly GCA_009699575.1). GTDB lineage: Bacteria > Actinomycetota > Actinomycetes > Nanopelagicales > Nanopelagicaceae > Planktophila. The sequence continues at coordinate 45,745 of WLNY01000003.1, forward strand.
ACACGCGTATATTTGCAAGCAAATGGTTATTCTCCAGTTGTCACAGTGCGCGATTCGACCGGTGCAGTTGCACTGCAAGGTCCCATTCCTTTTTTGCCCCAGGACGGAAATCTACGTTCTATCGGAGCAATTAAAGCGCCCGATGCGATTCCTCAAGTTGGATTTGTTGGATCTTTCCTGCCGACTTATGAAAGATCTAAAGGCAATGGCGCGATTTCAGTTTTCCCAGAGCCCCTAGACCCGCGCCTTCTTTTATCTGTATGGCTTGGTGACTTAGGTCTAGATTCAGGCCGACCACAATCCGTGTATCGCATTGATACGAGTGTTATGCGCCAAATTGGATTAAAGGCTCTAAAACCTGGTCAAACATTTACCTATACAGGGGGCTCAATCACATTCGAGGGATTTCTTCCGTGGGTCAATTTGCAGGTAGTTCGAGATCCCGGGAAGAGTTACGCGCTCGCTGGAGGTATTGTTGCCATCCTTGGACTACTGGCATCGCTTTTCGCTCGTCGCAGACGAATCTGGATTCGAATCAATGGTTCTCAAATAGAAGTCGCAGGTCTTGCCAAAAATGGTGCGCCAGGGCTTCACGATGAAATTGCAGAATTTGTTACTGCGATAAAAGGAGAGAAGTAATTGTCACAAACATGGGCCTATCTCTCTAATTATCTCGTTTACTCCGCAATGGGCGTTTACACCCTTTCTTTTTTTGCTCATGCGTATGAAACAGCTTGGGCCGTGCGGACACCAGAATCTTCAGATTCCACCGAAGGGAATCTTCTGACCAAAACACTTGACTACAAGCGCACCGAAAAAGTTGCTCGCATCGCAACGGCATTTATGATTTTAGGTTTTATTCTTTTATTTGCAGGAGTTATAGCGCGAGGAGTTTCTGCTGGCCGAGTTCCATGGGGAAACATGTATGAGTTTTCGATAACTGGAGCACTCGCTTTTTCTGGTGCATATTTAGGAGCACTTCGGAAATACGATCTTCGATGGCTCGGACTTTTTGTTTCAATATCAGTTCTGCTAACTCTCGGAACAGCTGTCGCGGTTTTGTACCGACCAAGTGCGCCGCTTGTTCCAGCTCTTAAATCAACCTGGCTCGTTATACACGTTTCAGCAGCAATAATTTCTGGCGGAGTATTTTTATTAGCAAATGTTGTTGCAGCTTCTTATCTTTATCTTGAAAACATGGAGAGCAAAGGTGGCCGTAAAGAATGGGCAAAGCGCCTACCTGCTCTTGAAGTCCTCGACCAACTTTCCTATCGTCTTGTTGCATTTGTATTCCCACTCTGGACCTTCGCCGTAATTGCCGGCGCAATTTGGGCAGAGAGCGCGTGGGGACGTTATTGGGGTTGGGATCCTAAAGAAACGTGGGCTTTCATTACATGGGTGGCCTACGCCGCATATTTACATGCGCGCGTAACGGTGGGATGGCGTGGAAAAAAAGCAGCGTGGCTTTGTATATTTGCTGGTTCAACTTTTCTTTTTAATTACATTTATATAAATGTTTGGGGTACAGGCAAGCACACGTATTCAGGACTTTAAATACTGCGCAAGAAATCTGGATTGTCATCCGGTGGAATAATTTTACGAGGACCCGGGCGGCCAAGCCCTGGATTCTTTGGTCGACCAAAGAACCAGTATGCGACGGCACCGATAATCCCGATAAAGAAAATCAAGAGCAACCATGCCCACTTAGGCATCGAACGCATGGCATCTTGTTCTGTTCGCGCACAATCTACAAAAGCATAAATTGTAAAAGCCGCCATCAGAATCAAGGGCAAATAACGAAGCATGGGAGAAGTCTAACTCTTATTTTCTAAAGTAAAAGTCCAACGGCAAAAAGGGCAGAAAATATCAGTTGTAATTTCCCAGTCTTTCCAAGGAGCGGAATCAAGGCTGATTTACTGGCTCCTTGAAGGATTGCGCGGGACAGTGAAATTGTGATTGGTAGCGCTAAGAGGGTGAGCGCAGTCCATGGTTGCAAAGTTGCAATGGCAAAAATATGGGCGGTAGCTAGAAGTGAAATATAAAGGTATCGAGCACCCCTATCTCCCAATCGCACAGCAAGAGTATTTTTTCCAACTAATTCATCTGTTTCACGATCACGCAAGTTGTTAATCGCCAAAATTGCACAGGAGAGAGAACCCATAGGGATTGCAATAAGTAAGGAAGTCAGAGTTACGTGCTGAGTTTGGACATAGTAAGTACCTATCGTTGCAACTAATCCAAAGAAAACAAATACAGAAAGGTCACCCAATCCAAGATAACCATAAGGATTTTTTCCACCCGTGTAACCCCATGCTGCCGAAATTGCGAGTGCTCCGATGGCAATGAGCCAGAGCGAAGTCTGCAGCGCAAGAATAAATCCGATACATGCTGCTAATAGAAAAGATAGAATCGCAGCGTTTCGCACTTGTATTGCAGAAGCGCTTCCAGATGCGACCAACCTGAGGGGACCGATGCGATTATCGTCGGTTCCCTTAATTCCATCGGAATAATCATTTGCAAAATTGACGCCAATTTGAAGGGCAAGACTTACACACAGCGCCAACAAGGCGCGAAACAAATTCCAGTCATGACCTGCAAGTGCTGTGGCAACCACTATCGGCGCTACCGCTGCGGGAAGAGTGCGTGGCCGTGCTCCTGAAATCCATTTATTCACGAAGTAAACCTATCTGCAAGCGCATTACGGTCGACCTTACCAATGCTTGACAAAGGAAGAGCATCTAGTGTGTGAATAGATTTTGGCTTTGCAAAAGACCCAACAGAGCGATCTAGGAATTCCGAAATTGTGGAGGGTTCAAATTGTCCTACGACTGCCAAATGAAGGGCTTCGCCCCATAATGAATCTGGTACAGAAAAAGCCGCCACCTGAAGTGTTGGAAATTCTTTCGCCAAGGAAGACTCGATTGCGTTAAGTGAGATATTTTCACCGCCGCTTATAATTACATCGTCGGCGCGACCTAAAACAATAAGTTCACCGTCGACAATTTCTCCAAGATCCTCGCTTTGATACCAATCGCCCTTTATATCCTCAGCGAGAACCGGACCTGAAATGCGAATTCTTTTATCATTATTTATTTTAAAAGTGACTCCATCAAGTGGTCGACCGTCATAAACACATCCCCCACTTGTTTCAGATGATCCGTATGTTGTTACGACATTAATTCCAGCCTCGCGTGCTTGCTTTTTTAGCGTCTCGGTGAGAGCAGCTCCACCGACAAGAACGCCCTTCGCGCTTAATAGGTGCTGCATCAAATTCGGATCGCTGTTGAGAGCCTTAAATAATTGGGTAGGAACTATTGCTGTGAAATCAGCTTGTGGGAATTGGCCTTTGTGATTGCGTAAATCCAGTGGAAAAGTTCCAAGTTCAAGACTTCGAACTAAAATATTCACTCCAGCTATATGCGTCAATGGCAGGAGGAGTGACCATCGCTGCCCATGGCGAGCACCGAGAAAATTATGTGATGCTTTTGCAGAGGCTAGTACCGCTGCTGCTGAGAGTCCGATCTCTTTCGAAGGGCCCGTACTTGCGCTCGTGGCGACCAAAACAGCAACACGCGAAGTAACTGTTGTGGAGTGAACATCACCAAAACCCAGGGCAGGGCCGGTTCCAACAAGCGCTTTGGCCAAATCGCTCATTAAATCGGCAATCGGTTCCCCTGACGCGACAAGGCGCAGTTCTCGTTGTGACGATGTATCCATTGCCCGCGTAGGCTATCGCGTGAAACGAATTTGGAGGAACTGTGAGCAAGCCATTTAAGCGCGAACCTGGAAGCCGTGAGATCCCAGAGTGGAAAAATGCCCCCGGGGGAGAAAATTTCACCGACGTGAAATATCAGGTAGCTGATGGAATTGCCAAAATCACAATTAATCGACCTGAAGTAAGAAATGCATTCCGACCTCAAACAATTATTGAGTTACAGGCAGCCTTTAACTATGCGCGCGACAATCAAGAAGTCGGTGTGATTATTTTTACCGGCGAAGGTACTGAAGCATTTTGTTCTGGTGGAGATATTAGCGTTCGAGGCGATGATGGATATTTAGGCGATGATGAACTCGCGCAAAAAGGTATTGGAAGACTCAATGTTTTAGATTTACAAATTCAGATTCGTCGAACCCCTAAACCTGTCATAGCAATGGTTGCTGGCTGGGCAGTAGGTGGTGGTCACGTTCTCCATGTTGTATGCGACATGACCATTGCTGCTGATAATGCAAAATTTGGTCAAACAGGTCCCATGGTTGGTTCATTCGATGGTGGTTATGGTTCTGGATTACTTGCAGCAAATGTTGGACAAAAGAAAGCGCGCGAGATTTGGTTTATGACACGTCAATATGACGCCCAAGAAGCATTGAGTATGGGACTAGTAAATGCAGTTGTACCTGTTGATCAACTTGAAGCTGAAACGATTTCATGGTGCCGAGAAATGTTGCGAAATTCTCCAATGGCACTCCGACTTTTGAAATCTAGCCTCAATGCAGCCGATGATGGACTCGCTGGAGTTCAGCAACTTGCCGGCGATGCCACACTTCTTTTCTACATGACGCAAGAAGGTCAAGAAGGACGAGATGCTTATAAAGAACGTCGCGATCCTAACTTTGATCAATTTCCTAAGCGCCCATAAAAATGATTGATTACATCATTAACAACCTTCGTGTTGTTAACCTTCCCACTAAGACCGACTTTCGTGGAATATCTCATCGCGAAGTAGCGCTCATTGAGGGTTCAAATGGGTGGGGAGAGTTTTCTCCATTTGTTGAGTACGACGAGTTTGAGTGTATTCCTTGGCTGGTCAGTGGAATTGAAGCAGCCACGCAGAAAAAACCGCCGGTATACCGAAAACTCATCCCAATTAATGCGACGTTACCTGCACTTAATTCGCGCGATGAAATTGCGAAAGTACTTTCCTGGTACCCCGGTGCTCAGGTAATAAAAATAAAAGTAGGAAGTGATCTCACGGCAGATTTAGCTCGAATTGCGATTGCACACGAGATATCACCGAACGCAAAATTAAGACTTGATGTCAATGGAAACTGGAATGTCGAAGAGGCTCTTGAATTTATTTATGCTTTTTTTGATGAGTGGGACGAGGAACTACTTGAATATATCGAGCAGCCATGTCGTTCTCTCGACGAACTTCGTGAATTAAAGGCTGCCCTAATGGTTCCAGTGCTCATCGCTGGCGATGAAGTTATACGTAAAGCTGAAGATCCTTTTGATTTGGACCTAGAAGATGCTGTCGACATTCTTATGCTCAAGGTTGCTCCATTAGGTGGAATTGAAAGATCCCTAGCAATAGCTAAACACCATGGTCTTCCTGCGGTAGTTTCCAGTGCTTTGGATAGCGCAGTAGGAGTTGGTTATGGAATTCGCCTCGCTGCTGTTTTGCCACAATTAGATTATGCATGTGGGTTGGCAACAGGGCAGTTGCTTGCAGCTGATGTCGCTAACTTACCGATTGAAAATGGTTTTGTTAAAGTTGGAGATGTGACACCTAGTGAAGTTTCAATGATTGAACATGAAGCTTCTACAGAGCGAACGCAATGGTGGAAAGAACGCGTTGCCAAAACTTGGCGTGCAGGAGCATCAGAGATTATTACTGAAATGGGATGGCACTGGTGAACGAATCAACACAATTGGCACGAGTAATCGTGCGGCAAATTATTGAATCAGGAATCACTGATGTTGTAATTTCTCCGGGATCACGCAACGCTCCATTAAGTTTCGCCTTTTTCGCTGCGCAAGAAAAGGGCTACCTCAAAATACATATGCGAATTGATGAACGAACAGCCGCCTTTTTTGCACTTGGCCTTGCAAAAGCAAGCAATCGAGCGGTACCAATCGTTTGCACTAGCGGAACAGCGGTTGCTAACTATCATCCTGCAGTTTTGGAGGCACATCACAGCAACATCTCATTATTGATTCTCACAGCGGACCGACCTGCTCGCATGCGGCGTACAGGGGCAAGTCAAACAACGGAGCAAGCTCGAATCTTCGGTAAAGCAGTTAGATATTTTGCCGATATTTCAGGACCTGTGTATCCAATGGAGTTACCTTTATATGCACTCGGGAACGGGCCAGTTCACTTAAATCTGCAATTTGACGAGCCCCTTTCTTCCGACGCAGATACATCATGGCTCGATGAGATTGTTATCAGTCCACGCTCTGTGAAGTCTCGCAAAGGAGCAGGAACACTTCGAATCTCACATAAACGCGGAATCCTGGTTGTAGGCCACGATCGTGCCGGATTTAGCGTGGAAACTGTGAAGAAATTCGCTGCAGAACTTGGTTGGCCTATGTTGGCTGAGGACCCGCTGTCATTTGAGGAGGCGGTGGCGCACCCAACTCTTTTTCTTTCATCGACAACTATTTCAAAAGATCTCACTCCCAAAACTGTCATTGTCATCGGACGCACCACGTTATCACGCGCCATTAATTCACTGATTGCATCCGCGGATAAAACAATTGTGATAGATCCACGCATTTCTACATCGGATTCAGATCGTCGCGCCGACCAACGCTTTCTTGAGCTTCCAAATCTTGAGGCGCAAAGCCTTGACCTTGAGTGGAATGAGAAATGGCAAAAAATTGCTCAACGCACAGCAAAATTGGTTGCCGGCATAGAGCAATGGAACGAACAAATGATTGCAAAGGAATTTGGGTCTGCGATTAAATCTGGAACATCAGTATTTGTTGCTTCGTCGCGCCCAATACGTGATCTTGAAACATTTGCGACGCCGCGTAGTGGTATTAATACCTATGCCAATAGAGGATTAGCTGGAATCGATGGAAACATTTCTACTGCGAGTGGAATTGCGCTCGCTCGAGGATCTGCTATTGCAATTCTTGGAGACCTCGCATTTCTTCATGACATCACGGGTTTAGTACATAATGAAGAAATAAATTTAAAAATATTTGTCATTAACAATAATGGAGGTGGAATATTTTCCACCTTGAGCCACCGCGGGACAGAAGGTTTTGAGACTCTGTTTGGAACACCTCATGGTCTAGATCTTGAGAAGATTGCACTTTCATTCGGAGTCCAGTCAAGAACAATTAATAATATAAATGATCTTCGTCATGAAATCCTGGCTCCAATTAAAGGCATTTCAGTAATTGTGCTCGATGTTCCAGGTCGAGAAGATAATGCAGATTCTTTGAAAAAAATAATTAGCCAAGTTGACTCTATTTAATTAAGAGCGTTTCTCATGGCAGAGAATTTAGCCTGACTTTCGGCAAGTTCTTTCTCAGGATCTGAACCAGCAACAATTCCACATCCTGCAAAAATTCGAATCGAATTGTCATCAATTTTTCCGCATCGAAGGGCAATACCGAGTTCGCCATCACCACGCGCATCAATCCATCCCACTGGTCCTGCATAACGATCTCGCGACATTCCTTCAATTTCAGCAATAACATCTGAAGCGATGGATGTTGGAGTGCCGCACACTGCAGCAGAGGGATGCAGTTGTGCTAACAAAGTAAAAACATCAACTCCACTTTTTGATTCTATTAATGCGCCAGTGACATCGGTTGCAAGATGCATGACATTGGCTAAGTGAAGAACGAAAGGTGATTCTGGAACATTTGTTGAAGAACAAAATGGTTCAAGTGCTTCCGCTACGGAGCGCACTGCGTATTCATGCTCTTCAAGATCTTTTGATGAGCGCGCTAGAGATCCCGCTAGTGCAAGGTCACGATCATCATCACCTGTTTTACTGATTGTTCCTGCAAGGACTCGTGAAGTAACCATTCCACGCTTTAAGCGAAGAAGTAGCTCTGGGGTGGCCCCAACTAAGCCAGCAATTGAAAAAATCCACGTAGATGGAAATTCTTGAGCCAAGTTTCTCAAAATAGATCGGGCATCTATCGGTGAATTTGATTGCGCTCGAAGATCACGAGCAAGTACGACTTTATCTAAGTCACCATTATGAATTTTGGCAACCGCTTGAGCAACACGAACTTTCCAGTTATCAATACTGATACTTCCATCGGCCCAACTCAATTCTGCAGGTGCGAATTTGAGTGCAACTTCGGTAAGTGCAGGTTGTGCGCCTCCACCTATCCACGTTATCCAAGAATTTCCCTGGGTTGCCCCGACAATGACACGTGGAATGACTAATACAGATTCATCCTCCGGAGAAAATGAGAATGAAGTGAAAAGTATTGGCCCACTTGTCACACCTTGGACACTATTAGTTATTGTGAAACTTTCTAACTGGGAGCGCCACCAAGCACGAGCATCAGCAAATCTATTTGGCCCGGTCACAGTTGTTTGCGCGTGAATCCCCCAGCCCACAATTCCTTCTCCACCGCGAACCCAGGTGTACATATTTTCTTCTGGAAGCAATTCAAGTAACGGCAAGTGTTCACCTAGGCGCACAGTGGTGACTTGAGTGAGTGAGGACATAAAAACTAACTAGTTAAAGTTAGGAAACCTTCTTCTGAACGAAGCGCCACAATATTGGAAGTGATGTTCCGGCAATAGCAATCTTGAGGAGTTCACCAAAAATAAATGGCGTCAGGCCGGCAGAAAAAGTCCACGACCAATCTTTGCCCGTGTAAATGTGTAACCACACAAGACCAAAACTAAATGTGATGAGAGTGCCAATTAACATGGAAGGTAGGGCTGTTAGGAATTTTTGATCCCACTTACGGCCTCCGAAATATCCCAAGAGCGCTGATGCAAAAAGCATTCCAATGAGATATCCCCCAGTGGCCCCAATAGCGCGATCTATCCCATGGCCGCTATTTGCAAAAATGGGAGCGCCAGCAATTCCTGCCAATAAATAAGTAGCAAAGGTTGCTGTTGCAAGAGATGCCCCATAACTTGTCGCAAGTAAGAGAACACCAAGAGTTTGTCCTGTTACAGGAACAGGCGAACCTGGAACTGGGATTGCAATTTGAGCGAGCGCCGACAAGAAAAGAGTTCCACCAACAATAAAACCAGCGTTAGTCAGAGCCGTACTGCGAGGAAATACTGCAGTGCGAAGCGAGTGTGTTGACATTGACATAGGACCCCATTTTTTCATTTGTCGCTGAAGTTGTGGATGAGCCTACTCTGAAGCACAATAGAGGCATGTCGCGTGCACATATGGATAAAAACCCAGAAGAAGTTGCCGCCATGTTTGATGCTGTGGCTAAGCGATATGACATCGTCAATGATCTTTTAAGCCTCGGCCAAACCAAGCGCTGGCGCAAAGCCACGACCGCGATTATTGCCCCCCGCCCTGGAATGAAGATCTTGGACCTCGCTGCTGGAACAGGCTCAAGTTCAGAGCCATTGGCCCAAGCAGGGGCAGATGTGATCCCCACCGATTTTTCCCAAGGCATGCTCGAAGCGGGTAGAAAAGCCCGGCCCCACCTACCTTTTACCTTCGCCGATGCGCTCAATCTGCCCTTTGAGGCGGAAAGCTTCGATGTCGTCACCATTTCATTCGGACTGAGAAATACCGTTGATGTGGATAAAGCCCTTCGAGAAGCCCTTCGTGTGACTCGAAAAGGTGGTGCCTTGGTGGTCGCGGAGTTCTCAAGTCCAACTTTTAGTCCGTTTCGTACCATTTATACCGAATATATTATGAAGCTCCTACCCGCAATTGCGAAAAAAACCTCATCGAACCCTGATGCCTATATTTATCTCGCTGAATCGATCCGAGCCTGGCCAGATCAAGAGGCGCTCGCGGACAAGATTCAGAGCGCAGGGTGGTCCTACCCATCTTGGAAGAATCTCACTGGCGGTGTTGTCGCAGTTCACAGAGCGATTAAGGGCTAGCGGTAATAAATAAGGCCCTTGGGCAATTAAGATTTGAGTCACCATGAGCGCAACTGCCAACCCATATATCCCCATTTTAGTCATTGGGGCAATTGGATTTGGCTTCGCTGCAATCTCAGTTGGCATCGGCGCTCTCACAGGACCAAAGCGTTACAACCGCGCAAAACTCGATGCATACGAGTGCGGAATCGAACCGTCTCCGATGGCATCTCAAGGTGGGCGTTTTCCCGTCAAGTATTTTCTTACAGCAATGCTTTTTATAATTTTTGATATTGAAATTGTTTTCCTTTATCCGTGGGCTGTTACTTTTGATCAACTAGGGCTTTTTGGTTTGGTTGAAATGGGAATTTTTATTGCAACCGTCTTCGTTGCCTACGCATACGTTTGGCGCCGTGGCGGATTGGAATGGGATTGATTCATGGGCCTAGAAGAAAAATTACCTAGTGGTTTTGTATTAACAAGTGTTGAAAAACTTGCCGGGTACATGCGCAAGAATTCATTGTGGCCAGCGACCTTCGGCCTTGCATGTTGCGCTATTGAAATGATGGCTGTTGGTTCAGCTGCAAAGTATGACATTTCACGTTTTGGTATGGAAGTTTTCCGTGCATCCCCGCGTCAAGCAGATCTCATGATTGTTGCCGGACGAGTATCAAATAAAATGGCACCAGTTCTTCGCCAAATTTATGATCAAATGGCAGCACCAAAATGGGTGCTCGCAATGGGAGCATGCGCATCTTCGGGAGGCATGTTTAATAATTACGCAATCGTTCAAGGCGTCGATCACGTGGTGCCGGTAGATATTTATCTTCCAGGTTGTCCACCACGACCAGAAATGTTGATGGATGCAATTCTTAAATTACACAGCAGTATTTATGATGAAAAACTAGGCCCCAATCGTGCGGCAGTTATTAAGTCAGTGGAAGAAGCGGCAATGAACGCTCTCCCAACCCATCAATTGAAGGGTTTACTGGCCTAAATGACTCAGGATGGAATGTTTGGAGCAAATGGCACAGGGGACACGTCAGGATATGGCGGCCTCGTTCGTTCAACTCTTAACTCTGGTTCATCCGAACGCCCCTACGGTTCTTATTTTGATGATGTTGCAGATAATTTAGAGCGTGCTTATCCAGATTTTTCTGATGCGATTGAACGAGTGGTTGTAGATCGCGGTGAATTAACATTGCATATAAAAGCGGAGAAGTTAGTGGAAGTTGCACTGATTTTAAGAAACGATCTTAAATTTGAAATGTGTGGTGGAGTTTCAGGAGTTCATTACCCAGAGCAAACTGGCCGCGAACTTCATGCGGTGTACCCACTTCTCTCCTTAACAAATAATCAACGAATTCGACTAGAAGTATCCGTGCCTGATGGAAACGCACATATTCCCTCACTTGTAGAAGTGTGGGCAGGTAATAACTGGCATGAGCGCGAAACATTTGACATGTTTGGAATTATTTTTGATGGCCACCCTGGCCTCACACGAATTTTAATGCCTGACGATTGGCAAGGACATCCTCAGCGAAAAGATTATGCACTCGGCGGAATTGCTATCGAATACAAAGGTGCCACAACACCGGCTCCAGATGAACGTAGGTCATATCGATGAGCACCCAAAAAGAAAATGTAATGAACGATCCATATTCTTCTTCTCGCGAAACAACCGAAGGTACAGTCTTTTCTGTAACAGGTGGTGACTGGGATGAACTCGTTACTGAAATTGGTGCAACTAAAGAAGAGCGCATTGTTGTCAATATGGGCCCACAGCACCCTTCTACACATGGAGTGCTCCGACTAGTCCTTGAACTTGAAGGCGAGACAATTACAGAAGTACGTTGCGGAATTGGATATCTGCACACTGGAATCGAAAAGAATACTGAATATCGCAACTGGACTCAGGCGGTCACCTTTGTCACTCGCATGGATTACCTTGCGCCAATCTTTAATGAAACTGCTTACTGCCTTGCAGTTGAAAAACTACTAGGCATTACAGCTGATATCCCTGAGCGCGCATCTGTTATCCGCGTTCTAATGATGGAACTCAATCGTATTTCTTCCCACATGGTTGCACTTGGTACTGGTGCGCTCGAACTTGGTGCGATTACTCCTATGTTTTTTGCATTCCGTGAACGCGAACGAGTTCTCGATATTTTTGAAATGATTTGCGGGCTCCGTATGAACATGGCTTATGTTCGCCCAGGAGGGGTTCAGCAAGATCTTCCAACAGATGCAATCCCAAAAATTCGCGAGCAAGTAGTTGAAATGCGCAAGGCATTTCAAGATAACTCCGATTTACTCATCGGTAATTCAATTTGGATGAAGCGCACTGAAGGAATTGGATTCTTAGATTTAGCTGGCGCAACAACACTTGGAATTACAGGACCCGTGCTGCGATCTACTGGCCTCCCTTGGGATTTGCGCAAGACACAGCCTTACTGCGGATACGAAAATTATGACTTTGATGTAATCACTGCAGATACCTGTGACGTATACGGACGATTCTTGATACGCATGAACGAACTTGAGCAGTCACTAAAAATTATTGAACAAGCGTGCGACAAGTTGGACAAACTCGAGGGCCAGCCAGTCATGGTCGCAGATAAGAAAATTGCATGGCCTGCCCAGTTAGCACTTGGTGGAGATGGACTTGGAAACTCCCTTGATCACATCCGCGAGATCATGGGCACATCAATGGAATCACTTATCCATCACTTTAAATTAGTCACTGAAGGATTTAGAGTCCCAGCTGGTCAGGCATACGTGGCCATCGAATCTCCTCGCGGAGAACTTGGCGTGCATCTCGTTTCAGATGGTGGCACTCGTCCATATCGTGTTCATTTCCGCGAACCTTCTTTTCACAATCTACAAGCAACTTCTGCAATGTCTGAAGGCGGAATGGTTGCAGACATCATTGGCGCAGTTGCGTCAATTGATCCTGTCATGGGAGGCGTTGATCGCTAATGTTTACTGAAACCGATCTTGAAGTTATGCAATCAATAATTTCGCGCTATCCACGAAGTCGATCAGCCATCATGCCTTTGTTGCATTATGTGCAATCAAAAGCTGGTTATGTCACCAACGAGGGCATTGAATTAATTTCAGAATTACTGACAATTGAAACTGCGGAAGTATCAGCTGTTGCAACTTTTTATACGCAATACAAGCGCAAGCCCGTAGGTGAGTATCACGTTGGGGTCTGCACAAATACATTGTGTGCGGTTATGGGGGGTGACGCGATTCTTGAAGTATTGAAGTCACACCTTGGAATTGAAAATGATGGTGTTACGTCAGATGGAAAAGTTTCACTCGAACATATCGAATGTAACGCAGCATGTGATTACGCACCTGTTGTGATGGCCAACTGGGAATTTTATGATAATCAAACAGTGCAGTCAGCTAAAGATCTTGTTGATGGAATGCGCAAAGGAAAACCAACGCCTCCAACTCGTGGACCGGATTCGCTGCCAACTTGGAAAGAGAATTCCGCTGTTCTTGCTGGCTTAAATGACGGTCGAGCCAATGAAGGAATTCAAGCAGGCGAGCCAACACTTCTTGGTTTAGTTATTGCACAATCAAAAAAAGGGGGAAAAAAGAAATGACAGAACTAACCCCTGTTCTCTCCGCACATTGGGATGAGAAAGATTCTTTTACAATCGAAGCCTACAAAAGACACGACGGATATAAAGCTGCAAAAAAAGCGCTTGCGATGGATCCAGACGAACTTATTCAAATCGTTAAAGACTCAGGACTCCGTGGTCGTGGTGGCGCGGGTTTTCCAACAGGAATGAAATGGGGATTTATTCCTCAAGGCGATAACAAAGATCATTACCTAGTTGTGAATGCAGACGAATCAGAACCTGGAACTTGTAAAGATATGCCGCTCTTGCTTGCAAATCCACATGTTCTTGTTGAAGGCGTAATTATTGCTTCATATGCGATTCGCGCCAAACATGCTTTCATCTACATTCGCGGGGAAGTTACACACGTTGTTCGTCGCCTCAACCAAGCAATTGAAGATGCATACAAGGCCGGTTATCTAGGCAAAAACATTTTTGGTTCTGGGCAAGATCTCGATCTCGTTTTACATGTGGGAGCAGGTGCCTATATTTGTGGAGAAGAAACAGCACTTCTAGATTCTCTTGAAGGATTTCGTGGACAACCACGTTTACGTCCACCATTTCCAGCAATTGCTGGTTTATACGCGCGCCCAACAGTTGTAAATAATGTTGAGTCAATTGCATCTGTTCCTGCGATTATTCTTAAAGGCGCACAATGGTTTCAATCGATGGGAACGGAAAAGAGCAAGGGTCAAACCTTGTATTCGCTCTCCGGTCACGTAGCAAACCCTGGTCAGTTTGAAGCCCCACTCGGAATCACGCTTCGCGAAATTCTTGAACTCTCAGGTGGCATGCGTGCTGGGCATACACTCAAATTTTGGACGCCGGGTGGATCATCAACTCCAATATTTACAGATGAGCATTTAGATACACCACTTGATTATGAAGGTGTAGCAGCTGCGGGTTCAATGCTTGGTACAAAGGCACTTCAAATATTTGATGAGACAACCTGCATTGTTCGAGCAGTTCTTCGTTGGACTGAATTTTATAAGCATGAATCCTGTGGAAAATGCACTCCATGTCGTGAAGGAACTTGGTGGTTAGTTCAAATTCTTCGTGATCTTGAAAATGGTCAAGGTACCGAAGAAGATTTGGCAAAGCTGCTTGATCTATGTGACAACATTTTGGGTAGATCATTTTGTGCACTTGGCGACGGAGCCACAAGTCCTATCACTTCATCAATCAAATACTTCAGAGACGAATACATCGCGCACATAACCACAGGTGGTTGTCCGTTTGACCCTGTAGCTTCAACACTTTTTGAAACGGCGGCAAAGTAATGACGACTGCCCAAAAGCAAACTTCACAGGTAGTTGAAATGATTACTCTCGTTGTAGATGGATTCGAAGTCACGGTTCCAAAGGGAACATTGGTTATTCGCGCCGCTGAAAAACTCGGGATTCAAATTCCGCGATTCTGCGATCACCCACTTCTAGATCCAGTCGGGGCATGTCGCCAATGTCTTGTTGATATTGAAATTAATGGTCGTGCATTTCCAAAACCACAAGCATCGTGCACTATTCCTGTTGAGCCAGGAATGATCGTCAAGACTCAGTTAACTTCACCTGTTGCGCAAAAAGCACAACAGGGCGTTATGGAGCTCTTGCTCATGAACCACCCGCTTGATTGCCCGGTCTGCGATAAAGGTGGGGAATGCCCATTACAGAACCAAGCAATGAGCAACGGCCAATCAGAATCACGATTTGAAGGCACTAAACGCACTTTTGAAAAACCTATAAATCTTTCATCGCAGGTTCTCCTGGATCGTGAGCGTTGCGTTCTCTGTGCGCGCTGTACTCGTTTTTCTGAACAAATTGCCGGTGATGCTTTCATTACTCTCAATGAACGTGGTGCATTGCAACAAGTTGGAATCTATGAAGATAAACCATTTGAATCGTATTTTTCGGGAAACACAGTTCAAATTTGCCCAGTAGGCGCACTCACTGGCGCTTCATACCGCTTTCGTGCGCGTCCGTTCGATCTCGTCTCAACACCCTCTGCCTGCGAACACTGCGCATCTGGTTGCGATATGCGCACGGATGTTCGTCGCGGCAAGACGCTTCGACGACTTGCTGGAGATGACGCAAATGTTAACGAAGAGTGGAACTGTGACAAAGGTCGTTGGGCATTTAAATATGTGACTGCCGTGGATCGATTCACACAACCGTTGGTTCGCAATGCAGCAGGTGTATTAGAACCTGCTTCATGGCCAGAAGCTATTGCAGCGGCAGCAGCTGGATTAACTGGACAACGTGCAGGGGTTCTTGTTGGTGGCCGTGCAACATATGAAGATGCATATGGATACAGCAAGTTTGCCCGAGTGTCACTTGGAACAAATGATATTGATTTTAGAGCTCGTGTGACATCTGATGAAGAAAGAGATTTCTTAGCAACATATGTTGTAGCAACGACAACAACATATCGCGACATAGATAAAGCCGATCAAGTGTTACTTGTTGATTTCGAACCAGAAGAAGAGTCTCCCATAGTATTTCTACGCATTCACAAGCAAGTGAGAAAGCGTGCTTTAAAAGTGCATGCGATTGCGACAAAACTTTCAATCGGAGCTGAGAAGTTGAACGCGAACTTCGTGAAAGTACTTCCTGGATCACAAAGTGATGCAATCGCTTCACAAGAACTCACAAAGCTATCAGTCATTCTTGTCGGAGAGCGTGCTTCAGAAAGCGCAGGAACTCTTACGGCTGTTGCAGTGCTTGCTAAAAAGAGTGGCGCAAAAATTGCTTGGATTCCACGTCGCGCAGGAGAGCGTGGAGCACTTGAAGCCGGAGCAATTGGAAACTTGCTTCCTGGAGGACGCCCAGTAACAGATGCAGCCGCACGAGTCGATATGCAATCTGTATGGGGAGTTGAAACAATTTCTTCAACGGTTGGTCGCTCTACTTCAGAGATTTTCGCAGCAGCTAATGAAGGAAAACTAGATTCACTCGTTGTTGGTGGCGTCGATCCTCTTGATATTGATAACAGTGCAGCCGCTTTAGCGGCTTTACAAAAAGCTTTTGTTGTTTCATTGGAAATTGCACCAAGCGCGGTAACTGAACTGGCAAATGTTGTACTTCCCGTCGCCGCAGTTACAGAAAAGAGCGGATCATTTCTTAATTGGGAAGGAAGCGCGAGAGTATTTGATTCCGCGGTTGCTGATTCCAATAACCGAAGTGATCTTCGAATTCTTTCAGCGATAGCTGATGCAATGATCAAGCCAATTGGAATCGCAACAGTAAGTGCTACTGCACGAGAAATTGCAACACTTGGAGTGTGGGATGGCGAGCGTTCAACATTTTCAAAAGTGAAGGCTGTGGCACCAGTAGCGTTGGCAGAGAATGAAGCAATTCTTACCTCATGGCGAAGACTTCTAGACCTTGGTACTTTGCAAAAAGGAGAAGGTAACTTGGCTGGTACCGCTCGTGCAACGGTGGCTGTTATTTCACCAACGCGTGCTGCAGAGTTAGGCGTTCAAAATGGTGATGCACTTCGAATTTCGAATTCAGTTGGTGCAATTACACTTCCGGCGCTTGTCGAAGATATTCATGATGACGCTGTGTGGGCTCCTCGCAACTCATTAGGTTCAGAACTTCTTGCAAAACTAGCAACTGCTAGTGGCTCTGTAGTTACGGTGGTGAAAGCATGACAACGGCAGAATTAATCGGACAGGATCCAGGTTGGCTTATCGCCGTCAAAGGGCTCATTGTTTTCGCAGTATGCGTCGTACTCACTCTCATGTCTGTGTGGGGCGAACGTCGAATCGTTGCTCGAATGCAAGAACGACCAGGCCCTAATCGAGTTGGTCCATTTGGTTTGGTTCAAGCACTTGCAGATGGGGTGAAGTTGGCCCTCAAGGAAGATTTGATTCCAGCAGCTGCAGACAAAATAGTTTTTGTAATCGCACCAATCATTAGCGCAACTGCGTGTTTTATGTCATTCGCTGTGATTCCAGTAACGGGTCCGGTCACGCTATTTGGCCACAAAACAGCAATGCAATTAACAGACCTTCCAGTCGGAGTTCTTTATGTACTTGCGATTGCCTCTGTGGGCGTTTATGGAATTGTCCTAGCAGGCTGGTCATCGGGTTCTACCTACCCACTACTTGGAGGATTGCGTTCTAGCGCACAAGTTATTTCATATGAAGTTGCAATGGGACTTTCACTGGTTGCAGTATTTATTTATGCAGGATCCATGTCGACATCAGATATTGTCGCCGCACAAGATCAATGGTGGTACGCAGTTGTTCTTTTCCCTTCCTTTGTAATCTACGCAATTTCAATGGTTGGTGAAACTAACCGTGCACCATTTGATTTAGCTGAAGCTGAAGGAGAGCTCGTTGGTGGATTTCACACCGAGTATTCATCACTTAAGTTCGCACTCTTTTTCCTTGCAGAATATGTAAATATCATCGCAGTTTCAGCTCTTGCCACCACGCTCTTTCTTGGTGGGTATCGCGCGCTTCCAGGATTGGGCTTTACAGAACAATGGCTCGGTGGTTGGTTCACAGCAATTTGGTTCTTTGTAAAAGTTCTCGCGTTCTTCTTCACATTTGTATGGCTCCGTGGCACTTTGCCACGAATGCGATACGACCAATTCATGCAATTTGGTTGGAAAGTTTTGATACCAGTTTCTCTCTTCTGGATCATGATTGTCGCAACGCTTCGCGTACTGTCATTACAAGGTGCTTCTCGCGTGACAACTTTGATTTTCGCCGGAGTAGTTGTCGTTCTCATCATGGCTATTAATATCGGATTTGATAATTCGAAGAAGCGTAAAAAGGCTGCTATATCGTGGCAACACGCACCTGTTGATTTTCCTGTGCCGGTTCTACCGAGTGAATTTAGAAGCGTTAACGTCTCATCAGAGAAGGGCCGAAAAGATGTCTGATCAGATAGAGCCAATGAAGTCGCATGAACTTGGGCTCAATAATGTTGAATACACGCCGGTAGTTAATGAAGGCCCATCTAGTTTCTTCTCTCAACTCAAAGGTTTTGGCCTCACTTTTAGAACAATGTTTAAAAAGACACTGACAGTTGAATACCCAGAAGTAAAAGCACCTACAGCGCCTCGTTTTCATGGTCGCCATCAGCTCAACCGCCACCCTGATGGCCTTGAGAAATGCATTGGCTGTGAATTGTGCGCATGGGCTTGCCCTGCTGACGCGATCTATGTTGAGGGCGCGAGCAATACTGAAGAGAAAAGAATGTCACCCGGTGAGCGTTATGGCGCCGTTTATCAAATAAATTATCTGCGTTGTATTTTTTGTGGCCTTTGTATTGAAGCCTGCCCTACACGAGCACTTACTATGACGAACGAGTATGAACTTGCTGATGATTCCCGCAGTAAATTGATTTTTGAAAAAGAAGATCTCCTCGCTCCTCTTCGTGCAGGAATGTTGATGCCACCTCATCCAATGTACCCAGATATGACGGATACAAATTATTACCGCGGGGAAGTTAAAGAAGCCCACCCATCGCAGGGACAACAACAATGATTCAACTAGCAATTAATACCGGGGTTACCCAAACCCCTGAGGCAATACTATTTTGGATCCTTGCGCCACTTGCAGTTGCGGCTGCGCTTGGAATGCTTTTAGTTAAGAAAGCTGTGCACTCAGCACTTCTATTAGCTTTTGTAATGGTTACGTTGGCAATTTTTTATATAGCCCAGGGAGCAGTATTTCTAGGCATTGTTCAAGTTGTTGTTTACACAGGCGCTGTCATGATGCTGTTTCTTTTTATTCTCATGCTTGTCGGTGTTGATTCATCAGATTCGTTAACCGAAACAATTAGTGGACTTAGACCCATTGCTATCACGGCTGCTTTTGGGTTTGGCGGACTTATGATGTCTCTCCTTGGGCGAGCAACCCTTGGACGTGAAGCGATTGGCCTTGATGCTGCAAACGCAAACGGAAACGTAGCCAGCTTGGCTCAATTGCTCTTTTCAAAGTATGTATGGCCATTTGAAATTGTTTCAGCGCTACTAATCACAGCAGCGCTAGGTGCAATGGTTTTAGCACACCATCAACGCGAAATACCGAGACCAACCCAACGGGATCTCTCCATTGCGCGCTTTCGCTCTGGTTCACTAGCAACAGCTGCTGGCCTTCCCGGACCAGGCGTTTTTGCACGACATAACGCAGTCGATGTTCCAGCACTTTTACCTGATGGCTCACCAGCTTCTGCTTCGATTTCCGAAACTCTTCGTGCGCGTGGTGATATGAAAGATTCTTCAATCTATCAACTAGACCAGATCAATACAGCTGTTGAGGAGGAGAAGTAAATGAACTCCGCAAATTATCTCTACCTTTCTGCTCTGCTCTTTACTTTGGGGGCAGTTGGAGTTGTAGTGCGCAGAAATGCAATTGTTGTTTTTATGTGTATTGAATTAATGCTCAACGCAGCAAATCTTTCTTTTGTAACTTTCTCGCGTATAAATGGCAACCTTGACGGACAAGTTGTTGCTTTTTTCACAATGGTTGTAGCAGCGTGCGAAGTTGTTATTGGTCTGGCAATTATCGTGACGATTTATCGCTCACGCCGATCTGCATCTGTTGATGATGCAAGTTTGTTGAAGAGATAGATATGTTTAATACCAACTCACTCGTATATCTCATAGGCTTACCGCTTTTTGGCGCTACCTTCTTGCTCCTCGCGGGACGAAAAGTTGATAAATGGGGCCATATATTGGCGACCGTGCTTTCTGGGAGTGCATTTATTGTTGGCGTAGATCAGTTCTTTCAGATGGCGAACCGTGCACCTGAAGATCGCGCAATAACCCAAGTATTATTCTCATGGATTAACGTCGGCACATTTAACGTAGATGCCGCGCTATTGCTCGATCAATTATCCATTTGTTTTGTCTTATTGATTACAGGTGTCGGAACCCTCATTCATATTTATTCAATCGCATATATGTCACACGATGAGAATCGCCGTAGATTTTTTGCCTATCTCAACCTATTTATTGCAGCGATGCTTCTTCTCGTTCTTGGAAATTCATATCTCAATTTATATGTCGGCTGGGAAGGTGTTGGTCTTGCCTCCTACCTGCTCATCGGTTTTTGGAATCAAAAGCCCGCCTATGCAACTGCATCAAAGAAAGCCTTTATTGCTAATCGCGTAGGAGATATGGGTCTTTCACTTGCCATCATGATTGCATTTGCAACCCTAGGAACTGTTTCCTTCGCGGGAGTTGCTGAGAAATCACACACTGCATCGCAGGGTGCACTCACCGCAATTGGGATTATGTTGCTTGTTGCAGCGACTGGAAAGTCTGCTCAATTCCCACTTCAGGCTTGGCTTGGGGATGCAATGGCTGGTCCAACTCCCGTATCGGCCCTGATTCATGCCGCAACGATGGTTACCGCTGGCGTTTACCTTATTGTTCGTTCAAACTTTATTTTTGATGCGGCTCCAACTGCTCAACTTTTAGTTGTCATCATTGGCGCAATCACTTTGATGTTTGGCGCAATCATCGGTACAGCTAAAGACGACATTAAAAAAGCGCTAGCTGCTTCAACGATGTCACAAATTGGGTACATGGTTCTTGCATCAGGACTTGGTCCAGTTGGTTATGCCTTTGCAATCATGCACCTGCTCACTCATGGTTTCTTCAAAGCTGGGATGTTCCTCGGAGCAGGATCTGTAATGCACGGCATGGACGATGAAGTGAATATGCGTAAGTTCGGTGGAATCCGCCTATTTATGCCAATCACTTTTGTAACTTTTGGCTTGGGATACCTCGCAATTTTGGGTGTTCCTCCATTCGCTGGTTTTTATTCAAAAGACAAAATTATTGAAACTGCTTTCTATTCAGGTGGAATTAAAGGAATATTGATTGGCTCAGTAGCCCTACTCGGAGCGGGTATTACAGCTTTCTATATGTCTCGCTTGATGATTCTCACATTCATGGGAACTCCAAGATATACAGAAGATAAGAATCCACACGAATCGTCATTTCTTATTTTGCTACCGATGGCAATTTTAGCTATTGGGTCAGTCGCATCTGGATTCTTACTTTCACACGGTAACGCCCTTGTTAATTGGTTATCGCCACTTTTTGAAATGACTGAAGAAACTGAAAATGAAATCATGCCTCCAATAGTTATTTCCTCTCTTGCTCTTGTTTTTGTTGCAGCTGGTTTTGCTCTGGCGTGGAAAATGTATGCCCGCAGTGCAGTTTCTAATACCGCACCCACAGATGTCTCAATATTTACAAAAGCTGCTCGTCGAGATCTTTTCCAAGACGACTTCAATGAAGCTGTCTTTATGCGCCCTGGACAACTCCTCACAAAAACATTGGTCTCTACCGACGAGCTTTTGGTAGATGGCACGGTACGCGGAATCGGTAAGGCTGCAATTGGGTCAGGAAATCTTCTTCGAACAACACAAACTGGCTTTGTTCGTAGTTATGCAGCGTTAATTCTCATCGGAGCGATTTCGCTAATCGCCGCTATCTGGGTGGTGACTCAATGAATTACCTAACAACTCTGATGCTCCTTCCAATTCTTGGGGCAGTGCTCATCGCACTTCTTCCAAAATCACAAGGATTGTTTGCGAAGTACGCAGCTCTGGTCACAACTATTTTGGTTGCCGTTTTGACTGTAGTAATGGCGCGTGAATTCATTCGTGACAGCACTGACCTTCAATTTGTTGAAAGTTACGACTGGATAAAATCTTTTGGAATTAAATTTGCTGTTGGAATTGACGGAATCGCGCTCGTTCTTATTCTTATGTCAGTCATCCTGACGCCAATCGTTATTTTAGCTGGCTGGAATGAGTCAGAAGGTGGACGTTGGAGCGTTAAGACTTTCTACATTTTGATATTGATTTTGGAAGCAATGGTTATCGGAGTATTTGCAGCCTCTGATGTATTCCTGTTCTATGTTTTCTTTGAAGCGATGTTGATCCCAGTGTATTTTCTCATCGGAGGGTATGGATCAGGCGCACGAACTGCAGCGGCTGTAAAGTTCCTGATTTATAGTCTTTTCGGGGGATTATTGATGCTTGCATCCATAATCGGCTTGTATGTTATTTCAGGGCAACAGGGTGACCACACATTCGATCTACAAACCTTGTCTACGTTGCAAATAAGTTCGACTACGCAAAATCTATTATTTCTTGGTTTCTTTATTGCTTTTGCAATTAAGGCCCCACTATTCCCATTCCATACCTGGCTACCCGATGCTGCTGCAGCGGGTACTCCAGGCACCTCAGTTCTGCTCCTTGGAATTTTAGACAAGGTCGGAACTTTTGGAATGATTCGTTACTGCCTCACTCTTTTTCCAGATGCAACGAAGACTTTCACTCCGGTAATTATTGTATTTTCTGTGATCTCAATTCTCTACGGTGCATTCTTAGCTATCGGTGCTCGAGATATCAAACGACTCATTGCGTACACTTCAATTTCTCACTTCGGTTTCATTACTCTTGGAATTTTCGCTATGACAACCCAAGGTCATAGCGGTGCGACTCTTTATATGTTTAACCACGGGTTCTCAACGGCCGCCCTCTTCTTGGTTGCCGGATGGATGATTTCACGTCGTGGCTCATCAACTATTTCTGATTTTGGTGGCTTGCAACGCATTACTCCCGTGATGGCATGGAGTTTCTTCCTAGCTGGAATGTCGAGCTTGGCTTTGCCTGGTCTTTCTAGTTTCGTCAGTGAGTTCTTGGTACTAGTGGGAACGTATACTCGTTATCCAGCAGCTGCAATAATCGCAACATTCGGAATTGTTCTTGCTGCTCTTTACATTTTAATTCCTGTACAAAAAGCGTTGCATGGTCCAACCTCTCCTGGGAATGAAAACCTGTCAGATTTAAACCTACGTGAAAAAATTGCAATTGCCCCAGTAATGGCTGCAATTGTATTTCTCGGTTTTTATCCAGCTCCACTGCTCAATGTCATCAATCCAATTGCCCAGCATACGATTGCGCAATTAGGTTTCACTGATCCCGTACCAACGAATGGTGGCAAGTAAATGACTTTTACAGCACCAGTACTTTCCTACCAACTACTATCTCCAATTCTTATAGTCCTTGGGGGCGCCCTCATAGGAGTTCTTGTCGAGGCATTCGTTTCTAGAAAGTTACGCCCAATTGCTCAGTTGAGTCTGACGATTGGAACATTGTTACTCGCACTCTTTCAGGTTTTCACTATAAGAAATTCTCAATCAACTACTGCGGCAATGGGTTCTGTTGTCATTGATGGGCCAGCGGTATTGATGCAGGCATCAATATTGGTTATCTCAATACTTGCAGCATTTCTAATTGCAGATACTGAGAATTTTGTCCCGGTAGCAGCTGCAGTTCCTGGCTCCGAAGATGAGCGACGGGCAATTCAAAGTGGTCAAACACTGACTGAAGTTTTTCCACTGACGCTATTTGCGGTGAGCGGAATGATGATTTTTCCGATCGCAACTGATCTCATTACCTTATTTGTTGCCTTGGAAATGCTCTCCTTACCTTTGTATCTCATGGCTGGTTTATCTCGACGTCGCCGACTTCTCTCGCAAGAATCTGCTCTCAAGTACTTTCTACTCGGTGCGTTTTCGTCTGCATTCTTCCTTTTTGGCGCTGCCTACCTCTACGGATACTCCGGGTCGGTTTCTTTTGAAGGCATTCGAATTGCCATCGCCGGTGGAAGCGGAAACGACATCATTTTGCTCATCGGAATTGCATTTTTATCGGTCGGACTTCTCTTTAAAGTCGGGGCAGTTCCATTCCATGCGTGGTCACCCGATGTCTATCAGGGTGCGCCAACTCCAGTTACAGCGTTTATGGCTGCAGCAACCAAGGTTGCAGCCTTTGGTGCAATGTTGCGCATTTTCTACACTGCATTTGCAAATGCACAGTGGCAATGGCGTCCACTTCTCATAGTTATTTCGATCATCACAATGCTTTTTGGCTCTCTTGTTGCGATTGCTCAACGTGATGTAAAGAGAATGTTGGCTTACTCATCAATAGCCCATGCAGGATTTCTTCTTGCCGGTGTAATCGCTCTCAATAAAGCTGGTCTAGAAGGTTCAATTTTCTACCTCTTTGCATATGGAGTTGCCACTGTCGGAGCCTTTGGCGTTGTAACTCTTGTGAGAGATTCAACAGGTGAGGTGACAGATCTTAATCGCTGGGCCGGTCTTGGAAAAAGGTCCCCTTGGGTTGCGACTATTTTTGCGGGTTTCTTGCTTGCCTTTGCGGGGATTCCTCTAACAAGTGGATTCATTGGAAAGTTTGCTATCTTTTCAGCTGCATATGAAGGTGGATCAAAGTCGATTGTTATAGCTGGCGTTCTCTCCAGTGCGATTGCAGCATTTTTCTATATCCGAGTGATAGTACTTATGTTCTTTACTGATCCTCAAGAAGACGGAACAAGTGTTGTAATTCCGTCCATACTTACTCGAGCAACAGTGGTGATCTGCTTTGTTGTCACGATTGCACTAGGTGTGTTCCCCTCACCTCTTCTTGATTCTATAAAAACTCTCGCGATATTTATTAGATAATGTCATCCTTTGGTATTCCGGGCTTAGCGCCCGCTCTGGAGGAATCTTTAGCGGAGAATATGATTAGAGTTGAAACTCTACTTCGTAGTCAGGTTGAAGGAAAATACCCATTAGTCATTGAGACTTCTCGACACCTTATTGACGCGGGTGGTAAACGTCTTCGACCACTATTAACCCTCATTGCTTCGCATTATGGGGACCCAAACAAATTTGGAGTGATTGAATCCGCTGTGGTCTGCGAACTAACTCACCTAGGAACGTTGTATCACGACGACGTCATGGATGAAGCGCCATTACGCCGAGGAGTTGAGAGCGGAAATAATCGTTGGGGAAATACGGTTGCAATTCTTACTGGAGATTATTTATTTGCAAAAGTATCTGAATTACTTGCTGATTTAGGTCCAGAAGCTGTTCGTTTACAGGCTCATACTTTCGAGCGCTTAGTTATTGGCCAAATCATGGAAACACAAGGACCAGCCGATGGCCAGGATCCTCTGGAACATTACTTATCTGTTGTTGCTGATAAAACTGGCTCATTGATCGCAACGAGTGCGCGATATGGAGCTTTACTTTCAGGTGCTCCTAAAGATGTAGTGGAAAACTTGACAGTATTTGGCGAAAAAATGGGAATAGCTTTTCAATTAGCCGATGATGTTATCGATATCGCAAGTGATACGAACGAGTCGGGTAAAACTCCAGGAACAGATTTAAGAGAAGGCGTAGCAACTTTGGTAACCCTTAATGTTATGAATTCTACAGATCCAAGTGACATGGAATTAAAAAACTTACTGAGCGCTCCAATCACAGATGAACGCTTAGTTTCACAAGTACTGAGTGAATTGCGTATCCATCCAGCTTTAGAAAAGTCTCGAAATCAGTTACATCAAATCGCGAAAGAAGCACGCGCCGCTCTGGGACCACTGCCTGTTGCGGATGCAACAGGAGCATTGATGTCACTCTGTGACGCTGTTATTGAGCGTACGGCTTGACCTAACGAGGTCAATCGCCAAAGCAAGAAGTGCAAGCCAAATAATAACGAAACCAATCCAACGACCGGTTGGCATATTCTCATGTCTAACGAGCACACCAACTAGAAATAGAATTGTAGGAGTTATATATTGCAATAGACCGATGATTGTAAAAGGCAATCGAGTTGTTGATGCGTTAAAGCTCAAGAGAGGGATAGCGGTCACAATTCCCGCACTTATGAGAAGGATAGAAATTCCCGGAGCAGTACCTAATAGTCCTGTGCCGTTAATGCCCAAGTAAATTAAGTATCCACCGTAAAATGGAAATGAGATCAAAGTTTCTAGCGCAAGACCTTGGAGCGCCCCTAGGTTAAGAGTTTTCTTTACCAAGCCATATGAACTCCATGAGATAGCAAGAGCAAGTGCAATCCAAGGCAATCGTCCAAAATCAATAGTAAGAACCACTACCCCCAGGGCACCAAGGCCGACGGTGATCCACTGTAAGGGTCGCAACGTCTCGTGAAAAAGGAAAATCCCAAAACCAATCATGATGATGGGGATTACGTAATACCCCAACGCCGTTTCAACAACGTGACCATGATTGACACCCCAAATATATGTCAGCCAGTTTGTTGAAATAAAGACAGTAGCCAAGGCGAGACGGAGAAAGGTTTTACGATTGCCGATTATAAGAATCGTAGATTTAAGTTGTTTATTGATTCCAAGGGCAACAACACAAAAAAATAAAGTCCACACCGCACGGTGCGAAACGATCTCTAGCGCACCTGCTGGCTTTAGAAGCGGCCAATAGAGCGGAAATGCACCCCAGAGTGTGTATGCAGTGATGCCGAAAAAAAGGCCGGATTTATAGCGAGTCAATTAACGAAAGTTCGTAAATTGAACTGCAAACTCCCAAGAGCCATCTTTGACCATCTGAATTGCATCTTGAAGGTCATCTCGACTCTTGCTTGTCACGCGAAGCTCATCACCTTGAATTTGAGTCTTGAGTGACTTCGGTCCTTCATCTCGAAGAAATTTTGCAATCTTCTTTGCATTCTCTGTTGAAATTCCTTCTTTAAGAGGACATGAAATTTTGTAAATCTTTCCGCTCAGCACTGGGGCTGCTGGATCAATATGTTTGAGTGAGACACCGCGTTTAATCATTTTGTCTTTAACAACATCAAGGGCTGCTTTTGCACGCTCTTCAGTGTCAGCCTCAATAAGGATCTTTTCACCTTCGAGTTCGATTTTTGAACCAGTATTTTTAAAATCGAAGCGAGTCTCAATCTCTCGGACTGCCTGATTAATTGCGTTATCGAGTTCCATGCGATCTATTTTTGAGGTGATATCAAAACTGCTGTCAGCGGCCATTGCGGGTGCTCTCCTTTATGAAATAACGATGATGACTTTTTAGGCGCTGTGGGCGCTCATCACTTCAGAGAGCAAGTTTATAGCCTTCTCCCGATCAGGATAGGAGGATTGCGTGCCTAAACGCGTCACACTATCTGAAGCGCAGATACATCCAAGTTGAATTGATTTCTCATCTCCAAGTGCAATTGAAAGACCGTAGGCAAATGCCCCCACAAAGGCATCACCAGCGCCTGTTGTGTCAATCGCGTGGACTTTTGGGGCCGAAACACGGTGCACAACGCCATTTTTGTCGCAATATGCAGCTCCTGCTTCACCGAGGGTCACCAAGATATGTTTATTAAGAAGCTGGGAAAGTTCGCGGATAATCTCATCACTTGATGGAGCAAGTCCCGCGGGGTGCATATCAGCAAATTCACTTTCATTGGGAATGACCCAGTCACTTGCTTCGAGAAGTTCGGCAGTTAGTGGAGCAGAGGGTGCTGGATTAAGAATTGTTATAATTCCCCGTGCTCGTGCGCGGCGAAACGCCTCTGCTGTTACTGCTTGCGGAATCTCTAGCTGCCCAATTACCACTCCGACACTTTCTCGTGAGCTAATTTCATCAATGGCTGTAGCACCTTGCTCTGGCGTCATAGCGTTATTTGCGCCAGGCACGCAGATAATTCGATTGGTGCCATCTGGTTCTACCCAAATAGGCGCAACTCCACTGGGCCCGCTGGTTCGTGCTACGTAGGTTGTATTAATTCCCTGATCAGCAAAATTCTTAATCGTTGAATCGCCGAAAACATCATCTCCTAGCGTATTTACCATGTAGACAGATGCTCCTAGGCGCGCTGCCATGACCGCTTGGTTGGCACCTTTGCCACCAAAGCCCAATGCGAAGTTATCTCCCTGAACAGTTTGCCCACGCTCGGGCAGTTTCTTGGCATAAGCAATCATGTCGATCATGGTGCTTCCAACGACAACAACACAGGGATTACTCATATCCGCCCATCAAATTCGTTTGGCAAAGTTGTAGACGAAAATGTACCCCAGGAGATACGCTCTCTGCAATCGTTATCAGTAGTTAATTTCCGGCTCTCAAGTGGGATTAGATAGGCCGCTGTGAAAACAAGGATGGAGGCGCAAAGATGACAACTGTGACAATTACACAAGTTGCAGAACGAGTAGGCGTCTCTGTCGCCACGGTGTCAAGGTTTCTCAGTGGCAACAATGTTCGAGAGGAAGATGCGATTAGAGAAGCAATCGCGCAGTTAAATTATCGACCGTCCGCAGCTGCTCGAAATCTTAAGTCTGGCAAGACAAGCACGATTGCAGTGATTGTTCCAGATATTGCAAACCCATTTTTTGCATCAATCGTTCGCGGCGCTGAGAAAGCCGCAGGCGAGAAATTTATGGTGCTCCTAGTAAATACTGATGGCAACCCCAATCGTGAAGAACGAATTCTTACCCAACTCTTTGGGCGAGTCGATGGCGTCATTATGGTTCCACTCACTGAGGATGAAGTGGCGCCTACCGCATTCGGTAAATTTGGATTTCCTATTGTTTTTGTCGATCGCATATCAAAAGAGAGCCATGAATTCGACTCTGTTTTAGTTGATAATGTCAAAGGTAGTCGACTTGCTGTTGAAAAATTCATCGCACTTGGGCACACAAGGATTGCAATGATTGGTGGACCACTTGATTCAACTCCTGGAAAATTACGTCGAGATGGATTTCATGCTGCCCTGAAGAAGGCAAAGATTGAAAATAACCCCGAGTATTTTGTAGAGGCTGACTTTAATCAAGTCGGTGGGTTCGCAGCGATGACTAAGTTGCTTGACCTAGATAACCCTCCTACTGCCGTGCTATCCGCAAATAACCTCATGACCATTGGCGCCCTAGAAGCAATTAAGTCGCGTGGGGTATGCGTTCCAGAGGAGCTTTCGTTTATCGGTTTTGACGATATCGAAATGGCGACATTGCTGGTTCCACCATTGACTGTAGTGAGTCGTGATGTGGAATCTCAAGGCGCGGAAGCCATGAGAATTATGATTAATCGCCTTGACCCTAATAATAGACTTTCCCCGCAGCACAAAATGATAGATGTGAAATTGATTGAAAGAGGATCATGTTCGAATCCATGGTTATGGAGCTCGAAAGATTCAAAAATCGATCAAGGAAGCAAGAAAGTAAAGTAATACCTGAGTGATCACTCAAACTAACAAGGAGACAAACGAATGCAGAACAGAAATACCAAGAAGAAGGGCTTGCTTGCAGTAGTACTTGCAGCTGGCCTCGCTTTTTCTGTTGTAACAGCTACTGCGCCTAGCGCATCAGCAGCAACAAAGATTACAAAGATTGGTGTTGCCTTTGACTTAGGCGGCCGCGATATTCCGGGCTTCAACCAGCTCGCATATTTTGGTGCACGCGATTACGTCAAGACACACAAAGGCGTAAAGATTCAGGAACTACAGGCTGCACTATCTGATACTGATGCAACTCGTGAAGAGCGTTTACGTCTTCTCGCAACTTCAGGCTCTAACCCAATCATTGCGGTTGGATTCACATATGCAAGCTCACTCAAGATTGTTGCGGCAGAATTTCCAGATGTAAAATTTGGAATTGTTGATGACTCAACTGTTGTGTTGCCTAACGTTCAGGGAATTGTTTTCGCTGAGCAAGAAGGTTCATTCCTAGTTGGAGCAGCAGCTGCTCTAAAATCTAAGACTGGCAACGTCGGCTTCATTGGTGGAGTTCAGACTCCACTTATCCAGAAGTTCGAAGCTGGATATGCAGCTGGTGCAAAGTCAGTTAACAAGAAGATTAAAGTTCAGGTTTCATACCTTTCAGTATTCCCTGACTTCTCAGGCTTCAATGACCCTGCAAAGGGCGAAGAAGCTGCACGCGGAATGTTTGATAACGGCGCAGATGTTGTGTACTCAGCAGCAGGCGGTTCAGGAGCCGGTGCTCACAAGGCAGCTCTTGCAATGAAGAAGTGGTCTATCGGCGTAGATGCTGATGAATGGGCATTCCCTTCAAACAAGGCATACAAGTCTGTAATTCTTACTTCTATGTTGAAGAAGGTTGATGTCGGCGTACTTGCATTCATTAACTCAATCGACAAGGGAACATTCAAGTCAGGTTCAGTAACTTTCAACCTCAAAAATGGTGGAATTGGTTACTCAACTAGTGGTGGACGTGTTTCTTCATACAAGAAGAAGATGGACACTCTTATTGCAGGAATCGTCAAGGGAAAGATCAAGGTTCCTTCAAAGCCAGCCATGTAAGTGACTGACTTAAAATAGTAAAAAATAATAACTTGTAAGAAGAGAAGTCACCGGCAAGAGATTGCCGGTGACTTCTTATACAAAACCAAACCACCAAGAAAGGCACAGAATTGAGTGCAATAGTTGAGATCCAAGGTATTGAAAAGAAGTACCCCGGTGTTGTTGCAAATCACAACGTAAATCTCGCAATTAAAAAGGGTGAAATTCACGCAATCATCGGCGAAAACGGTGCTGGAAAATCAACCTTAATGAAAATTCTGTACGGAATGGTGATGCCCGACTCGGGAACAATTTTAGTCGATGGTAAAAAAGTTATCTTCAAGTCTCCGCAAGATTCAATTGCGCTAGGCATTGGCATGGTCCATCAACATTTCATGTTGGCAGATAATGCAAGTGTCTTGGAAAATGTAATCCTCGGCAGTGAACCAACCTCATTCGGAGGCGTAATTCAGGTAGACGCTGCTCGTGCCAAACTCATTGAAATAACAAAAAATTATGGCCTTGATATAAATCCTGATCAACTAGTAGCTGAGCTCGGTGTTGGCGAACGTCAACGTGTTGAGATCGCAAAAGTTTTGTATCGCGGGGCACAGATATTAATCTTGGATGAGCCAACTGCGGTACTCGTCCCTCAAGAAGTTGATGAACTTTTTCGAAATTTGAAAGACCTAACATCGCATGGACTCACAATTATATTTATTTCACATAAACTCGATGAGGTCCTATCGATAGCCGATGATATTTCTGTTATGCGCGCAGGAACAACAGTTGCTTCAGTAATACCTAGCAAGACGAATAAGAAGGAACTTGCAGAATTGATGGTTGGGCGAGAACTTCCAAAACGTAGGGAAGTCTCAACTAAGCCGGGCTTAGAAAAAATTCTTGAAATAAAAGATGCTACCTATGTAACTCCAGACCACCGCGAAATTCTTCATGGCGTTTCACTTGAAGTTCATAGTGGTGAAATTCTTGGAGTCGCTGGAGTCGAAGGAAATGGCCAATCGGAACTCATTGAAATGATCATGGGATTAGTAAAGGCAAGTTCAGGAAATGTCTCAATCATGGGCCACGATATTTCCGATTCTTCATCACGCGAGATTCGTGATTCAGGCGTTGGGTATATTCCGCAAGATCGCCAAAGAGATGGCCTTCTAATGTCTGCGCCCCTCTGGGAGAACAGAATTTTGGGCCACCAAGCTACTGCGCCAATGGCCAATGGGTTCTGGCTCAATAAGGCGGCAGCCAAGAAAGATTCCGAGAGAATTGTTGTAGATCTTGATGTGCGCACGCCGAGTATTAATGTGATGGCCGCTGCACTCTCGGGAGGAAATCAACAGAAATTTATTGTTGGACGTGAGATGGCGGATAAACCAAGCCTGCTTATTGCAGCCCAACCAACTCGTGGTGTCGATGTTGGAGCTCAAGCACTAATTTGGAATCAACTGATTGAAGCGCGCTTGGCTGGCATGGCAATTCTTCTCATTTCTGCTGACCTCGATGAACTCTTTAATTTATCCGACCGTTTAGCCGTGATCTCGGGCGGAAAAATAGTTGCAGTACTTGATCCAGATAAAACGACTCCAGAGCAACTTGGATTAGCAATGACAGGAGAAAAAATCGCATGAAGAGCCGCATTTTCTGGGGAATAGTTGCGCCTGTAGCTGCAATTGTTACTTCACTCCTTCTCATCAGTGGAATTTTATTACTCAAGCACACAAGCCCTGTTGATATTTTGAAGGCAATGATTGATTACGGATTCTCCCCACGCAATATTGTTGCTGAACTCAATATTGCTTCTGGTTATTACATTGCAGGTGTTGCAGCAGCCATCGGATTCAAAATGATGCTCTTTAATATCGGTATTGATGGTCAGTATCGCTTGGCAGTCTTTTTCGCTGCTGTAGTAGGTGGATTATTCACATTGCCACCAGTACTCCATGTCACCCTTATTATTTTAGTTGGAGCAATCGTCGGAGGTCTCTGGGGAAGTATTGCCGGGTACCTTAAAGTTAAGCGCGGCATCTCCGAAGTTATCTCAAACATTATGTTAAACGCGATTGCTGCAGGATTGGTTGCCTACCTATTGCAGCCAACTCGCCTCGGCGAGCAGGCTGAAGGTTCAAATAACTTAAACACCCCAATCATCGCACCATCGGGTCAACTTCCAACGATTCCATTTCTTGGTGGCCAAATTCATGGTTTCATAATCTTCACAGTCTTTATTGGATTGGCGTATTGGGTTCTTCTCAATAAAAGCACATTCGGCTTTAATCTTCGAGCTACTGGTCTTTCCTTTAAAGCTGCGCGAGCTGGTGGCGTCAATGCTCCCAAGATGATTTTCGTAACGATGGCTCTTTCCGGCGCGATTGCAGGACTTACAGGAATGGGCACTTTGCTCAGCGAAACACACAGTTACAGTATTTCATTTCCATCAGGCTATGCACTTACTGGATTAGCACTTGCACTTCTTGGTCGTAATCATCCAGTAGGCATTGCTTTTGCAGCCTATTTCTGGGCGTTCCTAGA
Source organism: Actinomycetota bacterium (assembly GCA_009699575.1). GTDB lineage: Bacteria > Actinomycetota > Actinomycetes > Nanopelagicales > Nanopelagicaceae > Planktophila. Next base: position 78,778 of record WLNY01000003.1, read on the forward strand.
TCGTTCTGCAGGTGTGCTCGATCTCAATGGCGTCCCAAAGGAGATCATCACAATCATGCAAGGAACAATCGTTCTTTCTATTGTTGTTGCGTATGAGATCGTTAAACGCATTAATAAACAACAAGAGCAAAAACTTGTAGGAAGCGCTAGCGCTACCTTAAAAGTTTCAGCAACAACTGAAGGCGAGGCTTCGGCATGAGCGCACTACTCAATAACGTTATGAAGAATAAAGTCGTTCGCAAGTTCGCTTCTCCTTGGCGTTTGGCGTTGCTAGTGGCGCTCGTTCTTATCGTCATTTCGGTCGTTCGCAGAATTACAGGGGCGAACGATCTGACCTCTGCAGGCCTTTCTAGTGCAACGCTGCGATTTACCATCCCGCTACTTATGGCTGGATTAGGTGGACTATGGGCAGAGCGTGCCGGTGTAATTAATATTGGACTCGAAGGCATGATGATTGCTGGCACATGGATAGGTGCATGGTTCGCATTTTTGCATGGTCCTTGGATCGGATTCCTTGCCGCAGCTATCGGCGGCGCACTTGTCGGTCTTTTTCACGGAATCCTTGTAGTGAAAATTGGAATTGATCAAGCGGTCTCTGGTTTGGCGATTAACTTATTGGCCCTGGGTGCCGCGCGCTATCTCTCAGGAGTTCTTTTCATTCCTAATGGTGGAGACATCAGCGTTTCGCCGATGGTGCAACAACCTGGATATTTAACTGTTCCTGGAATAAGTTCGTGGCTACTCTCCATTAACGGCAAAAATATTATTATTCTCTCGGATGCTGCTGGAGTTCTTGCAGGATTCGTTACGGAAATTTCATGGGCAACAATTTTCTTGCTCATTACAGTTCCATTAAGTACATGGATCTTGTGGCGCACTCGCTTCGGACTTCGACTTCGTTTTTGCGGTGAGAATCCAATCGCAGCAGAATCTCTAGGTGTGAAGGTGTATCGCACACGTTATATGGCGTTAGCAATTTCAGGAATGTTTGCATCTCTTGGTGGCGCATACCTTTCGTTGGTTGCCTCACAGGTTTACCGTGAAGGACAGACGGCTGGTCGAGGCTTTATTGGTCTTGCTACAGTCATTTTCGGAAACTGGCGCCCAAGTGGAGTACTTGCGGGATCGGTTCTCTTTGGTCTCACTGACGCACTTCGAGTTCGTCAACCTACTTCTATCCATGCCGCCCTCTTGGTCATTGTTATTCTCGGGGCTCTCTTTGTAATTTGGTCAATCACTCGTGGACGCATGAAAACTGCTTCTATTACTGCAGCCGCTGCGCTCTTTATTGGCTTTATTTATATCAAGGTTCCAATTATTCCAAATGAGTTTGTCACTTTCTTCCCTAACTTGGCAACCATCCTGGTCTTAGTCTTACTCGCACAGAAATTAAAACCTCCTGCGATGCTAGCTGTCCCTTATCGCGAGAGAGAAGAAGGTCATTAGTAATGTCAAATGAAAACATGTGGGATTCTGCTGTTTTAAAGAGCCTCAAGCCAGTTCTTGAGAAATCGACGTTGGTTAAAATAAATGAGCAAAAGATCAGTGATGTCGCTGACTGGATGGCTTATGAGGAATTTGCTAAGCCCGATGGATCGATGCTCTTTGATTTTGGTAATGACCCAGATTTCCTTATGGATTTCACTCTCGTGGTCAATACTCTCAACTTTGCATTCACCAATTTTGACTCTGGTGTGAAGTTTGAAACTGACTACATGGGAAAACGATGGTCTGATAGCGAGGCGATGCTTGCTTGTTTCCACCGTGCAATAGGGGAAGGTATTCCATTTTTTGATGGTGCTTATCTCGCCGATATCACGCGTGACCAGCTAAATAAAATATTTTCAGGAACGATTGAAATGCCTATGCTTGACGAGCGAGTCAGCATTCTCCATGAAGTTGGTCAGAAGCTCGTTAAGGATTACTCAGGTAAGTACCATAACTTTGTAAAGTCATGCGCTCCCAAGTTGTATGCAGCAGGGGATGGAATCCTAGAACGTCTAACAACAGAATTTCCGCGATTTGAAGATGTATCGCAATACAAAGGCGATCGTGTGGAACTCTATAAGTTGGCTCAACTTGGCATCTGGGGCATGCACCTAACCCTTGCTCCGCGTGCGGCATGGAAATTAGAGGATGCTCACATGTTGACTGCATTCGCAGATTACATAGTCCCTGTTGGGCTACGTGTGATGGGAATTTTTGAATATGCTCCTGAACTAGAAAGCCAGATTAATTCACTTCAAGAAGTTAAACGAGATTCAGATGCAGAGATTGAAATTCGCGCTCAATCGATTTACGCGATTGCGCGATTAACCGATGAAGTCAATGCGAGACGTAAAGGCCTTGAAACACTACTACAGCCACAAGTGGACTTCAGATTATGGAAGACCTATCACGCAACGCACTGGCCACATCATCTAACTAAAACAATTATGTACTAAGGCTTTTAAACCTTTTACTTGATTTCGCTCTGCCATTTGAGAAGAATTTCAAAAGCCTTATCAAAGTGGTCGACTACTTCTCCAACATCTTCAACGCAACCGCGAACAAAGAGATTGATGCCCTTTCCATCGATCATATTGCGATCGCGAATTACTCGGGTGTCGGTAACTAAGCCAACGATTCCCTTTTTACTCTTATCTGACTGCATGAGCGCCCAAAAAATTCCTATTTCAGATGCTGTTCCGTCATCGACCATTGGTCCGTCAAGAAGGGCTAGTACTGCATCAGCTTTCATGACTTCGGAAGAGTCAACATCGAAAATAAATGCAGGAGTAACGGGATCTGGAAGGGGAATTTCATGGGGAACAAAAACTTCCATTCCTGCTGCGCGCATCCGTGCAGCACACTGGTCGATAAATGTGCGTTCATATGGAGTGAAAAGTGGACCGGCAAAGTAAATACGCATGAAAAAAATCTCCCTCTAAAAATGGAATATACCTAGACAGGAGTATGCCCTCCACCGTAGAGTTCTGCAATCGTTTACACAAAACTTTCTTTGGAGATATTTTGCTCAGTTCTTACCTAGAGGTCATACGTAAACCAGCGGCGTTTTCCACATTTGGTTTTGGAATACTTGGACGAATTCCATTAGCTATGAATCCAGTAGCGATTGTTCTCCTCATATCCTCTACAAAGGATTCATTCGCATATGCCGGACTCGCATCTGCTGCATACACACTTGCTGGAGCCCTAGTTGGGCCTCGAATAGGAAGACTTGCTGATCGAAAAGGTAGCCGTGTTGTACTTGTACCGATAACAATCCTTCATATTATTTCTATGTTGGCGTTGATAAAAGTTAGTTCGGGAGGAATTTTTCCGATTCTCCTTTTTGCTGCTTGTTCGGGTGCAACGCTTGCCAATATTGGAAGCTATACACGCACTCGTTGGAGTCGTGCTCTTGGAAATATGAAGGAACTCAATACCGCACTTTCAATTGAATCCGTATTAGATGAGATTTCATTTGTGTCGGGACCCGCTCTCGCAGGCCTTCTATATGCTCAATATTCACCAGCAGTTGCCCTGATTACGGGCTTAATCTTTTTAATATTCGGCGCTTCGGGGCTTGCATACACAAGCGGGGATCATGACATAGCCGAAAATCGCGAGAAGCGACAAGCGGGATTGCTTAAAATCCCAATGATTAAAGCTCTACTCTTTTCACTCATCGCACTTGGAGGAGTATTCGGCGGTAATACAGTTGCAATTCTCGCTGCCGCGAAATCAACAGGTCATGGAAGCCAGGGCGGCCTCCTAGTAGCTCTTTATTCATTGGGATCACTCGTGGCAGGAACTCTGTATGGTCTCCATCATTGGAAGAGTTCGCCATCTCACCGATATTTTATTGCGCTCTCATTCATGACAGTTGCCACTCTCGGTCCTGTCCTGATTCAAGAATATGACTCGCTAGCGGTATTGGTGATGATTTCTGGTGTTGCGATTTCACCCACTCTCATCGCGGCTAATGCGTTACTGAAAATTCTTGTTCCATCAGATCGACTCAATGAGGCATTTTCCTACCTTGGCGCTGCTATTTCGATTGGAATCACTTTGGGTAGCGCCGTTACCGGGGCGATTGTGAGTAGTTATGGATCCTGGAAGGGCTTTAATTTTGTTATTGCATCATCAATAATTGCAACTGCAATCGCCTTACTGGGACTGCATCATCATAGAAAGTTGTCAAAAGTATGAACAAGCAACGAGTAATTCTTGACTGCGATCCAGGAATTGATGATGCTCTCGCAATTCTACTGCTTGCCGCATCACCAGAAATTTCGTTGGAAGCGATCACCGTTACTCACGGAAACACCACCGTTGAGAAATGTGCAAAAAATGCCCTGCAACTTATTGAGTTAGCAGGACTAACTGACGTACCAGTTGCAAAGGGTGCGCATGCTCCATTGGTGAAGGCTTTAACGGTTGCCGAAGAAACTCACGGTGATGGTGGTTTAGGTTATGCCGTGCTGCCTGATTCCACCGCAGCTTTGAATCCTATTCATGCTGTTGAATTAATTATTTCCCTTGTCCATAAATTTCCTCATGAAATAACGATGCTTTGTATTGGACCGATGACCAATCTTGCCTTGGCTATTCATCGGGATCCTTCAATTATTCCGCTGATTAAAAACGTTGTCTCTATGGGAGGCGCGATTCATGCCCCAGGTAATGCCACTCCAGCTTCGGAGTACAACGTATTTTGTGACCCACATGCCTTTGATGTAATTTTAAAGGCAGGTTTTGATCTCACAATCGTCCCACTTGATGTTACGTACAAGTGCCTCTTCCAGCCCAAACATGTGGATCGCCTAAGTTCAGCGCGACCTGAGATTAAGAAATTTATTGAGGACTCAACTCGCTTTTACATGGAATTCCACGATGAATATCAAGGCATTGATGGTTGTGCGATTAATGATCCACTTGCTGCAGCAATCTTGATTCGACCAGATCTTGTTGAATTAAGAAATTATTTTGTCACTGTGGAATTAAAGGGTCATCACACAACAGCGCAAACAACTGCAGATCACTATAGTGCGACTGGAAATAAACCAAATAGTAAAGTAGCGATGGAAGTAAACGTAGATGAATTTATGGACTTCTTTGTCGAAAGGGTAAATCAATTATGAGTGGCACATCCTTGAAACAGCATCACATTCAGTTAGAAGATGGTGATGTAGGACGGTATGTTCTTCTTCCCGGTGATCCCGGCCGTGTGGAAGTAATTGCTAGGCACCTCACGAATGCAGTGCATGTTGCTACTAATCGAGAGTACGTAACATATACAGGTGAACTCGATGGAGTACGCGTATCAGTCACTTCAACTGGAATTGGTTGCCCGTCTGCTGCTATTGCGATTGAAGAGTTGACGCGAGTAGGTGCAGATACTTTCATAAGAGTAGGAACATCTGGGTCTATTCAGCCAGGAACGAAATCTGGCGAGCTAGCTATTGTTACAGGCGCGATTCGCGATGAAGGAACATCAATTCATTACATGCCGATGGAATTTCCTGCCGTTGCTGATTTAACCGTGGTCAGCGCTCTACGTAGTGCAGCCATCCGTAAGGGGGTCGCCCACCGCGTAGGAATTTCGCAATCAAAAGATTCCTTCTATGGTGAAGTTGAGCCTGAGCATTCTGGTGTCACGAGTCAACTTCTAGATCGTTGGAAGGCATGGGAGATTGGTGGCGCAATATGTTCGGAGATGGAAGCCTCGGCAATTTTTGTTATTTCATCTATGCTCAAGGTGCGCTCGGGTGGGATTATGTTGATGCATGGTGAGGGCGAACTCGGTTCTATCGAGCCCCTTATAGAAACAGCAATTGCAGGTGTTCGTGAACTAATTACATTTGACGCACAAAACAAGTAAGCAATTAGGGGGCTCACATGGAAGCAAATGGCAAGCAGTATCACATTCAACTCGAGCAAGGTGACGTGGGTCGTTATGTTTTGCTACCTGGAGATCCCGGTCGATGCGAGCCGATTGCCGCACTCTTTGACGATGCAAAGTTAGTCGCCTCCAATCGAGAGTATGTGACATACACCGGTTATCTCGATGGTGAAAAAGTCTCAGTCACATCAACTGGTATTGGCTGTCCATCAGCTGCTATCGCAGTGGAAGAGTTGGCTCGCGTCGGCGCAGATACATTTATTCGAGTGGGTACCTCAGGGGCAATTCAAAAGGATATTCATTCTGGCGAGCTCGCAATAATTTCAGCGGCTATTCGCGATGAAGGAACAACTTTGCACTATATGCCTGTCGAGTTTCCAGCGATAGCAGATCTAGACCTCACCATGGCTCTCCAACGAGGCGCCGATAAAGTTGGAGTGAAGTACCGTACTGGAATTTCACAATCCAAAGATTCTTTTTATGGACAACACGAACCTGAGCGCATGGGCGTTGCTCGCAACCTTCAAGATCGTTGGCGTGCATGGGAGATTGGTGGGGCACTTTGCTCTGAGATGGAGGCTTCAGCGATCTTTGTTATCTCATCTATGTTACGTAAGCGTGCAGGTGGGGTCATGATGATGCACGGAATAGGGCCAATCATTTCACTTGACCCACTGTTAGAAACAGCAGTTGCCGGTCTTCGTGAAATTATCGCCTTCGATAAGGCGAAGGCCTAAGCCTTTCCAGCCAGTTCTACGGCATTGAGCATGAGATCCCAAAACTTTGGGGCATCTAGACCAAGAGCCACTGTGACATTTGCAGGACGACCATCCATATTGTGAATGTCTACAACAGTTGCACCTCGGGTAAAAGTTCCGTGGAGCTCAACTTCAACGTTGACGTGCTTAGACCGAACAACTTCGCGATCGATGAGCACTGCAATTGCCACAGGGTCATGCAGTGGGGGATCGGGCATCTCATAGACATCGTTATATGTGGATGCAAAAAACTTCATAAGACCAATAATCGTCTGAGATAAAGGCGTTTCCATTGCATGTAATCGATCAAAGATTTCTGATGTGACTAGGGCTTCATGAGTAACATCAAGTCCGCACATCGTCATCGGTAACCCTGACTTTAAGACGACATCTGTCGCATCTGGATCCATCCAGATATTAAATTCTGCATAAGCAGATCGATTTCCTCGTCCTGCGCTTCCTCCCATAAAAACAATTTCTTTCACATTGCTTATCAAGTCAGGATAAAGCTTTAGAAAAAGCGCAATATTTGTTAGTGGTCCTGTTGCAACAAGAGTGATTGGCACATCTGATTCACTTACTAAGCGAGCAATTAATTCAACTCCGCTTTCGGGAGAAAGCTCAAATGTTGGGTGTGGCAGATCAGCTCCATCGAGTGCGCTCTCGCCATGAATGTAAGTTGCTGCATCCCCGCTGCCCATGAGTGACTGTCCGGCACCTTGTGCGACTGGGACATTAATTTTTGCAAGGGCACATATACGTAGAGCATTCAGAGTGACTTTCTCAATTACTCCATTACCTGACACAGTAACAATTCCACGCAAATCTATTTCGGGACTGTAAGCCGCAAGGATCATTGCCATTGCGTCATCGTGGCCAGGGTCGCAATCCAAAATTATTGGTATAGGTGACATGCTTTTGTGGCTCCTTGCGAGTGGAATGGGTAAGTGATGAGGTAAAGGTTATTCTATTCTTCAAAGTATCCATATACACTTTGGACATGCAATTGATAGATGGATCTCCCCAGTCCATAAAGAGCTACCTAGCTACTCTTTCACCGGTCGACCAGGTTGGTGCAGAAGCACGAGCATCCATGCTTGCAACTCGGAGCATTAAGACAACAAGCAAAGCATGGGCGATTGATTGCGCAATATCAATGATTGATTTAACAACGCTAGAAGGTTCTGATACTGATGGAAAAGTTAAAGCAATTTGTAACAAAGCAGTTCGACCAGATCCAACCGATCCAACAGTTCCACATGTTGGAGCCATCTGTGTTTACAACGACATGGTTGAGGTAGCGAGAAAACATTTAGATTCAATTGGTGGAAAAGATATTCCGGTAGCGGCAGTGTCAACAGGATTCCCATCCGGTCGAGCTTCTCGCGAAGTTAAAAAACAAGACACTCTGGATGCGCTCAATGCAGGTGCCACAGAAATCGATATGGTCATCGATCGAGGTGCTTTTCTCTCTGGCAACCTTGAAAAAGTATTTAGTGAAATCGTTTACATTAAAGAGTTATGCGGAGATCGCGCTCATCTCAAGGTTATTTTAGAAACTGGCGAACTCGTCACACTCGACAATGTTCGAAAAGCATCCTTCCTAGCCATGGCCGCTGGTGCTGATTTCATCAAAACAAGTACTGGCAAAATTTCCCCAGCAGCTACACCCCCTGTTGTTCTTGTGATGCTAGAAGCCGTTCGTGACTTCTATGCGATGACAGGTGTTCGAATCGGCGTAAAACCAGCTGGAGGAATTCGAAATACAAAAGATGCAATCAAGCAGTTGGTGTTAGTAAATGAAACAGCAGGCCCTGAATGGCTCACCCCTAAACTATTTCGTATTGGTGCAAGTGCACTTCTCAATGATTTGCTAATGCAGAGAATGAAACTCCGAGACGGCCATTACCAAGGCCCTAACTATGTGACATTGGATTAATGATGACATTCGAATATGCCCCAGCACCTGAGTCCACATCAATTGTGAATATTTCTGATGAATATGGACTTTTCATCAATGGAAAATTTGTCGCACCCAAGAATGGGAAAACATTTACCACTATTAACCCAGCTACCGAAGCGGTGCTCGCAAAAATTGCCTACGCTGAAGCAGCAGATGTTGATAAAGCCGTTGCTGCAGCACGGGTCGCCTACGTTAAGGTCTGGTCCAAAATTTCACCACAAGAGCGCGGAAAGTATTTATTTAGAATTGCTCGCATAATGCAAGAAAGATCACGTGAATTTGCCGTTCTAGAATCTCTTGATAATGGAAAGCCTATTCGTGAATCACGCGATGTCGATGTCCCGCTCGCTGCTAATCATTTCTTTTATCATGCTGGCTGGGCTGATAAATTAAAATTTGCCGGTGTAGGAGATAACCCAAAGCCTCTAGGAGTTGCCGGGCAGATTATTCCCTGGAATTTTCCACTGCTTATGCTTGCTTGGAAAGTTGCGCCAGCACTTGCTGCCGGAAATACAGTTGTTCTCAAACCCGCAGAAACAACGCCACTGACTGCCTTGCTATTCGCTCAGGTATGTCAGCAAGCAGGTTTACCTGCAGGTGTAGTAAACATTATTACTGGAGATGGAAAAACTGGCTCATTACTAGTCAATCATCCTGATATTAATAAAATTGCATTCACTGGCTCAACTGCAGTTGGTAAAGGAATCGCACGTGCTGTTGCTGGTTCCAAAAAGAGCGTGACCCTTGAATTAGGCGGAAAAGCTGCAAATATTGTCTTTGAAGATGCACCAATCGACGAAACTATTGAAGGCATCGTCAATGGAATTTTCTTTAATCAAGGACACGTTTGTTGCGCGGGATCAAGGCTCCTTGTTCAGGAAAATATTCACGAAGAAATTCTTGAAAAATTGAAACATCGCATGTCACAAATTCGCGTTGGAGATCCACTCGATAAAAACACCGATCTTGGTGCAATTAACTCTGCTAGCCAATTAGCGCGGATCAAGTCACTTTCTGATGCAGGAGATGAAGAAGGCGCTCAACGCTGGAGCCCTGAATGTGCATTGCCTTCAAAAGGTTTTTGGTTCCCTCCCACAATTTTTACTGGAGTTACCCAAGCTCATCGCATTGCTCGCGAAGAAATCTTTGGCCCAGTTCTTTCAGTCATCACATTTCGAACACCTCAAGAGGCGATTGAAAAAGCAAACAACACACCCTATGGACTCTCAGCTGGAATCTGGACAGATAAAGGATCTCGCATTCTCTGGACAGCCAAGCATCTAAAAGCTGGTGTTATCTGGGCAAATACATTTAATAAATTTGATCCAGCAAGCCCATTCGGTGGGTACAAAGAATCTGGCTGGGGACGCGAAGGCGGTCGCCACGGTCTATCTGCATACTTGAAAGGCGGCAACTAATGACTCGCATTGATGTGAAAAAGACGTACAAGTTATATATAGGTGGGGCATTTCCACGAAGCGAATCTGGTCGCACATATGAGATCAATGATTCAAATGGCGAGTTCATTGCAAATCCTGCGCAGGCATCGCGTAAAGATCTCCGAGATGCTGTTCTCGCGGCTAGAACTTCCCTGCCAGGCTGGAGCGGAGCAACCGCATTTAACCGAGGGCAAATTCTTTACCGAGTGGCTGAGATGATGGAAAGCCGAAGCGGTCAATTTATTGATGAAATTTGCGCACTCGAAGGTGTCACAAAGACAGTTGCGAAAAAGCAGATCGAAGAATCAATCGATACATGGGTTTGGTATTCGGGATGGTGTGACAAGATTTCAGCGATTGCGGGATCGACTAACCCAGTCTCTGGACCTTTTTATAACTTCACAACACCAGAATCTATGGGAGTTATCGGAGTGTTTGCCGCTCAAAAGCCATCACTTCTAGGACTTGTTCAGGCTTTGGCTCCTGTTCTTGCAGGAGGCAATACCGCAGTCGTGGTCACAAGTCAGAAATTTCCATTGCCTGCTATTTCACTGAGTGAAGTCCTTGCAACAAGTGATGTACCTGGTGGTGTTGTCAATATTCTTACAGGGAAGACAAATGAATTAGCACCATGGATGGCATCTCATATGGATGTGGATGGTTTAGATATTTCTGGACTTTCCAAGGATGTTGAAACTCAAACACGTATTGAAGGAACAGAAAACCTTAAGCGAATCCACCGATTCCCCGACGGTAATTCACCTCAACGAATTCTAGCTTTTATGGAAGATAAGACCGTCTGGCACCCAGTCGGAATCTGAGTTAGTTTGAGTGTTTAGTGGCCAGAGATAGTTTCTAGCCACATATTGCGCATTGAATCAATATCAATGTCCATCACAACTTCAACATATGGCGCTAACGCATGAATTGTGTCAGGAGCATCTTCGGCAAATAAACGACGATCACATACTGTCTGTCCACGATTAGGACCAAAAGTCGTATCGACGACAATCTTGAATCGCTCTGTAGTCGTGAGATGAGGAGCTATGGCGCTAGCAACCGCGCCGTAGTCGCCCAGCGTCACATCATGTCCCATTTGCTTAACAAAATTTCGAATTAAAGTCCCTGAAAATTGTGAACATAAATGTTCCGCTGCTAGAAGTTCATCCGCATGTGAGTGACCCATTTGTAAATGGGTAAATACATCAAGGCCATACATAGTGATTGGAATACCACTGGAAAAAACAATTGCTGCAGCTTCTGGATCATGCCAAACATTAAATTCTGCCGTTGCTGTCGCGTTTCCGGCAGATGCAGACCCACCCATTAATACGATGCGCTCTAACTTTGCTGCAGTGTCTGGATATGAACGTAAAAACAAAGCGATATTAGTTAATGGGGCTAGTGGAATAAGAGTTACTGGTTCTGACGACTCTTCAATGAGATCGCGAAGTAATTGGACCGCGGGGCGTGGATCTACCGCGCGAGTCGATGGTGCTATGCCTAGATCTACCAACCCATCCTGACCGTGCACCATATCGGCGTATCGAGGCTCATCAATGAGTGGGCGACTCGCGCCACGAGATACCGGAATATCACCGGCACCTGCCGCATCAAGAACTTTAAGAGTGTTAGCAATTACGTTTTCAAGGTTTGTGTTGCCATCCACGCATGTGATTCCGATTAAGTTAATTTCGGGATGACGTGCGGCGAAAAGAATCGCAAATGCGTCGTCGACTCCGGTGTCTACGTCAAGGATTATGTTCATATGTATTAACTCCGCTCGATGTGTGCTGGGATTGATGAATAACCGCGTAATGAAAAAGTTGGGTGTCTTGTTGGTTGACTCGTAAGTGAAACCTGAGGAAAACGAGCAAACAGGGCTGGAAGTGAAATTCCCATCTCAAGACGTGCCAATGGACCCCCGAGACAGAAATGAATTCCTGCACCAAATCCAATGTGTGGATTTGGGTCACGCAATAAATTCATCCGTTGGGCATCTTCAAAAATTTCCTCATCGCGATTCGCAGATCCAAGCAAGCTGACAATCTTTTGTCCTTGCTCAATACGTACCTCGCCAATGTGAGTCGCTTCAGTCGCAGTGCGCTCAAAGAAATGCAGAGGAGCATCAAATCGCAGGAATTCCTCGATAGCTGTTTCTGCAACAGCATACGGATTATCAGTCAACAATTTCCATTGCGATTCATTTTCGAATGCAGCAACTATTCCATTTCCGAAGCCATTGACACTCGCTTCATGTCCAGCATTGAGAAGCAAAATACAGGTAGCAATGAGCTCCTGTGTGGTGAGTTTTTCTCCAGCTTCTTCCACTAGAGCAAGTTCAGTGATCAGATCGTTGCCTGGATTTGCTTTCCTTTTAATCATCAAGTCATGCACGTAGGCCGCAAATTCTTTAGCTGCTATCTGAGCCGCTATTTGATTCTCTTGCGATGGATTAATTTCGTACATTTTAACTATTGCTTGGGACCAGGGGCGAAGTAGATGTTCGTCCTCATCCGGGAAACCAAGTAAGGCTGCAATCACTTTTACTGGAAGTGGTTCTGCATAATCGGCAATGAGATCAAAGGAGCCCTTGGCAGCTATGTCATCAAGGAGTTGTGTAGTAAGACGTTCAATATCTGGTCTCAAGGCTTCAATACGATGACGGTTAAACGCTTTAGCAACGAGTGAGCGCAAGCGAGTGTGTTTTGGAGGCTCGCTATCTAATATCGAATCGGAGTGAAGCCAATTAAAGTCATGCCACTTCGCATCTGGTTCTTTTGGTTTGAAAATTCTTCCCAATGATTTATTGCGCAAAACATCATTAGCGTCACGATGTTTTGCAGCAAGGAAGAGGCCAAGTTCTTCATGCCACACAGGGTGACCGCTTAATCGAAGCTCAGCCAGGGCTGGATAAGGGTCGGCAATAAAGGCAGGATCCTTAAAATCTATAGAAGTCGTTTCTGGCACAGTCACTTTTTATAGTATCTCCGCATATCCATTTTTTATTAGGGAGAGAATATCCTTTTTTTCCTCAGCACTAATAAATGCACCGCCTATTGCATTTGTTGCAAGATCTTCCAATTCTCTTAGTCCCCAATTAAATGTTTCAACAACCTGTGTAGCTTCACGAATCATCGAAGTGTTACTCATTAAACGATTATCCGTGTTGAGAGTGACATTAAATCCCAGCTCTTTCATTGGGGCAATTGGATGCTCGCTCATCAACTTCACGCCACCTGTTTGCAAATTAGATGTGGGACACATCTCTAACGGAACCTGTTGATCCAGTATCTCTTGCGCCAGTCGGCCAAGTTTTGGATTGCCGTTACCGAAATTAATGTCATCAATAAGACGAATGCCATGACCTATTCGTTGTGCTCTGCAGATGTTGAGCGCCTCATCTATCGAGGCAATTCCGAATGCTTCTCCTGCATGAATCGTGTAGTGAGCATTATTCTCACGTAGGTAATTAAACGCGGCGAGATGCTGGCTTGGTGGAAATCCATCTTCTGGTCCAGCGATATCAAATCCCACAACCCCGCGACCCTTGTACCTAACAACTTCTTCAGCTACCGCCATTGAGAGGTTGTTCTGACGCATGGCGCATAGAATCGATTCCACGCGAATTTTTTTGCCAGCATGTGCCACTTCCTCCATACCCTGCTTGAATCCTTCAATTGTTGCGTCGATAACTCCCGGTAAATCCAAATCTTTCAGAGTAAATAATTCTGGAGCTCCTCTTACTTCTGCATACACAACACCACTATTGGCTAGATCTATAACGCATTCTCGTGCAACTCGAATTATTTGCTCGGATGTTTGCATCAAAGCAATGGTGTGCGTGAAAGTTTCTAAATACAGCTCTAAAGAACCAGAGTTGCATGAATCTTCATACCAATGGGACAGCAAATCCGCATCCATAAATGGCAACTTTGTATATCCAGATTCATTAGCCATATCGATCATGCTCTGAGCGCGAAGTCCACCATCTAAATGATCGTGAAGTAAGACTTTTGGTGCAATTGCAATTTGTGCAGCGTTGAGCCGAGTTGGTGTTACTGGGGAAGTCATAAAAAATTACTCCAAATTCGCAGGACCAAAAGCCCAAGGGAGAAGGAACGACATTGGTTGTGGTCCGTCAGGTGTCATCATGAGAAGTTCGTTTCCGCCATGTTCAAAAAGAAGCTGGCGACAACGGCCACATGGCGACAAGAAATCGCCATTTCCATCGACGCAAACAACGGCGACCAATCGACCTCCGCCTGTCATCGCTAAATTCGATATCAAGCCACATTCAGCGCAGAGTCCGATTCCGTAGCTCGCGTTTTCAACATTGCAGCCAGAGACGATTCGCCCATCATTGACCAAGGCGCTTACTCCGACAGGGAACTTTGAATACGGGACGTAGGCGTTCTTCATAGCGATTTTTGCTTGCTCGTGAAGAAGATCCCATTTGATTTCGTTAGGCATGGTTGAGTTTAATGGCTGAATAAGTATTTACATACATTTCTGAGCGCGAATCTTGGCCTCAATGCGGGTTAACAGTGCATCAGTAATATGAGGTAATCTTCGCGAGTTGTGCCGATGTTCGACCCTGGCGGGTTGCCCGAGCGGCCAATGGGAGGGGACTGTAAATCCCCCGGCTCTGCCTTCGAAGGTTCAAATCCTTCACCCGCCACCAGTATTTAAATTCCGCCCAAAATCTTGACCATAAATTGGATAAAAATTGGAAGCAATTCCTTTCCGTATGGCTTGATGAGCGGTAAAATTTTGCCCATTGCAAAGTCTTACCCCTGAGACTTTGGTATTGGAGATTCCCCATGGCAATTCGCCCAAGCAAATTTTTTATCATTCTCGCACCCATTCTGTTAATTGCTGGAGCAACAATTCCTGCAATGGCGGATTCAAATGACGAGAGAAGCTATGAGACTAAATATAGATTAGCGATTCCAGTAAATCTCTCAGCACTCCCATCATCTTCGACAGCGATAACTGTAAGTTTTAACTCGGTTCCGAATGCTGCCTCATACACAGTGCGTCTCTATGAAGCAAGTGGTGCGAATCTAATTGGCGCAGCTAGAACAAGTTTTGTTTCAGGAAATTCAATTACAGGTTTAACCCCAAGCACTACTTACAAAGTTAGCGTGCAAGCAATTGCCCCCAAAATATTTGGAAGTAATTATGGAGAGTCACGCGAGAGTGAAGGCAGAGTTTATCTCGCATCTACTTTAAGTAAAGTCTCAAGTGAAGGTCGCGAATCAAGCGAAGAGAAAAACAGTTACAAGAATTCATTGGAAAGTGCGAAAGTGAGCGTCACCACGAGTGCGGATGCCCTATTACCGCACACAATTAACTTTACTCAGCCTGATTCAATGACAGTTGGCGATAATAACCAGTCGCTCACTGCAGTCTCTGATCGAAGTCTGAGTGTGACAATATCTTCTAATACAGTTTTAATTTGTACTGTTGAAGCGGGAGCTGCTCATGCAGTATCTGCTGGTTCATGCTCACTCACAGCATCTTCAGTTGGAAATTCAACGTATGTGGATGCCACTCCAGTGACAAAGACATTCCAGATAAACCCAGCACCTACATGCGCAACTGATATCACGCTGTGTCATGTCAATTCATTGACTGCTAGCGGAGGCACTGTTTTTTATGAAACAACTACCGCTTTCACATTGACTGGATCAGCATGTGGCAACAATTGTCACTTCTTGGAAGTAGCGCCAAGTACGTGGAATGGGTTTGGCGGTACAGCTATTCAATGGTTTAAAAACCGGATAGCGACTACTAGTCAAAACTCAACAGCACCTGGTTCTCAAGGACTTAATCCAGATGAAAAGGCAAATTGGGCTTTTGGTCAAGGTATGACCAACACTCTCTCAATGGAAGCACTTGATTCAGTCACTGTATCTGCCGCAACTCAAGCATTGGCCTTTGCCGGACTCAATTCAACTGCGCGCCAGTGGTTTCTACCTTCCATGAATGAACTTAACGAACTGTGCAAGTTTGCCAACTCACAAACAACCGGTGATTTCACAGTTGCGTGCAGTGCAGGCACTTTGAAGCCCACCTATTCCAGTGCCAATTATTGGTCATCTTCTGAATATGATGCTGGATCTGCATTGTTCCTAGGTTTCTCTAACGGAAACCTAAACTGGGCTTCCAAGCTATTTATCTACGAAGTACGTCCGATACGCGCATTCTGATATCCCGAATAAGGATGTAGCGAGATCTCCAAATATTAAATGCAGGACTGTATTTTCATAAGGCTAGATAACTGGCCCTATGAAAATGCGGCATGTGTAGAATGCGCTCATGAGAGCATTCGTAATTAATGGAAAATTAGATGGGTCTCTGATTGAAATTGCTGACCCACAACCTAATGCTGATCAAGTACGTATAAAAATTGCATATGTAGGCATCTGTGGATCTGATCTTCATTATTACTTTGATGGGGCAAATGGAGCTTTTGTTGTTAAAGAGCCATTTATTCCAGGCCATGAATTAAGTGGAACCATCGATCTTGATCCATCAGGACAGTATTCGCCTGGAACGCGAGTTACTTTGCATCCAGCGACTTTTGGAGACAGTGCCCGAGGAATTGAAAATCAACCACACTTGTGGCCACAGGGAAAATACCTGGGTAGCGCGTCAACATGGCCTCATACGCAAGGTGCGATGTCGCAATATTTTATTGCTGCTCGTTCAATGATTCGAGAATTGCCTGAAACTTTGGATCTAAGAAATGCTGCGCTAGCTGAACCTTTAGGTGTAGCTATTCATGCAATAAATGTGGCCGAAGGCGTACAAGGAAAGAGAATTTTAGTTTCTGGCTCCGGCCCAATTGGGCTTCTGGTTATTGCTGCCGCAAAAATTCTCGGAGCTGACTCAATTACAGCTACAGACATTCTTGGTTCGGCGCTTTTACGCGCAAAAAACGCGGGAGCAACTTCGACAATACAGATTGGCAAAGAAGAAATTCCTGAAAACGAATTCGATGTTGTCTTTGAATGCTCTGCTGCGCCAGTTGCTGTTTCATCCGCATTAGTTTCTGTGAGGCGCGCTGGAATTGTTGTCCAAGTTGGAATGCTTGGAGCTGGACCCCAGCCAATTGCGATTGCACCCCTTGTTGCTAAAGAAGTTCAGCTAAGGGGATCATTTCGCTTTAATGATGAAATAACTGATGCGATCGAGATGCTCAATGAAAATGGATGGATAGCATCAGTCATCACACATGAATTTGCCAAAGAAGATGTACTGCAGGCTTTTGATGTTGCTAAGGACTCTGAACAGTCAGGAAAAGTATTAGTTAAAATGAATTAGTTCCGAATTTGTTTACTACACAGTTCTATGAATTATAAATTGAAACTTTCCTTCGACGAAGTAGGTGTCGCCAGTAAAAATGGGGCGCCCATCTCGCAGGTAGTGAACTTGGCGTAATAGAAGGTAGAGACCTGATTCCGCCTTCTCGGATCCCCACCCGATTTCCTTAGAGCTAATCGCATGAATTTCTGCTCGAGCTCGTACTGGATGCTTTCGAATTCCATCGAGTGCTGAAAAAACTGAACCAGAAGAAATTTTCTTAATCTCTG
>WLNY01000030.1 GCA_009699575.1 Actinomycetota bacterium
ACTCTTGGGTCTTTCGCTGCAGTTTCTAGAAATTTGACCACCGTGGCAGAGAACGATTGGTAAGGGTGGTGTAAAAGTATTTCCCCTTGCGCAATCGCGTTAAAGAATGCATCGGGTGACGTTGAGTCATCTTCTTGCAATTCTGACGGAGTTCTGCCTGTAAATGGTTTGTACTTAAGTTTAGGTAGAGGCAAATCCGCGATGAAATTTAGGCAGGTGAGATCAAGCGGAGAATCTTGTTTGACAACATCTCGGGGAGTTATTTCAAGATTTTCCATCAGGTTATTAAGCACTCTCTCGGAAATGATTTTATCCACTTCAAGGCGCACAAGAGGTCCGAATTTGCGTTTCAGCAATTCCTCTTCCAACAACACAAGAAAATCTTCGCCTTCGCCATCGTCATCTTCTAAATCAAAATCTTCATTTCTAGTCACACGAAAGAAAAAATGATCTCTGAGATCAACGCCGGGATAGAGTTCCTTAAGGTTTTCAGCAATAATTTCCTCCAGCAGCACAAATCTCAAAGGGTAATCTGCCGAGGTTCTAATATATCTGGGAAGATTTGTCGGAATCTTGATTCTTGCAAAAGATATTCCGGGGTGTTCGGCGGAATGTATATCAACGCCAATATTGAGAGAAAGTCCAGAGATTCTCGGAAAAGGATGTGTCGAGTCCACAATTAGTGGCGTCAATACTGGATGCACGCGATCTTGGTAATAATGGTTGAGAAACTTTTTCTCATCATCTGACAATTGATGGAACTTAACGAATTCGATGCCCGCGTCTTTGAGTAATGGCACAATCTTGGATTTGAATGTATCGGTTTGACGGATTACAAGTTCGCGAGTTCTCGTCAGAATTTGATTGAGGAGGTCTGACGAAGATTTAGAATTCGGATGTGAACCCGCATTCCCTAATTCAATTTTTTGCTTCAACGTAGCGACTCGTACCATAAAGAATTCATCTAAATTCGATGAAAAAATTGCAAGAAATCGAACTCTTTCAAGGAGCGGAATAGTCTCGTCTTCACTGAGTTCCAGAACTCGCTCATTAAAATCGAGCCAACTCAGTTCGCGAAGGTAAAAGGACTCTTCCTTGGGTGCCATGTCAAGAGTCTGGCCAATCTAGGTGAACATAAGTTGACCATTTGGGTGCAAAATACTAAACATTGGACCACATGCTTGGGGTGTCTAGTCGGAGATAGTAGGTTTCTTTCATGAAACCTGGAGAGTGGAAATCAGATCTACGAGCGTCCGAAGTTGCCAAGGCAGGTATTACAGCGGCATGGCCCTCAATTGTTGGCGATGATGTTTGGTGGAGCGAGACGCGGCCAAATGAAGATGGCCGAACAGTTGTGGTCAGTGAAAAACTTGGTGACCTCTTGGATGCACCTTTTAGTGCAGAGCACATGGTCCACGAATACAGTGGACGTAGTTATCTTGGAATTTCAACTCCGAGTGGGTATGTTCTTTATTTTGTTAACAAATCAGATCAATGCGTATATCGCAAGGTGCAGGGGTCGCAACCTGTTGCACTAACGCAACCAAGTGAAAGCGCGATTAGATATGCCGAACTTATTCGTGTAAAAGATGAGATTTGGTGCGTGCGCGAAAACGTTGCAGGAGCAACATGTGTTCGAGATATCGTTGCAATTTCAGATGAAGGAGATGTTCGCGTACTTACCTCTGGTCATCAATTTTATGCCAATCTTCGAATCTCCCCGGATGGAAACCATCTTGCGTGGATTTCATGGGAACACCCTTTAATGCCTTGGGACGGGACAGAACTCTTCATCGCAGATGTAGCAGAAGGCACACTTACCAGTAAGCGAGTGATTGCTGGAAGCACAACCAACCCCGTACTTTCGCCTCAGTGGAAAGATGACTCATTCCTTATCTATGTTGATGAGGAAAGTGGGTGGTGGAATCCGTGGCAGGTAAATATTGATGGCACCAAATCTCAAATAATTAACGAACCAACTGAATGGGCTTTTCCTAATTGGCAGCTGGGATACTCCTGCATTGCAGTCATTGACGCTAATCACTTCGTTGGAATTCATGGCAATGTTGATAACCGTCGCCTAGCTTTGGTTAATAGCCAGACAGGCGAACTAACTGACTTTGACAGTGAGTTCACTCTCTTCGCGCCCACTATCGCAACTGATGGGAAACGTGTCGTTACTTTTGCCGCGAATAACTCAACCTTTAGAACACTTGTCGAATTTGACCTAGCGACAATGAAGGTGTCGCGAGTTATCCGAGCTAATCCTTGGCCTATAGATGCCACATATGCCCCAGAGATTTCTGAAATTCGCATTCCAGGCAATGGGCGTGAAGTCAAAGTGATTCTTCATCGCGCCCAAAATCCTAACTACTCGCATTCAGGTCCTACTCCGGTATTGATTCAAGTTCATGGCGGGCCAACCGCTCACGCGGTTGCAGTACCAACTCTGGAATATCTCTACTGGACTTCGCGCGGATTCACGGTTGCCGATGTCAATTACGGTGGCTCCACGGGGTACGGAGCGGAATACCGTCATCTACTCGATGGGCAATGGGGCGTTATTGATTATGAAGATGTCATCACAACTGTTCAGTATTTAAAAGATCAAGGCATCGCCGATGATAAGCGAGTTTTCATTGCCGGAGGAAGCGCTGGTGGATTTACTGTTCTCAACGCGCTGATTCACAGTGATATTTTTGCAGCGGGTGCGGATTATTTTGGAGTTGCTGATCTGAAATCTCTAGCAGTAGGCACACATGACTTTGAATCACGCTATCTAGATTCCATGATTGGCCCCTACCCAGAACGCGCAGATCTTTATGATGAGCGATCACCGCTGACCCATGCTGAGAAGTTAAATACTCCCCTGATTATTTTTCAGGGTACTGAAGACAAGGTAGTTCCACCTTCACATTCAGAGAGTTTTCGGGACTTATGTCAGCGCAAATCGATCACGCATAAGTACTTCGCTTTCGAAGGGGAAGGCCATGGATTCGACAAAGCTGAATCCATCATTACAAGCCTAGAAGAGTGCCTACTTTTCTTCGGCGCAGCGGGCAATTTCACTCCTCAACTCTAAATTTTCCAAAGCCTCGACGGGGGAAATTCTTATGCCACGAAATCTCTTTGTTCCATCACACGACTCTGGCTCCGTAGAGCACTACTTTCATTTTCTTTTGGGATACCTGCTGCCATATCTAAATTTTCGCAATGATTCAGTCAATGAAATTTACCACTTAAGAGATTGTGGGCCCTTAACCAAAATATTGGCCGAACTCGAGATTCCAACAATCGAACGCCTTGAATTCCAAAACTTAACAGTGGAGCAACCATTTAACACCGCACCTGGATATGACTCGGCCAAAGGTGTAAAGAAGTTACGTCGAGATGGAGTGGTGGAGCGCCTGCTGGGTGAACTTGGATTAATGGATAAGGATACGACTGGCATCACACCTAAAGTTCTGATTATTGACAGAGCAATTTCAAATTCTTTTTACTTAACTGACAATGCAGAAATAAAGGGCTCCGGAGCAGATCGGCGAAGTATCCCCAATCATAGTGAGATGGTGAAAGAAGTCTCGAAAATTACTTCTGCAAAGAATATCGAATTAGACGGTTTATCACTGCGCGAACAGATTTCACTTTTTAGGAATGCAGAAATAATTATCGCACAACATGGCGCTTCTCTAGCAAATTTGGTTTTTTGTACTCCTGGAACCTTAGTTATTGAAATCGGCCCAAACTTAAATCCAAATTATATATTCAAGAAATTAGCAAAAATATTTAAGCTTTGTTATCAATCTGTTTGGCAGGAAAGTAACCATGCTGAAGTAAATATCGAAAAAGTGATAGAAGCAATTAGTCATTCCAATAATCGTAAATTCTTATTTAAGAATTTAACAAGTAAGAAGAATAATTAACGCAGCTCGAAACGATCGAGCATCATCACTTTATTCCACGCAGCGATAAAGTCTTTGACAAATTTATCTTTGCCATCGGCGCTTGCATACACTTCTGAAAATGCACGTAACTGTGAGTGTGATCCGAAGATTAGATCAGCGCGGCTTGCAATCCAGGTAACCTCACCAGTTGAGCGATTGCGACCATCAAAGAGTTCCGCACTTGCAGACTGTGGAGCCCATGTGGTCTCCATGTCGAGCACGTTAATAAAGAAGTCATTGGTCAAGGTCTGCGCACGCGAAGTGAGCACACCAATTTCATTGCCTGCTGTATTTGCATTGAGTACGCGCAAGCCACCGACAAGCACTGTCATTTCAGGGGCAGTCAAAGTAAGAAGTGCCGCTTTCTCGACCAGTAAGAATTCTGCTAATTCTTGATGACCCTTGTGTATGAAATTGCGGAATCCATCTGATGTTGGCTCAAGAACAGCAAATGAGTGAATATCTGTCTGATCCTGCGTGGCATCGGTGCGACCTGGAGTAAATGGAACGCTGACAGTGTGTCCGGCAGTTTTTGCTGCAAGTTCAATAGCCGCGCAACCACCAAGCACAATTAAATCTGCAAGTGAAATCTGCTTTTTGCCTGCACTCTTATTGTAATCACTGTGTATTTCTTCAATAGCATTCAAAGTTTTCGCTAAGTCACTTGGATTATTCACAGTCCAATTGCGTTGTGGCTCGAGGCGAATGCGAGCGCCATTCGCTCCCCCGCGTTTATCGGTGCCACGAAATGTCGATGCCGATGCCCAAGCGGTTGAGACCAATTGCGAAATAGATAGCCCAGAAGAAAGTAACTTCTTCTTGAGATCGGCAATCTCATTCGGTCCAACAAGTTCATGTGTTACCGATGGAACTGGGTCTTGCCAAATCAAATGCTCAGCGGGAACAAGTGGCCCGAGGTAACGAGTAACAGGACCCATATCGCGATGAGTGAGCTTGAACCATGCTCGCGCAAATGCATCAGCAAACTTCTCTGGGTTTTCCAGGAAGTTGCGTGAAATTTTTTCATAACTTGGATCTGTTTTTAGAGCTAAGTCAGTGGTAAACATAATCGGTGCATGCTTCTTAGAAGAATCATGCGCATCTGGTACCGCGCTCGATGCTTCACCATTTTGCGGAATCCATTGCGTTGCACCCGCTGGGCTCTTTGTCTGAACCCATTCGTGAGCAAAAAGGGTCTCAAAATAAGTGTTATCCCACGCGATAGGTGTTGGAGTCCATGCACCTTCAAGCCCGCTTGAAATAGTTTGCGCGCCATTACCTGTACCGAACGAGTTCTTCCATCCGAGGCCCATTTCTTCAATGGGTGCACCTTCAGGACTTGGACCCACATATTTATTTGGATCTCCCGCACCATGCGCTTTACCAAATGTATGGCCACCTGCGATCAGTGCGACTGTCTCTTCATCATTCATAGCCATACGCGCAAATGTTTCACGAATATCTTTTGCTGAAGCGAGAATATCTGGATGCCCATTTGGTCCTTCAGGATTTACATAAATCAAACCCATTTGAACAGCTGCGAGAGGATCTTCAAGATTGCGCTCCCCGCTATAACGCTCATCGGCTAACCACTCTGACTCTTTACCCCAATATGTTTCATCGGGTTCCCAGACATCAACGCGACCTCCGCCAAAACCAAAAGTCTTAAGACCCATCGATTCAAGAGCGCAATTCCCGGCAAGAATCATGAGATCAGCCCACGAAATTTTCTTTCCATACTTTTCCTTTATCGGCCACAAAAGTCGA
Organism: Actinomycetota bacterium; assembly: GCA_009699575.1. Taxonomy (GTDB): domain Bacteria; phylum Actinomycetota; class Actinomycetes; order Nanopelagicales; family Nanopelagicaceae; genus Planktophila. The sequence continues at coordinate 5,712 of WLNY01000030.1, forward strand.
CGCGCTTTATCTAAGTTAACGTTATCTGGCCAACTGTTTAAAGGTGCGAACCGTTGCATTCCAGAGCCACCACCGCCTCGACCATCTGATGTGCGATAGGTACCTGCGCTGTGCCACGCCATACGAATAAAAAATGGACCGTAGTGACCGTAATCTGCTGGCCACCAATCTTTTGAAGTCTTCATCAAAGACTCGATATCCGACGTCAGAGCGGTGAGGTCTAGGGAAGCGAACTCTTTGGCGTAGTCAAAATCTTCATCCATTGGATCAATCAGTGGAGAGTTTTGCTGCAAAGCTTTAAGGCTGAGTTGGTTTGGCCACCAATCCTTATTGGACGTTCCTTGGGATCCCTGCTTCGCGTTTGGGTATGGACACTTTTCTTCGCTTGACATGGATCCCCCTGAATTATCTGAACCGGCCCTCGGCACTACTCGCATTTGCGCTTGGGTTAAGAGTAATGCCCTATCTGCGAAACTGCTCAATAGGGGCGCCGTTGCCCCTCTAGTAAAGTAATCGCAAGCCGTCACCGACAATGCGCCATGGAAAGTGGCCGAAGAAGAGCCGTGCAGCGCGGAGAAGTGAGATTGTTGTGAAAAAAACTGAGATAGGCACCCAGCTCGATGACCTTGCCGTCACAAAATATGGAGAAAAATTCTTACTTAATCAGGCGCTCACCTTAATTGAATTTTCGGGTGGTTCACGCAACAAAGATGGCAGTTTTGGGTATCTCGACAGTTTTGGAGTTGTTGACTCATCTAAGCCTCGCGAACTCTACATTCAGTGCCGCATGATTCAGGTTTTTGGCATTGCCCACTTACACGGCCTGCGCGACAATAAAGAAATTATTGAGGACGGGATAAATATAATCCTCGATCTGTTTCAAGATAAGACACATGGTGGTTTCTACAACTCCATCGATCAACAAGGTAATCCTGTCGCTACGAATAAACTGGCCTACGATCATATGTTCGTGCTTCTCGCCGCATGCACAGCGAAGGTTGTTGGAGCCAGTAGGGCTGATGAGTTACTGCGAATCATCGATAGTTTGATAGATAAATACTTTTGGGACCCACGCTTTGAAATGATGAATAATAGTTGGAATCTCCAACTAGATGATTTATCGAGTTACCGAGGCATTAATGCCAATATGCATGCGGTAGAAGCTCTTGCTGCCGCATTTGATGTCACAGGTGACGAAAAATATCGACATCGTGCATTTGTGATCAGTAAGAAAACTGCAGAAGATTTTGCTCGTAATAACAATTGGTTGCTTCCAGAGCATTTCAATCAAGACTGGGTGATGGACAAAGATTTTAATATTGATAATCCTGCCGATCCTTTCTGTCCTTTTGGGGTTACCATCGGACACCTATTTGAATGGTCCCGCCTTCTTATGCACGTGCGTCTACAGATACGCGATACAGAATATGACGATGGTTGGATCGCCCCCGCAGCGACCCATCTCTATGACACTGCTCGAAAATATGGGTGGTGTGCTGATGGGACAGACGGTTTTGTGTACACAATCAACTGGGAGAAAAAACCTGTAGTTCGCTCACGTATGTTCTGGGTAGCTGCGGAAGCTGTTATGACTGCGTACACGCTTTGGGAATACAGCGGTGAAACGCAGTACTTGCGTGATTATGACTATTGGTGGAAATATATAGATACATACGTCATCGATAAAAAGAATGGGTCGTGGTTTCACGAACTTGACCCCAATCAACACGTCGTGGGGCACACATGGCCGGGTAAACCCGACACTTACCACGCCTTTAACGCTTGCATCTTGCCTTTATATCCAATGGGCACCAGCTTCATCGGAACAGTTCTCGACGCGCGCGGTAAATAAGACAATCTAAGTTTAAGAAAACATATACTTAAAAGGCAAACCCCTCGAAGTATATGTTCGAGGGGTTTGCTTTGTCGGACATCTTAACCAAGTGCTCACGCTAACAATCTAGTAATCGACGACTAGAACTAACCGTTACCTGCTAAGTCACCTCAACAAAATTGACATTTGAAGAACCTTTGGGGGCTAGCACTAGAGAGCCTGCACATTGCACAGCAATAGAATTACTTTGTGAATAGTGGTGGCTTAACTACGGTTGAGGCTAGCCAATTCTTACAAACTCACGGGCGCAATGCGTTGCCAGGTTCCAAACAGCGCACTCTTTTCGAGCAGCTCAAGTCGGTGCTAAGTGAGCCGATGATCCTGCTAGTTGCCATTGCAGGTCTAATAAATTTTATTTTGTCAGAAATTCTCGATGCATCAATTCTAATGTTGACCATCTCAATTCTTATTGCTATTTCCCTCTTCCAAGAGAGAAAAACAGAGAGGGCACTTGGGGCACTTCAAGAGTTAACTGCTCCAAAGGCAACGGTACGTCGCGATGGAGTTGAAATAAAGATTTCGAGTGAAGAAGTTGTTCCAGGCGATTTACTTATTTTGAGTGAAGGCGATCGAATTCCGGCAGATTCCCAATTGCAGTTATGTACAAATTTCAATGTGGATGAATCCATGTTGACAGGTGAGTCTGTTTCGGTCCGCAAGCAATCAGGTGATCTGATTTTCTGTGCAACTCTTGTCACTCAGGGCCATGGCGAAGCTCTTGTCATTTCAACAGGGCTGAATACCGAAGTTGGGAAAATTGGTGCCGCCCTCGCAAGTATTCAAATTGAACGCACACATCTACAGCAAGAAGTCGATCGAATTGTTCGAGTGGTGGCGATAGCTAGTACCGCTACCGCTCTATTAGTTGTGGTTGTCTATGGTTTTTCTCGAGGTGACTGGCTAGAAGGCGCACTTGCAGCCATCGCAGCTTCTATGGCTTTAATCCCTGAGGAATTTCCAGTTGTTTTGACCGTATTTCTGGCTATGGGGGCTTGGCGAATGTCCCAAGATCAAGTCATCGCAAGGCGTGCACCAGCAATAGAAACATTGGGTTCTGTCACAGTTCTATGTGTAGATAAAACTGGAACTCTGACTCTTAACCAAATGAACATCGCAGAAATAAATGTCGGCGGAGAGCTACATGTCTTAAGTCAAACTGCTCCTACTGCAAATTCCCAAGAGATTGCGCGCTATGGGCGACTAGCCTCCCCTATTGCACCATTTGATCCTATGGATAAGGCATTTCACGCGATTACTAATAGCGAAGAGACAATGGAATTAATTCGTGAATACCCGCTATCGGATGAGCTCATGGCAATGACGCATATTTGGCGTTCGGCACACGAGGAGTCATTTATTGTTGCAGCAAAAGGAGCACCTGAAGCAATCGCACTACTTTGTCAATTTACTCACGATCAACATGAATTGATGATTCGAGATGTTGATGATGCGACTAATCGGGGATTTCGAGTTCTGGGCGTTGCCAAAGCACGGATTGCAGGTGAGAAGAATTTACCTGCGCATCCTTCTGAAATCGCTTTTGAATTTCTCGGTCTTGTTCATCTTCGAGATCCTGTAAGGCCAGGGGTTCAGGAGTCCGTAAAGGAGTGCGCAACAGCTGGAGTTCGCACAATCATGCTAACTGGCGATTACCCTGGCACGGCATTATCTATAGCGAGAGAAATTGGCTTGGATTATGAAAATGGTGTGATTACAGGTAACGAGTTGGATCAACTCGATGACGTGGGTCTTGCGAAAAAAATAAAGAGTGTTTCGATATTTGCCCGAGTTGTTCCGATACAAAAATTGCGACTAATTCATGCATTGAAACTAAACGGTGAAATCGTCGGAATGACAGGCGATGGAGTTAATGATGCACCCGCATTGCGCGCGGCCGATATTGGCATAGCTATGGGCCAGCGTGGTACAGATGTAGCTCGAGAAGCAGCTGCCCTGATCATTACCGATGATGACTTCAGTTCTATCGCGCATGGAATACGACAAGGTCGAACAATTTATGCAAACCTTCAAAAAGCTATGTCCTACGTCATTGCTGCGCATGTTCCAATTTTCGGAATGGCACTTTTTCCCATCTTTTTTGCTGGCTGGCCCTTGGTCCTTCTTCCTGCACAAATTGCTTTCCTCGAACTTATTATCGACCCAGCATCCTCCGTGGTCTTTGAATCAGAAGCACCAGATCCTAAGATTATGCAATCGAAGCCACGAAATGTGAACAAAAAAATTATCAATAAACGAATTGTTTTCACTGCAATTTTGCAAGGTATTGCTGTTTTTGCTCATGCGCTTTGTATTTACCTCTGGGCTCGCCATAGAGGAATGAGTGATGATCACGTCCGCACTCTAAGTTTTGCAACGTTGATGATTGGAAATGTTTCACTTGTCTTGACCAACAGGTCCAGACACTTATCCATTTTTTCGACTCTTTTCCATAGAGCCAATAAAAATGTAAAATGGGTACTACTCGGATCCACTTCGCTCATCGTTCTATTGTTTAATGTTTCCTTTATGGAGAAGGCATTTAATGTCACCTCAATGAGCGTGCCTGAATGGGCGGTTGTCATATTTGCCGGTATCTCTAGCATCGCATGGTTTGAGGTGTACAAGTTCACCGAGAGGTCAGTGCGAGACAGTTATCTTGCTACCCAGCCACCATCTACGGGAAGGATTGCTCCGTTAACATAAGAAGCCTCATCGCTAGCTAAATATAAAATTGCTGATGCTAGTTGTCCTGATGTCGCGGCCTTGCCCATGTTTGCCATATTCACACCAAGTGCTTGCATAGTTTCCTGGCCACGTGGCGGTTTGGATATATCCATGATGTTTGTAGCAACTGCACCAGGGGCGACCGC
>WLNY01000031.1 GCA_009699575.1 Actinomycetota bacterium
GACTGTTCCAGAGACAGCAAGGAAAATGACAATTCAAGGCCCAGGACTCAAAAAGCCAGGAATCGTGGTCTTTCAATTCATCTTGATTTCTCTTAGTTGCTATCTCGAGCTTCGCTTTCGTGGAGGACTCGGTGCAATAACTGGATCAATTATTTGTATTTCTCTCTTTGCCGGCGTGCGTTTTGGGCGTGCCGGCACAACGTACGTCTCAGTTGTTACGCCACCACTTGCTTTAGCTGTAGCGCTCCTGGGGTCAGTTATAGCCAATGACGGGCTCAAAATTTCTCGAGTGGGAATCGATTTCATAGCCTCCCTGGCTAGCGTCGCTCCATTTCTCATTGCAGCAATTGCCTACGGTTGGTTTGTTTATTTCAGCGACAGAATCAAGGCACGAGCACCACAACGCAAAAAGAAATAGAATCTCTTGTGATCAAAAATAAACCCCGTTTTTTATCAATTCTCTCAATTCTATTTATTACTTCTTTTTTCGTTCTTCCAAGCGCATCTGCGCATGCTGGGCTCGTCTCTTCTTCACCTGAAGCAAATTCAGTCATTAAGGTGCTTCCTGCAGAAGTCTCCTTAACATTTTCCGAAGATTTGATTTCAGTCGGTGGAAAAGAAGTGAACATAATTACGATTACTAATCCATCGGGTACGGAAATACAGTCAGGACCACTCGTAGTTACTGGGCCAGCAATTTCAATTCCGATTTCTGAAACAAATCCAGCCGAAGGCCGATACACGGTAAATTTTCGCGTAGTTTCGGCCGATGGGCATGTTGTTAAGGATTCAATTGGATTTGATTTGGGAATCCAGGCTTCTCCCAGTCATTTAGCAGATGCAGTGCCAATGAATCATGCGGATAATGAAAATTCATCCTCAAATATCCTTGTAATTATTATTGGAATTCTCATCCTTGTTGCAGGTGTATTTATCTATCGAACAAGTTTTAATTAAGGAAGCGGCAACCACGCTACGATTTCGCCTTCTTCAACGGATTTCTCGACTACGGCGAATCCGCTTGAATTGGCAAGCCCACGCAACATTGCAGAACCTAAATGTTCGCCCATTTCAAACCAACCATCAACCATATTCCCAAGAACTAATCGCGTGAATCCATCAGGTGCATCAAGGTCATCTCCGGTTATTACTGAGTTGAGCGCAGAGCCTACGTGGCCCAATAATGAATTTATCATTGGTTGGCCAAGAGAAAGTAAAGCAACAATTGCCGATTGCGGGTTGCCGGGAAGTCCAAGTAATGGTTTTCCAGCTACTGATGCCAAGAGCATCGGGTGTCCGGGGCGTACTTTCACGCGATCCACTACTAATTCTCCACCGAGTGCTGAAATGGCAGCATGCACATGATCTCGGGGTCCGTCGGCTGTTCCACCAGTAGTAATCACGATGTCACTATCTACAAGCGCAATACGGATCGCATCAACAACTAACTCAAGTTCATCAGAAACATATTTTATTTCAATTACTTCAACTCCCATGCGATGAAGCCATGCAGGTAATTGAGGGCCAAGTGCATCACGCACAAGGCCATTCGATGGAATCCCATCTAATTGAATTTCATCGCCTAACAAAATAATTTTCACTCGTGGCTTAGTAACAACGTATATGGTGTCATGACCTGCGGCAGCGAGTAGTCCAATCAATCCTGGATTGAGAACGGTTCCTTTTGGCGCAAGAAGTGCGCCCTTTTCACTTTCCAATCCTGCTGGGCGAATTTCTTGATTATGTGCGACTTCTCCAGTGAGTATTTCGCCAACTACTGTTGCATTCTCCCAACGCAATACTCCATATGTTCCCTCGGGGATTACACCACCGGTTGCAATTTTCACAGCAGTTCCATCGCTAAGTACAGACTCCATCGGCTTTCCAGCTTTGATTTCACCCACGATTTTCCAAGGGCTAGATCCTGCTACGGCATACCCATCCATCGCCGACGTGGCATACGTTGGTAATTCCACGAGGGCATATATATTTTCAAATACAGTTCGATCTGCGCATAGAGAAAGCTCTTTTTTTTCCGAAGGAAGAACATTCCAGGGTTGTGCCGCTGCGACACGTGCATCGCGCCATGATGCTTCTTGAATCATTTTTTTTCTGGCCAGTTTTTTGCAAGCTTTTCTATCTTCGCTGCAGCTTCAGCAATATTCATACCTTGTGCCGCCGCTATTCCCAGTAAATAAGTAGTTACAGGCGCAGCTTTACGCTCTACTGCATGTGCGGCATCACGCGCGGTATCAAGAATAAGATCAACATCGAAATTGGCTACTATTCCTAATTCTTTTTTTACTGCGTATAGCCAATCGTCCATGTTGTATCTCTTTTCTTATGAAGTCTTTCTTCGCAGTAGTTTACTGAAAAATCCTGGTTCTACTGGATCATTTGCATGCCCTTGGCATCGTTGATTTTTCGGGACTCCTTTAAGCGCAATTTCGATGTGATTTCCGCATCCCGCCCATGTTGGCTTCCCACATTTTCTGCACGTTGTCTTATGGCACATAATTATTTCCTTTGGTTAGTTTTCATTAAATGCTGGCGAATGACTCCAGGTGAGATATCCGCCGTCAAGATTAGCTGCGTTGAATCCAAGTTCTTTAAGCAAAAGTGTGGCCGTGTGACCTCGCTGGCCAACTTGGCAATTTATCAGTAAATCTTTCTCAGTTATTTCCTTGCTTCGCTCTCGAATTTCATCGACCGGAATATTGATTGCTCCCGGAATGCTTCCCAATGCAAACTCACTCGCTGTCCGAACGTCAATAAGTGAAAATCCTTTACTTTTGAAAGTGTCGATCTCATTCCACTGCACGGTTTGCACAAGACCAGAGATAACATTTTCAGCGATATACCCCAACATATTGACAGGATCTTTTGCAGAGCCAAATGGTGGGGCGTAAGCAAGTTCTAGATCAGCGAGTTCCGGGGCAGTAATTTCTCCTCGAATTGCAGTAGCAATAACATCAATTCGCTTATCCACTCCCTCGACACCGACACCTTGGGCGCCAAGTATTTCTCCGGTAGTTGGATCAAATATCAGTTTGAGAGTCATCTGTTTTGCATCTGGATAATATCCAGCATGAGAATTTGGGTGGGTGTGTATAGAGACATGAGGTCGCCCGGCAGAAAGTAAACGTTTTTCATTCCAGCCCGTCGTTGCAATCATCAAATCAAATACCTTCACGATGGCAGTCCCGATGGTTGGAACTAACCTAATTGGTCTTCCATTAATGTGATCAGCCACAACTCGACCTTGTCGATTTGCGATATTTGCAAGTGGCACTAAAGTCGAAGATCCATCCAATGCATCAGTTTTCTCGGCGGCATCACCGATGGCATATATATCCAGATCACTTGTTCGATTGAACTCATCGACTTTAATTCCCTTACGCGACCCAATTTCGATTCCAGCTGCTTGCGCTAAAGACACATCTGGCTTAACTCCGATCGCAAGTATTACTAATTCCGCAGGAATTTCTTTTCCGTTGGCAAGAGTCACGCTGTTGGGCCCAATTTTGGCAGCACCCGCGCTCAAATGGAGTTGAACTCCATGACGCAGCATCTCCGTCGAGACATACGTCGCCATTTCCGGATCAAGAGGTGCTAGTAATTGATCAGCGGCCTCAACGACTTGTACCTGTATTCCCCGATGTATCAAATTTTCGGCAATCTCGACGCCAATAAAACCACCGCCAATAACGACAGCAGTTGAGGGCTTTCGATCGACATAGGAAACTATTTTTTCCACATCTTCAACTGTTCGTAGTGTCATTGCGCGCTCGACACCTGGAATGGGAGGAACGATAGGAGAAGCTCCTGGGCTCAATACCAATTTGTCATATGAAAGGAAGTATTCCTCCTGTGTTGTGAGATTACGGACTTGGACCTTTTTATTTGCCCTATCAATCGATAGAACTTCATTGGCAATGCGAACATCAAGTCGAAAGCGTGCATGCAAACTTTCAGGAGTTTGAAGAAGTAAGTCACTTTCTTCTTCAATTACACCACCTACGTAATACGGCAAACCACAGTTAGCGTAAGACACATGACCACTTTTTTCGAGAACAATTATGTTTGCATCGGCATCAAGGCGACGTAATCGAGTGGCAGCCGACATTCCTCCGGCCACCCCACCTACGATGAGAATCTGACTCATTGGGTGGTCAACGTAAATCCAGAGGCTATCCATTGCTCAACGCCGCCATTGAGATTATTAACTGAGCTAAAACCTAGATCTGACATCTTGCTTGTTGCGATTGCAGATCGTCGCCCACTGTGGCAATACACGGCGTATTTTTTTGACTTGTTTAATTTACTCACTAAGTCATTAAAAGTCGATGCTTCAACATCAATATTTATAGCCTTCGCAATGTGACCAGAAAGGAATTCATCCGCGGTTCGAACGTCAATAACTGTAACTTCATCGCCAGAAATCAGTGATGAAAAACTCGAAGCGTCAAGATTAGTGATGGCGCTAGTGGTGCCAGATGAGCAGGCGGTCAGAAAAAGCATTGGAGTAATCAGTAGGAGAAGGACTTTCTTGGTAATCATTGAATTAGGCCAGACTCAAAAAGAGTTTTTGAAGTTGCGCTGCTACTGCATCTGAATTTGATTTGTCTTCAAGGATGCACTCCTTCAAGCTGGAAGAGATAAGAGTGAAGGCGGCAGTATTAACCGCTTTTGAAACTGCCGACATTTGCATAACAATCTCATCGCAACTGCGCCCTTCTTCAAGCATACGAGAGACGGCACCTAACTGACCTTGTGCTCTTTTGATTCGTTTGCTAATTGCAATAATCTGATCTTCATCAGAGAGTACATGCGAAATCTTCTTGGTAGCCATTAACAATGACACCGATCTTTTTCTGGAATTCCAGCTAAGGCGACTTCAATATGTTCACCACAGCCAGACCATGTTGGTTTTTTACACTTATCGCAAGTGACCTTCGAGCACATGTGCTACCCCTCATTTCAAAGCGTTTTTGGAGTATTTCTCCAATTTACAGGGATTCTACTATACCCCCAAGGGTATAGTCAACTACTACTAGGTAACCTAGTTTTTCATCCACTGAGAAAAGGAAGTACCATGAAAAAGTTAATAATTTCAGTTTTAGCGATAAGCACTATGGCAATTAGCCCGCTAACGTTTTCGGCAAGTGCTGTAACAACAAGTGTCAGCTCAGATGTCAAAGCAAAATTGATTTACCTTGTAGAGGAAGAGAAGCTTGCACGCGACGTATATGCAGTCTTGGCAACTAAGAACGGGATAGTTAAATTTGCCAACATAACAAAATCTGAGCAGAACCACATGGATCAACTTTCGGTGATTCTCAAGACTTACGGGTTCAAAAACCCAACTATTGGTGAAAAAGCTGGCGTCTTTACAAATAAGAGTTTAACTGCCTTGTATAAGACAATTATGAAAACTGCAGGACTCTCCTATGCCGACGCAATTGCTGCAGGAGTTCTTATCGAGAAAACTGACATTAAAGATTTAAATGCTCTAATCAAAGTAAATACTCAAGCAGATATAGCCCTTGTCCTATCTAATTTGTTGCGAGGTTCACAAAATCACCTTGCCGCTTTTAGTCGTTAATTTAGTTTCTTAGAAAACGACCAAGTCCCTAGGGCTGCGACTGGAATTGCCGAGATAAGGCAGAGCCAGCCGTAGCCCAAAGTTCCAATAATGATTCCAGCCAGTGCGCCTCCGCCAGCACCCATGAGATTCATGAGTAGGTCACTTGCACCTTGGGAGGATGGTCGAAGTTCACTCTCCACTGATTCCGATAGCAAAGTGGAGCCAGCGATGAGTGTGCAAGACCAACCAAGACCTAAGAGAAATAAACCTATTCCCAGACGAACTGCATCATCAGCGCGGGCAGTTCCTGCCACGAGCGTCGAAACCAGAAGAATCAGTACTCCCAACCGGATTGTTGATTTGCGCCCGAATTTATCGCTGATAAGACCAACTATTGGTGAAAGTGCATACATGCCGGCGATGTGAATGCTAATGACAAGCCCGATAACCGTAAGTGTCACATCCACATGAGCCATATGCACAGGTGTCATTACCATCACTGAAATCATCACAACATGGCCGATGGCGATTGAGGCGATTGCAAATTTAGCCTGGGCATTTTTATTAATAATTCCCAATACCTGTCGCGCTGGCAACAGTTTACTTTTGACTCCACTGGCATCTTGCACATGTATCGCGCGAAGATATGGATCTGGGCGCAGAAAAAGTTGAATAACAATTGTGGCTAGTGAGAGAGTTATAAGAGCTAGACAGTACGGGCCAACTAGTCGTGGAAGTCCAATACTTTCTGCAAATTTCCCCGAAGGTCCCATTAAATTTGGGCCAGTTACTGCGCCAACAGTAGATCCCCACACCACAAAAGAAAGATGGCGGGATCGAGTGTGCACTGTGGCGAGATCCGTCGCTGCGAATCTAGCTTGATAACCTGCGGCGGATGCGGCTCCCACCATAAATGTTCCAGCCAACATAAAGAAAAGTATTTTCTGGCTTCCACCGATAATTGCTGAGAATGCACCGATAATTCCAACGACATAACCAACTGATAACCCAAGGCGACGTCCGCCTCGCTGAGTTAATCTCGACAGTGGCAAAGCCATTGCCGCAGCACCCAGAACTGCAAAAGTTTGCGCAAGCCCTGCAAGAGTCTCTGAGTTTGTAATAGATGCAACAAGTAGGGAACCTGCGGCAACTGTCCCAGCTACACCAACGCCGCTGAGTACCTGAACGGAGGCTAAAACTTTTATAGTGCGTTTTTGAATAACCTCTGTTTCACCGCTTATCATCCCGTGAGCCTATCTACAGTGCGCGAACTAGTTTGGACATCCGCTGTGCATTTTCTCCAAGATTTCCCCGAGAAAGTGCTCCGCCAATAAGTAGCGCAGTATCTAAGCCATACATCTCAATCATTTCTGGGATTCGTTCAATTGTCATTCCACCTGCTGGTGCAATCCACATTTTCTTTATATGGTTCATGGGAACTCGAGCTGCGAGAGTGATTTCTACGCACTCCTCTTTTGAAAAAGAGAAACGACCACCAAAGTTGGGGAAAATTGATACATCCGCACCAGCTAGTCGCATAAGGGTTCCAAAAATAATTCCATGTGCAATGCCCTCTTGCTTTGATGTCACTAAGGATCCCAAAAGTGACGGGTGACCTTGAATCGGAAGAGCGAGAGTGTCATCGTGTGCCAACACTCGAAGTGAGTCAAAGCCCGTGATGCCCGGCAAAACTAATAGGGCTCCTGCTCCCAGTTCTTTCGCGCGGTGCGCTGCGTCTTGGATTTGGTTAAATGGAAGATTCAGGCTTGGTGCATAAACGCATGAACCACCAACTTTCTCATTTGCTTCGTTTACTGCTCGAGAGACTAACGTAACGCGCTCTTCCCATCGAGACCAAGGTTGATTGGCAAGACTGTGATCGTCTTTAATCATGTCAAAGCCCGCACATGCAAGCGTGTGTGCCATTGCAGCCAAAGTTGCTGAGTCCGACCCCATTGGTTTGAGCGCCGTTGTTAGCAATGGTCTTGTGGGTGCGTTAAAAAGCTTTCGAAGTCCTTCAATTCCAAAGCGTGGACCTGAAAAATGTGAGGTGATTGAATCCGGAAGTTCCAAGGCGACTATACGAATGCCGGGGAAAAGTGATGCGTTACCCCATAAAACATTGAGTAATTGGGTTAATTCCCCGCCAACTACTTCTGAATTGTAAGAGATCTTTATCAGATGTGATTCAGGGCTCTCTGTAATTATTTCTTCAACTTTTCCTACGACATTTTCTTGAATCCATATCGAGGACAGTTCGAATGGAAACTCGATGGTTTGTTCTACTCTGATGAGATTAGCAATTTCTAACGGTTCGGTTCCACAGTACCGATAAGTGATTACAATTGGATCCATTAGAGCGCTTCTACTTTTGCACTGCTATGAACACTCACAGAACGTTGTTCTTGGAGTTCGCTTTCTGCAATATTGAGAGATCGACCGAGTGCATTTTCTACCTTTTTCACAAGTGCTTGCGCATCAAGCTCATATTCTGACATGAGAAATTTTTGTGATGCTCCATGAGCGTATGTATCTTTGAGACCAATTCGTTGAAGAGGAATACCAATTGCATTTTCAGCCATTAGTTCAGCAACTGCACTTCCAAGTCCACCAACAATTGAGTGGTTTTCCATAGTAATAACACCGCTTTTTGCATTTTTTAGCGCTTGGAGTACGAGCGGATCAGTAAATGGTTTGAGAGTCGACACATGTAAGTGAGAAATGGATACTCCACGCTCCTGTAAAAGTGGTACAGCTCGAAGCGCTTCTTCTGTTGATATTCCTGAAGTGATTAAGGTGATGTCACTTCCTTCCGAGAGAACTCGGGCTCTATTAAATACAAATGGCTCATTTGCGGGGAAAATTCGACTTACTTCTCCACGCAGCATACGAATATAAACTGGGCCATTTATGGCATGAGCAACATCGAGAATACTCTGTGCCTCAGTAGCATCGCCCACTTCAAAAATAGTCATATTGGGAATAGCACGCAGGACAGCGATGTCTTCAATCGCTTGATGGGTGACTCCACCAGGAGTCATAATTCCTGGCAAAAATCCAACAAGTCGAACCTTGAGTGACGGATACGCGATTGACATTTGTAATTGATCGAGTGGGCGTCTGTATAGGAAAACTGAAAAAGTATGTACCCATGGCTCAAAACCTTCACGGGCAAGTCCTGCGGCAAAGCCCAACATATTTTGTTCAGCCATTCCCATGGAGAAGAAACGATCAGGATAAGTGTCGCGCCATTTTCCGACTTCGCACGAATTAGTCAGGTCAGCAGAAAGCACAAGTACTTCCGGTTTATTTTTTGCCCAATCAATAAAATTTTGTTGATGTGGGCGGGCAACTATTTCATAACTCATTTGACCATCTCCTGGTATGCCTCTTCATATCGCGCACGCTCTTCGGGACTTGTAAATCTTAAATAGTGGAGCACTGGTGCGCGTTCGGCCAGAATTGGCAATCCACGCACGGGATCGGTGTAACAAAGAATCATGTGCGGTTTGTCAGTCTCCTTGGCAGCAGCGGCAAGGATGGCAGGAATGTCGTGACCATCAAGAACGCTCACTTCCCATCCAAATGCTTTCACGCGATCGGCAAGTGGTTCAATTGTCATTACGGTATCCATCGGACCGTCACACTGATTCATATTCACATCAACTATGGCACGCAAATTACTCAAGCCGTGAAAACGTGCTGCTTGAAGTGCTTCGTATGTTTGGCCCTCTTGGAATTCACCATCACTCATAAAAACCCATGTGCGACCTTTTTCACCGCGTATCTTTCGAGCAAGCGCAATTCCTCCCGCCTGAGATAAAGCTTGAGCAAGAGAACCCGTTGTAGTTTCAAACCCTGGTGAATGTTCTGCGCCAATCATTTCAACAGTGGATCCATCGCGATTGAAATGCTCGAGTCCATCTTCACGTAATCGCCGCGTCTCAATAAGTGCGGCGTAAATAACTAATGCATAGTGGGCTGGGCTAGATATGAGACGGTCGTACTCGGGACCTTTCTCTCCATGGAATTGTGCTCCTGTTTTATAGATGTGCTCACCGACGGAAGGCACTCCGATAAAGGAGGGCGGATCTATTGGGTTTTCAAGCGGAGCAAAATTAAGAATAGATCCATATAAAGCGGCAAGTAGTTCGGCAGACGAACAAGCCTGGCTCATGTACCCACCGTTGTTTGCAATCGAATGCGCTAGCACTCTCTCACGAATTCCTCGTGCAATTTTTTCGATTCTCTCAATATCTACATCCGTTTGATTAACCATGAAAGACACCTGTTCTCTTTGGATTAACGTGGGAAAGCAGCAGAGACGCCACCATCGACAGCAATTACCGCGCCTGTTGTTCTCGATGATTCCTCGCTGAGCAGAAATGCGGCGCTATTTGCAACATCAAGGCTTCGAACACGTGCTTTAAGAATATTTCTTGAGGCATAGAAATCCTCAAGATCTTCAGGGTTAACTCCGTGCGCTGCTGCTCTTTGTTCGCGAACCCCGTCAGCCCACAATTTGCTATTGTCGAAAACAGCATCTGGATTGATGGCATTACAGCGGATTCCTGCTGCGCCTCCTTCAATTGCTGCGATTCTCATTAATTGCAACATTCCAGCTTTTGTTACTGAGTAACCTCCAAAGCCCGCACCGGGCGCAAAAGCATTCTTGCTCGCAACATAGACGATTGAACCACCCATTTTCTGTGTGCGTAGCGCTGACATCATTTCTTTTGTCATCAAGAATGCGCTTGTGAGATTGATGTCTAAGCCTCGTCTCCATTTTTCAATATCTAGTTCCTCAAGTGAGTCAGAGACGGCTATGCCAGCATTGATAACAACCCCATCAACGCCGCCGAAGTGGCGAATGGTCTTAGC
>WLNY01000032.1 GCA_009699575.1 Actinomycetota bacterium
ATATTCGGATGCCAAGAAATGGATGACTCAAACTCTTGAGTACGTTAAGAAGTTGGGTCGTACATCAGATGCAATCTATTTCTTCTATACAACGTGCCCAAAGTGTGCCCAGGCTTATGGGAAAAATTTTACAATCGCCTTCGCCAAATTAAATTAGCGGCTACAGGCCAGCAATTTCTATGAGCTCATCTCGATCTGCGAATTTAATTCGTGGTTTACCCAAAGGTTCACCCTGGGAAACTTCTGCTTGATTAATCGCTTCCCAATGTGTTTGTGTAATTACTGGGTGCGCCGCCAAGAGGTCATTGATATCTCCAGAATTCTTCGGTTCTTTCAGACTTGCGGCAAGCAATTGCATGACTACTGCTGCATCACTTTTGTTTGTTCCTATTACCCCTGATGGCCCGCGTTTTGCCCAACCCACTACATACACGTTCTCCGATACATGGCCATCAGCATTAAGGACTTTCCCTTTTTCATACGGTAAACCCTCTAGTGGCAAAGCTTCATACCCAATAGCAGTTATAACTAATCCGGCAGGGATTTTCTTTTCACCCGTTGGCGTTGAAAATACTATTTCACTTACTCGATCAGATCCAAGAATCTCTTTGGGAACGTGGTGGAATAGAAATTCAAGAGTGCGCTCATGATGAGTTGGGTCTGCTTCTGCGATTGCGCGCATTGCATCTAGATTATTTTTTACATCTTTTTCAGGCTCATCTCCAGCGGCAAGTATGGCCTCATCAATATCTTCCTTATGCATGATTACATTTGTGTGCTCAAGCTTTGGAAGCTCTCTCAGTTCTGGAGATGTAAATGAAGCATTTTCAGAGCCGCGACGTGCACAGATATAGACCTTACGGATCTGACTTTTCTTCAGTGCGGCAATCGCATGAGTAGCGGTATCAGTTGGATCTAATTCATCCGGATTAAGTGCAAGCATGCGCGCAACGTCCATTGCAACATTACCTGCGCCGATAACAATAGCGGTATCGCAGTCCAATGGAATTTCAAGATTCTTAAAATCTGGGTGCGCGTTGTACCAAGGTACAAATTCTGCAGCCGAGAGCGATCCTGGCATTCCCTCTCCGGCAATCCCTAATTTTCTCCCAATCGATGTTCCTGTCGCTATGACTACAGCATCATATTTCGACTTGAGGTCTTCAAGGTTGACATCTCTTCCGAGTTCCACGTTTCCGAACAACCTTAAGTTTCCAGCAGTTGCTATTTTCTCAAAAACCTTAGAAACTGTTTTGATTTTAGGGTGATCAGGCGCGACTCCACTGCGAACAAGACCCCATGGTGTGGGTAGGCGCTCAATAACATCAATCGCAAATGTGAGCTCTTCGTTCTGCAAATTTTGTAACGCTTGCGCTGCGAAATATCCGGCTGGTCCTGCGCCAACGATTGCAATTGTGTATGTAGCCACGAAGACTCCTTATTAAAAATTAACTGGCGGAGACGAGAGGATTTGAACCTCCGAGACCCTTTAAGGGGTCTACCTCATTAGCAGTGAGGCGCACTCGACCGGGCTATGCGACGTCTCCAAGTGTGAGGAAAGTTTACCTGACATTAAGGGTCTCTAATAACCCCTTATTTTCCGTAATTCACGGCTAAAACTAGAGCAAATTATCGACTCTCGCTGCGTTCATTTTCCCCTAATTTTTCTCGCAGGATTTCCAACGTAAATACCATTGCTTAGATCCGTGACAACTACGCTACCCATCCCGACAACGGTTCCACTTGAAATTGTTGTTTTCTCTCGTATGCTCGAGTTGGCACCAAGAAAGACATGTGCCTCCACTTTGCAATTTCCCAAGACCACGGCGCGAGGTGCGATTGTTACGTATTCATTGATATCGCAATCGTGTCCGATGATTACTTGCCCATTTACGAATGAATGCTTACCTATTTTCGAGTTAATCGAAATCACAGTGCCCGGCCCTATAATCACACCCTCTCCAATCTTGCTACCTAGTTGTACTTTGGCAGTCGGGTGAATCAAAGTTTCAAATTTAGCTGTGTTTTCGATTTTCTTAACTATGACTTCTCGAAGTAAGGTGTCTGCTACCGCGACAATCCACACATAATCTTCAATTGCTATTTGGGAAAATGGGATAACGGAAAATCCGTTTATTTCAGTGTCCGTAAAATAATCATCATCTATAGTGAGTGTAATATCCTCGTGGCCGCACTCCAGTGCCCATTGCGCAACTTCGCGTCCCGCTCCACCTGTACCAAATATTGCGATTCTGCTCATACAGTATTTATTTCAATTTCTGAAAGTTCTGGATGGAATTGTCACAGTGGTTTCTCGAATTCCTAAGTAACCTTGTATGCATCTTCAGACATGCGCTAAGTTTGGGCACAAAGATAAAACTTTTCAAGGTTGAACCTTTTACTTTCCTCACGTTTATAATAAAACAATGGTGGTGCTGGGGCCCCACAGTATTTAATTGGGGCCCAGCAACAACCTATAGTCCGGAACTACACAAAACCTCTTCTTCTCCAGATCGAAGAAGTAGTGGCAAGGTGACAGGCAACTCATCGGGCAACCACGGTTGGCCATTTGGTTGAGATATTTTGATGCCAGCATAATCTGCTTGGTGACTCTCGCGACATACATTTGATTCGCAATCAGTTCGGTAACCACCATCAAAAACAGTGAGTGTGTAATTAATCGGTTGAACGCGAGTCCAAGTCACGGATCCAGAAAGACCTCTTGTGCCTCGCTCTAGATAACCCGATCCCATAAGAGCGCCGCAATACAGTCCACGTTTTTTCGCTGACGCTGTATAGACGCCTGCTGGACATACTGAAGTTCCCCATGATGGCGTACCACTTCGAACTCCACCAGTTATGGACTCTACTAATGTTGAAGAAACATTTGTATTGATTCGCCATAGGGCAGTGGCTTCCCAATTCAATTTACCTGCGTAAATCGTTGTAATTGTTCCAGCTCTCTTATCTCTAGTGCGCTTGATATTAACTTCGAGGCTCACCTTGATCGGAGTCTCTCCAGTTTGCGGAGCAAGGTAAGTGCCTGAGACTTTTACTTGTGGCCTCCACAATTTCTCATCTTCTGTTGATGTACCTGGAGTTGGCGGTGTAACTGTAAGGACAGCCGTATCATCACTTGGCCCTGAACAGTTTCCGGAAAGTGTTGTCTTTACGAAGTAAACACCGACGAGAACAGTTCCGTATGCAGATGCATAAGTAGGATCCGTGTAATTTGAGAATTCATAAGCCGCAGGAGCCCCAAATATAGGAGTTGCAGGTGTCAATGTAAATGTCACCAAACATCCAGCAATTGGAGATTCGATAGTCGCAGTGAGGTTAACTATTGCAGTTTTTCCACTCGCTACTACGAGATTCCTGGATGTATTGATTACGCGCACAGTTGGGTTATTTACATTCACTGTACTTGTCTCAAAAGTAATGTCGTAGTCATCAGCTTCTGCGCCATTGCAATCAATTTCGACTGGAAGACCAATTACTGAAATCGCTGAATACGTTGAGGTACACAGCGGCGCAATGTAATTCTGCGCCTGTGCCGTTCCGGTCTCAGTCTCACTGTTCTTAAAAGTATTAACAGTGTAGGCAAAGACAGGTGTTGGGGTTCCGAATTTCAAAGTGAGAGGTTTTGGTTTAACGACGAGCGGAGCCTTTGTAACACTTAATAAGGCTGTAACTGTTGTTGACTCGTAATTGCCCAACTTTGAACCTGTCAAAATTGCATCAATCAAGTATGGAGCTGTCGCAACATGTGCATTTACGACTGTTCCAGCGCTAAATGGCGCTGTATTTATGACGTCAGAATTTACTACACCGGTAAGGGTGTAGTCATCTGATGTGAATGCGTATGCATTTCCATACTGCTTCTCAACGTTCTTAAGGCTGAGTGTTAATTGCGTTTTAAATATCTGCCAATAACCATCAATGTATTCGATTGGTACCTGGATACCATAGACATCAATTGTCGCTGGGCCCGTGCAGTGGCTGGAATAATTGCCAACGTCACTTGTCTCATCGAGAATTGTTGGACCATTAACCGGAGTACATGTCGGTGTAGGTGGGGTATCAACAACTGGAAAAATAGTTTTTCCAGTTGTTGGAGCTACTCCGTAAATATTTGATCCGCTCTGAGCAGTAACAGTGACCGTCTCTGGCGCTACAGACAAAGTCGAATCTGTATACGTGATTTGGCCGTAATTATCTGCAACTCCACCCGCACACTTAAGTGTGTACTGGCCGTATGCAAGGTTTGCATCGACTGTGACTGTTTCACCTGATGGGTTCACAATCGCGTAGCACACTGGCGAAGTATTTCCAGGGCTTTCGAAAGTCTCACCATTAACAAAAGTGTTAGCCGTAAATGGCAACGGCAAGGTTGGTGCGGTGCCATGACGATACGCATAAGGCAATACTGTTACTGCAATCGCAGCTGCCTTATTCACTAATAGATTTCCGGTTACAAGTGAAATGCTGTAATTACTCGTTGTGTTTCCTGATGAAGAATCTCCCACTGTGGCTGAAATGACCCGGACATCGTAGGCAGTTGTGGATGCAAGAGCTGAAAGAGGTGCCCCTTGACTCGACAACATAACAGTCTCAGTTTCGTCGTTCATGAGTCCAACAATTGAATAGTGACTAGAATCAAAAGTGAACAAATCTCCATACTGCTTGGATAATCCTGAGCTAGCAGTGATCTGCAACGGAGCTTTTGTAACATCCCATAGCCCATTTTCATAGACAAGAGCTATGCCAGTTGTAGTGGACTCTGGTCCGACACACGAAGTGATGTATGAACCAACAACTGTGGATGTCTCAATATTGGACGCACTTGCGTTAATCATTGCCGAACAAGTGATCTCTCCATTTGGCAATTCGCCATCTGGAAGTGTCGGTGCAGTAAAGGTATTACCAACACCGTACTTGCTAGTGCCGCTGACTTTGACTGTAATCTCAGTTGTGACTCGTACTGTGCCTGTCTCGTACGTGATTCCAGCGTAGTTGGAAGCGATGCCACCAGAACACACGATGTCATAGGTTCCAGTCGGTGTTGATGCATTGAGCGGGACTTCTGTTCCAGATGATTCAGCCCTACATGTAGGGGCGGTGTGTCCCGTTGTCGAGAAAGTTTCGCTTCCAACAAAGCCTGTGTATTTGAATATCAGTGGAAGGACTGGAGTATCTCCCTCTTTATATTTGTAATCGCTCGCTGTGACCACAATATTTGGTGCTGGAGTAACTGTTATCTTTCCGACGACGTAATGAATTGAATAATTTTCAAGTCCAGTACCAGTGGCAGCGCTTATATTTATATTGTATGGCGAGCCATTAACTGCAGCGGATGTGGCTGACCCAGCGCTTGTGAGTGCAACTGCGGTCACTGTATCTAAACCATAAACAGTGCCAGATGTATCGAACTCATCGCCTGTGAATAGAACTTGAGATCCGTATTGCTTTGACACATCACGAGCGCTCAGAGTGATATCGGCTTTTGTGACAGTGAAGCTCGCGTCGACATATTCAACCGGGGTCGTGACTCCGTTACTCAAACCAGTCGCAGGACCTGAACAGTGAATAATGTATGTTCCAACAGTTGGAGTTTCAGATACCAAATGGTCACCGTCGTACGGGGTTCCAGTGTAGAGAGCGCAAGCTGGTGGAGTATCAAGAGTTACACCTGTTGCTAGCACTGGATTGAATTCTGGCAATCCAATGCCATAATAAGCAGATGAATTTCCAGTACTAATTGAGATGTTCGTGCTTCGCACTGTTAAGAGTCCATCTACATATTTAATAGATGAATAGTTGTCAGCAACCGCGCTGGTGCAACGTATAATGTATGTCCCAACCGGTGTGCTCGCTGAAGGTGTAAATGCAGTTCCGTTTACATCTAATGGCGAACAGGCAGGTGCTGTATAACCAGATGTTGCAAAAGTTTCGCTATTTACCCAACCCGCAGCCGTAAATGTAATAGTCGGAGCGCTCGTACCGAAATCATATGTTTCGTCCTTAGCGGTCACCGTTATAGGGTCGGCAGGATTAACTTTTATTTGTCCCGCCACCATAGTGCGTGCGTAACTCGTACTTATATTCGTCGTTGAATTCATAATATTCGGTTTGACTTCAATGGCAGCGTTGAGCGGAACCGGAATTGGATATGTTCCAGGTAGAACACTAGCTGCAGAACCATTGACGAGGAATGGAGTTGGATACGAAGTGGACTGGAAAGCATCAGTTCCAAATAGCTTTCCAGAACTCACTCCCCAAAGAGTTTGATCTGCTGCCAGTGTTTCACCATATTTTTTCACTCGATCAGCAATCTTGATTGTAATCGGAGCTGCTGTGACAGTGAAAGAAGAGAGTGGCCTAAAGATATTTATTGGTACTCCATCCAAGTTGGCTGCTGAAGTTCCGTAGATAGTGCTCATAGTCGCGCCTAGCCCACTTGAAGCTGGTCCGTAACAAAAATTCACATACGAAGGTGGCGTGCCACCTGCAAATGGTGGCGTCACTCGAGTTGACGATGTCGCAGTTACGAATGCGTATGGATAACCAGTGGCTGCTGGCTTTACCGCTGAGGTGCACGAAATTGGAGAAGTGAGAAAATCACCAGCAGTCATATCTGTTGTGAAAGAAACTTGCGGTGGAGTGCTTCCATATTGCCACGTAGTTGTTGGAGTTGTGACATTAATCGGTGCTGGAGTTACTTTGTATGTAACTGTTAAGTGAGAGGCTGCAATTATTTTTGTGTAATCAATAGTGCCAGTGGTCTGCGTATAGTTATTCGTTGCGTGTTTGATCGCCTCGATTGTAAATGTATATGTGCCTAGAGTTGTCGGTGTTCCAGTTATGTTCATGAATCCAAGGTTGTTTGTTGGTGGAGAGATTGTCATACCCGGTGGAAGGGTTCCGCTTGTAATCACAACGCTGTCAACACCCCAAATGGCCCCTTGTTGAGAAACCATGTCAGGGCCGAAGCTTGATTCGATATATTTTGTATTATTAGCAACTGGGACGTTAACAACACTTGAGAACGTTGATGGGCCGTTGCACACATTTATACCGGGTCGAACCGAAGCGCCACATGAGGATAAATCAATACCCCAGAATTGAGCCTTTCCGTTAGCTGCTTGGGGTGTATAGGCAACCCCATTGAAAAGTTGGTCTACTCGATATGCAGGGCCTGTCATCAAAGGTGCGATTGTTCCGTATGGAGAAGTTTGCGCAGGCAATCCTGTATTAGTAAAGAATGGTGGAGCTACTGATAAACCGCCCCCGCCTGTTCCCGCGATGATTGCTGATGGACTTGCGGTGTTGGTATTTGCAGAAGAAAAACCACTTCCCCCGCCGGTATATCCACCACCACCCCCAGCGCCGCCTTTCATGTAATTAGTTAACCCACCACCAAGCGCGATACTGCAACTTGTGGAACCACCTGCACCACCTGCACCAGTTGGTTGCACCGCGCCAGCGGTACCTTTCACAGAAGGACATAATGCAGTTGCAGATCCAACTGCTGCGGCTCCAGCCAGTGTTGGTGACTGTGCACCATTTCCAAAAGAGACTCCATTTGTCGTTCCAGGTGCGCCTGGAATAATTCCATTAGCCGGAACCATTCCTGATGCGCAACCATTACCTGGCGAGGATGCAGCGGGAGTTCCACCATGATATGCACCGCCGCCGCCGCCGGATGCGACAGCTAATAATTTTCCGTTATAGCTAAGTGTGGATGCTCCACCACCGGACGCGCCTGAATAACCTGAAGATCCTCCTGAGCCAAAACCGCCTGCGCCGCCAGGATATGGGCCTGCTCCTCCGGCTGTCGATGCACCAGTGGTTTTATTTACATCAACCCCGTCGCTTCCGAGTGAAGATGTAAATTGATCGCCTGCTTTAACTGCAAGAGGCATAACCAATAGACATCCAGTTCCACCACTTGTGTACTTTCCACCATTTGCACCTTTAAGGATCACGGTGACAATATCGACTTGTGGATCAACAAGAAAGGAATCGTTAGCAAATGAGGTAGGTGGTCTAAAACCTTGAATGTTCGCATTCGCGTTTTCCGCAGTGACAACTCCAGTAATTGCAGCTGTTGTCACTGTTATTACAGAGAGAAGGAGAGAGACTGATAGTGTTGAAGAAAGTCCTCGAGAGCGATGTAACATTTTCACAAGCAGTCACTGTCCTTATAAGGTGGGCTGGATTTTCGAGAATAGTACTGTGTTCTAGACTTTAATCCTACTGAAATGTCCAATTTTGCCGTTTTATTAAGGTTTTAATGCATCTATTACCTATTCCTTTGCATCGCTAGGCTTAATAAATGAGCGCTGATAGCACGATTAAAACAGTTCTGCTTTTGGGAACTTTTGATACAAAAGGCGATGAATATCGATTTGCTCGTGAGCGGTTTGAAAACGCTGGATTACAAACAATCCTTATTGATACTGGGGTTATTGGCCAATCATCGCTTGACTCAGATTTCACAAGTGAAGATGTCGCACGCGCAGGTGGAAGCACTCTAGAGAAATTACGAGAGGAAAACGATCGTGGGAACGCGGTCTCCGTGATGACTCTTGGCGCACGCGCCATCGTTACAGAACTTTTTTCCAAAGGAAAATTTGATGGAATTTTTGCGTTGGGTGGCAGTGGAGGCAGCACAATCGCCTCTCACTCTATGCGTTCTTTACCTCTTGGAATTCCAAAAGTGTTGGTTTCAACGTTGGTATCAAGTAGCGCTGCCTCTTTTGTTGGCGAAAGCGATATTGCCCTCTTTGCCTCTGTTGTAGATATTGCAGGCGTTAATTCAATCTCATCAAAAATTATCGCCAATGCCGCGGATGCGATGATCGGAATGCTCAGTGGTAGACCTATTGATGTAGTCAGTTCAAAAAAGCTCATAGCTGCTTCCATGTTTGGCGTAACAACCCAATGTGTCACTGACGCCCGTAGAGAGCTGGAATCTCATGGATATGAAGTAATTACTTTTCACATGACTGGTTCTGGTGGCAAATCAATGGAGAGCCTCATCTTTCAAGGGTTCTTTGATGCAGTTTTGGATGTAACCACCACAGAATTATGTGATGAAATTATTGGGGGCACTCTCTCTGCGGGGCCAGATCGATTAACTGCCGCAGTCAAGCAAGGTGTTCCTCAAGTAATTTCGCTTGGCGCACTTGACATGGTTAATTTTGGCGCCAAATCCACAGTGCCAGAAAAATTTCTCAAAAGAAATTTGTATCTACACAATGAGAATGTCACCCTTATGCGCACAACGCCAGAGGAGTGCGAGAAGATCGCCCTCGATATTTGTGCAAAACTTTCAAAAGCAACAGCTCCAGCAGCGCTTATGCTTCCTTTGCGTGGGGTATCTGCGATATCTACCCAAGGGCAACCCTTTTATGACCCGGCGGCAGACGATGCCCTGTTTTCTACCCTTCGAAAACATGTACCAAAACAGGTCGAACTTATAGAATTAGATTGCGCCATAAATGATTTAGAATTTACTTCAGCATTGGTTTCGAAATTGATTTCCTACCTCGAGAAGAAATAAGGGACTCCCATTGGATAGAGCAACTGCGCTAGGAAATATTCGTAAAACAATTGCACGAGGTACCGCAGTTATTGGTGCGGGTGCGGGGACCGGAATCAGCGCAAAGTGCGCAGAAGAAGGCGGCGCAGACATCATTATTATTTACAATTCTGGCCGATATCGGATGGCGGGACGCGGATCACTGTCGGGGATGATGCCATACGGTGATGCCAATGAGATTGTGATGGACATGTCGCGTGAGGTTCTCCCAATCGTTAAAAAGACGCCTGTTTTAGCTGGAGTATGTGGAACCGATCCATTTAGACAGATGCCGATTTTCTTGAAACAAATTAAGGAAATTGGTTTTACTGGAGTACAGAATTTCCCGACAGTTGGTCTCATCGATGGAACATTTCGCCAGGGACTCGAGGAAACTGGAATGGGTTATGACCTTGAAGTGGAGATGATTCGCCAGGCACGTGAACTTGATTTGCTCACAGCCTCTTATGTTTTTGATGCAGATAGCGCCCGAGCAATGGCACAAGCGGGCACTGACATTCTTGTGCCACACATGGGTCTGACAACAAAGGGAATGATCGGCGCAAGTTCGGCTAAGACACTCGATGATTGCATTCCTTTGATTCAAGAGATGACCGATGTTGCAAGAAGAATAAATCCAGAAATAATCGTCATCTGCCACGGTGGACCGATTGCAGAACCTGATGATGCTAAATATGTGATTGGGAAAACTCA
>WLNY01000033.1 GCA_009699575.1 Actinomycetota bacterium
GAAGAACAACTAATCATTGTCGGACCCGATGTGAAGATTGCTACTGCCACAAGCATTGCCGAAAATTTTCGTCTATCAAAATCAAGTCTTGGAGTCGTACTTCTTCGAAAGCGTCTCGATATTTCTGAAATGAGTGAGGCCATCCGCGCAGGCATTCGAGAAGTAGTGAGTATTGACGATGCAGCATCACTTGTTGCTGCATGTAAGCGCTCTCTGGCAATCTCGCGACAACTTTCTGACTTAGGGCAGTTAGCGCCTAATCACTCCGGCCGAGGGAAAATCCTTATGGTATTTTCCGCAAAAGGAGGATCCGGTAAAACTGCTTTGGCTATTAATCTTGCGCAGGCTCTGAGTATGGATACAGATAAAAAAGTTGTCTTGATGGACCTAGATCTCCAATTCGGGGATATCGCAATTTCGATGGGAATCGAACCAAAAAAGACGATTAGCGATGCAATCAGTATGCAAAATGAAATCGATGAACTTGCAACAAGTTCGTTGCTCACAAGTTATAACAAGAATCTTGATCTTTTACTTGCTCCTTCAAATCCAACTGATGTGGAGTACATTTCAAGCCATTTGATCTCGAAGGTAATAGAAAATCTACGAATGAGTCATGATTATCTCGTCATCGATACTTCACCAACGTTCACTGAGACCATTCTGGATACGTTGGATCAGGCAGATCGAATCTTCTTGATGACGACTTTAGATATGCCCTCTATCAAGAATCTAAAACTTGTAGTTGAGACTCTCCAAGCAATGAATATTCCCGATAATAAACTCGAATTTATTCTCAATAGATCAGATTTGGATACGGGACTCAATATTCGGGAAGTTGAAGCAATGTTGGGTCATGTTTTTTCAACACTTATACCGAGCAACACGCAAGTTCCCGCTTCGACTAATCGAGGAATTCCCCTTGTGCTCTCAGATCCCAGCAATAATGTGAGTCGAGTAATTACTAACTTGGCCAAGCGCACAGACGCGCTCATGAGTTCAGTAGATTCTGCGCCAACTCAGAACACTAGGGCAGTTTCATGAGTCTATCTACCCGCTTAGGAATCGAGGAAGCTGAAGGGTCTCGTTCATTTCCAAATCTCGGCATGCGCACTCCAGAGCAATCCCAAGTGCATGATCTTGATAATGAGCACGTGCAAATAAGAAGTAAGGTGATAGAAATCCTCCTTCAATCTTTAGGAGCGCAGCTTTATTCTGGACAAATTGAGGCCAGCCTCTTAGAGCAAAGCACTTATGAGGCAATAGCCCAAGCCATTGCAGCCAGTGATAAATCGTTAACAAGTTTTGATCGCGCAACACTTGCCCAACAAATAGTTGATGACATTTTAGGCCTTGGGCCTTTACAGGGATTGCTTCGAGATCCAGAGATTACTGAGGTTATGGTTAACCGATTTGATCGAATTTATATCGAGAAGAAAGGTCAAATTTACGAGACTGATTTCCGATTTGGTTCTGAAGATCATCTTCGACGCACAATAGAGAGGATTGTTGGTCAGGTTGGGCGCCGAATCGACGAAGCTAGCCCAATGGTTGATGCTCGACTCAATGACGGAAGTCGTGTTAACGCAGTAGTGCCGCCAATTACCCTAGATGGCTCTTCTCTTACAATTCGTAAGTTTGCCAAGGACCCATTTACAGTGAAAGACCTCATTGCATTAGGAACAATCACGATGGATGCCATGACCATGTTGGAAAATTGCATCAAAGGAAAATTTAATGTCGTTATCAGTGGGGGTACGGGTTCTGGCAAGACCACAACGCTTAACGTCCTCTCGTCGGCAATTGGTCACAATGAACGAATAGTGACCATCGAAGATGCAGCTGAATTGCAGCTCTCTCAACCGCATGTTTTGCGAATGGAATCTCGCCCATCAAATACCGAGGGCAAAGGCCAGGTGACAATTAGAGATCTAGTCCGTAACTCTCTGCGCATGCGCCCTGACCGAATTATTGTTGGAGAAGTCAGAGACGCGGCAGCACTCGACATGTTGCAGGCAATGAATACGGGTCACGAAGGTTCGCTGACAACAGTGCATGCCAATAGCACTCGTGATGCCCTCATTAGAATTGAAACGATGGTACTGATGGCGGGGCTAGATTTACCCGTCGAATTCGTTCGAGAGCAAATTGTTGAAGCTATCGACGTAATTGTCCAACAAAGTCGAATGCGCGATGGGTCTAGGCGAATTACGCAAATTAGCGAAATCGTTGGGCGTGAAGGAAATGTTATTCAAATGCAAGACATCTTCACGTTTCGATATAACGATGATCCGCATTCAAATCATCCAGGCGAGTTGGTTGCAACAGGTATTGCCTTTAATGGCAATGAATTCCGACGCAATCCAGGAACCCCGGTGCCTCAAAATGTTACCAAAGGAACCAAGGTCTCTCGATGAGAAAATATGTCATCTCTGTATTCATCCTCACATTCTGTGCCCTAGGGAGTGTGGGATTTGCTCAAGCATCTTCGCCCTCTTCAGGAAAATCAACCGTTGCTCTACTTGTTGATGCAAGTGGATCAATGCAAGGCGAAAGAATTCAAGGGGTCAAGTCAGCTGTTTCCAGCATTCTTTCTACAGTGAAACCTGACGTGAAAGTAAGTATCATCGATTTTAATCAAAATGTTCACGTCTTATTGGAACCATCTCTTGATCGCGTAAACGCACGTGCAGCTCTTAATTCAATAACCCCCTCAGGTGAAACATCACTCTATGACGCGATATATAGCGTTATTTCACAAAGACCGAGCTCTGGAGATCTGAGGATTGTTTTACTCTCCGATGGGTCAGATACTGCGAGCACAATTAAATTGGAACCGCTTCTAGATCAATTACGCCAAGTCAAACTTCCAGTAGATGTCATCGGGCTCAAAACTAGTAACAAACAGGATCTTGTCCTCATGAAAATCACTTTGGCAAGTGGCGGTCACTTTTACCATTTGGATGAAGTAGAAACCTTATTATCTACATATGAGCAGACACTAACTGAAGTAATGATTCCAGCAGTTCTCCAGCAGAAGGTGGCCTCTCCCAAGGAAGTTGAACCCATACAAGCTAGTTTGGTGATGCCAGCATCTCTCGCGCTATTGATAACTCTCGTAGTTTTCTCAGTGATAAACATTATTAATAGCTCATATAGGAGACAACGAGCACTTTCAAATAATTCCAAATCACTACAGATGTATAGAATTCGAGAGGACTTACATGAATCTGATGGTGCATCTTTAAGCATATTTTCTTTTCATTTTCTCCCCTCAGCCGTGAGAAATTACATTAGGCAATCATTGGATCTCATTCATAGTGAATTGAAATATGAAGTGGTTATGACACAATTATTTGCTGGAGGCACAGTTTTAGCCCTACTCATCACACTCATTACGGGGTCAATCTTTGTTGGAATTATCATGGCCGCTCTCATCACACCTATGCTCTTTGGGTCATTTATCCGTTCAAAACTCAATCGGCAACGTCAGAATTTTGCAGATGATCTACCTGAATTACTCAATATTTTGTCGGGAGGCCTAAGGGCGGGGCTGAGTTTCCAACAGGCAATTGAAGTCTATGCATTGGAAAATAAAGGAGAAGTAGGCGGTCAGGTTCGTCGAGCTCTCAGTGAAATCCAGGTGGGAACTCCAGCTGATATAGCGCTCATGAACATTGCAGAGAGAATGGATAGCGATGACTTGAGGTGGACAGTTACCGCATTATCGATTCAGAGAACTGTTGGTGGAAGTATGGCAACAATTCTTGATACGGCCTATGAAACAGTCAAGGCACGAGCTCAGATCGGTCGTGAAGTCCGAACACTTTCGGCTGAGGGGCGACTCTCGGCTTACGTACTTATGGCTTTACCGATTGGAATTTTTACATTCTTGTATTTCTCACGTCGAGAATATGTTGAAGTATTTTGGACTGAACCAGCAGGCGTCATGCTCCTTGTTTTCATCGTTACGTCAATAATTTCCGGCTGGTTTTGGATGAAAAAGGTAGTGGAGATTGCAATATGAGTTCTCAATTTCAAGGCTATCTCCCCCTTGCATCTGCACTATTGACAGCACTTGCTGTTTTCTTAGGTAGTCAATACGTACTCAATAATATGTATGACAAGCGACTTCGAGCACTTCGATCGAAAATGCTGAGCGCATACAAGATATCTAAATTCGGAAACGTCTCTACTTTTAAGAAGACGTTGAATCAGACTTCACTCTTCTTGGACTCTTATGGAAGTCGCTTAGTTCGGGGCAATTATCGTGAAAGATTGAAGAGGCTTCTTGTCACTTCCGGAGATTGGGAGAATGAAAAGTATGGTTCTCTCATTCGACAAAAGACTTCCTTGGCAATCGCTGGCGCCACTCTAGGCTTTACCTTTCTTGTCGTGAGAGGTGGATCCACCCTCCTGCTTACTGTTGTATTTACCGGGGTGGGTTTCTTCCTTCCCGACATATTGCTCAAGAATCGAGTGCTCAAGCGAAAGAAAGAGATGGCAGATACGTTGCCAGATGCGATTGATATGCTGCAAATGTGCGTGAGTGCAGGCTTAGCATTTCCCGCAGCACTTTCACGGGTGGCAGATACACAAAAGGGTCCTGTTGCTGAGGAATTTGCGCGGGTAACAGCTGAAGTCCAACTTGGGCAATCGCGCGCACAGGCGCTCAATGCAATGGCCGATAGATCTCAAGAACCTCACATGGAGAAATTTGTAAGCGCCATGGCCCAAGTAGACCAATTTGGAATTCCAATTTCCAATGTATTAGTTGAACAATCCAAGCAAATGCGGTCAATTCGTCGTGAGCGCGCTCGTGAACGAGGACAGAAAGTTCCAATCAAGTTACTTGGGCCTGTAATTCTCTGCTTTCTTCCAAGTGTGATTGTGATTATTTTAGGACCAGCAGTGCTTTCTATTATTAAGGCGTTCTCGTCATAAAATCATAAAAAGTCGCTGGGCTTCGATGGCCATATTTATCTATTCCCACAACCGCGAGGGTAAGAAATTCGTTACCAGGAAATATTTGGGCTGGCATCTCAAAAGTTGTAGTCTTCGCACCTGTATACCCAACGATTACAGGCACAAGTGGATCTCTTCCAGGTACCGCTATCGGAAGTTTTCCTAAAATAATATAACCTGCCAGCTTGGCTGCATTTGCTGGCGCACTCCACGAGAGTTGCGCGCCCTGAACCATAGATGTTTCTAAAGGGGTAAGGATTACTGGATTTCCCGGAGCTTTGGAGAGGGATGATTCCGAACTCTTTGCAATCGTGACTGTTAGTCCGTTCCGATCCCCACTGCCCACATAGAGTGTGAATCCACTATCTGGAATCTTCACTGAATCTCCGACGTGGAAACGTAAATCTGTATGACAGGCACCTGCGCACGCACCAGAATTATCTTTTCCAACTATATGACCAAGCGCCAATGTCCCAATTCCACTCTCCCCTACTACGGGAAGTTTTTTTGTCGCGGCACTATTGATTAGGCGAACCTGAATTCCGGGTATGTCATCTATCCCTAACGCCAAGCCACCATTGCGAGAGGCATCGTTAAACTCGATGAGAGCTTCGGCCGTTTTAGTTTTAAATCCTAGAATAGGCGCAGTGCCTACTGGTGAGTTTTGTGTAATGAGATACGTACCGGGTCCGACAATTTTAATAAGGGGTGACTTAAATACCAACGCTCGTTGCGCCGAACTTATAAAGGATTGAGCACTGACTTGATCACTTCCCATGACGTCAGTGCTGTCGGCATACTGACTGATCGTGCATTGTGATGTGATTGTTGCGAAATCATCATTTGGGCAGATCACTGTAGCTGAGTGTGAAAATCCCAAGTTATGGCCGAATTCATGCGCAATGTTTGTTGGAGTAATAAGTTTCACACTCACACGCGAACCAAGCACCTCTGCATATCCTGCATATCCGCAAGTATCAGAAGGATTAATCACAATTATATGTTGGTACTTAGTCAGGGTAGGAAGTTTGGCAAGAGCCTGCGCTTGCTTCCAATCTGCACGTGCATCACATCTTGAAATAGCAGACCCAGCTGGGGCAACTATATATTTGAGTGAAGACTTAAATTTGCCTTTCGAGGCCTTATTCCAAAAAACCATTGCCTCAGCTGTTGAGGATTTTAGTTTAACTAATTGCTCCCCTGAATAAGCGCTCCAGTAATCTGCCTGATTTGCTGGCGTCAACGCAATTACATTAACTTGATGCTTTGAAGCGAAAATAGAAATTTGCGCAGCGCTCGAAATAGTGGGCACACCTAGAAATATTGTGCTCAGTATCGCCAGAATAACCGCGATTTTTGTACGCTCTGATTTCACATCCGTACTCTACCATTGGCGGGTGAGCACAATAAAAATGGCTGCCAATCTTCTTGCAGTACCTGAGACTTTGATTGTGATTTTTTTAGGACTCTTGGGATTGGTTTTCGGCTCATTTACAAGCGTGCTAGTGCATCGAGTTCCCAACCGCGAATCGATCATGGGACGATCTAAATGTCCTCACTGTGGCAACGAAATATCAGCCAAGTACAACATCCCAATTATTGGATATCTGCTCGCTCGTGGAAGATGCAGCAAATGTGCGCAGATGATTTCATTGAGATACCCACTGCTTGAATTGGGCACTTCTCTCACCGTGATAGTCGTTGGCTTTGCAACTTCGAACTACTATCAATTCTTTGCCTGGGAAATATTTGCAATCATTGGACTTGCACTGAGTGTTATAGATCTACAACTCAAGAGGCTCCCAGACCTCCTCACTTTCCCACTTTTCATAATTGGACTTCTCATACTTACCCTTCAGAGCTGGTCAGACAATAACTTTGAGCCTCTTGTACGCGCTCTCGAATGCAGTGCTGCTTTAACTCTTTTTTACTTGATCACAATGATCGCTTCCCGTGGTGGAATGGGAATGGGCGATGTAAAACTGGGACTCTCCATCGGTTTATTTACCGGCTATCTAGGTGCAACAACAACCTTCATATCTTCGATGATTAGTTTCTTACTTGGAAGTATCGTTGGCTTGCTCGCTATGATTTTAGGTAAGGCCACACGCAAAACAGGTATTCCCTTTGGTCCCTTTATGATTATCGGCGCTCTCCTTGGGCCGTGGATTACTCAGATTGTGAAGGATTTCTATTCGTTGTCGTAAGCGAGAAAAGTTTGCTTAACGAACTGGTGGTTGAAATCCTAGGTTGTAAATAACGCCCCAGATAATTTCATTTGCCTCAAAGGCCGCGTCTCCACCGACTGTGAAAATAATAGCCTTGGAGGATGGAGTGAAATATGTTTTTCCGCTCTGAGAAGTGACCGGAGACGTGAATGATTTGTATTTGGTTACCCCAGCAGCATTATTGTATTTTGCCACTGCCTCTTTCGAAGTAAGAACATACGCGTAAAACGGATCCTTGGCTGAATCCAAAGATTTACATCCTGCGATCGTGTCATTCTTTAGATCACCGAGGATAGAAATTGGAGCACCTTTTGTTGGATCCGCTATTAATTCACACGTAATATCTTCCTGCCACAATTTCATAATCTTCGAAGCCGAAGCGACATCAGGCAAAACGAATGCAGCACCGTTTGCGTCGGTGATTCCACCTGTCATTGGAGACAAGTTGGGCGCAAGAGTCATATCCGATGCGTCGGCCTTGCCCTTATATCCATATTTTTTCGAAACTTTTTTCTTCTTACTTGTGGTCTTAGTCGCTTTTTTGGTCGTTGCTTTTGCTTTCGCGCTCGCTTTTGGTGTTGGGACAGTATCGGCGGCGCAGGCTTGCGTTGCAGGTCCAGTCAAGGCAAATATAAGCGCCACTGAAGTTAAAGCGATTGACGCCTTCTTGATGAAATCCGAAGCAAACACGATTACTTCACCAAGATTTCTGCGCGCCTACTCAATGCAAGCGAGAGTTTTGATGACGCGCCCTTTACTTGCTTTTTATCAGCAAGCGCGGTTCCGTAATAGCGAACATTCTTAAGGCGCGGAGTCAGGTAAGCAATTACTGCATTGGCTCTCGCCTTGGATAGCGCCAGATTCACCTTATTAAGGCGTGGATCAGTATGACCCGAAACGAATATTTGCGTGTATCCCTCTTGTTTAATGTACTTGATCAATTGATCGAGTGCCTTCTTATTAATCAACTTGAGGTCAGCTTTTGCGGTGTCATAGTAGACGGTTAGAGCAAGTGCATAAGCTCCACCTTTGTAAACCGGAATCATTTCATCCGAACGTGTCTTTGTTCCACCGATGGCAACAACGCCCATCTTAGATTTTGGTCCAATCAAACGATTTGCTGTGCAAGTCAGCACCTTGGAGGTACAGGCAAGTGCTCCGTTGTAATAGATCTCGTATCCCACAGTGGTCGAAGAAGGAGACGCGGTCCATGTGATGACCGTCTTTCCCTCTTTTGTATTCTGATATGTACCAGATGGAGATGGGTCTGGATAAATTTGGATATCAAGGGTAAAGATAATTCCAGCAGGTTCTTCAACGGTAGATGTATCAACATTTGTTGATCCGAAGGCTGACCCGGCACGAAGCGCCACACCAGAGATTCGAGAAGTTTTTAAAGTAGCGACTGGCTTCTCTTTAGGAAGTGCGATTCCCTTAATGTGCAAGAAACCTGTCCAGCCAGAGTCAGATGTTGTAATAATTCCAGTTTCATCTTCTGTCAGTTGGAAAAGGGCTTTACCTTTAAAGAGTGGAACGGATTCATTGAGGAAATTAAGTGTGTATCCCTCCGGAATTCCATCTGGGCGAATGATGAGTCCCTTTGAAGTAACAAAGCGACCCTGATTGCCTCGAACCGTTGAGAACAACTTCTCAGCTTCTTTAGAATCTAATTTGGTGCAGAAAGTATTCTTCTTGCACTGACCAATTGGCACATAAGGTGGAATAACTTTGACTGGCTGGTTCGGTGTCGGACCAACTCCCCCGCCTCCGCCGCAGTTTGCTGCTGGCAGAGTAAATGTTGAGCGAGCGATTGAATTAAATTTATTCAGTGAAGCCAACTGTGATCCTAAGGTAATAGGGTCACCGGAATAGGCACCTTGGAAAATGAAGGCAATCATTTGGTAATTCGCTACAGAACAAGCTGAATTTGTAGGACCGGCGATTTGCCAAAGCGTTTTCGCACCATCGGTCGCCGAGGCAAGCGCACATTTATCTGTAGACCATGAGGCAAGTGTTCCTGTACGAGCAGACATGGCAGTAGGTGAGTAACAAATAACAACGTAGTAATCGCCAGGGTAGGTACTTGGGTCTAC
>WLNY01000034.1 GCA_009699575.1 Actinomycetota bacterium
CTTCAAAAATTCGCGATGTGACAAAACCAAGTGCCAAAGACTTGTTTTGCTTTTGAACAATTGGATAAATGGCAACGGCTGTTCCGATGCAAGCAATTGCATTTGTCATATCAAGAATGCAGCCCCACAAGATGCTCGAAGAAGAACCAGACCCAGTAATAAACCTTTCATTATGTAAAATGGGGTCTAACAGAAGAAGCGCTGGAATTGATGTGACAAAGGTGATGAGATAAAGAATTCCTGCAAATCGCGCGTTCTTCTGATATGAATTATCCAATGCCATATGGCTCTCCTATGTGATTAGCGAGCGAGCATATCGGTCTTTATTTGTCGTTGATGGAATTGAAGTTGCAGGATTAATGTTTCACAAAAATCACATCGGGTATTACCCGTTTAGCGGTTCAATACTCACTTTATTTCCAGAGATACGGGCCAGGTACACAACCACAAAAGGCGCCCTACATATGCCTATAGATACACCTTTGCTCAAAGGAGAAGTGAAGAAATTAATCAGAGCGCGCCTGGCTCATCACGAGCGATAAAGCCACTCATTCGGCACAAAGCACCCATACCTAATCTATTGAGCGCATTGTAGGCTCAGGTTTTCCAGCAATGTCGGGCATTCTTGCTACGCTAGCGCCAGTTCACTTACCCCTTGGGTCGATTCAAGGCAAATAGATGGGCGCATTAAAGAGCGAGCACGAGTCATCAAAAGACAAGGGTGTACATGGATCTTCAGGATTACTACCGCCTCATTCGACGCAACCTCGGACTTATTTTGGTGTTCGTCATACTTGGAGTCGGTACATCAACCATCGTAACCTTCTTGCAGACCCCTATGTATGAAGCAGAGGTTCAACTCTTCGTGAGCACTCCTGCCTCCTCCGTTGACATTTCAGCTCTTGCGCAAGGGTCAAGTTTTTCCCAGCAGCGCGTTAAGTCATACGCCCAAATTATCAACGGTCCTCAAACTCTTAATTCTGTCATCAGCCAACTCAAACTCGATATCAGTGCTCAAGAGTTAGCCAAAAAAGTTAAAGCCTCTGCGCCACTAGATACGGTCTTGATTAATGTCATCGTCACAGATCCCAATCCAGAGTTGGTGGCCGACATTGCAAACGCAGTTGGATTTCAGTTTGCAAAAACTGTTAATAATCTAGAACTTGGAACAAGCGGCGACACTGCATCAGCAATCAAACTCAGCGTCGTAAAAAATGCAATTGTGCCAACCACACCTTCTTCCCCAAAGAAGACACTTAATCTTTTACTCGGTCTTATTCTCGGGTTTGGTCTCGGACTCGGCATTTCCATTCTGCGCGTAATTTTTGATAACACTGTCAAGAATGCAAATGACCTAGATGAGACCCCACTTCTCGCTGTCATCGCTTTTGATAAAGAGGCAATTACCCACCCGCTGATTTCGCAAATTAGCAAATGGTCGGCTCGAACGGAATCCTTTAGACATCTGCGCACAAGTTTGCAGTACCTCAAGGCTGAGAATCCGCCTCAGGTCATCAGTGTTACCTCTGCTTTCCCTAATGAAGGCAAGACAACAACTTCTGTAAACCTTGCACTCTCACTTGTTCTCTCGGGTCACGCAACTCTGCTCGTTGAAGCTGATCTCAGGCGACCAAAACTTCTCTCATACCTTGGTGCGAAATCCGATAGTCCGGGGCTTTCCGAACTCCTTTCTGGCAAACTGTCAATGTCCGAAGAGGAAAACGTGCGCTCTGCAATTTCAACAATGCCAAATACTGGACTTGATTTCATGGCATCTGGTCATTTGCCTCCAAACCCAACAGAATTACTAGACTCCCAATCTTTCCAGTCACTTCTTACACAGTTGCGTGGCATGTATGACTTCATCATCGTAGATTCACCTCCCGCGCTACTCGTCTCCGATGCACAGGTCATCTCAACAAATGTGGATGGAACTCTGATTGTTATTCACGCAGGCCAGACCCGAAAGAATCAGTACCTTGGCACGCGCGAATCAATTCAAGCAGTTGGTGGAACAATCCTTGGGGCAGTTCTCAATATGGTTCCTGAAACAACATTGCAAGGTGACTACGGATATAAGTACAGCGGTGGCGAACCAGGTAGGTATGGGTATAGAAAGTATGGTTACGGCGGTAACAATAATTCCACCCATAACACTTATCCTGGCCGAGAAAATAGCTAATTCTAATTTTCTCCACAGTGAAGAAGAGGCAATTCGTTGGAGCAATCCTGACGATTCTTTTTTTGATGTACTTAGGTCTTGGCATCATCACATTTCAACAAGGGCGTGCACTACATAATTCTGCACAGAAAATCAGCAACAATCGCACCTTGATGGGTACCGCTGCTTTCACTGATTACTATAAAGAATTCGCGTATGCCCTTCACGAGTTCTCATCCTCAGTAGGCAACCCACTTCTCGCTCCCGTATTTTTCCTACTCGGTTCCCCAGGCACCTTCACCCACTCTCGCACAATCGCAACGAGCGCTGACCAGATTGCACAAGATCTTCTTGGCGCAGTCGAATCGGCCCAACCGCGCTCATCCGGTCAACCTGGAATCAACCTTGATCTGCTTGCTCAAAGCGCACCATCACTGACAAATTCGCAGCAAGAAATTTATTCACTCTTACACAATCTTCAAAACCTTCATCTCCATGGAATCCTTCTGCCATTTGATTCACGCCTCGACTCCATCCGAAAAAGTGCGCACTCAGCTCTCATCGTGTCAAAAAAATTACTCCCCTTACTACCTGCTGCACATTCTTTGCTTGGTAGTGATTCACCTCGCACGTATTTCGTCGCATTTCAAAACCCAGCTGAGGCGCGTGGAACAGGCGGAATCATTGGGGCCTATGCACTTCTGAACATCAACAAAGGTCACATCACCGTTGCGCGCGTAGGTTCTAATGCCGAATTGGTCTCCCAGGAAACCCTTCCTATTGATATGCCAGAAGATTTCCTATCCCTCTATGGCGTTGACCCTGCAATCTGGCAAAATTCAAACATGTCTCCGCATTTCCCAAATGCAGCAAAAATTTGGCTTGCCCTCTGGGAAATACAAAGTGGAGAAAAGCTCGATGGGGTAATCACTCTTGACCCATTCGTCCTCAAGCAATATCTACAGGTAAGTGGTCCACTCACAGTTGGTAATCAAGTCATCACGTCAAAGAATCTAATTAGTGAAACACTCTCGCGTGAATACATTAGATATGCCAATGATAATAATGCACGTAAATTATTTCTCGTCACTCTTCTTAAAACGACTTTAGAGAGATTAACTAGCCAGCCACTTCCTCCCAGTGATTTTCTAGCCCTCGTCGAGAAGCCACTTCGCGAAAGTCGAATCTATCTTTACTCTGCGCATCCCACCGAGCAATCTGCGATTCACCAATCCACAATCTCTGGATCAATGGACTCCTCGCGAGATAACACGTACAGACTTGTGATCAATAATTTAGCTGGTAACAAAATGGAGTATTACCTGGCACGCAAAATTTCCGTGAAATCAATTCAATGCGGAAAAAAACCAATTACCCAGGTTGATTACATTCTTGAAAATACGGTCAGCGCCACAGCCAAATTACCGCCATACGTTAATGGCAGACTGGACCTCCTAAAAAATAACGGCTATGGCAACAGTACAAAGATTGAAGCATTTCTCTATGGCCCGGTTGGTTCGAAAATAACGGGTGCATTAAATATGACAACAAGAAAAGCTGTTAGCCTAAAGGCATCGGAGAATAAACACCCCGTACTTATCTCAATACTGGAGCTAAAGCCCAAAGCCAGTATTCACATTCGCGCACAATTTACTGGGGGAGTCGGCCCATTGGCTCACATCACTCAACCTCTAGTGCGGCCCGCGGTCCTAAGCATCACAGATAAGTGCGCACGCTAATGTCCATTTACGTCATCTGCCGTTATAACCAAGCCCGTTCAATCATTGGCGCTGCAGCTATTCGCAAGTTTTATCCTGATGTACATGTAATCAGTGGCGGAGTAGAAGCCGTTGAGGAAATTCCACTTCCCACCTCCGTCCTTGGTGTTGCATCCGAATGGGGACTTGCAGTCGTTGAAAAAAGTTCGACGCCCTTTGCATCCCTTGTCGCCGATATTAAACCCGGAGATCTCATCATCGCAGCGGATGCATATGTAGCTGCGAAAATAAAAGAACACCAACCACAAGGAAAAATTGTTGACTTCGCTTCAATTGTAAAGAGCCCCGTATTAAGCGCTGTGGACCCGTCTGCAATGCCTATGGAGAAACTTCGATTGGAGTTATCGAAATCAGTCGCAGCCTCTCTACTGGCCGCTGGAGCATTTAATTTGGAAAATAATTCCCAACCAAATATGCAAATAAACACAATTATTCCGAATTCAGATGAATCACTATCTCAAATGCGACATATCGTTTTAGAAAAAGCAGCACACGAGGGTTATCTCATTCTTGATGCTTCACTTCGCGTGAGTGAAGTTCGCGAATGGAAACTTCTTGGTGCAAACGTAACAACGTTTGATCAGTTACTAACAATTGCGTCACCATCAACACCATTAACGCAATCGCAGCATGTTTTCGCCGCAGCGCACGAGTTCACTGACGCACCCAATGCGCTTATGAGCTTGCCCTGGTTTAACTTCGTGCGCTCGCTTGCCGAAAATCGAAAATTATTGATCATCACTCCATCGGCCACAACCTTGCTAAGACTTCCCGATCTCGCGCTCTCAGCGTGGCACGGCCCCTATCGCAGTCTCTAAGGCTCATGTAGGATGCGGTTCCAGTTATTGACTTATTAGGGAGCATTTATGAAAACCCCCAAGCGCACTATTGCCTTCGTGGTACTTGCACTTCTTGCCACCGGTGCGATTACAACAGTAGCTCGCTCTGCTTCCAATTCGCCAGCCAAGCCGAAAGTTGCCCTAGAGAAAGTCTCATCAGCAAAGTCAGTTGCAACACCATCTGCAACACCATCTGCAAAACCATCTGCAAAAGCTGAATCAAAGTCTGAATCAAAGTCTGAATCAAAAGAATCAGCTAAACCAGAACCAAAGCCTTCGAAGTCCCCATCAAAGTGCAAAGCAAAATATCCACCTACATCTGTAAAGGACAAAGAAAAATCTAATTGCAAGGAAAAATAATCCTCGCTCAATCTTAGAGAAGAATTATTCCCACTATGACACCATGGTTATCAGAGAGTCTGCGTAAATTTCGCGACATTATTTTATTTGGCGATATTTTCGTCATAATCTTGACCTTCGTCGCGACAACATACTTTCGCTTTCAGAATCATTTCGACACAGCGCTTAATCCCAAAGGTAGCCTGCTGCTCATCGCATTGCTGCCATTTATTTGGATCATTGCCCTTACTGCCGTAAATGGATGGGAGACGGCGGCCCTAGAAAGTAGAAGACTTCTTACCATCCGTGTTATTTCAGCTGGGTGGCGCACATTTGTTTTCATGGCTTTTGCCGCCTACGTCTCACATGATCTCGTCTCGCGTGCATGGCTCTTTATCCAGGTCATCTCAGCAACAATTCTGATGATTCTGGTCCGCATCGCCACCTTAACTTTCCTTTGGAAAAAGGTGCAAGCGCGCATCGTTGAAAAGTATTTAGTGATCATCGCACCTGGCCAAGTATTTGATGACTCGCTAATCCCACCCCGAGGCAAAGAACACGACCCCACCAATGTTTACATCACCGTTGAGGCCCCTCAAGGCGAGAAATATCACGATTGGCTAGAAGCTCTGAAAGTGCACATCAAGGCAGAGAAGTTCGACGGAATCATCATCTGGCAAGGCGCGGTCTCTAATCCGGTACTCCTAAATGAAATCTCTCATCTGTACATGCTTGGTATTTCATCGATCATCATGCAAAGCCCAGTATCCACTTTGGTCGCTCGCTTAAAACCACTGCCACATGCCAACTGGATTCGAATCGTCGAACCTCACTTGAGCAACAACGGCGCGCTGGCAAAGCGCGCAATCGACATAGTCTTATCGGCACACTTGATCGTCATAACAAGTCCCATCATGTTGGCCGCAGCGATTGCAATTAAATTAACTTCCTTTGGCCCCGTTCTGTACACAGCCCAAAGAGTCGGACGAGATAACGCGCTATTTAATTTCCCAAAGTTTCGCACCATGCACCACAACTCCGATCAGGATCGCCTCAACATACTTGGTCGCCCTGATGAATCAATGGCGCACAGATATGCCAACGACCCTCGCATCACATTAGTCGGTCGATTCCTGCGTCGTTGGTCCATAGATGAATTACCGCAACTCTTCTGCGTTCTCGCCGGCACCATGTCCTTAGTGGGCCCTCGCCCAATTCTTCCCGAAGAACTCGCACAAATCCAAGCAAGCGATCATTATCGATTTATTGCAAAGCCCGGCCTTACCGGCATCTGGCAAATATCAGGACGTAAAGAAGTTGAATGGCAAGAGCGCATGGCGCAAGATACTTATTACATCGAAAACTGGAATGCATTCAGTGATCTCATCATCATTATCCGCACAGGGGAAGCAATTCTCACTGGCAAAGGTGCGATGTAACGATTGACTACTCATGGTTCATGAGTAGGGAGCAGAAATTGATCGCACCTTAAATGAAGGCAATGAGAAGAAGGCATTTCGACTCTTTCTGCAGATAAACGATGAATTATCAGAACTTGAACCAGAAATTTTGCAAATTGTCGTAGCGGTGCCACCATTAATTCGTGACATCAGGTAGTCAGTATTAATAACAGCCCTGGTTTGTTGATCAATTATCACCGAATAAAGAGAGCACTAAAAGGAAAACACCAACAGCTTTTGCAAAAAGAAATA
This sequence comes from Actinomycetota bacterium, assembly GCA_009699575.1. Taxonomy (GTDB): domain Bacteria; phylum Actinomycetota; class Actinomycetes; order Nanopelagicales; family Nanopelagicaceae; genus Planktophila. The sequence continues at coordinate 6,830 of WLNY01000034.1, forward strand.
TATATCTAGCTGAATCAGAATTGAGAAGCGCATGACGAAAGAGTTACTTTTTGATTAGGACCGGCTGGAAAATTTGCTGGATATTTTCTTTGGCGAAATTGAAAAAAGAGGGGTTAAGGGAACTGTTTTCCTTGTAGGAGGGGCTGCCCTTAGTAGGAGGGGCTGCTCTTAGTTTGTATTATTTTGATCGGGATTCAACTAGAGACATTGACGCTGGCTTCCCATCGGACCCAGTTATTTCAGAAGTCATACAGGAAATTGCTCTTCGAGAAAAGTTGCCAGCCAATCGGATCAATAATGAGGCCGCTATGTATTTTGGGTTTCCTCCGTCAAGCTATTGGATTACCAAACGAACAATTGGGGAGTTGGCTTTGAAGGTGGCAAGTCCTGAGCTGATGCTTGCCATGAAAATAAAGGCATCAAGGGGACGTCGTGACAATGAAGATGTCGTTGAGCTACTTCGAATTCTGGGGTTGTCTTCCATAGAGGAAGTTCTTACAATCTATGAAAATGTCTATGCCCAAGAGGAAATGAACTTTGAGATGATGGAACTAGTTACTCAGTTCCTGGAGAATCGGCCTTGAATATCTAGAAACTAGTCATTGATTAACATCACTCATAGTTTATGAGTAGGCAAAATAAGAATAGAACCGTTGAATCATTGTCATTAGAGATTCTGAGGAATGGATTTGCCAGGAAAATTCACATGAAGACACTTTCAGAAAAAGGCTGAGAGGTAAACTATAGTCAGACTTGTAGCTGACACCTTTACCTGACAAAAAGATTGGATCAAAAATTGAGGTATTTAGTAGTCGGAGGTGCAGGATATTTAGGTTCCCACCTAGTTGATTTGTTGATGTCAGAAGGCCATGAAGTTGTAATTCTTGACAACTTTTCTGGGAATGTTACAACTAACTTTACAGAGAATGCGCTGGTTATTGACGGGAGCATAACAAACTTAACAACACTAGAAGAACTAGAACGACTAAACGATATAAGTGGTGTTTTTAACGTTGCAGCGAAGAAATCGGTTTCGGAGTCTTTGTTGATACCACTTGAATACGAAAAAACAAATGTAGAAGGTAATCAAAACATCTTAAATTACTGTGGCCGTATGGGGATCAAGAACTTTGTTTTCACTTCAAGTGCCGCAGTTTATGGAGAAGTCGAAACTTCAAATAGCATTAACGAACAGGAAATGACAAACCCAATAAATCCATACGGAGCTTCGAAAAGAAAAGCTGAAATTGCTATTGCACAGTTTTGCGCATCGTATCCACTGAAAGCCATTTCGCTGAGGGTGTTTAACATGGTGGGCGCTAGAAAAAACGTTTTTCTAGACAAGAAAGGAGAGAATGTTTTACCAATCATGTTGGCATCTTTAAATCGAAGTATAGTTTTCAAAGTTAATGGAGATGATTTCGCCACAATTGACGGAACATGCGTGAGGGATTATGTAAGTGTTCATGATGTCGCGAATGCACACTTGCTTGCAATGAGATGTCTGGAAAAAGAAGAAAATTTTGGAAACCAAGTTATTAATGTTTCCTCGGGCGCGGGCACTTCCGTACTGGAGTTGATTTCAATACTGAACAACCAGACCGAAAAACCACTAATCTGGGAATTCACCCAGAGACGGGAGGGTGATCCTAGTTCGGTTATTGGAAACAATGATTTAGCCCGTGAGATTTTAGGATGGGAGCCAACTATTTCCATCGAGCAAAGTATTTATGAGACGGTCACTGCTTTCGAGGAAGCCTAAAACCACACTAAGCTACTGAGGTTAGGGACAGTGAAACTGAGATCCCTAGAAAAAGTCGAAAGCCCGATGATATTTTGAAAAGACCAGTCAAAGTTAAATAATGCCAGGTTGATTCCAAAAACCGCTTAACGCGATTTATATTCAATAGAATGGGCGAGTGTGGAATACGAAAAGAATGCTTAAACTAAATCGATCATTGCTTGCAAATAAATCAGGAGTCTATATCTGGGCCAGCAAC
>WLNY01000035.1 GCA_009699575.1 Actinomycetota bacterium
ATTGCTGCAATGAGAAATGGAGCGACGCTAGCCAGGGAGGCTATGAAATCGATTCCCACTCGAGAAATTTTGAGCCCGTCATTGGCTATAACTGACCCCAGGAGCGCTATAGCTAAAGCAAGTGGTGGCGTAACAACTGAGACGTACGTTGTGCCGGCACGCCCAAAACGCACACCGGCAAAGAGAGAAATACAAATAATTGATCCAGTTATTGCACCAAGTCCTCCACGAAAGCGAAGCTCGAGATAGCAACTAAGAGAAATCAAGATGAATTGAAAGACCACGATTCCTGGCTTTTTGAGTCCTGGGCCTTGAATTGTCATTTTCCTTGCTGTCTCTGGAACAGTCATCTGCTATTCCTCCTCGTCTTCTTCGGCATCGATGTAGTCAATTTCAAGGGCAGCAGATTTAATTGCACGCACCTCGTCATCAACATCTGGCAAGGCAGCAATCTTATTACTTCCACTAGAGACTCCGAGTGCCATCATTTTTCGCGCAGGTCTCATAACTGTCGTCTCGGCAGTTGCGATCACATCATTAAATGCACGTTCAGCGCTCTTAATTCGATCTCCCAAAGTTGAGAGTTTACTGTGCAGTGAACCAATTCTCTTGAGGAGATCGCCAGCAAGATTTTGAATCTCTGAGGCGTTGCGTGCTAAATCATTGCGACTAAAGGCATATCCCACTGTTCGAAGAAGAGCCAACATTGTTGTGGGAGTCGCAATAGTGACATGTTTGGCAAATGCTTTTTCAAGCAATTGAGGATCTACTCGCAGTGACTCTGAAAGGATTGATTCAAAGGGAGCGAAGAGAACCACAAAATCTGGTGAATTAGAAACCCCTTGATAGTCACGTTTAGCTAGTTGGTCGACATGCTTAAGTAAATCTTTTGCATGTGCCTGCATCGCAGTCGCTCTGGCATCCGGGTCATCGAGATCAACAGCCTCAAGGAAGCGATGAAATGGGAATTTTGAATCGATAAAAATTTGAGATCCACCAGGAATCGCAATTGTGATATCTGGGCGAGAAATATCAGCCTCAGTGCGCGAAGATTCCTGACGAGAGAAATGAACTCCCTCGATGAGTCCTGCACTTTCAAGAAGTATCTCTAATTGCGTCTCACCAAATTTGCCGCGCGTTTGTGAATTAGAAAGTGCTCCTGCAAGTTTGGTTGCTTGCTCAAGCAGTGATTGATTGCCAACTCGCATAGATTCAATTTGTGTCTTGATCGATGATTCTGCAGCAAAACGCTTATTTTCAGCCTCTTGAGTTTGTGTAGTCAGTGTTGTCATTCGAGCTTTGACATCATTGAGGGCTTCATCCAGGCGAACACTTTGAGATTGCTGCATTTGTTGGGCCGATAGTTGTTCTTGGAGCAATTGAATCTGTGCGGACGCGGCGATTGAATCAACTGCTCCTGCACGTGATTTCAGGGTTGCGATGATGTATCCGAGGCCAATTCCTATAAGGAGGCCAATGAGAAGGGTCACTACTGAGGCTGACATGTGCCTATCGTGTCAGCAACCACCGACGAAGGCGCGTAGGCTCTACTCCTCGTGAGCCTCTCAATCGGAATCGTCGGTCTGCCAAATGTGGGTAAGTCCACCCTTTTTAATGCCTTAACCAAGAACAACGTTCTCGCGGCCAATTACCCTTTCGCGACGATTGAACCCAATGTCGGGGTCGTAGGGGTTCCCGATGATCGATTACCTAAACTTGCCAAGATTTTCGGTTCTGAGAAGATTTTGCCCGCCGTTGTTTCTTTTGTCGATATCGCTGGAATTGTTAAAGGTGCATCAGAAGGCGCAGGGCTTGGAAATAAGTTTCTTGCAAATATTCGCGAGACTGACGCAATTTGTCAGGTCATTCGAGTTTTTACAGATGGCGATGTTGTCCACGTTGATGGCCACATTGATCCAGCAAGTGATTTGGAAACAATTAATACAGAACTAGCGCTCGCGGATTTACAAACATTAGAAAAAGCACTTCCACGCATTGAAAAAGAAGCGCGTGTCAATAAAGATCGCCAGGGCGTCTTGGATGCAATGAAAGCTGCTGAAGCACATCTGCAAAGTGGGAAACCGCTTTCATCAAGCAAAATAGATTTACCAGAATTAGCAGAGTTACATCTACTCACTGCCAAACCTTTCTTATACGTTTTTAACGTAGATGCTTCAGAACTTGGCGATGACGAACTAAAGAAAAAACTTTCAGCACTTGTCGCACCTTCTGAGGCTATTTTTCTCGATGCCAAAACTGAGGCAGAACTTGCCGAACTAGATGACGCGGACGCGCTCGAACTCTTGCAGTCCATCGGTCTCAAGGAGCCAGGTCTAGCCACTCTTGCACGCGTCAGCTATGACACTTTGGGTCTTCAGTCCTATCTCACGGCAGGTCCAAAAGAGACAAGGGCTTGGACAATTCATAAAGGCGACACAGCACCAATGGCCGCCGGTGTTATTCATACAGATTTCCAAAAAGGATTTATCAAAGCTGAAATTGTTTCATTTGATGATCTACTCGAATGCGGCTCAATGGCTGAGGCGAAAGCCAAAGGCAAAGTACGCATGGAAGGCAAGGAGTACGTTATGCATGATGGCGATGTTGTGGAGTTCCGCTTTAACGTTTAGATGATTGCAGTTGATTTGCCCTATATGTGATACTTAATACGTGCATTTCTACTTTCCTCTGTCGCGTCTATTTCTCACGCAGATACCAAAAACTGGGTGCACCGCCTTGATGCATTTTTTTCTGGCGATTGAACAGGAAATGGAACGTGCTCAACTAACACACGCTCTTCCTAAAAAGCTTTCTTACCCAAATGCTGTGATGGATATTCACGAAAATGGTGACATTTTCAGATTTTCAATCTCTCCGGCTAGTCCCAGAATTTCATCGAGGGCAATAAGAGTTGTCGCGCTTCGTAATCCACTCGATCGAATCCTTTCTATGTGGGTGGATAAAGCTGTGCTTGTTGAAGGTACTCATATGTTGCAATTGCATGCCAATAGTTCGTGGTTTCCACGCACAACTGATTCAGTATCAGAGATTCAAAGTCGTCTAATTCAATTCTTGAAGGAATTGAGCGATCCAACCTTTCGCCTCTCTGATGCACATTGGGCCCCGCAAACAACTTTCATCAAGTCAATTAAAGATTACAACCATGTCGTGACTACAAGAGACTTGAAAGATTTACCTCGCATACTCGCTTTATACGAGCACCTTTCGTGGCTTGCAGTTGAAGAAATGCCTCATTTTAACAAGTCTCAGGATTCACTCAAAGATTTCTTCATCACGCAAGAGGCGCGGGAATTAATCCATGAAATTTACAAAAGTGATTTTACGCTTTTACAATCTTCCGGAGTTATTTACCCAAGTCGATTGGAAAATGTTAATGCTGCCTCTTCATTGAGTGATCTCGATGCGGAAGTGTGGACTAGGAATCAGCGCCGCATGGAAATAAATCGATTGGAAGCAATTCCCCATATTGGCAAGGTTTATCACCAGCAACTCATTGACTTTCAAAATAGTCGAATTTGGCGCCTTACCGCCCCGTATCGCAGAATGAGGATTTGGCTCAAGAAGCTCTGACCGCGTGACATTAAAGAAGGTGTATCACGCTCTAATTAGTCCATTCCGAGCCTATTGAAGTAATATCTATCCCGTGCGGTCGATGGTTGGCCTCAAGAAATCCGAAGTCATTTGAGACCTTTTAGGTTTCCCAACGAAAGTAGCTCCCTTGCCTAAAACACAAGCGCACCTTGTCGGTCTGCCTATCAAGAAGCGCGAAGACCTGCGCAACGTAGCGATTATCGCCCACGTTGACCATGGCAAGACAACCCTCGTTGACGCAATGCTGTGGCAATCCGGTGCTTTCGCGGCTCACAAAAAGCAAGACGAGGGCCAGGATCGCATGATGGATTCCATGGATCTAGAACGCGAAAAGGGAATCACGATTCTTGCTAAAAATACTGCGGTCAAGCGCGGTAACACAATCGTTAACATTATTGATACACCAGGTCACGCAGATTTTGGCGGCGAAGTTGAACGTGGACTTGAAATGGTTGACGGTGTTATTTTGTTGGTGGATGCATCAGAGGGTCCACTGCCTCAAACTCGTTTCGTATTGCGTAAAGCACTTGAAAAAAACCTTCCAGTCATTTTGCTCATCAACAAAGTTGACCGTCCCGATTCACGTATCGCTGAAGTTGTTGATGAAGCGTATGAACTATTTCTAGATCTTGGGGCTACCGAAGAGCAGATTGAATTTCCAGTTGTGTACGCATCGGCTAAAGCGGGTCGCGCATCTTTGACTCGTACTGCAGATGGTGGAATGCCAGAAGAAGAAAACCTTGATGTATTGTTCGACACAATTTTCTCCGCTATTCCAGCTCCTGAATATCACGAAGGTGCCCCTCTTCAGGCGCACGTAACAAACCTTGACTCATCACCATTTCTTGGTCGTCTAGCGCTGTGTCGTGTACGCGAAGGCGTCATTCGTAAAGGCCAAACTGTTACGTGGATCAAAACAGATGGAACAACTGCTCGCGTAAAAGTCTCTGAACTTCTCATAACAGAAGCCCTCGAGCGCGTTCCGGCTCTTGAAGCGCATCCAGGCGACATCATTGCCGTTGCAGGAATCGAAACAATTACATTAGGTGAAACGCTTGCCGATCTCGATGATCCCCATGCTTTGCCACTTATCACTGTAGATGAACCATCTATTTCGATGACGATTGGTATCAACACTTCCCCTCTAGCTGGAAAGAGCGGTTCGAAACTGACTGCTCGACAGGTGAAGGGTCGTCTTGACGCTGAACTTATCGGTAACGTTTCATTGCGTATTCTCAACACGGAACGTCCAGATACATGGGAAGTACAAGGTCGCGGAGAACTCCAGCTTGCTGTGCTCGTTGAAATAATGAAGCGCGAAGGTTTTGAATTAACCGTGGGCAAGCCACAAGTCGTCACAAAAATAATTGATGGAAAACTCAATGAACCAATGGAGCATTTGACAATTGATGCGCCAGAAGATTACCTAGGTGTATTGACTCAGTTAATGGCTCTGCGTAAAGGTCGTATGGAGCAAATGGTTAATCACGGAACTGGCTGGATCCGTCTTGACTACAAAGTTCCTTCACGAGGACTTATTGGTTTCCGTACAGAGTTTTTAACTGAAACTCGCGGAACAGGTCTTTTGCACCATGTCTTTGATGGATATGAACCGTGGTACGGCGAACTTCGTACTCGTTCAACGGGATCATTGGTTTCAGATCGTATGGGCGCCGTCACTTCATATGCGCTCTATGGAATTCAAGATCGCGGAAGCATTTTCGTTGAACCTGGTGATGAAGTCTATGAAGGCATGGTTATTGGCGAGAACTCTCGATCTGATGATATGGATGTGAACTGTGTTCGCGAGAAGAAGCTCACAAATATGCGTGCCTCAGGTACGGATGAATCAGAGCGCTTGATTCCGCCTAAGCGTTTAAATATGGAAGGCGCTCTCGAATTTTGTCGCGAAGATGAATGCGTTGAGGTTACTCCAGCGGTTGTTCGAATCCGCAAGGTAGTCCTTGACCAATCAGAACGTGGCCGCATGGCTTCACGCGCAAAGAAGTCAAACCTTAACTAGAACACCATATTTGTCCGACCTCTAGGGTTGAATAGGTGATGTGAGTACGCGCAAAATTACCCTTGTACGCAAGGAAATTGAGGAACCTGATTTTGAGTTATCTCACGATCAATTAGCCGCGGCCACGCATGTAGGTACTCCTTTGATAGTACTTGGAGGTCCTGGCACAGGAAAAACAACGGTACTTATCAATGCAGCGCTCGCGCGCATTAGCGCTGGAGTAAATCCTGATTCTATTTTATTGCTCACTTTTGGTCGAGAACGAGCCTCGCAATTACGAGATGCGATTGCGCTTCGCACAACAGAAACAATGTTTGAACCTTTAGCGCGCACATTTCATTCTCTGGCGTATTCGATTTTAAAGATGAAAATTGCACCCAATGATCCTGATCCGATATTACTTTCCGGTCCAGAACAAGAAAGTTTTATACGCGAACTGCTCAGCGGTGATATTGAAGATGGGTATAAGCAATGGCCAGAAGATTTACATAAAGCTTTAAGTACTCATGGATTTGCTCGAGAACTCCGAGATCTTATTTTGCGAGCTTCTGAAAGGTCGATCACGCCTGATCAATTGGCCGAACTCGGCGAGAAAATGAATGAAAATTTTTGGGTTGCAGCAGCAGCTTTTTGGAAACGATATCGCGGTGCGATGGTGATGCGCGAAATGTCTGCAGGGGATGCCAAACTTCGCATTGACCCTTCAGAACTTCTGGGGCGAGCGACGAGACATTTGCAACTCAATCCCGATCTGCTCATGAATCTGCGAAGTAGATTCTCAACAATCATGGTTGATGAATTTCAGGAGACAGATCCAGCACAACGCGCCTTACTTCGTGCACTTGCAGGCGCAGATCTTGTATTGGCTGGAGATATGGACTCGGCAGTAGGTCGCTTTAGAGGCGCAGACCCAGAAGGCATGATGCGTGAATTGGACTATTACCAATCACAGAGTGGAAAGCAAATTATTTTAAAAACAGTTTTTAGAAGCGAACCTGAAATATTTAAACTCGGTGTTGCCATGGTCTCGCAATTTAGATCCACCTCACCTACACGGACCCGTACCTGCGCTTTTGAAGCAGAACCTGCTCAAAGAGTAGAAATCGCGCGTCTGAAATCAACAGCCGAAGAGGCCCAGTACATCGCATATCAATTCAGGCGAGCCCATCTGAAAAATGGAGTTCCGTATTCGCACATGGCAATCATTCTTCGCACACCTGGCGTACAAAGCTCTGCAATTCGTCGCGCCTTCTCACAGGTTGGAATTCCAGTTGCTGGCGAAATTCAAGCCCTTGCTGGAAATGCTGCGATTGAACCCTTCCTACTTATTGCTCGTATTGCAATCAAATCAGCACTTCTAACAATTGAAAATGCCGAGAAGTTATTACTTTCCGAGCTAGGTGGCGCTGACGCCATTTCTCTTCGGCGCATTCGAAGAGCGCTTCTCTCCCATCGACTAGAAGGCGACCTTCGTCCGGGCAATCAACTTTTAATTGATGCAATCAACACCGGAGATATTTCAATTGACGAATGCGGGCCGATTATTCGAGTGCACGACTTGCTTGAAAAAGCTCGAAAGATTCTTTGTAAGAAAGATTCTCGAGCAGAAGATTTACTCTGGGCAATATGGAATAACGCGCTCAATAGTGATGGTGCATCTTTAAGCCAAACGTGGCAGTCAACAGCGCTTCGTGGTG
>WLNY01000036.1 GCA_009699575.1 Actinomycetota bacterium
GCCCATCCATTGGAATCTCGATGAGAGCGGCAACTGCAAAACTAAAAGGAGAATTACCTCGCAGGTGATCCCATCCGCCGCCAAGTATGTAGAGCTTGCCATTTTCAACTCTCGCCATATCAGCGAGCATCATCGTTATGTTAATCATTGATTGCCTTAACGAGGACGCTGACGACGCTGACTTGAATTAGGGCGAGGGCGCTTGCCACCATTACGTGATGGTCCCTTATCAACAATCGGTGCGATGTAAGGAATTCCTGAAGGTTCTTGCGCACCTGTAATTGAAATTAATTCTGCGTCAAAAGGTTTTACGCCTACAAATGAAGGAGTAACACCTGCGCGGGAAGTTAAGCCACGAACTGCAGTTTGTTGTTTTGATGTAGCAAGAGTGACAACAGCGCCAGCCTCACCTGCGCGAGCTGTACGGCCCGAACGGTGCAAATAATCTTTGTGGTCAGTCGGTGCATCTACGTGAACAACTAGTGAGATTCCATCAACATGGATTCCGCGAGCAGCAACATCTGTAGCTACAAGAGCCGCGTTGACCTGATCTTTAAAAAGAGCGAGTGTTCTAGTACGAACAGCTTGTGATTTTCCACCGTGAAGAGCACCGACCGGTACTCCGGCTTTAGCTAAGTTCTCTGCAAGACGATCTGCACCTCTTTGTGTCTTAACGAAAAGAATTGTCTTTCCATTTCGAGCAGCAATCTGAGCAGTGATTGCATCCTTATCAGTTGGATGCATTACGAGAACGTGGTGTTCCATGGTCGAAACTGAAGCGCGATCGTTTTGAAGTGAGTGAGTCTTTGGATTCTTTAGGTACGTGCGCACCAATGAATCAACACCACGATCAAGAGTTGCTGAGAAAAGAAGACGCTGTCCACCAAGTTTGCCTTGATCAAGAATCTCTTTCACAACTGGAAGGAATCCCATGTCAGCCATTTGATCAGCTTCATCTAAGACTGTAATTTCAAGGTTATCTAGCTGAACCTCACCGCGATTAAGTAGGTCAATTAGGCGACCTGGTGTTGCAACCAAAATTGCAGTGGCTTTGCGCATCGCAGTGATCTGCTTTGCATAAGGCATTCCTCCAGCAATTACGACTGACTCATGTCCTACTGCACGTGCAAGTGGCATAAGAACTTCATCAATTTGTTGTGCAAGTTCGCGAGTAGGAGTGAGAACAAGTGCCAAAGGCTTATGTGGCTTTGCTTGCTTACCTTGAAGATTATTAAGAAGAGCTAAACCAAATGCAAGAGTTTTACCTGATCCAGTTTGTCCGCGACCCAAAATGTCGTGGCCCTTAAGGGCATCAGGAAGTGTTGCAATTTGGATAGGGAAAGGATGATTTTTTCCTTGCGAAACAAGGGTATTTACAAGTGCCGGAGAAATTCCAAGTTCAGCCCAAGTGGTTGTTACTTCAGCAAGTGGAGTCACAATGTGATTTACAGTTTCGAGATTCTCTTCGAGAATATAATTATCATCTGCACCGTAATCAATTGAATCATTGCTATGGGTACGACCATAAGCGGTTGACGATTTCTTTCCTGAATATGATTTATTAACGGTGCGCTCATCAGTTGTTCCGCGCGGAGAGTATGAACGCTCTGGACGTGATACTGGCGCTCCACCATTGCGTGGTGCGCTTTCGCGACGTGCAGGCGCAGTGCGCTCTGGACGTGAGTAGCCCTCGGTACGTTCGCGATCAACAGCATTGTTTGCACGTGTTGTATCTGGACGTTGGGAATCTCGCTTACGAGGAGCAGCCCCCGGAATCCACTTCACGCGCTTTTGTGGAACAAAGTTTGGACGACCATCATTTGATGGATCAGCCTTTGCAACTTCACGACGAGTTGTTGGACGGGTATCTGATTTTTTGAAATCTGGACGGGTTGAACGAGGCGCACTTGAGCGTTCTGCACTTCGTGGAGCCGAACCTCGCTCATTACGATCGGAAACAAACTTCTCGGCGCGTGAGACTCGCTTTACTGGGTGCTCTGCAGTGGGACGTGTAGTGCGCGCAGGTGAAGTTCTTTCGGTGCGCTCTGCTTTTACTTCGTTAAAATCTGGATTTTTTGGCTTAGGAGCAGTCTTCTCTTGATAGCGTTTTGCACGAAGAACTGAACGTTCTAGGTTGCGTTCTTCCTTGCGTGTAGCAGTGCCTTTAGGACCATCGCTATAACGGCGAGTTGTCTTTGGGGCCAGCTTCTCAGCCGAAGTACCAAGACGTGGTGTGCGCGAAGTCTTTTTAACTTCCTTATCAATAGGATTAAAGGCGCTCTTTGCAGGCGAAACTTTTTTAGTACGCGGCTTGCCAGCCTTCGCGCTTGCAGCGCGACGAGCTTTGCCGGGGGCGGTGGTACGTGGTTGTAGAGCCATGGAAAATTACACCAATCGAGACGACAAGCGCGTCTCGGTATGACTCACGCCTTAAGCATTTCTGCTGTGGCGGTCAGGGTGGTGATAAGACTCGCAAGTAAGCGCAAATTCTCGCGCTTTGGGGGGAAGTACATTTCTTCGGACGAAGGAACGGGTCAAGTTTACCAGCGATTATTCCTCCAAATTACCAGAGCCACCCTCACCTAAATTCTTGAGATCAGGGCGCGGAATACGGGGTACGTCACCTCGCATAAGCCTTTTGTAAAGATAGATTGCTATAGCTCCAAAAAATGGCCACTCAAATGTGTACACCCATGCTCGCCAATTGCCGTCTTGGGCTCGAACTAATTCAAACCATCCAGCCCATAAGCAGAATGGAAATACAACAAAAATTGTAATCTTTAGCGATATTTTTTGCCTTGATGTGAGTTCTGTCGGTGCAGAAGGCGAGTTGGGATCAGATTCATCCATGATCCATTTCGGTGCTTGAAATTCATCCTCAGGGTTTTTCATTGCCCTTGTGATTCCTTAGCAATCTGGGCATCAATTTCAATAGATTTTTTTTCTTCAGATTTTATCCAGTGATACACAGCAAATGACATCCAAATTACATCTATAAACATTGCTCCCGACCACATAAATGATCCCCCGCGACGTTGATCATTAAGTGTGTACATACCGTCATAGAGTGAATTTGGTGCCACATAAATAAAGAACCCAGTAAGCGTCTCGGGAACCATCATGAGAAACAATGAAATTACTGACATTGCAGGGGAAACAACTCTCCTACTAGTTCTTCTGTCGAGCAGATTAAAGTAAAAGAAATATGGAATTAACAGATATAAAGGAACTTCAATTAAGTCATGAACCCATGGATTTTCCATGATGAATCCATGAGGGCCTGGCAAGTGCACTCCAATCATGAGTGCGGCATACGTCAGCCAACTAATAATTGGGTGAGTTGCCGTCAAAAAAAACCGACTAGAGGGGCGCCAAGAAACCGGAGTTGCAAGAACAAAAAGTGGGCCAGTAACCATCATCAAAGTGATGTGTTGAATCATATGTAAAGTAAAATAATCAACAGCGCGAGTACCAATTGGAGTCACGATGACTAGTAATGCACTCACTACGGCAGCGAGAAGGTAAAACTTTTGCCTATCTTCCCAAATCGGACTTTTTAGGTGATGAGTCTCCATATGGTCAGGTTAGCCCTAGAAGCAACTGAAAAAAAAGGGTGGTAAAGCATTAGATACCGGCTAGTAAGGGAGTACCGTGCAATTGCCGGACTAGCATCACAAGGGGAGAAAATGAATAAACGTTTACTCGCAGCTTTTGGAACAGTGATCCTAGGTGCCGGATTGATTGCTGGAATCGGATCCTATGTAGCAGCAGCAAAAAATGATTCTCGCGTCCTTCAGGCGACTCCGGCAGGAACTCTTCAAACACCAGAAGGGACACTCCCTCATTTCACGTTAGATATCTCCTCATACCCGGATAGTGGATTTAATGAAGGACATAATGCGCATCCGGACTGGGTTGCTTACGGCCCTGTCACAAATTTTGATGTACCCGCACACTCAGCAATAACAATAACTGTCACAAATTATGACGGTGGAGAAAGTCTAAATAACGACTTCTTTGGAAAAATTCGCGGAACGATAGATGGAACAGCAACTCTTAACGGTGAAGTTATTACACGAGTTCCTGCAGATAAAGTCGGGCATACTTTTACAATTCACGGAATGTCTGACGCGCAAGACGAATTATTTGTCAGTGTTCCTATGAGAGCTGTGCCAGAAGATGAAATGCCAGAAGAGGGTTACACAAAAACTCCGATGGTCACAACATTTACATTTATCACAGGCGATGCTGGTGAATACATTTGGAACTGTGAGTACCCATGTGGAGATGGAACAATCGCAAAATTTGGACATGCCATGTCGACTATGGGTTATATGTCAGGCCACTTCAATGTAGTGAACGCTTAAGGAGGGGTGGCAATGACTGATAACTCAACACAAGAGTCCACACGTTCTTCTAAGTGGTGGAACAAAAAAGATGTCAAACAAACCGCGGTGTTGGCTATTCTATTCACTGGCTTAACAGGTTATGTGGGAACTGCATTTCATACACATCTCATGGGTTCACCAGCCTCAGAAACAATGGCAGAAGTAATTAGACTTATTCGAACTTTCACGTGGGCAGCATCACCGGTAGTTGGCATAGTCGGCGCTATGGCTGTTACCGCGCTACTTAACAATCGCCATTATGGGGATAATCCGCCGCCAGAAGCTGATCATGCAATTCGCAATTCACCTCGCGCCACATCGCTTTGGATTGTTGTTTCCGCAGCGCTTTGTCTTTTCTCGGTTGTTGCTGGCTTGATAGTTATCCAGCGAGATGCGGAATCAGTACTTGATGTAAACGCAATTCAAATCAACGTAACGGGCCAACAGTGGGCTTGGAGTTATGACTACCAAGATGGAACCGGCGTGAGAAGTGAAGTGCTCTATCTCCCCGTGAACAAACCAGTTGTTTTTCATATTACTAGCGTTGATGTGAAGCATTCTTTCTGGGTAGTTCAAATGGGAATCAAAATGGATGCAAATCCAGGGTATGTAACCGAAACTGCAGTTACCCCAAATAAAATCGGAGTGTTTGATATCCGATGTGCTGAATTATGCGGTCTCCTGCACGCATACATGCAAAACAAGGTTCACGTTGTAAGCCAAGCAGAATATGCGACATGGATAAAAGATCGCGCAGCCTTTGAAGGAGCATCAGCATGACAACACTGGCAAACCGACCAACAACACATAAAAAGGCTCTCATCGAGAGACTCAATCTTTTTACCGCGCTAGCACTTGGCGCGATAAGTGCATTTGTAGTTTGGCGACTCGCACTTGCTTTCCTTCCAGCTGATTCTGAAAGTTCATTATTTTTCAATCGAGAAGATAAAATCACATTACTTTCAATGATCGCATGGTTTATTGGTTTCATGGTGGGCATCGGCGCGCTCGTCGGCCCACTTCGTTGGGCGGCAGGAAAAGATTTATCACATGATGAAAATATGTTTTATGCGGGCAAGGATCTAGGCGTAAAGCGCTATTTCCGATACACGACAGATCACAAGGTTGTTGGCATTCAATATCTTGTCATAACAATTTTAATTTTCTTTGTCGGTGGCGTTCTTGCGATGTTAATCCGAACAAACTTAGGTACTCCCGAGGGCGGTTGGTTACACCCACAGGCCTATAACGCAATTGTTGGAACACATGGAATCATCATGATTGTTGGAACAATCATCATGGTTACGGGGCCCTTTGGAAACTTCATCATGCCAATAATGATTGGCGCCAGAGATATGGCTTTCCCTCGACTGAATGCGCTGAGTTTTTGGTTAATCGTTGCAGCTTTTGTTCCTTTGATGTGGGGACTTGCACTTGGAGGAATTACTACAGGATGGTCTGCATATAACCCATTAGCTTCTCAAGCTCCTCTTGGCATGAACGGTTACATCATGTTCATTTGCATATTTGCCCTTTCAACAATGGTTGCTGGTGCGAATATCACAACAACAGTTGTAAAAATGCGAGCTCGCGGAATGACATGGAACCGAACTCCAATCTTTATCTATGGAGTAGTCGCCTCTGTTGCGCTGGCACTTCCTGCGTTCCCCGTCTTCTTCCTCTCACAAATCATGTCTGGTATGGATAGAGCCCTAGGAACCTCTTTCTATAATTCAGCAAATGGCGGTAGTGGGTGGCTTTATGAAAATCTATTTTGGTTGATGGGCCATCCTGAGGTTTATGTCATCCTCATACCAGCGGTGGCTGCGTTGATGGAGATGGCACCTGTATTTACTCGTAGACCACTATTTAGTTTCAATTTAGCCGTGATGGGTATAGCTGGAATTTCGGGTCTTTCTGTTCTTGTGTGGGCTCACCATATGTATATAAGCGGATGGGCACCGTTGCTCAACGCACCATTTATGTTAACCACAGAACTGATTTCGATACCAACTGGCCTTCTCTTTCTAGTTCTTATTGGAACTCTGTGGCGCGGACGACTGTGGATGACCATGCCACTGATGTCTATCTTTGCGTTGCTCTGGAATTTTATGATCGGTGGTATCACGGGAATCTATCTCTCTGATGTCCCAGCTGATGCATTCCTTCATGGCTCAATGTATGTAACTGCGCATTTTCACTACACGCTAATGGGTGCCGGACTAACAGGTGCACTCGCAGCACTTGTGTATTGGTTCCCAAAAATGACCGGACGCATGTTTGATAAAACACTCTCCTGGGTGGCTTTCTGGTTGGTCCAAATTGGCTTCAACGTCGCTTTTATCGGCATGTTTGCAGTTGGCCTGGCTGGACAACCCCGCCGCGTCGAGGCGTATGCCGCGATATTTGATCAAGGAAACTTGATCACAACAATCGGCGCGTACGCAATCATGATTGGAATGTTGGTGCTACTGCATGGAGTTATTTCATCCTGGCGGTCCGGCAAAATTGCGCCAATGAATCCGTGGCAGGCAAAGACTCTCGAATGGAGTGTCGCAAACCCTGTACCTCTTGAAAACTTTGCAGAATTACCAGTTGTTACTTCAGA
>WLNY01000037.1 GCA_009699575.1 Actinomycetota bacterium
AAGAATTATTGCGAGAATTGCGTTAGTGCGGGCATTGCTGTTGGCGGCTGGTTTGGGCACGCGATTACGGCCCCTCACCGACACCATGCCAAAGTGCCTAGTGCCAATCAAAGGCCAACCGCTGCTAGGTATTTGGCTAGAACGCTTGACGCAGGCAAGTATCGGGCCGTTTTTAATCAACACACATTATCTGGCAGAGCAAGTTGAGACTTTTGTTGAAGCTAGCGTTTTTCGTAATCAAATCAGGTTGGTTAAGGAGCTTGAATTGCAAGGCACGGCCGGAACCCTGATAGCCAATCTAGATTTTTTTCAAGGTAAGGATGGCCTGCTGATACATGCCGACAATTACTGCTTGGCAGATTTTAAGGCCTTTCAGCAAGCGCATTCTAATCGCCCACCAGAATGCCTGATGACCATGATGACGTTTCGCACCACTGATCCATCATCGTGTGGTATTGTAGAATTGGATGAACGTGGCGTAGTGATAGGCTTTCATGAAAAAGTAGCCAAGCCACAGGGCAATCTCGCCAATGGGGCGGTGTATATCCTTTCTGCTGAATTGTTAGCAAGAACGAGTACCGATTTAAATGCCGTCACAGATTTCAGTACTGAGGTGCTGAATCGATTTGTTGGACAAATTTACAGTTATGAAACATCAACAGTGTTCTTAGATGTGGGCACACCGGAGAGTTATGCGAAGGCAAACACTTGAATATTTCATGTGATATGAATCCATTTAACCATCCCTGAAAAATCCAAGAACAAAAATGGAAAGCCTTCTATTCAGTACCAAAATAAGTCAAGATACAGGCTCGGATGTAGTCGGCGGGAGCTTGCCGCAAATATTACTGGCGGATTTTTATCGGGAAAAATTAGGTTACAAAGTAACCCTACATGACCCATTCTACAATTCAAGAGATTTGCTGGATCATCAATTCCATAGAGTTATTGAAATAGTCGATGATCCAGATAAATATGACCGAATTGCCAACTGTTTATTCTATGTAGGCAAGACCCTTCTATTTAATCATATTGAAGTAGATTTCGAAACAGCACGCTTTATCGGGAAAAAAATTCCAATCAAGCAAAGCTGCCTGTCACTGACACAAGCTCATAAGATTATAAATAAAGGGGGTAATCTTGCACATAAATTACTCGATATTCCTTACGTATATCAATATAACCTTATGTTCAAACTTGGTTATTGTCCAAAATTTAATTTTTCAGGAAAGCAGTTCATTACGAATCGGACCGTTTACGGAATCCATATAAGACAATCTCATTGGAAACATGTTGACGGGAGAGAGGGTTGTGGACTGGAAGATTTTTACCATCAACTAGCAGAAAAAATAAAATCAAAAGATCCCGGATATTTGATAATTTATTACGGTACGTTCGGTAGCAGTATCGTTGATATTTTCAGAAAATTTAATTCCATAAATGGAAATGAATATTCGGAGAGCATTCTCGAGAGAGCTTTTTTACTATCAAATGTAAACTGGAGCTTTGCATCAATAAATGGGTTCTCTTATTTTGGAAACTATCTAGCCTTATCAAAGGGGAAGTTGAAAGGGATAAATATCGTTAATGACATTTCTCACATTCGAAACAGTCTTCATGTGCGCCGCCTTTATGGCCCCGGAATACTAGAACAAAATATTGGATCCAAAGGCGGGTTTTTTGATACCTTCAAATTTTATCCGAAATTTTCAATTTTGAATGAATTTGATAGTGCTTTAGTTGCTGGAACACTCTCGCACTTCAGCTCTCCTGTCTCACAAGAACCTATATACTTGTTCTTTGCGGCGAACCTTTTGAGAGAAACACTATTTTCGTCCAAGTTGGATAATTTATTAATTCTCCGACTAATCGATGATTACAAGAGAAGGGGACTAAGCGTAAAACTAATTAATGTTGACAAACTGGAACCAAGCGAAAATTATCTCTATGTTCTGACGCATTATTCAATGCCTGCAGGAAAAAGCTACCTTGGATCGCGGGGATTTGATTTTAATAAACCTGAATTTCTAAATCAGTATCCAGAAATAGGCCCAGATCAATTGTGGTATGAAGACATACTGAAGTATTTTTATCGCAAACGGCGCAAATCAGTACAACCCACAAAACCGATCAAACGCGTAGCGTATTTGAGAGCTTCAAACAACTCGAAATATGTAAAGAGACGGTCACGTTTTAATTCTTTTCTGAATCAACTTATATCCCTAGCATATAATGACAACCCAATAATGCGGCTGGGTAAGGAAGCAGTCCAAAGATTCTCGTCATGTTCTACATTTTTTTCAACAGCTCGCTCTGATAGCGATACTCATTATGGTCTTGATCAAATTGATGATTTTTATGATGAAGCTATCTTATCGGAACTCTCAGCAGAGGAGTTGTATGATAAAATTCGTTCTATATTAAAAGATTATGATCGTGTGATTTGTGAACCTTCAGATACTGCATTTGTTTTCGCTGCTCTTGACGACTACGGGAAGACTATTTTCTTTAATCCGCATGGTTCCATGATTTATTTAGGGAATTCCATTTTTGCGGATGATCCCCGGTATAAACTGCAGGATTTTTTCCCAATTCACTTTCCCAATTTAAATGAATTAAAAATTCATTTAACAAGCGGAAATTCTCAACATAAGCCTTAATTTAGATCGCAATAGAGATGTCAGAAAACTGGTCAAGAGAATTCAAGAGAAAAGGGTTTTGCGTACTGAAGGTCTTGGAAGCCGATTCCGTAGACGCTGTGCGGAAAGAGATAAATTCTGTTTTAGGGGGGGAATTCGATAAAGAAGTCATTGAGATTGATGGAATATTTAGACTAGGTTTGTGGAGATTGCAGTTTGAAAGCAAACTTATACAAACATGTAAAAATATTTTCGGCGATTTTGGTTATATAAATGACTTCAACTTGCAATGCGAATGTGTGGATAACGGGGGCCCGGGTAGGGGATGGCACGTGGACTGTGGTTCGGAAGGTGATAATTCGTATTTAAGAAGCCCTGATTACAGGTTTGCAAAAATTGGAATTTATTTCCAGGACAATGCCCCGGGCTTGGGCGGTGGTATAGATGTAATTAGTTACTCGCACCATCTGTACCGGCTACCAAAATGTCTTCGAGCTTTGTTGACTAGGATTGCCATAAAGTTAGATTTTATTTTGCGTCGCACGGTGCGAACTACAGCCGGAGACGCTATTATTTTCGATAGCAGACTTTTGCATCGCTCTACCCCATTATCTTTGGATCCTGACAGTAGACTTTCTAAATTCGTATTTTACTGGGAAGTGACTGATAAGCGGAATTTTCAAGAATTTCTGCTTAATTCAGTCCGAAGAGCGACAGTCCATTCGTCGAAGAAAAAAGAGGATTCCAGATTCTTCCGTAAGTATTTGGGGTATGCATTTCCAGCCGATTATCCAGAAGAGTATGTTTCAAGGTCTGTCAATAGTGGCGTAAATATATTCAGTCTTAGCGAGACTTTCTCCAAGGATTTTAGGCAAATGGACGAGGAAGAGTCTTTCTGGAATCTAAGCGAAGACTAATGATAAACGCCATCGCAAACTTCTCCATATGAGGAACAGACAAATGGGTGGGGTTTTCTGGTAGAGCTCAACTTTGTGATAAAACTGGTAAAATGTTGCGGATGAAACCATGTCCAATAATTATCCCTGCTCGTGGTGGCTCAAAAGCCATTCCGGGAAAAAACACCATGAGTTTTGCTGGCAAGCCATTGCTGGCCTGGTCTGTCATGCAAGCACTCGATTCCGGCGTCGTTGATGCAGTCTACGTTTCCTCAGATAGTGATGAGATTCTCGATGTAGCTACCCGGTATGGTGCGATAGCAATCCGGCGGCCGAATGAACTTGCCACGGATACAGCAACATCTGAAACCGCACTGATTCATGCGCTGGACCGAATTCATCATGAACGCGGCATGGATCCAGAGCGAATTGTTTTCCTTCAGCCGACTTCCCCTCTTCGAGAATCTTCTGATATTGCAGGGGCAGTGCGTGCCTTTGATGAACAGCATGTCGATTCATTATTTTCGGATGCGGTACTGGACGATTTCTGTGCTTGGATCGAGGATGACGGAGTTCTGAAAGGCAAAACATTTGACCCTTGGAATCGCGGCAGACGACAGGATCGAAAACCTCTTTATCTTGAAAATGGCTCCATCTACATCTTCAAGCCATCTCTTCTCAGAAACACAGGAAATCGTCTGGGTGGGAAGATTGGTCGTTACTCGATGCCATTCTGGAAGTCTTTTGAGATCGATACATTTGAGAATGCAGAGATTTGTGAGTTCTACTTTCGCAAACATCTCCTACACTATTGGCGAGCCAAAGAAACACCCTTCAATAAGGAAACCATCAAGCTGATGGTTTACGATTTCGATGGCGTCATGACGAACAATCAAGCTCTGCAGTTCCAAGATGGCACGGAAGCTGTTTGGATAAACCGTGCCGATGGTTGGGGTGTTGATCAGATCAGGAAAATGAGCATCCCTCAGTTGATTATCAGTACAGAAACGAACACCGTTGTAGTCGCCCGCGCGAAGAAGCTCAAGATGGAAGTCATCCATGGCAGTGATGACAAGAAGGCCGATTTGATAGACTACTGTAGTAAGATGCAAATAGAATTATCCACCGTCCTTTATGTCGGCAATGACGTCAATGATCTGGAAGCTATGCAGATGGTCGGGTTTCCAGTCGCTCCTGCCGACGCACACCCTTCAATTATCGCTATCGCAAAACATGTCACCCGCGCTAAGGGCGGAGAGGGTGTCATCAAGGAGTTATCTGAACATGTCGCAAACTGAGAACCGGGTCGAGGAGCTTATCCGTGAAAGCATTGAAGTAAAGTCCTCACTACTTGCCGATGTTCGTCAGATTGACCTAATTCAACGTATCGCTGCAAGTATCATTGCAGCGCTGAAGAGTGGCAACAAGGTTATCTTCTGTGGGAATGGTGGCAGCTTTGCCGATAGCATCCATCTTGCGGCTGAATTTGTTTCCCGCTTCCAAAAAGAGCGTGGGCCACTTGCAGGCGTTGCATTAGGTGCTAACAATTCGACCCTGACCGCTATCAGCAACGACTACTCCTTTGCCGAGGTTTTTTCCCGTGAAGTCGGTGCCATCGGTCAAAAGGGTGACGTACTGGTTGCACTCTCGACCAGTGGAAATTCTGAAAATATTCTCCGGGCAGTGCAGGTCGCACAAGAGATTGGTATTCAGGTATTCGGCATGACCGGGCAAGGAGGTGGGCGCCTGGCAGAAATTGCGGAAAGCCTCAGAGTCCCCTCCACAAAAACAGCCAGAATACAAGAATCTCATATCCTTGTAGGGCACGTCATTTGCGAACTGGCTGAGAATGCCATGGTCGAGACCTGAGAGTATGGCTTGTTATCTCTGCGGTAGCGAACAGTCCACACGGCGCAAGGGTCAAGTACGTGACAATCCAAATAGCCAGATTCACGAGTGCGCCGCATGCGACTTGGTTTATCTATCGGCCTGTGAACCCGAAAATTTGACAACCTTCTACCAAGAGGGAGGCATGCATGGCGGTGCAGAGAGTGCCGTCCCGATAGATCACTGGTTACGAGAGACCGCTCGTGATGATAGTCGCCGATTCGAAAGCTTCCGGGAGCAGATCGTAAACAAGAGGGTGCTGGATTTTGGGTGTGGGGCCGGCGGATTCCTCCTACGTGCACGAGAAGTTGCTGAATCGGTAGCCGGAGTTGAGCTTGAAAAACGACTGACACCCCACTTCAAAACCAATGCACTTAGTGTTTTCGCGGACATCGACCACTTTCCCTTAGAAAGAAAATTTGACGTTATCACTGCCTTCCATGTGATCGAACATCTACCAGATCCACGTAACATGCTGGAGAAACTCAAAGAACATCTAGGACCGAATGGAAAAATCATCGTCGAAGTTCCCAGCTCAGATGACGCACTGCTGACTCTATATGAAAACGACCCTTTTTCACGCTTCACCTACTGGTCTTGCCACCTTTTTCTTTTCAACGCCCACACACTTTCTTTGCTAGCAAAGCAAGCAGGCTTACGTGTAAGCTACATCAAACATGTCCAGCGCTACCCAATCTCGAATCACCTGTACTGGTTATCCCGAGGAAATCCGGGCGGCCACGATCATTGGGCATTTCTAGATAGTCCAGAAATGGATGCGGCATACGCAAATACGTTGGCACGAATTGGCAAAACTGATACCCTAATCGCCTGCTTGGCCCACTGATTCATCGCAATATTCCAGAAGGAATCTTATGAGCATTTTTATCATCGCTGAAATCGGTATCAACCACAACGGCAGTATCGACATCACCAAACAATTGATTGATGTCGCTAAGCATGCGGGGGCAGATGCCGTCAAATTCCAAAAACGAACGATTGACCTTGTATATACCAAGGAATTACTAGATTCACCGCGCGAAAGCCCATGGGGGAAGACACAGCGAGCGCAAAAAGAAGGACTAGAGTTCAGTATAGATCAATACTGGGAAATCGATAGTTACTGTCGTGAAAAGAATATCGAATGGTTCACTTCGGCTTGGGATCTCGATAGTCAGAAACTCATGCGCCAATTTAATTTTAAATACAATAAGATCGCTTCCCCGATGTTGGTGTATGAGGCATTGCTGCAAATGGTAGCTACGGAAAAAAAACATACCTTCATCTCCACCGGCATGAGCACGATTGCAGATATTGATCGTGCCGTAACCATTTTTAAGGACGCGGGATGTCCTTTCGAGTTGATGCATTGCATCTCG
>WLNY01000038.1 GCA_009699575.1 Actinomycetota bacterium
CCCCCCCCCCCCCCCCCCCCCCCCCATGACACTCAGAAATAAAGAATGACCACTTTTGACAATCGAGGGTACCGTTCAAATAATTGAAAATATTCTAATATAGTGCTAATTACTAGGGGGATAACTGTGTACATTGCGCAAATTTCTGCACTTGTAAATTTTCTCGCTAGTAAGCCTAATAATTATGATGAAATTGCACGCTTTTTAACTCTACATTTTCCGACAGAGCTCAGTGCTTCGGCAACATACATCGTGCAACTCAATAAAAATGGCAAATTAATTCAAATTGGAGTCTTCGGAATCGATCAATCTAAAGATTCTAAGTATCTTGAAATGGACATTCATACCGCGACTCCCCTAACGTCATCTTTAAGGAATAATGATGTAGAAATCTGTCATAACACAAAAAAGCTTTATGATGAATTTCCATTTATTCATCCAGATGATGAACCCAAACATTGGCAAAGTCATATTGCTATTCCCATGCATTCATTTGGTGGTGTAGGAGTTTTGTTAGAAACAACCATTGAAAAAAATGATGAACTATTAGAATTTTTTAGATGTATAGGTGTAATTCTAGCCTGTTTTATAAGCGAAATGGCTGGTGGCAATAAACCCGCTGAATCCATATCGATTAGTAAATCAGATGAAGATGAAGAAACACTGACGCAGCGTCAACAAGTAATCGTTGAAATGATTAAAAAAGGTTTTAATAATGCCGAGATTGCAAAAGAACTCTCGTTTAGTGAATCACTTGTCCGCCAAGAAAATGTTGCTATCTATAGGAAATTAGGCATCGCCGGACGGAAAGTTCTCATCGATTCTCAACAAAATATTTGAATTCTAATGACTTTTATTTTCCATAGGATGATGTCCTTTGCGAATCATTTTGATCATCTTGAAGTTAATGACAAGGAACCGCCACATTTGAATGAAAATATTCTTACGGGCCCGCAAGGTTTTTTCGGTCGGCAGCGGTGCGTGTGCGATTAATTCATCTGCATTACTCAAATTTTTACGCTCCTATTCCGGTATAAATGACCAGCCCAGGCGGGCTTTTGCCTTATAAATAAACATGTAATGTAAGAGCAGCTTGATCCAGTGCCCGCTTAAACCAATCTCACCGAACGTATCTTCTAGACTTCGCCCAGTATTTGGATACTTCACATAATCTGGAACAATCGGATACATCGTCATAGAAGCAGCAGATCCTTTTCGTAGCCCCGATCCCGCTGATGCCACGCACGCAGCTCCCATGTCGGACATGGAGGCCGTTGGAAGAATGGCATCTGGACCATGCGCCAGAACTTCTCTGATGCTGAGGATTGCCAACTTGCCCATAATTCCAGATGGCATACCAGTACGTGGGGGTGATGGTGCAATCAGTGTTCCGTTGGCCGATTTTAGAGGTTTTGAAATTTGGTGTGGGGGCGCAAAGGCAATCCCTACCGCGTACATATTTGGAAACGTTGGGTTTTGATATGTTTTGGGCCAATCTTCAGTTCTCCATTGTTCATAAGGTTTTGCGGTGTAATCAGCATCAACTTTCATGAATCCACTGGGTGCAAAAATCTTTTCCGAAATATCAATCCCATGACTATCGAAAGCTTTTAAATCTACTCCTCTAAATGGAGGGAGTAACATGGCAAAATCAAAAGATAAAGTATTTCGAGAGCCATCGACTAATTCGTAATGAATGATTCCTTTTTCGATCTTTTCCACATGAGCGCCAACTACAGCATGTATTCCTCGCTCTCTAAAGAGAGACTGTGTCCACAATTCACTCGTGGTCTGAAATCCATTTTGCGTAAATACAAGCCCGCCAACTCCAAAATCTCCTAATTCATTTTCATTAGTTATGTATGTGATATCTGCGAGTTCACGTACCCCAGCGACGCGAATTTCATGCTCGACATTAAATGTGTACTCAAAGGCAGCTCCCTCACATGTGCACGTGCCATGTCCGACCCCAATAGCTAAAGATTGACGGTTGCCTTCTTTCATTCGCGAGATGCATTCTTTGAGGGCTCTCGAAGCCTCATTAGCATGGCCAGCGGTACAGACTGAGACGGTAAATCCATCGGGACCCAGTCCAGTAGTTGCTGCAAAATTCAATTTAGGACCCGTGGCGTTAACCAAAAAATCATATTTAATTCGAGCTGTTAAGCCATTCATGGATGGATCTGTGTATTGAATTTCTACGAATGGATTGGACTCGGTTGCGTCGCCCTCGGGATACAGATTCTTTGCTAATGCTTGATGAAAGATAATTCCTTTTCTTCTATAAATTGGAGCAAGAGGAAAAGTTACTTGGTTTTGAGTCATCTTCCCCACACCAACCCAAATATTCGACGGTATCCAATTCCACTGTGAATTCGGCGAGATGACAATTACTTCATTATTTCGTCCTAGGACTCGCTTGGCGTGCAATGCAGCAGTGTGACCAGCGATACCTGCCCCTAAAATAACTATTCGCGCCATGGTAGTTCCTCTCCTAAAGCTATGACTTGAGCCTAGCTTGAGAGCGAGATAGAAGATACCCCTACGGGTATAGGCTACCCCTCATAAATTAAATATCTATCGCGCTTGAGAATTGACTTGCGTATAAGTCAAAGTAAGAACCCTTTTCCGCCATAAGTTCTTGGTGGGTTCCCTGTTCAATTATTTTTCCTTTATCCATAAACAAAATTGTGTCAGCATCGCGAATTGTTGAAAGTCGATGGGCAATAACAAAACTCGTACGTCCTTTGCGAAGTCTCGACATTGCCTGTTGGACCAGAACTTCTGTGCGTGTATCAACAGATGATGTTGCCTCGTCAAGAATTAATATTGCTGGATCTGCCATGAAGGCCCTAGCAATCGTGATGAGTTGTCGTTCGCCATTTGAAACAGACGAGTTATCATCGGAAACCTTGGACTCATAACCATAAGGCAGTGAGCGCATGAAGTGATCAATATTTGCAGCTTTTGCTGCCTCGACGACCTTGTCTTGGTTGGGATCTGGGCTTCCAAAAGCGATATTTTCGCGCATCGTTCCATCAAAGAGCCAAGTATCTTGCAAGACCATTCCAAATTGTCTCCTGAGATCATCACGCGTGAATGATCGGATATCGGTTCCATCCAGCGTGATGCTTCCATCATTGATTTCATAAAAGCGCATGATTAGATTAACAAGTGTTGTTTTGCCAGCTCCCGTGGGTCCAACTATGGCGACTGTCTGACCAGGCGCGACAACAAGGTTGAGATTTTCGATAAGGGGACGATCTTTTTCATAGCTAAATGAAACGTTCTCAAAGCGGACTTCTCCCACTGCCCGCTGCATTGGCACGCTCGATGCGATATCTGGTGATTGCTCCTTAGCATCGAGTAGTTCAAATACTCTCTCTGCCGATGCTACGCCAGATTGCACAGTGTTCATGAGTCCGGCAATTTGAGCCAATGGCATAGCAAATTGACGGGAGTACTGAATAAATGCTTGTACATCACCTAAAGACATTGAACCTGTAGCCACTCGATATCCACCAAGTACAGCGATGGCAACATAAATAAGATTTGAGACCAATGTCGTGGTTGGACCAATAATGCTCGACATAAATTGAGCACGAAAACTTGAGGTACGTAGATTCTCATTGAGGGTTTCAAAATCTGCAATAGCTTGGTTCCTACGCCCAAAGACTTTCACAAGCGAGTGGCCCGTATGCATCTCTTCAACGTGACCATTGAGTTTACCAGTCCAATCCCACTGAGCTATAAATTCACGTTGGGAGCGTTTTGCTATTCGAACTGATAGAAAAATGCTGAGTGGGATAGCGATGAGAGAAATCAAAGCAAGTTCCGGACTGATCCAGACCATCATAATTAATACTGAAAGAACTGTTAAGAGTGAATTGAGAATCTGTGCCAAGCCTTGTTGTAATGAATTCGAAATATTATCTATGTCATTTGTAACTCGGCTCAGTAGGTCTCCACGAGATTGCGTATCAAAATAACTTAATGGAAGCCTTCCAATTTTTTCCTCAGAGAGACGACGTAGTCTAAAGACTGACCTCTGAGTGACACCGGCCATGAGATATGCCTGAGCCCACATAAATATTGACGAAACGATATAAAGCCCAAGTGCTAGAAGAAGTACTTTTCCAACTGCAGGAAAATCAATTCCAACTCCTGGAATAACTGAACTTTTCTCCAACATATCAGCTAAACGGTCTTCTCCCTTTGCTCGCATACCGGCAATGGCTTGCTCTTTGCTGATACCCGAAGGAATGCGATGGCCGAGAAAACCATAGAAAATATAATTAGTTGCACGCCCAAGAATTTTTGGACCAAATGAACCAATCACTACCGATGAGGTAATGAGCCCCAAAACAAGGACTATTGTTTTTCTTTCAGGATGTAACTCCCCTAGCAAACGTCTGAGCGAACCTTTAAAATCTTTTGATTTTGCTGGTGGGCCACCGCCCATCATGCCTCCCATCGGTCCGCCTCGTGGCGCGATAGTTGCTGGACGTTGGGTACTCATAGCGCTTCCTCGGGGCTGAGCTGGGAGAGCACAATCTCGCGATATGTCTGAGATTTTTCCATGAGAACTTCGTGTGTACCGATTCCCACTATTACGCCGTTGTCTAGAACAACTATTTGATCGGCATTTAAAATCGTGCTAACGCGTTGAGCAATAACAATGAACGTCGACTCTCCTGAATGTGTTTTTAAGGCTGCTCGTAATCGAGCATCTGTCGTGAAATCAAGTGCTGAAAAGCTGTCATCTAAAATGAATATCTTAGGTTTTTTAATAATTGCGCGGGCAATCGCAAGTCTCTGACGCTGTCCTCCTGAAAAATTTGTGCCACCTTGAGCTACGAGACCTTCGAGATTCTCTGGAATTTCTTCGACAAAATCTCGAGCTTGTGCGATCTCAAGTGCTTGAAACATTTCTGCTTGCGTGGCCTCCGGATCTCCGTATCGAAGGTTGTCAGCAATCGATCCCCCGAATAGAAACGATCTCTGAGGTACTAAACCTATTTCTTTCCAAACCGCATCGAGTGACTGATCCTTAACATTGATGCCATCGATGAGTATCTCTCCCGATGTAACATCAATAAATCGGGGAATCAAATTAATGAGTGTCGTCTTACCGCTTCCAGTACTCCCCACAATTGCCGTAAATTGGCCTGGGCGTGCAGTAAAGGTGATATCGGAAAGTATTGGATGCTCAGCACCTGGGTAACGAAATTCAACGTGTTTGAATTCGACCAAACCATTGCGAAATGTGGGAACTTGTGGGGTGAGAGTATCAACAACAGATGATGGAGTCATCAGTACTTCCTGAATGCGTTCGGCGCTTGCCGCCGCCCTTGGAATCATCAGAGACATCATCACTGCCATCATGACGCTAGATAGAATTTGCATGATGTAAGCCAAAAATGCTGTCAGATCTCCAATTGGCATTTCACCGGAATCAACCAGTTTGCCACCAAACCAAATTACTGCAACGCTGGAAATATTGAGTATAAGCATAAGCACCGGGAACATAACAGCAAATGTGCGTGTAACGCTTAGCGAAGTAAACATGAGATCACGACTAGCTAGAGCAAAACGTTCTTCTTCAAAATCGGTTTTTACAAAAGCTCTAATAACTCGCACGCCACTTATTTGCTCACGTAAAATCAAATTAATTTTA
Source organism: Actinomycetota bacterium (assembly GCA_009699575.1). Taxonomy (GTDB): domain Bacteria; phylum Actinomycetota; class Actinomycetes; order Nanopelagicales; family Nanopelagicaceae; genus Planktophila. The sequence continues at coordinate 5,678 of WLNY01000038.1, forward strand.
TCGATTTTTACCTGCATGATTCGAAAGAGTGGAACAATTCGCCTTAAGAGTAACCAGATGAGAACACTCATTACGGGAACAGTCACGAGTAATAGATTAGAAAGTTTGAGATTTGTGCGGACCGCCATGATTGATGCACCGATGCCAGTAATTGGTGCACTGAGCATCATGGTCAATCCCATAAATAGAACCATTTGAACTTGCTGCACATCGTTCGTATTGCGAGTTATCAGGGAAGGAGCGCCGAACTGATTGAGTTCTCGGGTAGAAAATCCCTCTACAGCTGAAAATATTCCACCACGCAAATCCTTGCCAAAAGCCATCGAAACTTTAGCCGAAAGATAAGCAAGCAAGATGGATGCACCCATTACCAATGTTGCTGCCGCCAACATGACAAAGCCGATTCGCCAGATGTAGGAAATGTCTCCTTTTGCCACTCCATTATTAATTAGATCAGCGTTGAGATTGGGTAGGTAGAGACTTGCTATGGATTGCACCAGCAATAACATTGAAATTAGCGCTACAGATACTCGATATGGGCGCAGGAAGTCTTTCAGTAAAGTAGTCAGCACTATTCGTTCGTTCTCTTGCAAATCAAGGCGTAGGAGGCATAGTCACGTGCGATGCCATCTTCAATAAAAAGGCTCTCCTGAATGCCTTCAAATCTAAATCCTGCCACTCCATCGGGCATCGTCTTTAA
>WLNY01000039.1 GCA_009699575.1 Actinomycetota bacterium
AACTCGGAAGAGATGTCAACCTTGAAGACCTCACTGCGATCTATGACGCGGTAGTGATAGCAACAGGATCATCCATAGGAAGGAAATTAGGGATTCCCGGAGAAGGATTGCCAGGTTCGCTCTCTGCTGCAGAATTTGTACCTTGGTACAACGCGCATCCAGATTTTAAGAATCTTGAAATTCCATTGGACTGCGATACCGCTGTTGTTATCGGCGCAGGTAATGTTGCAATGGACGTTGCGCGCATGCTTGCACTTAATCCGGATGAATTAGATCCAACTGATACCGCTACTCATGCGATTGCTGCACTGAAGAAAAGTCAGATCCGTAAGGTCTATATCTGTGCACGTCGCGGCTCTGAAAATGCTTCATTTACATCTCCAGAACTGAGAGAGCTTCCAAAGCTGGAGCACACAAATGTAATCATGCATAAGGAAGATATTGATGCGGCCATACTTGCCGCTGGAGATGAGCCTGAAAAAGATGTAAAAAACAATCTAGACGCAATGCGCGCAATCGCAGAAGCAGAACCGACTCATCATGAGCGTACTCTTGAATTTCTATTCCACCACGTTCCCAAAGAAATTCTTGGATTTGATCGAGTAAGTGAAATAGTATTTTCAACACCAAAGGGCGAAAAGAAAATCCCTGCCGGATTAGTTATAACTGCTATTGGGTATGAAGCTTTGCCACTAGAGGGTTTACCGTATGAAAAAGGGAAAGTCCTTAATGCTGATGGTCACGTATCCGAAAACGTATATGTGGTGGGATGGGCTAAACGTGGGCCATCAGGGGTAATCGGTACAAACAAGAGTGATGCAGCTGCAGTGATGCAATTACTTGCAGCGAATTTGAAAGAACCCAAGAAATCTGGTGACATCAACGATCTCCTGAATGCGCATCCTGTAATAACACAAACTCACTGGGAAGCGATTAATCAAGCGGAAGTTTCCCAGGGTGAACCTTTGGGTAAACCACGAATTAAATTCGCAGATCGAGATGAGCTCATAGAAATTGCTGGCCTGTAGCCGCTAATTTAATTTGGCGAAGGAGATTGTAAAATTTTTCCCATAAGCCTCGGCACACTTTGGGCACGTTGTATAGAAGAAATAGATTGCATCTGATGTACGACCCAACTTCTTAACGTACTCAAGAGTTTGAGTCATCCATTTCTTGGCATCCGAATATGGTCCCTCAAAAACCTTGGTTGCGAATTGCCCAGATAGGAAAATATTTTCCACCCCAGGAACTTCCTTTGAAACAGCAAATAACTGTTCTGCCTTCCATGGTGACAAATCACGAGAGAGAACCATTGCTTCGCTTTCTGGCATGAGAGCATCCGCATCCTCAGCCTTCCTTTGTATCTTTGTCATCACCTGATCCATATCCCTTGGGACGTACATAAAACTCTTGGTGCACATTCTGATAAATCGTTTCTCTCGAAATTCGATAATCTGCTCATTCCATTGCTCAACATTTGGAACTGCGCAGCAACCTGTCTTGTTCACACTTGTATAGGTATCTGGCATGCTCATGAAATTCTCCTTTGTTAGAAGTAAATTTTATGAATGAGTTCGACCTTACGTTCGTGGCGATTGCGTGCTTACACCCTTGAAATCCCTGAAAAAACAGCGAAATAGGGGCTTGCGCTGAGGCTTGCGGCGTTTTGGAGGTGCTTGAAAAGAAGGTAGTATTCGCACGTTCGTAAAACAATTAAATAAGCGCCCGTAGCTCAACGGATAGAGCATCTGACTACGGATCAGAAGGTTAGGGGTTCGAATCCCTTCGGGCGCACATAGCAATTTTTGAGCCTGGAGCGCCTGAGTTTAACACTCCAAAGGTGCCACCCTGTACGAGTCATAACTTAGTTAAAACTCCATTTCAGTCGACCTGACAATTTCTCAAATGTTAGGTTGATGTCAGAAAGGAGGGACCAATGAAAAAGATTCTCTCAGCAGTTATCGCAACAGCATTTGTTATGACACTCGGTGTTGTTTCAACTTCAACTGCCAATGCAGTCAACACCAGCGCGTGCAATGAAGGAACGTTCAACGCTTTTCATCAGCAAGAGGCAAAAGGTAAAGGCCTATTGATGATCGGTGAAGTGTGCCATTCGATTGGCTAATAAATAAAACATCAGGTCAATCCCCAGGGCATGCATTGGGGATTGACCTGATGTTCTTTTACGAGAGTATGTCTTTACTGGTGAAGCGGCTGTAAGCCAAAGAACCAAAAATTGCGATGTAGGAAAGTTGTAATAGTGCATTGCTAGCCATGGAACCTAGGTCCATTGGATTTCGAAGGAGGTCTGCGAAACCAAGCCAGTAATAACTCAGTAGGTACGGGTGAATAGACTCAAGCTGCGGCAGGGTTCCAAGAATTTGGGAGACGGTCGAGACAACCACTGTTGCAGCCATCGCGCCCACCGGGATGACCGTCAGGGTGGATATAAATAACCCAATGGCCGATAAGCCGAGTAGTGAAATAGTGACATATATGGCCACAAGAAATATTCGCAGAAGTGCTTGGGGAATAGATACAACATCACCTGATAACAACGTGACTGGCCCAACTGGAAATAGAATTACTCCAATAATTATTCCTGTAATCATGAGGGTAAAAGTGGCTGCGATGGAGAACGCTGCAGCGCCTAGAAATTTAACAAAAAGTAATTTGGCGCGATTAACGGGAGCGATTAGTAAGTACCGAAGCGTCCCTGTGCTCGCTTCACCCGCAATAGTGTCGCCAGCTACTACACCAACAGTAAGTGGCAAAAAGAGTGGAATCGCCATGATCATGGCAGTGAAGCCAACAAAGAGACCATTCTGACTCACTCGATCGAGAAAGGGTGGTCCCTCTCCCGGTGGCAACGCCGAACCAGAAAGTGCGACAGCAATGGCTAGAAATATCGGAATGAGTGAAATTGTAGAGAGCATCGCCCATGTTCGACGTCTGCGAAAAAGAACTGACAATTCAGAAATGAATAGAGAGCCTGATCCAACAAAACTTCTACCTCGCAACATCAAATCCCTCCCCGGTTAAGGAAACAAATCGCTCTTCAAGTGTGGGGGCGAGAAGTGTGAAACCTTTAATGCCAACGTTGAGTTCGGTGAGTACTCGCACGATGACTTCAGGAGCCACCTGATCATGCGGAATACGGGCCTTCAAGACATCACCGGTTGCAGTTGCTGTGATACCAATTGATTTCAGCGCCTGGATGCCACGTTCGCAATCATTGGTAGTAATTGTTAGTTCTCGGATTTCACTCGTTGAAAGTTCTTCGACACTTCCTTGTGCCACAATTTTTCCCATGCTCATAACAGCGAGATGAGTACAAATTTGTTCTATCTCCACTAAAAGGTGGCTTGATATAAAAATAGTAATTCCTTCGGAGGCTAGAGATCTAATGAGATTTCGAACTTCTCGAGTCCCTTGAGGATCTAAACCATTTGTGGGCTCATCGAGTATCAGCAGTTCGCGTGGTTGCAAAAGAGCATTTGCAATACCTAAACGTTGCTTCATTCCAAGTGAGTACGCATGAACTTTCTTTGAAGCTGCCTGACTCAAGCCCACTCTGGCAAGGGCTTGGTCTACTCGCTCTAATCGAGTTGATGGATCGGCATATCGATCCGCGCAATCGAAGCGAATGAGATTATCTCGGCCTGAAAGATACGGATAGAAAGCAGGGCCTTCGACAAGTGCACCAACTTTTGGAAGCGCCAATCCAATTTCTTCTGGAACTTTGTAACCAAGGAGAGATACTTCGCCACTAGAAATATTTGCAAGTGCGAGTAGAGCCCGGATAGTTGTTGTCTTACCTGAACCATTTGGACCGAGAAACCCAAAAATCGAACCTTTAGGAACACGCAGGTCTATATGGTCAACTGCATTGTGAGAGCCAAAACTTTTTGTAAGCCCCTGCGTGTAAATCGCATATTCAGGATCTACAAGTGAACCCACTATTGGGCTGCTACTTCAAGGAGCCTTTGCGTCGTTACTGAACCAACAAAGATTCGTCCATCATCTGCAATGAAGATATTGAGTAGCGCAGTCGTAAAGACTCGTCCACCTGCAACTGGTTTTGTTAATTCGGTAAATAACTTGTTGTCTTTTATCCCAGCACTAAATTGTGCAGGAACTTTATCTGCTGGGATTTCAAGAACCGCACTCCACCCTTGCTCGCGAAGTTTCTCAAGTTGGGCAATCGCTTCTTTCTCATCAGTTGGTGAGGGGGCTTTGCCAGTGTATTTCATTAAGTCCTGCTGAGTTGGAACTGCAACTTCTTGAACAGTGGCGCCAACAGGTGGTGTGAAAGCAAAGAGAGCGGGTGCAGGTGTTTCAAATGTGACTGTTTCAAATGTAACTTCAAACGCTGGCTCATTTTGCCCAACAGCATTGATGGCCACAGCAAGAGGTAATCCAGTGAGTGCATCAACAGAAATCGTCGCGGAGCGAACGAGAGAAGTTGTACTTTGTGGAGTCATAGTTAGTTGGTACACGCCACGTCCAGCAACGCGTGCATCCGATCCCACTGTAAATGTTGCATATGGTCCTGCTTGCTTGATCACGTAATCAGCAACTTGAGCGGGGGAAGTTACATCGAATGGAAGCTTTGATTCGTTGGTATTGAAAAAATTATCTGCTTCTGATCTCACTTGAGCTTCATCTGCTGGATTGATGACACTGTGTTTTACCAATGATTTACCTGCGTCGTAGAACCAAATATCGGCGCCGTTGCGGATGAAGTCACGTTCTGAAAGGAGGTCAAGAACCTGGACGCGAACCTTGGAAGTTCCATCCACATAGAGATGCGCTTTGTGTGTTCCAGCAAGAAACTCCAACGCTAGTGCGAGTTCGCCCTGCGCGCTGGCCTTGGGAATGAAATCAACCATTTCCTTAGGCATGTTCTTGCTCATTGAATCAACCATCGATTGTGAAATATCAGGGATGATATTCATCGGCGGTAGACCCATTGCTGCCCTCTTTATTACAGTGCCAGAGAAAGAAATATCAGGATTTGTATTAATCATTGCAAGAATCTGCGAGGCACTCTTATTTGGCAGGTCAACAACGGCGCTGGCCTGACCAGAAAAACCAATAGCTGCTGCCGCAACCAATACAGGTGCAAGCATTGCCGGTGTCCAACGTACAAAAGTGCGATTCATGATTTCCTCTTCTCAAAGAACAACGCCACAAGAATATTCCCGCTCAGAAAAGACCTCTACTTGAAAATACGCGTCACGCTTGTGACCTATAGCGCATTTAGCCCCTAAACCCGATCTCACGCATACGATTTACCCATGACTTTTATCGCTTCGAGAGTGCACCAATGAAGCGCATTATTTACATCGCTTTTGATCACCTGAACTCGCAATATGGCGCACTTAAGAACGCAGACCCCACTAACGATGTGATTGTATTTGTTGAAAGCGCTCGCATGACATCAGGTCGAAACTGGCATCCCGAGCGTCTTCACTTTCTCATATCCAGCGCTCGCCACTTTGCAAAGAAGTTAGAAAGCGAAGGATTTATTGTTGAATACATAAAAGCTGCGACAACTATTGACGGTCTGGAAAAAATATCTGCACAGTATAAAAAATTACCAATTATGTGTGCTGAACCATCTTCTCATAGGCAATTTAAGGCACTCGAAGAGTACGGCGTCACATTTGTTGAAAATGATTTTTTCCTCACTTCGCGAAAAGATTTTGCGAAGTGGGCACAATCGCAAAAAACTTTTCTCATGGAAAATTTCTATCGCGGGCAACGTCTTCGCTTAAATGTTCTTGTTGAAGGAACGCAGCCAGTTGGAGGCGCTTGGAATTTTGATAAAGAAAATCGCCTGCCACCACCAAAGAATTACACCTGGCCTCTTTATCTAGAGCATCAACGAGATGAGATTGATCGAGAAGTTGGATCGGAGATTGGTTATGAAGCCACAACGACTTGGGCAACAACTCGAGAAGGAGCGTTGCTCCAGCTAAAAAATTTCATCGATAATCACTTTGCCAATTTTGGCCCATTAGAAGACGCGATGTCTAGCGAGAACTGGGCAATGCATCATTCGTTGCTGAGCCCCTATTTGAATAATGGTTTATTACACGCCCAAGAAGTCATCGATGCCGCAATCACGGCGTTTGATGAAGGCGGTATACCTATTGCATCCTGCGAAGGATTTGTTCGCCAAATCATTGGATGGCGCGAGTATGTAAATGGGATGTATTGGTATTTAGGTGCGGACTATCGAAATAATAATCAACTAGCAGCCACGAGAAAACTATTAC
>WLNY01000004.1 GCA_009699575.1 Actinomycetota bacterium
ATGCGACGTTTGATCACTGCCGGCGTCGCTCCAGCGCAAGCCGCTGAGGAGGCAAAGACAGCCACGGAATTCAAACCAATCACCTCGATACTGGAAAATTTTCAAGTTAATGAGGATCTTGTGGATGCGATTTATCGCGCTGCATTGGTATTCGATAAATCATTTATTGAGAGTGCATTACGTATGGCAATTGCAGAAAATGGTGTCGTACAAACTTGGCAGGAGGTCATCGCTCCTCTACTTGCAAAGATGGGTGATATCTGGGCGACAACAGGTGATGGAATTGAAGTAGAGCATCTCTTCTCGGAAATCCTCAAGCGAGTTATGCGCGAATCTATTGTGGAGGTAAGTAACCCAATTAATGCGCGCCCTGTTTTACTTGCAGCTGTTGGTGAAGAGTTGCATTCACTTCCGATTCACGCCCTTGCTGCGGCTCTTTCCGAACGCAATATTGAGTGTCATTTTCTTGGAGCCCGAACTCCATTGGCAGCACTCGCCGGAATGGTCTCCCGATGCGCGCCACCAGCTGTATTTCTCTGGGCGCAGGTATCCACAAATGCCAATCCGGATTTCTACACCGAACTTCCCTCGGTTCGACCAGCACCCAGAGTGGTTCTTGGCGGCCCTGGATGGGATACCGAAAAATGCACCGAAGTGGTCCATGTCGCCTCACTCACGCTTGCCTGCGAGGAAATCGCGCGGGCGGTGGGGGCGTAATCCACCGATAGACTTCCCACCTGAAGCATTACGTTCTGCGAACGAGGGCCGGAGGGTATATGAGCAGCGATACCGAGAAAATCGCAATGCTTGGCCTGACTTACGATGACGTCTTATTGCTTCCCGATGCATCCGAAGTTGTTCCCAGTGAAGTAAATACTTCCACCTGGTTGACTCGAAACATTTCACTTGCAGTGCCACTGATTTCTTCTGCGATGGATACCGTGACCGAATCAGCAATGGCGATTGCCATGGCAAAAGCTGGCGGCATTGGAATTATTCACCGCAATTTACCTATTGATGATCAAGTCACCCACGTGAAGTTAGTTAAAAATGTAGGACTTGCAGGAGCCGCAGTTGGCGTCGGAGATGATGGTTTTGCTCGAGCGCAAGCGTTAATTGAAGCCGGTGTTGATGTAGTCGTTGTTGATACCGCGCACGGACATCACCGAGCAGTACTTGATGCAATTGAAAGAATTAAGAAATTTTCTCCCACCATCGAAATCATCGGTGGCAATATTGCAACGCGCGCCGGTGCCCAAGCGCTCATCAACGCAGGTGCTGATGCAGTAAAGGTCGGCGTCGGTCCTGGTTCGATTTGTACCACACGTGTTGTAGCCGGTGTTGGTGTTCCACAAATTACTGCAATCATGGAAGCAAATAAAGCATGTGCAAAAGCGGGAATTCCACTTATTGCAGATGGTGGACTTCAATATTCCGGCGATATTGTTAAAGCAATTGTTGCCGGTGCTAATTCCGTAATGCTTGGTTCCCTTCTTGCTGGATGTGAAGAATCACCCGGACAACTTGTCGAAATTGATGGCCGTAAATATAAGGCGTATCGCGGAATGGGCTCACTAGGAGCAATGCAATCGCGTGGTGAGCAGAAGTCATATTCTAAAGATCGCTACATGCAAGATGACGTGCTCTCGGAAGACAAACTTGTTCCAGAAGGCATCGAAGGCAAAGTTGCCTACCGCGGCCCTGTAGCCGATGTAGTTCACCAACTCATAGGTGGACTTCGTTCTGGAATGGGATATGCAGGAGCTGCCGATATCTCACATTTGCGTCGCGAGGGACGTCTTATCCAAATCACATCGGCGGGGCTCCAAGAGAGCCACCCACATGATGTATTCCATGTAGCTGATGCCCCTAATTACTTTTCCAACAAGAAATAACTTAAAACAAAGGATTAAACATGAGCGACATTGAATTAGCACCCGGCAAGCGTGCACGCCAGGCATATTCCTTTGACGATATCGCAATTGTTCCAAGCCGCCGAACTCGCGACCCTCATGAAGTCTCCACATCATGGCAAATTGATGCCTATAAATTTGATCTTCCAATGCTTGCAGCGCCAATGGATTCGGTTGTTTCACCAGATACAGCTATAGCTATTGGAAAGTTGGGCGGTCTTGGAGTGCTCAATCTTGAAGGACTCTGGACTCGATATGAAGATCCACGTATTCCTCTCGGTGAAATTGCATCAATGCCGGATAAGCATGCGACGCGGCGAATGCAAGAAATTTATGCGGCTCCGATTCGTCCAGAACTTATTAAAGAAAGAATTAAAACAATTCGTGATTCTGGTGTCACTGTCGCCGCATCACTTTCGCCGGCGCGCACTGCAGAATTACATAAAGCTGTCATTGACGCGGGTGTAGATATTTTCGTTATTCGCGGAACAACCGTCAGCGCAGAACATGTTGCTGCCGAATCTGAGGCATTAAATTTAAAGAAATTTATTTACGAACTCGATGTTCCTGTCATCGTTGGTGGAGTAGCAACAGCAACGGGTGCGCTTCACTTAATGCGCGCAGGTGCTGCTGGCGTACTAGTTGGTTTTGGTGGAGGCGCAGCCCATACAACTCGTAAAGTATTGGGAATTGAAGTACCGATGGCATCTGCAGTTGCAGAGGTTGCATCGGCTCGTCGCGAATACCTTGATGAATCAGGGGGCCGATACGTACATGTGATTGCAGATGGTTCTGTTGGTCGAAGTGGAGATATTGCAAAAGCGATTGCATGCGGAGCCGATGCGGTCATGATGGGATCTCCACTTGCGAAAGCTGTTGAAGCTCCAGGACTTGGCTGGCACTGGGGCTCAGAGGCTCATCACCCAGAGTTGCCTCGTGGCGAAAGAGTCGCGGTGGGAACCTCGGGCACTCTGGAAGAAATTTTGCTTGGGCCATCTCACGCGGCAGATGGATCGATGAACTTATTCGGAGCACTTCGCCGTGCAATGGCAACGACTGGATATTCAGATGTGAAAGCCTTCCAGCGCGTAGAGGTACTTATTCACCATGTCTGAGCCGTATGGCGTACTAGTCGTTGATTTTGGCGCTCAGTATGCGCAACTTATTGCCAGGCGCGTACGCGAGGCCAATGTTTTTTCAGAAATAGTACCTTCTAGTATTTCTGCTGCCGAAGTAAAACTAAAAAATCCAGAAGCAATTATTTTATCTGGTGGACCATCGAGTGTGTATGCAGAGAATGCTCCAAAAATAGATACAGCTATTTTTGCATTAGATATTCCGATATTTGGAATTTGTTATGGCTTTCAAGCAATGGCTGCAGCTTTAGGTGGCACAGTTAGTCAAACAGGTAAGTCTGAATTTGGTCGGACAGAAGTAAATGTCAAGAGTGCGTCAAAAACTTTTATAAATCTACCAAGCAAACAGAGCGTCTGGATGTCACATGGAGATGCGGTCACCGAAGCGCCATGTGGATTTACAATCACCGCAGTAACTGATGACACCCCAATTGCAGCATTTGAAAGTGAGAATGGAAAACTTGCTGGGGTTCAATTTCACCCAGAAGTATTGCATTCAGAACATGGTCAAATAATTTTACATAATTGGCTTATTAACATCGCACAGTGCAAGCCTTCATGGACGACGTCAAACATTGCACAGACTGAGATTGAAAAAGCACAAAGAATTATCGGCGACAAGAGAGTTATCTGTGGGTTATCCGGTGGAGTGGACTCTGCTGTCGCTGCAGCAATTATTCAAAAAGCTGTCGGGCGCCAACTCACTTGTGTTTTCGTAGATCATGGCCTCCTTCGTAGCGGAGAATCCGAACAAGTACAACGCGACTTTGTTGCAGCCACTGGAATCGACCTAGTTGTAGTTGACGCTGTTGATCAATTTCTAAGCGCACTTGCTGGAGTAACGGATCCCGAAACAAAACGTAAAATCATTGGCCGCGAATTCATTCGATCCTTCGAAAAAGCAGCGCGCGATATAGCTGCAGGCGGGGATGTCGAATTTCTTGTGCAGGGCACTTTGTACCCAGATGTGGTTGAGTCTGGTGGCGGAACCGGTACAGCAAATATAAAGTCTCATCACAATGTAGGTGGCCTACCTGATGATTTAAAGTTCACTCTCATCGAACCTCTTCGCACGCTTTTTAAGGATGAAGTTCGCCAGGTAGGACTCGAATTAGGTCTGCCAGAAGAAATCGTATGGCGACAGCCTTTTCCTGGCCCCGGGCTTGGTATTCGAATCATCGGGGAAGTCACTCAGGATCGTTTAGATATTTTGCGTGAAGCCGATCTGATTGCTCGAACAGAATTAAAGGCTGCGGGCCTTGATCGTGATATTTGGCAATGCCCTGTTGTCCTCCTTGCTGATGTTCGAAGCGTTGGCGTTCAGGGGGATGGGCGCACTTATGGTCACCCAATTGTTTTGAGGCCAGTATCGAGTGAGGATGCAATGACTGCGGATTGGTCTCGAGTTCCTTATGATGTACTTGAGAAAATATCTACACGCATCACCAATGAAGTTCGTGAAGTCAATAGAGTTGTTCTTGATGTAACGAGTAAACCACCAGGCACGATTGAATGGGAGTAAGAAAATTTCAAAACGCACAGTCATAACTTTGGTTGCAAGTCTTTTTGTACTTTTGCTCACATCGCCAATTGCTCAAGCAGCAGATTCTTCCCAGCTAAAATGTAGTACTCCTACTGCAACTGTGCATAGTCCAATGAAAGTTGCTCAGCCTACTAAGAAGGCAAAAGCATTACCTAAGACGATGATCATCACAACAAACTGTGGAAAAATTGTTATTTCGCTCCTTGGTTCAAAAGCTCCGATAACAGTTACTTCATTATCAGCGCTAGCCCGGGCAAAGTATTTTGATAAGTCGTTTTGTCATCGATTGACAACTGCCGAAACTGGAATTTCGGTTTTGCAGTGTGGAGATCCAACTGCAAAAGGAAGCGGAAGTCCGACCGGTTGGAAACCCTATAAGGATGAAAATCTTCCACCTGTTGGTCCAAATAACTATCCAGCCGGCACGCTAGCTATGGCTAATTCAGGACCCAACACAAATGGGAGCCAGTTTTTCTTTGTGTACTCAGATACATCTTTTCCTCAACCAAATTACACAATTTGGGGAAAAGTCACCTCTGGCCTTGGAATTCTCACTGCTATTGCAGAAAAGAAAGCTTATGAAATTAAGTCTGACGGTAAAGCCTATTACGTAGCTGATGGGCTTCCAGTACAGACAGTTTCCATTGAAAAGGTGAGCTTTAAATAAATTAGTTGGTATTTACAATCTTGAAGGCTTCAGCAATGCGACCTTCAGGTAGACCGCCAATACCAGCATTTCGTTGGCCCCATTCTCGAACCATTTTTTCAAGATCAGGATTGTGGCTAGTTTGTGAAGCGTGAGAATGCAGTGCTTGCATTTTCAAATGAAAAGTATCGGTGATGTCAACGAAGTGGTCAGGTTGAGTGAATCCCATTAACCACACTTCTTTTACTCGCCACGGTTGGAGATTTTCTTTTTCTAGCAAATCTGTGAATGCAAATGGATTACGCGCATCGGGATATACGGCTTGGATTGATGCTTCACCGGCTGCAAGATGATCTGGGTGACTGGCGCCAATACGTTCCCAATTGCGTTCTGGACTTTGGCAGAGCATACGATCTGGCTTTGAACGACGAATCTCGCGAACAATATCTTTACGTAATGCCAGCGTCGCTTCCAGATGACCATCAACATAGTTAAGGAAAGTAATATCTGTAACACCAATGGCGGCTCCAGCGGCACGTTGCTCTCTCTGTCTCACCTTAGGCATTTCTTCTTTTGAGATTCCTGACTCCTCGCCACCTTGATCACCATTTGTGCAAAACACGTAAGAAATCTCGATGCCTGCCTTCACCCACTGGGCAATTGTTCCTGATGCTCCGAAATCTGAATCATCTGGGTGGGCATTAATGACGAGTACGCGCTTGATTTCACTATCTGCAATCGGCTCCATGACGCTAACCCTAATAGACTCCGCGTCATGACAAATCCGGACCCATTGCTCGAAGGGCTTAATCCTGCGCAACAGGCTGCGGTGAGTCATGCCGGTGGCCCTCTATTGGTAATTGCTGGGGCTGGATCTGGAAAAACTCGAGTTCTTACGCGTCGAATTGCTTATCTCATGGCTCGTCGCGGTGCTGCTGCCTATGAAATCTTGGCTATTACATTTACTAATAAAGCCGCGGGTGAAATGAAAGAGCGCGTCACCGAACTTGTAGGACCTATTGCGAAATCTATGTGGGTCTCAACTTTTCACTCTGCTTGTGTTCGATTATTGCGTCAGGAAGCCTCGCGCCTCGGATACTCAAACTCTTTCAGTATTTATGACTCAGCGGATAGTTTGCGCCTCATCACAATTGTTGCAAAAGAACTCAATCTTGATTCCAAGAGATATCCGGCTAGACAATTTCAATCAATGATCTCTAATGCAAAGAATGAACTTCTAGGCCCACAAGATTATTTACTTGCAGCACAGAATCAGTTCGAACAAGTAGTAGCTGATGTCTATGTAATTTATCAGCGCCGATTGGTCCAAGCTAATGCAATGGACTTTGATGATTTAATTCTCAAGACCGTACAAGTGCTTCAACAATTTCCAGAAGCGAAAGCACGATTTCGTTCACGTTTTCGTCATGTACTCGTGGATGAATATCAAGACACTAATCATGCTCAATACATATTAGTTCGCGAACTCGTTGGAACTGATTTGGACGGTATGCCTCCTGCAGAATTGTGTGTGGTCGGTGATGCCGATCAATCAATCTACGGCTTTAGAGGCGCTACGATTCGAAATATTTTGCAGTTTGAACTTGATTACCCAAATGCTTCCACGGTACTTCTCGAACAAAATTACCGATCAACTCAAAACATTTTGTCTGCAGCAAATGCTGTCATCACGCGGAATGAAGGCCGAAAAGAAAAAAATCTATGGTCAGAAGAAGGACCAGGTGCTCCTCTCATTGGTTATGTCGCAGAATCAGAACATGATGAAGCCGAGTTTGTAAAAGATGAAATTCGTTCACTTCAAAATAAAGGTGAATCAACACCTGGGAATACAGCAATTTTCTATCGAACCAACGCTCAATCGCGTGTATTTGAGGAAGTCTTCATGCGCGCAGGTCTGCCATATAAAGTCGTGGGAGGCCTGCGATTCTACGAACGCAAAGAAGTCAAAGATTTATTGGCTTACCTTCGAGTACTTTCAAATCTCAGTGATGAAGTTTCACTGCGTCGAATTATCAATGTGCCCAAACGTGGCATAGGCGATCGAGCAATCGAATGCGTAGATCTTTTTACTCAACACAATGAGATTTCATTCTGGAGTGGGCTCAACCGCTGCATGGAAGCACCGGGTATTCCTACACGTGCAGGCCAATCAATTGGAGATTTTGTATCGATGATGATTGCCCTACGGGTGCTTGTTGAAGCAAAAGTTCGTCCTTCAGTAATTATCGAAGCAGTCTTAGAGCAGTCTGGACTGATGTCTGAACTTGCATCAAGTTCTGATCCACAAGATGAAGTTCGCCTTGAAAACTTACAAGAACTATTGGCAGTATCTATGGAATATGAAGAACGTCCAATTGAGGAGCTTGGTGAAGACGAAGAAATATCACTTGCTGGGTTTCTTGAAAAAGTTGCGCTTGTTGCTGATGCTGATGAAATTCCCGAAGGGGAAGAACACGAAGGTGTTGTAACAATGATGACTCTGCATACTGCAAAGGGTCTGGAGTTTCCGACAGTATTTCTTACCGGAATGGAAGATGGGATATTTCCTCACTCAAGAACTTTTGATTCAAAGGAAGACATTGAAGAGGAGAGACGTCTTGCCTACGTTGGTCTGACACGTGCACAAAAACGTCTCTACATCTCACGAGCGGAATATCGATCATCGTGGGGTGCGCCGAATTACAATCCGCCGTCGCGTTTCCTTGACGAAATTCCAGAAGGTGTCATTGAGTGGCGAAATCTTGGTGGAACTTCACCATCGCTCTCGCCCTCACTTGTTCGAAAATCGCGAGTTCTCAGTGCGCCACCTCCGAGGGCTACAGGCAAGAAGAGCAACGCCATTGAGTTGGCCGTTGGTGAGCGTGTGTCACATGACACATTTGGACTTGGCACCGTGGTGGCAATTGCAGGCGTTGGCGATAAATCTGAGGCCACGATTAATTTTGGCCAATACGGAGAGAAGCGATTACTTCTGCGTTATGCACCTGTTGAGAAGCTCTAGGATTACCCTCGTAAACATTTGATACAAGCCATGACTGGAGTGATCCGTGGATCTCTATGAATATCAAGCACGTGATCTTTTTGAGAAGCATGGACTTCCAGTCCTTGCAGCTGCGATAGCAACAACTGCCGAGGAAGCTCACGCCGCTGCAATAAAAATAGGTGGCAAAGTAGTTGTTAAAGCGCAGGTAAAAGTTGGCGGCCGTGGAAAAGCAGGGGGCGTAAAATTAGCTCTTGATGCCGATGACGCTCGTGAAAAAGCAGAAGCAATATTGGGAATGGTTATCAAAGGCCACATCGTTCGAACCGTCATGATTGCAGCAGCAGCGCCAATTGAGTCCGAGTACTACCTTTCAATTTTATTAGACCGATCCAATCGGACATTTCTCGTGATGGCATCAGTTGCTGGCGGAATGGAAATCGAAGAAGTTGCGCACACGGCTCCAGAGAAGCTTGCAAAAATTCCAGTGGATGCAAATGCAGGCATTGATTTGGCAAAGGCTCAGGAGATTGTTAAAGCAGCGCAGTTCCCAAGTGATGTTGCGGAACAAGTTGCTCACGTTCTCTTGAAAGTATGGGAGCTCTTCAAGTCAGAAGATGCAACTTTGGTTGAAATTAATCCACTTGTTAAAACAAGCGATGGAAAAATTATTGCTCTCGATGGAAAAGTTACACTCGATGACAACGCAGGGTTTAGACATCCAGATCATGAGGCGCTCGTCGATCATGCTGCAACAAACGCTCTCGAGGCGCTTGCGAAAGAGAAAGACCTTAATTACGTAAAACTCGATGGACATGTCGGAATTATTGGAAACGGTGCGGGACTTGTGATGAGCACGCTCGATGTCGTTGCCTACGCGGGAGAAAAACATGGCGGAGTGCGTCCTGCGAACTTCCTTGATATCGGCGGAGGTGCCTCGGCTCAGGTAATGGCCGATGGTCTCTCCATTATTTTGGGTGATCCTGACGTTAAAAGCGTATTTGTCAATGTATTCGGAGGAATCACCGCCTGTGACGCGGTTGCTAATGGAATCGTTCAGGCGCTTGAACTCTTGGGGCCGAAGGCAACAAAACCAATTGTTGTGCGACTTGATGGAAATAACGTCATTGAGGGGCGCGCAATTCTTGCAAAGGCTGCGCATCCGCTCATTGAGCAAGCCGAAACTATGGATGGTGCAGCAAATCGTGCTGCAGAATTGGCGGCCAAATAATGTCTATTTTCATTAATGAAAAGAGTCTTGTCATTGTTCAAGGAATGACGGGTGGAGAAGGCACCAAACACACACGTCGCATGCTGGCCGCTGGCACAAAAATTGTTGGTGGAGTGACGCCAGGCAAGGGTGGACAAGTAGTTGATATTGATGGCCATGCTTTACCTGTTTTTAATACAGTAGCCGAAGCGATGGCATCAACAGGTGCGAATACTTCTGTGGTTTTTGTTCCACCGAAATTTGCTAAGGCTGCCGTGGTGGATGCAATTGATGCACTGATGCCTTTAGTTGTAGTAATTACCGAAGGTATTCCAGTTCATGACTCAGCGAGTTTCTATGCACACGCAGTGAGCAAGGGAACCACCCAGATTATTGGCCCTAACTGTCCAGGACTTATCAGTCCCGGTAAATCTAATGTTGGAATTATCCCAGCAGATATCACGGCTTCTGGTCCAATCGGTCTCGTTTCTAAATCAGGAACACTCACCTATCAAATGATGTACGAACTTCGTGACATTGGATTTAGCACCGCAGTTGGTATCGGCGGAGATCCTGTCATTGGGACAACTCATATTGACTGCCTTCGTGCGTTTCAAGATGACCCAGACACAACAGCAATTGTCATGATTGGCGAAATTGGTGGAGATGCCGAAGAGCGTGCCGCAGCATTTATTAGTGAATATGTCACTAAGCCTGTTGTCGGCTACGTAGCAGGATTCACGGCGCCGGAAGGAAAGACGATGGGTCACGCAGGCGCAATCGTTTCGGGTTCCTCGGGAACTGCTCAAGGCAAGAAAGATGCCCTTGAAGCAGCGGGAGTCAAAGTGGGCCAAACACCAAGTGAAACAGCGCAGTTATTGCGCGACATCCTAGGTCGCTAAAGCAGATGTTTGCACGCACTCTGTGGGTTTCATTCACACAGGCGGTGCGTAGCGCGGTTGTTCTATTTCTGCCAATTGCCTTTATTACTTTGATTGCTTGGGCTATCGCTGGAAGTTCAAATGGAGACAGCTCTGATCCGGTGAGAGCCAGTGTCTGGATTTGGCTTGCGGCTCATCACATTCCATTTTCACTCTCATTTTCCAACTCTGGCCCATACGGATTGCTCTCGTATCTGCCAATCGGTGCATTAGTTTTTCCGTTTTTCACAATTCGCAATGGCTTTGCTCGAACCATTGAACGTTTAGATGGGGACACATATTTAGTAAAGAATGCACGCTTCTTATTTGCATTGGGATATGGACTTATATCTACTGGCTTGGCATTTGGAAGCGCATCAACATCGGTCACTCCGATCTGGTATTTTGCTCCAATCTTTTCAATTCCATTTGCATTCCTAACCTGCCTTACTGTTGGTCGTCGGATGATTTTGACGCAGGCGCTTAATCTGGCAACTCGAATTTTCGCTTTAATGCTTGGGGTGAGCTCGATTGGGTTGGCAGGTGCGATATTCCTACATATTCAAACAATCGAAAATCTCACTCGCGTACTTCAACCTGGAATATTCGGGGGAATTTTATTACTCCTGCTCAATGTTTTATATCTTCCAAATGCAGCGATTGCGACGATGTCATATTTTTCAGGCGTTGGTTTTTCAATGGGAGATGCAACAATTATTTCCCCCTTGTCATTTCAACTCCCAGGAATTCCAGGCTTACCAATTTTGGGTGCATTGCCAGCGACCACCCAACACTTCGCATTACTAGGCGCCGTAATATTTATTCTTGCAGGAGTTGTTCTAACTTCTTGGGCAAATTCACTTAGCTCGCGCGTTCTCTGGCAAGGATATTTTCTAGCCATTGTGTGCACAGCACTCATGGGCTTTCTTGCAAGTGGCCAATTAATTATAGATTCACTTGGAACTGTAGGAGTATCACTGTGGAAATTTCCGCTTGCCATTAGCGTTGAACTTCTTATTGGAATTCTAGGAGCGCTTATTATTCCAAAAATTACTTTACCGCGTAGATCAATCATGACGAGAGATTCTCGTGACTAAATCTATTGCGATCCTCGCATCAGGAGCGGGTTCACTTGCATCGGCAATTATCAACGCAGTACGAGATGGAGAACTAGAAGTAAATATCGTAGGAATCATTTGCGATCAGCCGAGTGCTCCCGTAGTTGATGTCGCTAATAAAGCTGGAATCAAAATCTATTTAGTTCCAATGCAAAGCGATCGGGCGCAATGGGATGACGAAATTCTCAGTGTTACAGAGAGACTCGTTCCTGACTTAGTTGTCAGCGCTGGATTTATGCGAATTTTGAGTCCAGCCTATGTGGATCGTTTCAAGGTAATTAATACACATCCTGCTCTGCTGCCAAATTTTCCAGGTGCTCATGCAGTTCGAGATGCATTGGCAGCTGATGTGAAGCGTACGGGAGCCACAGTTCACTGGGTGGATGCCGGCGTTGACACTGGAAAAGTTATTTCTCAATGTGAAGTCGATGTCTTACCTAACGACACAGAAAATTCTTTGCACGAACGCATTAAGATGAGCGAACGCACTCTCATCGTTGAGACTATTTCACAACTGGTACCCCTCTTGGAGAAAAACCATGAATGAGCGCAAGCTAATACGTCGAGCTCTTTTGAGCGTGTACGACAAGCATCGATTAGTGGAGATTGGAACTGTCCTATCGCAGGCAGGAATCGAAATTCTTTCAACAGGATCAACAGCCAAAATGTTGGCTGAGGCGGGTATTTCAGTTACTGAAGTCAGCCAATACACAGGATTTCCTGAAATCATGGGTGGTCGAGTCAAGACTTTGCATCCACGAATCCATTCGGGAATATTGGCTGATCAAAGTAATGCGGAGCATCTTGCTGCTATTGAAGAGCTAGATATTGAGCCATTTGATTTAGTGATTATCAACTTGTACCCCTTTGAAGAGACTATTCAATCCGGTGCTCACTTTGCCGAATGTATCGAGCAAATTGATATTGGTGGTCCATCAATGCTGCGAGGAGCTGCCAAAAATCATGGCTCTGTCGCTGTACTTTCAAGTACACACCAGTACGACCAATTGATTTCAGCAATTTCAGAAGGTGGTTTTACGTATGACCAGCGGAAGCAATTAGCTCTCGAAGTATTTCGAACAACTGCTGAATATGATTTGGCAATTGCAACCTGGTTAGGTGAACACAATGAAGGCAACCTACCTGAATGGTTTGGTCGAATTTGGTCGCATGAAAAATCTCTCCGCTATGGCGAGAATCCGCATCAAGGCGCGGCAATTTATAGCGGTGGCCCAGCAGGAATTGTTGGTTCACTTCAATTACATGGAAAAGAAATGTCTTTTAACAATTACACAGATGCTGATGCTGCATGGCGCGCCGCACTCGATCATTCGCAACCGTGTGTTGCAATTATTAAACATGCCAACCCTTGCGGAATCGCTATTGGTGACACGATTAGTCAGGCTTACAAAAAAGCCCACCTGTGCGATCCAATCTCGGCATTTGGCGGGGTTGTTGCATGTAACCGCACAGTGACTTTGGAGATGGCAATTCCGTTATCTGAAGTTTTCACCGAAGTACTCATTGCTCCTGATTTTGAACCAGCAGCACTTGAATTACTATCTAAAAAGCCCTCGATTCGTATTTTAAAATGTTCCACAATGAATATTTCAACTCGTGAATTGCGCCCAGTTAGTGGGGGATTACTTATTCAAGATACAGATCTCATAAACGATACTGGTGATTCACCATCGGGGTGGACCCAAGTGTCAGGTGAAATTCAAAGTCCGCAGATAATTGCAGAGCTTGAATTTGCTTGGCGTGCAGTGAGAGCGGTAAAAAGTAATGCGATTGTCTTGGCCAGCGATGGTTCTTCAGTGGGAGTCGGAATGGGGCAAGTCAATAGAGTTGATAGCGCAAAGCTCGCCGTCGATCGCGCGGGCGAACGTGCACACGGTTCGGTTGCAGCCAGCGATGCTTTTTTCCCTTTCGCAGACGGACTTCAGATTCTCATTGATGCGGGAGTGCTAGCAGTTATTCAACCAGGCGGAAGCGTTCGAGATGAAGAGGTTATTGCAGCCGCGCAGAGTGCTGGAATCGCGATGTTTTTCACTGGCACTCGCCATTTCTCACATGCATAGTTCCCTCGTAAGATGGAGCCATGACCGCAACTATTCTTGATGGCAAGGCACTAGCTTCTTCAATTAAGAAAGACCTTGCAACACGTGTAGTTGAACTCAAGAAGCGTGGTATCACACCTGGCTTGGGAACAGTGCTCGTCGGTGATGACCCGGGCTCGCATTCATATGTGGCTGGTAAGCATCGCGACTGCGAAGAAGTTGGTGTGACATCAATTCGTGTAGACCTTCCAGAAAATGCAACGCAAGCCGATGTGCTTGCAGCAATTAAAGATTTGAATTCTGCCAAAGAGTGCACTGGTTATATAGTCCAACTTCCATTACCTCGAGGAATTGACACCCAAGTAATTCTTGAAGCGATAGATCCAGCTAAAGATGCTGATGGACTTCATCCAATGAATTTAGGGCGACTAGTTGCTGGATATGACGCTCCGTTGCCTTGCACTCCTCGTGGAATTGTTGCACTCTTGCAACATTACGGCGTACAACTCAAGGGTGCCGAAGTAACCGTAATTGGTCGAGGACTAACTGTCGGCCGTCCGCTGGGACTGCTCCTGACACGTAAGCAAGAAAATGCCACTGTCACATTGACACATACCGGAACAAAAGATTTATCTCTGCACACACGAAATGCAGATATTGTTATTGCGGCAATTGGACAAGCTCATTTTCTTAACGCATCCATGATTAAGGAAGGTGCCGCGATAATTGATGTTGGTATTTCTCGAACAGAGGCTGGACTCTTAGGTGATGTGCATCCTGACGTGATGGAAAAAGCAGGATACGTTGCACCGATGCCTGGCGGAGTTGGTCCTATGACTCGCGCGATGCTTGTAACTAATGTGGTTGATGCATGCTCGTAAAAGCTCGAAATTTTCATTTGCTTAGTTATTCCTTTGTAACCGTAGGCCTTGTTTTAGGCATTGCGGGATTTGTGCGTACAAGCGCCCTCCTCGTAGCCCTAGGCACCGCTGGAATTGCAAGTACGCATCGACAGAAACGAACCATTGAGTTTTATCTGCCCATGAGCATCGCGATAGCCCTTTTTACGCTGGCAATTGCCCTGCCACACGGGCGGTAGAGTTATCTCGACGTCAAGACACTACTGAAAAAGGGAAAAGTTATGGGAAGCAAGGTCACAGTTGTCGGAGCAGGTTTCTATGGTTCAACTACGGCGCTTCGATTAGCCGAATACGATATTTTTGAAACAGTGGTGCTGACAGATATTGTCGAAGGAAAGCCAGAAGGTTTAGCACTTGATATGAACCAATCTCGTTCCATTGAAGGTTTTGAAACCAAAGTTATTGGTGCAACAACCACTCCTGAAGGTGCCGGCTATGAAGCTACAGCGAATTCAGATGTTGTTGTGATCACCGCAGGTTTGCCGCGCAAACCTGGAATGAGTCGAATGGACCTCATTGGCGTTAATGCTGGAATTGTAAGAAACGTAGCTGAAAATATTGCAAAGCACTCACCAAATGCAGTCATCATTGTTGTATCGAACCCACTTGATGAAATGACCGCGCTCGCGCAACTTGCGACTTCATTTCCCCACAATCGCGTGATGGGGCAAGCAGGAATGTTGGATACAGCGCGCTTCACACACTTTGTAGCCGAAAAACTTGGAGTTCCAGTGAAGAGCGTTTCAACTCTTACCTTGGGTTCCCACGGCGATACTATGGTTCCAGTTCCAAGTCATTGCACTGTTGCGGGAGTTCCGCTCTCTGAAAAATTATCTCAGGTTGAAATTGATGAGCTCGTCGATCGCACACGCAATGGTGGCGCAGAAGTTGTTGCTCTTCTCAAGACAGGCTCTGCATATTACGCACCATCTGCTGCCGCAGCTCGTATGGCAAAAGCGGTCATCGAAGATTCAGGTGCGATTATGCCTGTGTGCGCGTGGGTTGATGGAGAGTACGGAATTTCTGGAGTCTATTTAGGAGTACAGGCACAAATTGGGCGATCTGGAGTTGTTAAGGTTGTTGAAACCAAACTAACAGAAACAGAACTTGCCGCACTCACAGTTGCTGCCGAGGCCGTGCGAGCAAAGCAAAGCGACGTTCAAGCCCTTTAAGATCAGTAAAAATCCCTTATAAATAAGTAGTTATCGATTGGAGCACAGCGTGAACAAAATCAAGGTAGAGGGAACTGTCGTCGAGCTTGATGGCGATGAAATGACTCGCATCATTTGGCAGTTCATTAAAGATTCTCTGATTCTTCCCTATTTAGATATCAACCTTGAATATTACGACCTGGGTATTGAAAATCGTGATGCTACCGATGATCAAGTGACAATTGATTCGGCACATGCAATCCAAAAGCATGGCGTTGGTGTCAAGTGCGCAACAATCACTCCAGATGAAGCGCGCGTTAAAGAATTTGGCCTCAAGAAAATGTGGAAGTCGCCTAATGGCACAATTCGCAATATTCTCGGTGGAGTCATTTTCCGTGAGCCGATCATCATCAGTAACGTTCCACGCCTTGTGCCACATTGGTCCAAGCCAATAGTTATCGGTCGTCACGCTTTCGGAGATCAATATAAAGCGACTGATTTTCTTGTTCCGGGGGCTGGAAAACTCACTCTTTCATTTACTCCTGAAGATGGCTCAGCCCCAATGGAATTTGAAGTCTATGACTTTAAAGGCAGTGGAGTCGCCATGGGTATGTATAACGTTGACGAATCAATACGTGATTTTGCCCGAGCATCATTGAACTACGGATTGCAACGTAAATATCCTGTGTATCTTTCAACAAAAAATACAATCCTGAAGGCCTATGACGGGCGATTCAAAGATATTTTTGCAGAAATTTATGAAGCAGAGTTCAAAACACAGTTTGAAGCTATCGGTATCGAGTATGACCACCGCCTCATTGATGACATGGTTGCAACAGCGCTTCGCTGGGAGGGCGGCTATGTGTGGGCGTGCAAGAATTACGATGGTGATGTTCAGTCCGACATCGTGGCCCAAGGCTTTGGTTCACTTGGTTTAATGACGTCAGTTCTGATGACACCAGATGGAAAGACTGTCGAATCTGAAGCTGCGCACGGCACAGTGACCCGTCACTATCGTGAGCATCAAGCAGGTCGGGCTACATCAACTAATCCAATCGCATCAATTTTCGCTTGGACGCAAGCCCTAGCTCATCGCGCCAAACTTGATAGCAATCCAGAACTCGCCTCCTTTGCCGCAACTGTAGAGAAGGTATGTATTCAAACTGTTGAAAGCGGGAAGATGACTAAAGATCTTTCCGAGCTCATCAGCAAGGGAAGTCCATATCTCACGACACAAGAATTTCTTGATGCACTCGATGAGAATCTTCAAAAGGCCATGGCTTAATAAGAAATGAAGGACCACGGCGCAATTGCTCTCGTTGGTTCGGGTGAATATTTACCGGTGATGCAGGAGCTCGAAACAGAGCT
This sequence comes from Actinomycetota bacterium, assembly GCA_009699575.1. GTDB lineage: Bacteria > Actinomycetota > Actinomycetes > Nanopelagicales > Nanopelagicaceae > Planktophila. Next base: position 16,987 of record WLNY01000004.1, read on the forward strand.
CCTGCATTTCGGCATGTCACGAGGGAAATCAAATACCTTTGTGCAAATTCCAACAGGTGCCGGGCAAGAGGGAGCCGAACGTTTAGGTTTTTGGCGTGAAAGAGGCGCGCAACAAGCAAAGCGAATGGGTACAACCGCACAATTTCTTCCAGTGTTAACCCGTGAAGATGCGCACAATCCAGAATATATTTCTCAAGTTCTAAACGCTGGTTTAATTTATTTTTCTGGAGGCGATCCTGGAAATATTACTGACGTTTTTAGTCAGACGCCGTTGTGGGAAGCCGTTCAAAGAGCTTGGCAGGATGGCTCCTCTCTTGCTGGATGCTCTGCTGGCGCGATGGCATTTGGGTCAAAAATTGTTGGAATTCGCCGTATGCATGTCACTGAAGGTCTTGGATTACTTCCCGATATTGAAGTAATTCCTCACTATGACAAATTTCTGGGATGGCTTCCAGATCGAGTTGCGGCAATTGCCTTGCGCACAGATGAAGGGAGCAAATTATTGGGAATTGATGAAGACACAGCCGCAGTCCTGACTGATTCATGGCGAGTTGTTGGCAAGAAAAAGGTGCACATCCTTAAAGGCATAGATGGTGCACCAAAGAGCTTTGAACATGGTGAAGATTTAGCAATATAAAAATGCCCCAGCAGAAATCATCCGGCGGGGCATTTTTAATTCCTCTCACTACTTGATTCGTTCTCCTGTTGTGGAATTAAATAAATGAACCACAGCAGCAGCGGCAGTAACAGAAATAGTTTCACCAGGTTTTGGTGGATTTTTTGGATCCCAGCGCACAATTACTTGCGCTCCTTCATCTGTTGTCTGTGCGAAATCAACCGAACTGTCTGCAGGTTTTCCGTATACGAAAGAATCGGCACCAAGTTCTTCAACAACTTCAACAAGTACATGGAAGCCATCAGCACTTGGAGCAAAACCTTCAGGACGTATTCCAACTGTCACGGTATCTCCAGCGCTTGCAGGAACGCTAATGGCCAGGTTTCCTAGCATCGCTTTTCCATCTTTTACTGGCGCATTGAGTAAATTCATTGCAGGTGAACCAATGAATCCGGCTACAAATGCATTTGCAGGATTGTCGTAAAGGTTTCTTGGTGTATCGACTTGCTGGAGGATGCCATCTTTGAGAACGGCAACTCGATCACCCATTGTCATTGCTTCAACTTGATCGTGTGTTACATAAACAGTTGTGATTCCTAATCGTCGTTGTAGTGCTGCGATCTGAGTACGTGTTGCCACTCGTAATTTGGCATCAAGATTTGAAAGTGGTTCATCCATAAGGAAGACCTGAGGTTCACGTACGATCGCACGACCCATAGCTACACGTTGGCGTTGTCCGCCTGAGAGAGCCTTTGGTTTGCGATCAAGATATGGCTCAAGGTCAAGTAGTTTGGCAGCTTCAAGAACTCGGCGATCGCGCTCCTCTTTAGCTACCCCCGCAATCTTGAGTGCAAAGCCCATATTTTCAGCAACTGTCATATGGGGATAGAGTGCATAGGACTGGAAGACCATTGCAATATCGCGATCTTTTGGCGCAACATTGGTTACATCGCGATCTCCGATGAGGATACGTCCGCCGTCAATATCTTCAAGGCCCGCAAGCATGCGAAGAGATGTGGATTTTCCACACCCTGAAGGTCCTACAAGGACGAGGAATTCGCCATCATTGACGACGAGGTTTAACTTATCTACAGCAGGGGTAGTAGTCCCTGGGTAAATACGGGAAGCGTTTTCAAATACAACTGAAGCCATGAAAAATTCTCCTTCTCCGGGCAGGTACGTGCCCGACGGTCCGTGGATGAAGGTGACCAACCAAGTGGATGGTCAAGAGAAAGGCTACGGGAGTTGAGCGCGGGGCGCCACCTGCAGCCTGCGATAGACTCCAATCCTTATGGAGACACACTCGCTGGGTTCTCTGCTGGGCGATATCGCCACTGTTGCGCTCCTCATCCTGATTGCATCGCTCTTTGTCGCTGCTGAAATTGCCCTCATATCCCTTCGGGAAAGCCAGATTCGCCAGTTAGCTACCACAGGCAAGCGAGGTCGCAAAGTAGCCGCTTTGGCGCAAAACCCAAACCGTTTCCTGGCCGCCGCTCAAGTCGGTGTCACAGTCTGTGGATTTTTATCGGCAGCCCTTGGTGCTGAAAAACTTGGATCTTATGTAATTCCGCGTATTGAAGAGATGGGCGTTTCTCATGCATGGAGTTCAACTATTTCACTCGTGGGAGTAACTCTTGTTATTGCATATTTCTCATTAGTTTTTGGAGAACTCGTTCCAAAACGATTGGCTCTTTTTCGCACCGAAGCCATCTCACTTGCATCTGCTGGAATTATTGATTGGATTGCAAAATTATTTCGTCCAATCATTTGGTTACTTTCAAAATCGACCGACATTGTGGTTCGAGCATTTGGAGTAGATCCAAAGGAACAACGTAGCGCTATGTCTGAAGAAGAGTTGCTTGACCTTGTTGCTGGTCATGCAGCGCTCACTGCAGAAGAGCGAGATATTGTTGAAGAAGTATTTAACGCTTCAGAGCGTCAAATTCACGAACTCATGGTGCCTCGAACAGAAGTTGATTTCATGGATGCATCGCTCACCATCTCCAAAGCAATAGCGCTCGCCGTTGATAAGGCACATTCACGCTACCCCGTTGTTCGTGGTTCAACTGATGAAGTTATTGGCTTTATCCATGTTCGTGACTTATTGGATACTTCCCTTGTGAACTCAGGTGGAAAGATTCAAGAATTGGTAAGAAATATTATGTTCTTACCTGGAACGAAGGGTGTTTTGCCAGCGCTGACTCAAATGCGAAGCGAGCGTCAGCATTTAGCGATTGTCTTAGATGAGTATGGTGGGACTGATGGCATCATTACTATGGAAGACCTCGTCGAATGCCTAATTGGCGATATTCGCGATGAGTACGATTCGGATGAAAACGAAGTATCTAATGAGTCCATCACGGGCGATTTTGAAGTCGATGGACTGACTTCACTTGACGATCTACGAGATAAAACTTCTTTTGATATTCCAGATGGTCCTTATGAAACAGCAGGTGGATTCGTAATGCACGTGCTGGGACGAATCCCAGTAATTAATGATGTTGTTACCATCAACGGAGTCCGAATCACTGTCCTCACAATGGAAGGTAAGCGTGCCGGTCAATTATTGATCTCACGCAGCCTCTGATTCATGAAAGAATATCTGCCATGAGCCTTAAGCGAGTACTTTCTGGTATCCAGCCAACAAGTGATTCATTCCACCTCGGTAATTACGTAGGCGCTCTTCGGCAATGGGTAGCTTTGCAAGAAGGTCATGACGCGTATTACTGCATTGTGGATTTGCATGCTCTCACCATGGAAACCGATCCAGCCCTCATGCGCAAGCGCACCCTAGCTTCGGCCGCGCAGTTAATCGCTCTTGGAATCGACCCCAATCGTTCGACACTATTTGTCCAATCTCAAGTAGCGCAACATAATCAACTTGGTTGGATTATGGAATGCATAACAGGATTTGGTGAAGCGAGTCGTATGACTCAATTCAAAGATAAGTCATCTAAAAATGGTTCTGACAGCACTAAGGTGGGGCTTTTTACTTACCCGATGTTGCAAGCTGCTGATATCTTGCTTTACCAGGCGGACCTGGTTCCTGTTGGTGAAGATCAAAGGCAACACATAGAACTCACTCGTGACTTAGCAACACGATTTAATTCTCGCTATGGTCAAACATTTCAAATTCCAGAAGGTTTCATTCTGAAAGCTGGTGCAAAAATAAATGATATTCAAGAGCCAACTGCAAAAATGAGTAAATCGTCAGGAACTTCCAATGGTGTGATAGAACTGATGGACACTCCTGAATCCAATACAAAGAAGATAAAAAGCGCTGTGACGGATACAGGTAGAGAAGTCAGGTTCGATGAAAAGGAAAAACCTGGAATCAGCAATTTATTGACTATTCACAGCGCCCTTTCGGGTCAAACGATTTCCTCCATTGAGAAAGATTTTGATGGAAAAGGATATGGCGACTTTAAATCAGCAGTAGCTGAAGTGGTTGTTGAGTATTTGCGCCCGATACGAACTCGTGCGCTTGAACTTCTAGAAGATGAGAGCCATCTCATCACATTATTATCGCAAGGCGCAGCAAAAGCGCGCGTAGTGGCCGCTCAAACCCTTGATGAAACCTATAAGAATTTAGGGCTTGTTCAGTAAATTAGCTAAGTAAAGCTTTAAGTGGCATGCGTAATTGGTTTAACAGAACTTGTGAATCTTTACTATTGATTGTAATTACTTCTACGTAACACTTTATTTTGGCTTCGGTGCCACTTGGCCTGATGATTATTCTGATATCGCCATCGAGCCATAGGCGAAGTCCGTCCGTTGGGGGCAAATCACCCGTTGGCTGGGCAAGATCTTCAATTTTCTTGACTAAATGTCCTGCAATATCTGAAGGGGGAGTTGTGCGAAGAGCGGCAAGAACTCGAGTCACCTGAGATAAATCATCCACACGCACGGAAATTTGCTCAGTTCCATGAAATCCATGCCTAGCCCAGACTTCATCCAGAAGATCTAAAAGTGTTTTACCCTGATGGTGCAGGTCCGTTGCAATTTGAGCAAGCAAGAGAGCCGCAGAGATACCATCTTTATCATTGACAGTGTGAGCATCGACTGCGTAGCCGAGTGCTTCCTCATATCCAAAAGTAAGATTCTCTATTTTCGCAAGATATTTAAAACCAGTCAAAGTTTCAAAAAACTGGAAACCGTAATGTTTAGATATCTTGCTCAGAATCGACGAAGAAACAATTGAATTCGCGAATGTGCCTTGATTTCTTGTTCGAGCAATTGACTCACCGAAAATCACACCTAGTTCGTCACCGCGCAGCATTCTCCATCCAGATTCTGGATCATTGACTGCAGCTGCACATCGATCTGCGTCTGGATCATTTGCAATAACGAGGTCTGCATCAAATGCTCGGGCCGTTTCAAGTGCAAGATCAATTGCGCCGGGTTCTTCAGGATTTGGAAAAGCAACTGTTGGAAAATCAGGATCTGGTTCGGCTTGAGCATCAACTAAAATGAGGGAAGCAAATCCAGCGCGATGAAAAACACGTTGGAGTGTTTTTGTTCCTACACCATGCATGGCTGTGTAAACAATTTTCAAATTTCCCGGTCTAGGTGCGAGCACCTTTGTTCGCATCACATATTTCTCAACGATATCCTCGTCGAGGATTGCCCACTGTGAACCGCGAGGTTGCGATGCAAGGGAGGTAATCTTTTCTATTTCGTGCGCAATGGCTTGATCAGTTGGTGAAATAATTTGGGAACCTCTGTAGTGAATATCATCAACTGTTCCGCCAAGATAAACCTTGTACCCATTATCTTGCGGCGGGTTGTGGCTGGCAGTGACCATCACGCCAACGTCAACCGCTAATTCATTTGTTGCAAAAGCAAGCACAGGTGTGGGTAAAGGCCGTGGCAAGATGAATACGTTCATCCCAGCACCGCTGAAAATTTCCGCACTTTCAAATGTGAAGTCTTCGGATCCATGTCTGGCATCTCGTCCAATGACCACCGATGTAAGTCCACGATCTTTCATGTACCGCACTATTCCTGCAGCCGTACGACCAACCACTGCTCGATTCATACAGGATGGGCCAGGACCTATAGGTCCACGTAAACCAGCGGTTCCAAATTGCAAAAATCCGGAGAAGTATTTTCGAAGTTGAGTCTCATTACCTTCGCGCACAAGTGCACGTAACTCGGCAGCCGTATTTTCATCGGGATCATCAGCAATCCAATTTTCAACTTCGGCTAATAGGTGAGCGTCCATATGCCTAGAGTAACTTCGGAATGACGCCTTTGAGAAGTGCACCCATTCGGGCGGCGGCCGCTTTCCCAGCAGCAATAACTTCCTCATGATTAAGTTTTTCACCTGTCACTCCAGCTGCCGCATTGGTGACAAGTGAGATACCAAGCACTTCTGCACCAAGTGCGTGAGCAGCAATTGCTTCTGGAACTGTGGACATTCCTACGAGGTCAGCCCCGATAGTGCGCATCATGAGAATTTCTGCCGGAGTTTCATATGTTGGCCCACGCCAATGAACGTAAACACCTTCTTCGAGAGTTGAATCTGCGCCTTTAACAATTTCGCGAATTCGTTTGCTGTAAAGATCAGTGAGATCTACAAAGTGTGCTCCGATGAGAGGAGAAGTCGCGGTGAGAGAAATATGATCTCGAATAATGACAGGCTGACCTACCGCGTAACTCTTATTTATTCCTCCGCAAGCATTAGTTAAAATAACAATTTTGCAGCCAGCTTTAACTGCAGTTCGAACGCTATGAACTACAGGTTCGATACCCTTACCTTCATATAAGTGAGTACGTCCCAAGAAGACAAGCGCGCGAATAATTTTTCCGTCATCGTGAATTTCATAGGAGCGAATTTTTCCAGAGTGGCCCTCTACTGAGGGAGGCAGGAACCCAGTTATATCTTGTGCGTTACATTCATATCGAGGCATTCCGAGTGCATCAACTGCTTCCACCCAACCAGAGCCCATAACCAGGGCTATGTCGTGGTTTTCAACACCCGTTCGCTGGGCAATTTCACGTGCTGCGAGATGGGCGGCTTGAAGGGGATCTGTATAAAGAATGTCGTGTGAACTCATGCATCAATAATGTCACACAGAATGCTTCCACTGGAAACACTTTCTCCAATGACAGCAGTGAGGTTGGTGATGACTCCAGCTTTGTGGGCAATAAGAGGTTGCTCCATTTTCATAGCCTCGAGAACGATTATTAATTCGCCAACCTCAACGCTTTGACCGACTTCAACAGCCACCTTTACAACAGTGCCCTGCATCGGACTTGCCAAGCCAGTTCCAGATGATGCTCCGCTAAAGCCCTTTTTAGCTCTATGTCGCTTATGAATTGGCTCGGGAGCATGAATAGATACTTCAAATCGCTTGCCATTGACTTCAGTAATCAGATGATCAGTTGGAAGCATCGACTCTTTTTCAATTGCAGTGATTGAATAGGCCGGTATCTCGTTTTTGAATTCATTTTCAATATAACTCGTGTAAACAGTGAAATTCTCCGCATACGCAGGGTCTTCCAAAATGGCACGATGAAATGGCAATGCAGTGGCAAGCCCTTCGATACTAAATTCTGACAATGCTCGCCTGGCACGTTCAATTGCTTGCTTTCGAGTTGAGCCAGTCACTATGAGCTTTGCTAAGAGTGAATCGAAGTTCCCACCGATCACATCTCCATTCCTAAATCCGGCATCTACGCGTACGCCCGGACCCGTAGGTATTTTCCACTCCGTAATTTTTCCTGGAGCAGGAAGAAATGATCTACCCGGATCTTCGCCATTAATGCGAAATTCAAGTGAGTGACCGCGAATAATTGGATCTTCGAAACCAAGGTCTTCGCCCATGGCAATTCTAAATTGCTCCCTCACAAGATCGATGCCAGTGATTTCCTCGCTTACAGGATGTTCAACTTGGAGGCGAGTATTTACTTCAAGAAAAGAAATTGTTCCATCATTTCCAACGAGGAATTCACAAGTGCCGGCTCCTATGTAGCCCGCCTCTTTCATTATTGCCTTGCTTGATCGATACAGTTCAGCGTTTTGTTCATCGGTCAGGAATGGCGCAGGTGCTTCTTCCACTAACTTCTGATGACGTCGCTGGAGTGAACAATCTCGAGTACTGACAACAACTGCATGACCACTGGCATCAACAAGTACCTGAGTTTCAACATGGCGAGGCTTATTTAAATATCTTTCGACAAAACATTCTCCACGCCCAAAGCCAGCAATCGCTTCTCGAACAGCAGAAGCAAAAGCCTCAGGAATTTCCTCCATCGTAAAGGCAATCTTGAGGCCGCGACCTCCTCCACCGTGGGCGGCTTTAATTGCAACGGGTAAGCCATGCTCTTTAGCAAAAGCAATAATTTCTTCAGCGGTTTCCACGGGATCAGCAGTACCAGCAACAAGGGGCGCCCCAGCTTTAGCGGCAATCTTGCGAGCGGAAACTTTGTCACCCAAGGCGCGAATTGCAGCAGGTGGGGGACCGATCCAAATAAGTCCAGCATCAATGACGTGCTGGGCGAAATCAGCATTCTCGGAGAGGAAACCGTACCCAGGATGAACAGCATCGGCTCCTGACGCCTTTGCAACCTCAATGATTTTAGGAATATTTAAGTACGTCTGCGCAGCATTTAATCCATTCAGTGAATAGGCATGATCTGCCATTTGAACGTGTAATGCATTTCGGTCCTCATCTGAATAGATTGCAACACTTTCGAGTCCGTGATCGAAACACGCACGAATAACACGAACAGCAATTTCACCACGATTTGCTATGAGGACGCGTTTCATTTCATAACCTTAACTTCTGGCCAGGAATATCCCAATGTTGACATGGCACTACGTAGAAATGGCATCGAAATTCCGACAACATTTGTGTAGTCACCTTCAATAACGGGAATAAATGGTGAGCTAAATCCGTCAAGAGTGAATCCTCCTGCGACATGAAGTGGTTCACCTGAATCGACATAGTCATGGATTTCGTCATCACTCATGTCGGCAAAAGTTACCTTGGTTGTGACGCGGTCACTAATTTCCTTATTTTTTGTCGTATCGATGATGCAATGCCCCGTGTGAAGATATCCAGATTTTCCGCGTACTCTCTTAGCACGCTCAATTGCGATTTCAGGAACTCCAGGTTTCCCAAGGGATACTCCTTCGAATTCGAAGGTCGAATCACATCCGATGATGATTGCAGGAAAATCAATGGTTTCGCGAACTGTATGTGCTTTAGTAATTGCTAGCGCAATGACCATGTCTGCAGGGGAGAGTTCATTGAAAAAATCGGTTTCTTCATCCACATGACTCACAATTATCCGTGGTGAGAGACCGGCAGATTCCAGAAGTCGCTTTCGAGAGGCAGACTGAGATGCTAGAACAATTGTTGGCATATCTAGGATTCTCTCCGTGCGCCAAAAGTAATTTGGTGAGGAAGTGGTTGTCGAAGTTGAGGTAGTCCAAAAACACTTCGTTTCACGACTGGAGTTTTCCGAGTTCGTAGATGAATTGTTACTGCTTCTTCAATTGCAGCACATTCATCGCCTGTGGGATTTCCAGAAACAATTGAAAAGTTTATTTTTGATTGTGGCATTTAAAGTGGAATATTTCCATGTTTACGAGCAGGCAAAGTATCTCGTTTTGTCTTCAGTGTTCGAAACGCCTTTGTTATGTAGGCGCGCGACTGATTTGGCTCAATGACGGTATCAATAATTCCACGTTCGGCCGCGAGATAAGGATTTGCCAACGTTTCTGTATATTCCTGAACAATTTCGGCACGAACCTTTTCGGGATCACTTGCCTGAGCTAATTCTTTTCTATAAAGAATATTTACTGCTCCCTGTGCGCCCATAACAGCAATTTCCGCGGATGGCCAAGCGAAATTGATATCACTACCCAGGTATTTCGATCCCATGACAATAAATGCTCCACCGTAGGCTTTGCGAGTAATCAGAGTTACTAGTGGCACTGATGCTTCTGCATATGCGTAGAGAAGTTTGGCTCCTCGGCGAATAATTCCGTTCCATTCTTGTTCTGTTCCAGGAAGGAATCCAGGAACATCAACAAGAGTGAGTATCGGAATATTAAAAGCATCACAAAAACGTAAGAAACGTGCGGCTTTTTCACTCGATGCGATATCTAAAGTGCCAGCGAGGGAGGATGGCTGATTTGCAATGACACCAATTGACTCACCTTCAATGCGTCCAAAGCCAACGATAATATTTGGGGCATAAAGAGCATGCACTTCAAGAAATTCACCTTCATCAAGGAGAGCTTCGACAAGGACTTTCATGTCGTATGGCTGATTGGGACTATCTGGAATTAAGAGATCTAGTGCCAAGTCTGTATTTTTCTTCTCTAGATTTTCAGTTGCAGGAAGGCGTGGAACTCCATCCATGTTATTAGAGGGTAAATACGACAAGAGCGCCTTCACATAATCAATCGCATCTTCTTCATTCTCTGCAAGATAATGAGAATTTCCCGTCTTGGTGTTGTGTGTGCGAGCGCCACCAAGTTCTTCCATGTCTACTTCTTCACCAGTAACTGTTTTAATAACATCAGGTCCCGTAATAAACATGTGCGAAGTTTCATTGACCATGACGGTGAAATCTGTGAGTGCCGGTGAATAGGCGGAACCACCGGCACACGGACCGAGAATGAGAGATATTTGCGGAATCACTCCTGAGGATCGAGTGTTAAGACGAAAGATTTTTCCATACCCTCCAAGAGATGCAACCCCCTCTTGAATACGTGCTCCACCAGAATCATTAATGCCAATAAGCGGGATTCCACTCTTGAGAGCAAATTCAGCAATCTTTACAATTTTTTCTGCATGGACTTCGCCGAGAGATCCACCCATAATTGTGAAGTCTTGTGAATAAAGAGCAATTGGTCGACCATCAACTGTTGCTGTTCCAATCACGACACCATCACCATAAGGACGGTTTTTCTCCATGCCAAATTTTGTAGAACGGTGGCGAGCGAACTCATCTATTTCGGTAAAAGAATCTTCATCAACAAGGAGCTCGATGCGTTCACGGGCAGTCTTTTTACCTTTTGCATGTTGCTTCTCAACGGCGCGGGCTGAGCCGGCATGTACCGCTTCCTCAACGCGTTCGCGGAGGTCTTCGATTTTTCCGGCAGTCGTGTGCAAATCTGGGCTCATGCCCCTACGGTACTAGTCGTGGACGCTCAAATACATCGCAGACCTCTTGATGAGGCGGCTATCAACGCTTCTCTCTCCCCTTACTGGCGAGTAAGCGTGGTTGATCTCACTGGGTCTACTCAGAGCGATCTTGCAAAAATTCCAGAGTTACATAGCGGTGAAGTTCTGGCGACCGAATACCAAAGTGCGGGTCGTGGAAGGTTAGATCGAAATTTCGAAGCAACACCTATGAGTGCGCTACTTTTTTCAATGTACGTACACATTAATCGCCCGAAAGAAAGCTGGGGGTGGTTGCCACTCCTAGCAGCGCAGAGTCTTCGCGAAAGTTTAAGCGAGCTGGATTCGCGCGTCGAAATTTCCCTGAAGTGGCCAAATGATTTACTCATTCACGATAAAAAAGTTGCAGGACTTTTATGTGAAAGCCACGGCCAGGGAGTGATTATTGGAGTGGGGCTCAACGTCGCGATGGATACGGTAGAGCTGCCGGTTTCTACGGCAACATCTCTTATGCTTCAGGAATTTGGTGAACTTGATCGAAATAAGATTTTAGTTAATTTTCTTCACAAGTTTAGAAAAGATCTAAATAAGTGGGATTCCGAGGGCTCTGAAAGTTTTATCGATAACTACCGTCAGCACTCTGCCACTCTTGGTTTAGAAGTTCGAGTGGAACTTCCAGATGGCCGAATCCTTCACTCCACCGCGGTTGACCTTTCCCTAACAGGAGAATTAAAGCTTGCTAGCGGTGAAAGTGTTATGGCTGGCGATGTGATTCATCTACGATAAGAGCGTGAAATCTCCTTTTCCAGTAGTTGGAGTTATTGGCGCTGGCCAACTGGCTCAAATGATGATCTCGCCAGCAACAGCACTTGGTATTGATCTGAAAATTCTTGCCGATAGTCCAACAGATAGTGCTGCTCAGGTAAGTCCCTGCACGGTCGGAGATTACAAAAATATTGATGTGGTGAGAGAGTTTTCGCGTGGGTGTGATGTGCTCACTTTCGAACACGAACTCATTCCGCTTTCAATTATAAAAACACTTGAATCAGAAGGCGTGATTATTAGACCGAATTCATACGCTTTTCAATATTCGCAAGATAAAGCTCTCATGCGAGAAAAATTAGCAAAATTCCCAGGGCCCAAGTGGTCGATTGTTATCGATTCCACCGAGGTAACTACATATCCTGTCATTGCCAAATCTATTTCGGGCGGCTATGACGGTCGTGGTGTGTGGAAAGTTGAAACTGATGATCAGTTACGAGAATTGCTCGCCGTTGGTAAAAAATTATTAATAGAAGAATTACTCGACTTTGACTACGAGATAGCTGTGATGGTTGCGCGCTCACCGCATGGTCAAGCCACAAGTTGGACTCCAACACAAACGGTCCAAGAAAATGGAATCTGCACCCTGACAATTTCACCAGTGCCTGAAATCTCAGATTCACTTTCGGAGAAGGCACAAAAGTTAGCACTTGATGTTGCTTCTGAAATTGGATTAATTGGAGTTATGGCAGTTGAAATGTTTGTAAAAGGCGAAGAGTTATTTATTAACGAACTCGCTTTGAGGCCTCATAATTCAGGACATTGGACAATTGAAGGATCGATCACGAGTCAATTTGAGCAGCACCTTCGTGCAATCTTGGATTTACCTTTAGGAGATCCACAAATGGTCTCCGATTATGCGGTTATGGGAAATATATTGGGCGGCGAAAAAAAAGATATGTATCGCCCGTACTTGCACCTCATGGCTCGAAATCCCGAACTAAAGTTTCATCAATATAGAAAAGAAGTCCGTCCTGGGCGTAAAATCGGCCACGTTACCGCAATAGGTCACAACCTCGTAGAATTACGCGAATTGGTACAGCATGCAGTTGAATATATGAGCGGAGAAATAGATGAGTGATGTTGCAATCATCATGGGTTCGGACTCTGATTGGCCAGTGATGGAAGACGCTGCAAAGGTTTTAGATTCATTTGGAATCTCATATTCAACACAGGTTCTCTCAGCTCATCGCATGCCCCTTGAGATGGTTGCGTTTGCTCAAGGCGCGCTGGATTCCGGAATCAAAGTCATTATTGCTGGTGCTGGAGGATCTGCCCACCTTCCAGGAATGGTTGCGGCTATGACTCCACTGCCAGTGATCGGTGTTCCAGTCCCACTGAAGAATTTAGATGGAATGGATTCACTCTTATCAATTGTGCAAATGCCTGCTGGAGTACCTGTGGCAACAGTTGGTATTGGAAATGCCAAGAATGCAGGAATATTGGCTGCGCGAATTCTTGGATTGGCTGATTCAAATATTTCAAAAAAAGTTATCCAAGCCTTAGGCGCTATTAATAAGGAAGCAAAAGAAAAAGGCGCGAGCCTTGAAGCACGACGATCTCAAAAAACTGGATTTTAGTTTTTCTTTTTCTGGTATTCAATAGCAGGGCAACGATCCATAACTGCAAGTAATCCTGCAGCTTCTGCGCGATCAACTGCTTCTTGGTCCTTGACTCCAAGTTGTAACCAAATCGCTTTCGCAGCAATTTCAATTGCACGGTCTACGTTTTTCGCGACAAGTTCGGAATTGATAAAGAAATCGACAACATCAACTGGAAATGGAATGTCGAGAAGGGTCGCAAAACCTTTCTCGCCATGCACCGTTTCCGCCTTTGGATGGACTGGAACAATGCGATGCCCCTTGGATTGCAATAATTGAGCAACAGAATAGGCAGCTCGATCAGGATTGTTACTCAATCCAAGAACCGCCCAAGTTTTTAGACCTAGGAGGCGATCAATATCTTCTTGAGTATTAATTACTTCGACCTAACGCATGAAATTTCCACCCAGCGGTGCGCCACTTATCTCGATCAAGGGCGTTACGGCCATCAATGATGATCTTGCCTTTGACAAGGGCCTCTAGTGATGATGGATCAATCTCTCTGTACTCACGCCACTCGGTGAGGTGCAAAATCAAGTCCGCGCCCTTAACCGCTTCATGCACGCTCTCAGCAAAACCTAGAGCTGGAAAACGCAGTCGCGCATTTTCGATTGCCTTTGGGTCGTGCACAATAATTTTTGCTCCGGCAGCTTGTAGTTGGGCGGCAATATCGAGTGCTGGGGAGTCACGAACATCGTCACTATCTGGTTTAAATGCCGCGCCTAGAACTGCGATTGTGTAGCTAGTTAAATTTTCTGAGAGTTCATCTCTGACTACATCAATGACTCTTTGCCGTGCACGTAAATTAATTGCATCAATTTCGCGTAAGAATTCAAGAGCCTGCTTCGCACCTAGTTCCTCAGCGCGTGCCATAAATGCTCGGATATCTTTTGGAAGACATCCTCCACCAAAACCAATTCCAGCTTGTAAGAAACGATTTCCAATTCGAGGGTCATATCCAATTGCTTTGGCAAGAACCGTTACATCACCACCAGCGGCTTCGCATACTTCGGCCATTGCATTGATGAATGATATTTTCGTGGCAAGAAATGAATTAGCCGCAACTTTGACAAGTTCTGCTGTTGGCAAATCTGCACGGATCCATGGAGTTCCAAGATCAATTATCGGCTGGTAAACCTCTTTCAGAATATCCTCAGCGCGATCATTGACGACGCCAACAACTAGACGATTGGGTGTCAGAGTATCTTCTACTGCAAAACCTTCTCGCAAAAATTCAGGATTCCATGCAAGGTCGGCATCTGGCGCACTCAGTGAAAGTTCGGCACGCAGTGCTTGCGCTGTTCCAACAGGAACAGTTGATTTACCAACCACAAGTGAACCTTTTTTTAAGTACGGAGCAATTGCAGCTACAGATGCTTTGACATAAGTAAGGTCAGCAGCAAGACCGTCTTTACTCTGCGGAGTACCTACACAAATAAAGTGAACATCCGCATCGGCTACCGCTGAAAAATCTGTGGTGAATGAGAGGCGACCTGTCTTCATTTCTTGTTCAAGCAGTGTGTCTAGTCCAGGTTCGTAAAAAGGTAGTTCTCCGCGTGAGAGTAGTTCAACTTTTCTAGGATCTGTATCAACGCCAACCACTTCAAATCCAAGTGAGGACATGCATGCGGCGTGCGTTGCTCCGAGATATCCACAACCAACGACAGAGAGCTTAAGAGTCATGTGGGGGAGTCTATTAGAAAGCCTGACCTGGTTGGGTTATTTAATCTCTCCGCAAGGATTTTCATTGGCGGTGCGAGTCTTAAATTTATCAATCAAAGTGGGCTCAGGACTTGCCGAACTGCTTGGGGATGCACTTGCAGTGACGGAAGTACTAGGTGTCGGTGAAGGTGTGACCAGGTCAACAATTGGTAGATCATCACGTAAGCGCTGCCATAAATCAGGTGCAAGAACTTCATCCCAAATAACAACTGATCCCAATCCTTCGGCGCGACCATTTGCATTAGAGAGCGGAACAGTCAAGGTGCGTACCTTGCTTGCCGAAAGATTTCGAAGTTGCTTTGCGAGAGTAATCAAATCAGATTCATTAAGGGCTGAATCCGTTTTAACTGTTGAGATTGCAGCGTTGAAGAAATTTACTAATTTGATTGGATTAAGAAGTACGCCTGTACTTGTCGCTTTTCGAAGGACTGCACTCATGAATTGTTGCTGGCGCTGCATGCGTCCAATGTCACCCCGTCCATCAAAATCGCGAGTGCGAACATATTTTAGAGATTCAACGCCATCGAGTATGTGTACTCCAGCGGCAAGCACTAGGTGACTCTTTGGATCATCTATGTCTTGCTTCGTACAGACTTCGATTCCGCCAAGTGCATCAACAATTCCAGCGAATCCAGCAAAACTCACTTCAACATAGTGATCGATGTGAAGATTGGTTTCGCCCTCGATGGTGCGAATAAGAAGTGGTGCTCCACCAAATGCATATGCTGCATTGAGTTTGTTGTGGCTCGCAGCGATAGTCCGTTTTCCGTCAGTACTAATATGTTCAGGCAGGGTGACAAGCGAATCTCGCGGCAACGAAATAATCATCGCATTATCACGCGATTTACTAATATGCACCAAGAGCATGGTGTCAGATCGTCCACCGGCAGCGGTCTTCAGTGTTCCTACGCGAAGAAGCTTCAATTGTTCTTTTGTTAGCCCGGCTCGAGTGTCAGAGCCAACAAGAAGATAGTTCAACGCTTTTGAAGTTTTCTCTGGCCGATTATCAAGTGTGCCGAAGACATCTTCGCGCTTAATCGCGCCACTGACATGACCTAGTCCAAGCCAAGAAAGTGCAGAAACAAGTACGACCGCCGTTGAGGCGATAGTTAGAGCCCGAATTCCGCGCGTGGTATTCACTGGAAGAGCCTACTTGGACGATAGCGTGTACGTGTTATGCAAACATCAAAAAAAGGGTTAGATCTCTCACCCACCGCGAAATTTCCAGCAGTGTCAATTATTTTGCCTGTGCTCAACGAGGAAACTCACCTTGCCGATTGCGTGGTGGCAATTCTTTCTCAGGATTACCCAGGAAATTCTGAGGTAATTCTCGCTCTGGGTCCGTCGACAGATAAGACAGATGAGGTTGCCCAAAGCCTGAGTAGATCAGATAAACGTGTGCGACTTGTAGCAAATCCAACGGGGCGAACCGCCGCTGGCCTAAATCTCGCTATAGCAGCTTCAAATTCGCCGATCATTGTTCGCGTAGATGCACATGCAGAGATTCCAAGGAATTACATAAGTATCGCGGTTGCAACTTTGCAAGAAACTGGAGCAGTAAATGTCGGTGGAGTAATGGCTGCGCAAGGCAAATCACTTTTTGAAAAAGCTGTTGCACTGGCAATGCGAAGTCCTTTAGGAGTGGGCGCTTCAAGATTTCACACTGGCGGAACAGCGGGACCCTCAGACACCGTGTACTTGGGAGTTTTTTTGCGTGAAGCAATCGATGAGGTTGGTGGTTTTGATGAGCGTTTCACTCGAGCGCAGGATTGGGAACTTAATCACCGATTACGCGAAGCAGGAGGGTTGATCTATTTTGACCCATCCCTTGAAGTGATCTACCGCCCACGTTCAGATTTTAAAGCGCTCGCAAAGCAGTATTTCGAATATGGCCGTTGGCGCCGAGTAGTAACACGGCGCCACGAAGGCACTGTTAATTACCGATATCTGGCGCCACCCTTTGCAGTCCTTGCATCGCTATTCTCAATTATCTTAGGTGTGGTGATTTCACCACTTCTGTACATTCCCGTGGCTATCTATCTTGTTTTTCTCATTGCCGCTTCCATTCGAATTGGAAAGTCTCTTGTGCAGGTTTTGATTTTGCCTTTCATACTTCTAACTATGCATATGTCGTGGGGTGTTGGATTCCTTACTTCACCGAGGACTCTCGTCCCAAACGCGGAGTAGATTCCATCTCGCTGGGGTAACCTTGCATCTATGAGTGCGCAACCCCGAGTACCGTTACAGGTATACGAGCCATTTCGAGCGGGGCTTCCACCACTTCGTAAATATTGGAAGTCATTGTGGTCTCGCAGAACCTTTATTGCTGAATACTCTCGCTCAGAATTACGTGAGCAACATTTTGATTCACTATTTGGCCAACTCTGGCTAGTCCTTAATCCATTAATGCTCTCCGCTGTTTACTTCTTACTCATTGTAATTATTGGTGGATCTGGTGGATCTCTGCGTTATGGCCATCTCACAGCCAGCCTTTTCCTCTTTTACTTGGTCAGCAATAGTTTGACTGGAGGAGTTAAGTCAGTCACTGCAGGTCAGCGTTTAATTCTTAATACAGCATTTCCGAGAATTATGCTCCCAGTATCAGCAACTGTGATTGCATTTATTAAATTCATTCCAACACTTTTGGTTTTCATAGTGATGAGAACCGTACTTGGCCTTCCATTTGGATGGGCGATGTTATGGGCATTTCCAGTGATTCTCATTGCTCTGATATTTTCACTGGGGGCAGCGATTCTCATATCAACCATTAACGTTTATTTCAGAGATATCGCAAGTTTTTTGCCATACATGATTCGAACTCTTTTATATCTCTCTCCTATTCTTTATGAAGCAAGTGCGCTCAAGCCACAATTACGAACACTCGAACATTTCAATCCCTTATTTACAATTCTTGAGTCTTGGTCCTTAAGCATCGTGCATGCCCAACCGCCTCATCTTTCGAGCATGCTTCAAGGTCTAGCTTGGGCTCTTGGAATCTTTCTTGTCGGTACATATTTCTTTTTATCGAGGGAGCGTGAGTTCGCTGTCCGTCTCTAATTCACATTCGAAAAGCAATGAGGTAGCTGTTTCAGTTCAGCATCTCGGTCTGACCTATACAACCGCAATTGATAGACGACCAACTTTAAAAGCTCGAGTAAAATCTCTTGGACGTGGAACAAAACAGACTCGAACTGTTCATGCTCTCAATGACGTCAATCTTGATATCGCCTATGGACAAGTTCTTGGTGTCATTGGAACAAATGGCGCTGGAAAATCATCGCTCATGCGCGTGATCGCAGGAATTTTACCTCCAACTAAAGGCCGAGTAGAAGTTTTTGGAAGCGTGAGCACACTTTTAGCACTGGGGGTTGGTTTTAATCCGGCAATGTCTGGGCGTGCAAATGTTCACCTTGGCGGACTTGCTGCAGGAATGTCTCGAAAAGAAATCGAGTATCACTTTGACGAAATTGCTGAATTTGCCGAACTCGGGGATGCCATCGATGCCCCGATGCGTACGTATTCTTCTGGAATGTACGCACGTTTGGCGTTCTCAGTCGCGGCAACCGTGCAGCCTGACATTTTGATTGTGGATGAAGCGCTCAGCACGGGCGACGCAGCATTTAAAGAGAAGAGTTTTAATAAAATTAAAGAATTACGTAGTGAAGATCGCGCTCTTATTCTTGTTAGTCACGCTATGGCAACTCTTAAAGAAATATGCAACGACGTGGCATGGCTTCATAAAGGCGCACTTGTACAAAGGGGAAATCCTTCTGTCGTGGTGGATGCGTATCAAGAGTTCTTGCATCTTGGAAAGAGTGCAGTGATCGATGAGGATCTTTAGAACTTTTCTGATTATCGTCACTATTTCAATTGTCGCACCTCTTGCATACGCCCAAAGCGCACCTCAAGAATTCTCCTTTAGCGGTTCTGGTTATGGTCATGGTGTCGGCTTAAGCCAAATTGGTGCTAAAGCAATGGCTTTAGCAGGTGAAAGTTCGACATCAATTATCAATTACTACTTCAA
This sequence comes from Actinomycetota bacterium, assembly GCA_009699575.1. Taxonomy (GTDB): domain Bacteria; phylum Actinomycetota; class Actinomycetes; order Nanopelagicales; family Nanopelagicaceae; genus Planktophila. The sequence continues at coordinate 35,914 of WLNY01000004.1, forward strand.
AGATGTTCAAGTAGTACCAGTTCCAGATACACAAACACTTCGGGTAAATGTTGGACATCTACTTACGGAGGCAACAATGAAGTCTGGAACTTTGGATTCGGTGGTACAAATTTTCGTGGGAGATATTAAAGATCAAATAGGAGTCCTACCGACAGCAACTCTCACGTCGAAATCTGGAATCACATTCTCTCAGCTTGGTTCACAAATTATTCCTTCAATAATTCGTGGCAAAACAGTTACGCCACTTCCACAAAATCGCGAGTGGACTGTTCGATGGTCTGGCACTCGTTATTTAGATGGCACTCCTTCAACTCTTTCATTAAAAATTGCAGGAAAGACTGTTGTCTACCGATATGGACAATTTCAAGTCAGATCAGTAAAGGCAGGATTACTCGGTTACAAGATGGAGATCACTAATTCCGTACGGCTCCATGATGAATACCTTTTGGGCATAAGTGAGATGTCTTCATCATGGCCAAGCGCCGCACTTGAAGCCCAAGTGATTGCCTCGAGAACATATGCGCTCAATAAAGCCGGTGATTATAAATATGCGTGCGATTGCGATTTGTATTCATCAATTAAGGATCAATCATTTGTCGGATACTCCAAGGAATCCGAATTAAATTATGGATTCCTTTGGAAATCGGCGGTACAGGCATCAGCACTCGATGACAATAATGGACTAGCAATTACCTATGCTGGAAATATAATTTCTGCCTATTTTTCTTCGTCTTCAGGCGGCCAATCTGAAACAAGTAAAAATGCGTGGGGAACAGACCAGCCTTATTTAGTAAGCGTGAGCGATCCGTCAAGTTTAGATCCAAAAATCAATCCGCGTTTCTATACCTGGAAACGCACAGTGCCTCAAGTAATGATTGCAAAAGCATTTGGGCTTTCAGATGTCGTGCGATTGGAGATTCTTAAGAAAAATGAGACAGGCACTGTTGCAAGAATTTCCGCAACGTCAGCCAGCGGAAAAACCATCGTTATTCGTGGTGAAACCTTTAGAAGTCGTACGCAACTTCCTTCAGCGTGGTTCTCTATTAATTAGAGTGGAGAATGGAGTTAAGTCCACCCCACGTCCCAGTTTTCATCACGACTTCAAGTGATCCATCTATTGAGTTGCGACGAAACAAGAGATTATTCGCACCAGAAAGTGTCGCAGCTTTTACAACATCTCCATCAGGCAGACGAACCTTTGCTGCAGCAGTTATGTAAGTCCCTGCCTCAATAACGCAGTTATCGCCTAGGGAAATTCCAAGTCCTGAATTTGCTCCAAGCAAAGTTCCCTTTCCGATAGAGATAATTTCTTTCCCGCCTCCAGAGAGAGTACCCATGATGGATGCGCCTCCTCCAATATCGCTACCGTCTCCCACAACGACGCCTGCAGAAATTCGACCCTCCACCATAGAAGTGCCAAGTGTTCCCGCATTGAAATTTACAAAACCTTCGTGCATGACTGTTGTACCTGCGGCCAGATGTGCACCTAATCGAACGCGATCTGCATCTGCAATGCGCACGCCAGAAGGGATAACGTAATCCACCATTCGCGGAAATTTATCTACTCCAAAAACTGTAATGTGGCCATACGCTGCCCGCATCCGTGCTCGCGTTGTTTCAAAATTCTCGACTTCACATGGACCATGAGATGTCCATACCACATTATTTAATATTCCAAATATTCCATCGAGTGATAATCCATGAGGCTTTACTAAACGGTGGGAGAGAAGATGTAATCGCAAGTAGGCATCACTCACTGATGCAGGTGGCGCTTCCAAATTGATTTCAAGTGAAACTAGTTTTTTTGTCACACCTCGCGCTTGATCAGTGCCAACAAGATTTAAGAGTTCCGCAGGCTGGGTCGTGGCAAGGCCTCCCAAAGTTGGTTCCGGAAACCATGCATCGAGTACCGCGCCACTTGAAGAAAGAGTTGCGATTGCGTGGCCAGAAGCTTGTGATTGCGTCATGTGCCAAGCCTAACCCCTATTGTTTGCACTATGCGTATAGCCGTTTATTGCTCATCCTCACCCACCATCGCCCAGAAATATCAGGACCTCGCTCGAGAACTTGGCGAAGCCATCGGTCGACGAAACTGGGATCTCGTATCAGGTGGCGGTCATATCTCAATGATGGGAGCAGTTGCCAAGGGCGTGAGGAGTACGGGCGGCCATACAATCGGCGTGATTCCACAGTTACTCGTGGATATTGAATTTGCCGATAAAGAGAGCGATGAATTGCACGTTGTTGATTCCATGCGAGAGCGCAAAGGTAAAATTGAGGATCTCGCTGGAGCATTTATTGCATTACCGGGTGGACTTGGAACACTTGAGGAGCTTTTTGAAATATGGGTTGGAAGATTTCTCAATTTCCATCAAAAACCAGTCATCATTCTTGATCCATTTGGTTTGTATGCTCCACTGAGAACTCTCATTGATCATCTTGAAGTTGAGGGGTTCGTTAAACCAGGTCAACGCGAACTTCTACATTGGTGCACATCAGTTGAAGAAGCACTGGAGAAATGTCATGGCTGATAATTCCATCGCTCTTTCGATCTCACTACCTTGTGAAATAAATAAGGCGTGGGAGGCCATTACAGATTGGCAGCAACAAAGTAATTGGATGTTGCAAACTCGCGTCACTGTGACATCTCAAATTGTGAATGGGCCCGGAACCGAGATAAGCGCTTTCTCTGGACCACTCCACCACTGGTATCCACGTTTTAGATTTTTTGGAATCGTAGACACAATGGTTGTTACTACCTGGACGCCTCCTTTTCTATGCGAGGTGCTTCATACTGGATCCATCATTCAAGGCACAGGACGTTTTGAGTTGGTGTCCGTCAGCCCCAATGAGACTCGATTTGATTGGTCTGAAGTTATTTATGCACCAAGAGTGATTTTTACGCTTATCAAGCCTGCGATCTACCTCGGTGTGTTGATTTCACTGCAGCGATTCAGAAGAACTCTTAGGTAAATATCTGCAATCGCATAGGCCTCGCTGGGCCGATAGCCGAGTAATCTTGCCCCGTGAGCAATTCCGATGCGCAGCCTCAAACGCTCAATGACGTATTGGCCTCACTGCCTGAAGAGGAACGAATAATTCTGACCATGCATTATTTGAAATCAATGTCAGCGCTAGAGATTGCGCAACGTCTTGGCGTGCCTGAGCGTTCAATTCTTGTCATGATCGCCCAAGGAAAGGCTCGCCTGAGCGCAATTGCAGGCCTGTAGCCCGATTTCATATTGTTCCCTTTCTGCGAGATACTTAGCCCTTAACCCCACCCCTTGCGGCTTTGGTCGTAAATTCTAAAGGAGTCTCCAGATGGCAGCTATGAAACCTCGCACTGGTGATGGTCCTATGGAAGTTACCAAAGAGGCTCGCTCCCTAGTCATGCGAATTCCCTTGGAAGGTGGCGGTCGCCTTGTAGTTGAGATGAATGCCGAAGAGGCAAATAATCTCAGCGCAGCCCTGCATGCTGCAGTAGCTCTCGTTAAGAAATAAAGCGGATTTAGCACTTTCTTAGTTAGCCTGAGCGCTATGCAATTTTCTCCAGTTATGGCCAGTGGGCCGCGTATCGAAAATATTTTAACGTGTGACGTAATCTCTATCGGATTTGCCAAAGAAAAAGATGGATCATGGGTTCTTACTGGCCCAACATCTCTTGTTGCCAATGTTGAAACCTTCTTTGGGTTAGATCTTCTGGACGAGTTGGCGTTCTTTACTCCATCGGGGAAAGCCGGCGAACTATTTGAAATTCCTGTCAGCGCGCAAGCAACCAAGGCAGGAAGAATATTTCTCACGTGCGTGGGGGACAAGACCACACCTGACTTGCGACTTGCAGGGGCTGCAATAGGAAGAAAAGTACGTGAAAAATCCATTGACGTTGTAAGTCTTTGTGCCAAAGATAAATTAGAGATTAAAGCCCACGCAATTTCAATGGTACTTGGTGCCTATACATGGAATCAAAAAAGTGATGCGAAGAAAGGAAAGCCCAAGTTCTTTGTCGTAACAAATGATTCTAGAAATATTGAAGAGGCGCAGATTATTGCCCACGCTGTTTGCATGGCTCGAAATTTAATTCATACTCCAGCAAACATTAAGAACCCTGCTTGGATGGCATCGCAAGCTCAAAAAATTGCGAGAGAGAAGAAACTTACAATCAATGTGTTGGCGGGAAAGGGGCTAGATAAATTTGGTGGGCTCCGTGCAGTTGGAAATTCCTCACCAAATCCAGGTCCACGTTTCATTCAAATTGGTTACGTCCCTAAAGGTGTCAAGAAAAATAGAAAACATATTGTGCTTGTTGGTAAAGGGATTACATTTGATACAGGTGGCATTTCTCTCAAGCGGCCATACGACACGATGACTGCAATGAAGAGTGACATGGCGGGAGCCGCTGCAATATTAAGTGTGCTCAGCGCATTGGCAGATTTAAAGCCAGATGTTCAAGTCAGTGCATTACTTATGTGCGCAGAAAATGCACTCTCCGGAACATCGCAACGTCCAAGTGATGTTATTACCCATTTTGGCGGAACAACTGTCGAGGTTATTAATACGGACGCAGAAGGACGACTCGTCCTTGCCGATGGTCTTGCTTTTGCGGATCTGACTTTAAACCCAGATTTCCTTGTAGACATTGCCACATTAACAGGCGCGGCAACGCTTGCTCTGGGTCGCCAATATGGTGCGATGTATACGCGAGATAAAGCGTTAGCACGTTCGCTTGTGGCCGTAGGCGAACGTTCTGGAGATCGCTTATGGCACATGCCACTTATAGATGATTATGAAGATGCACTTGAAAGCGATATTGCAGATTTTAATCACACCGCAGATAAAGGAGACTATTCTGCAGGTTCTGTGACTGCCGCACTCTTCTTAGAAAAATTTGTTGGAGATCGACGCTGGGTTCATCTAGATATCGCTGGGGCGGCGCGCAGCGAAAGTGATGCGGGAGAAAGTCCAAAGGGCGGTACAGGCTTTGGAGTGCGCCTACTTATAGATTGGATTACCAACCTATGATAAATACCGATCCGCACAATTACTCGGAACTCTTTATTGCCGAAGATGAGGTGAAACTACGAGCACGGGCACGCGGAGTTGAAGTAGGTGCACGAGATTGCTCGCCTGGTGTCGGTGCATTCTTGCGCCACCTCGCCCACCTTATTTATGCGCAAAGCGTTGTCGAAGTCGGGACTGGCTCTGGAGTCGGCAGCTTATGGGTTCTCGATGGAATGCTCGCAAGTGGCACACTCACAAGCATCGATGATGAAGTAGAACATTCACGCATCGCTCGCATTGCCATGCAGGATGCCGATATTGCTCAAAGCCGATTTCGCTTAATTACAAATCCAGTTATGGATGTGATGACAAAATTAACTGATCGTGCCTATGACTTAGTAATTCTGCGTCACAATCCTGAAGACCTCGCATTTGCAATTGACGAAACTCATCGCATGCTTCGCAGCGGTGGAGTGATGGTCATTGATGATTTTTTTGGTGGATCCAAAGTATCCGACCCTGCTCAGCGAGACCCTCGAACTGTTGCGCTACGTGAGGCTGGGAAAATGGTTAGAAATCAGCAGGAAAAGTGGGTGACCTCGCTTATTCCGCTCGCCGATGGTTTGTTGCTTGCTACTAAGTTATAGGAAGATATACCTATGACGTTCTTCCAGCGAAACAAGAATAAATTTTCCACAACGGTTGCTCAGCCATGGTGGGAAGCTTCACAAAAGAGGAACCTAAAGAAATCTAAATCAACATCCACCGGAGCTATAGCTATTGCAGTGACAGCTGGGGTATTTGGCGGTATCGCTATTGTTAATTTTGATGGCGGCATTTTGGGTCATCGAGTCAATCTCGTATCTGTAAATAATTCAATCGAGCGAGCTCCAAATTCTGTAGCCGGAATTGCAGCTCGAGTTTTACCATCAGTCGTTTCTATCTCAACGGTTACTTCCACAGGTGGAGGAACCGGATCAGGATTTATCATTGATGAAAATGGATACATTCTGACAAATAATCATGTAGTTCAAGATGCGGCCACGTCGGATGGAACGATAACAGTCACGCTAAATGATGGAACTGAATTTAAAGGGAAAATAATTGGCCGAGATGCTGCGTATGATTTAGCTGTTCTAAAGATAAGCGCAACCAAATTACCGGCAATGCAATTTGGAGATAGCGACAAAGTTGCTGTCGGAGATGCGGTGCTTGCAGTTGGATCTCCTCTAGGTCTTTCTGGAACAGTCACTCTTGGGATAATTAGTGCAAAAGATAGAGCTGTAACAGCAGGAGAATCTGGCGGTACAAGTTCATTTATTAATGCACTTCAAACTGATGCAGCGGTGAATCCTGGAAATTCTGGAGGCCCACTCGTTGATTCAACGGGAGCGGTGATTGGTGTCAATAGCGCCATCGCCTCCCTTGGTATTTCACAGACAACTCAGTCAGGCTCGATTGGTTTGGGTTTTGCAATCCCAATAAATCAAGCACGCAAAACGGCTTCGCAATTAATTAAGACAGGCAAAGCCACATATCCAGTAATCGGCGTCAGTGTCGATATGGGATTCACTGGAGAAGGTGCCAAAATTTCAAATGTTTCAGGGTCAATTATGAGTGGCGGACCTGCGCAAAAGGCTGGACTCAAAGCAGGTGATGTGATTGTTGGTCTTGATAACAAGACGATCTCTTCTGCTGAAGAGCTAATCGTCTATGTGCGTTCTAAGAGTGTGGGCGATCGCGTGAGCGTTAAGTATCTGCGCGGAACCACGACCACCATAGTCTCTCTGGTCTTGGTTGCTGGCAAGAACTAGTACAGAGTTGCCTGTAGGCTATTAATATGTTTTTCGACATAGGCCCTGGGGAATTTATTGGCCTAGCCATTCTTGGACTTATTCTTGTTGGTCCCGAAAGAATGCCAAAACTAGCAGCAGAAGCGGCCAAGTTAGTTAAGAAAATTAGAGGACTTTCCCAGATTGCAACGACTGAATTGCGTGAAACTCTTGGACCTGGTTTCGAAGATTTGAAACCAACAGACCTTAACCCGAAGACATTTATTAAAAAGCAATTAGCAGATGCGCTCGATGAAGGCGAAGTTGTTGAGAATAAGCCCCAAACGTTTGAAGCCAAGATAGATCCAGATCTTTTATGACAATGATTGATCAGATCAATGCTGCTTTAGCAAAAGTTGAAGATCCTGAGATTCATCGCCCGCTCCCAGATTTGGGAATGGTTGACTCAGTAGCTTTTAATGAAGGCATAGCAACATTGAAAATACTTCTTACAATTTCTGGATGCCCAATGCAGGATCGCTTGCGAAGTGATATTACAAGCGCCTTGACTTCTATAGAAGGCGTTAATTCTGTAGTGCTGACTTTTGGGGTCATGTCTGAAGAGCAACGAGGAAACTTAAAATCAATTTTACGAAATGGTAGAGAGAAAATTATTCCATTCGCCCAACCCGAGTCTCTGACACGGGTCATTGGAATTGCATCTGGCAAAGGGGGAGTAGGCAAATCATCAGTTACTGCCAATCTTGCAATCGCTGCAGCTAAAAAAGGGCTACGTGTGGGAATTTTAGATGCGGATGTTTACGGACATTCAATTCCACGTTTGATGGGTCTCATTGGTCAACGTCCTACCGCAATTGACCAGATGTTTATTCCTCTGGAGTCATTCGGTGTGAAAACAGTGTCAATGGAAATGTTCAAACCTGATCGTGCTGACCCCGTAGCGTATAGAGGACCTTTATTACATCGAGTGCTCGAACAATTGCTTTCGGATGCATACTGGGGAGATCTTGATTTGCTTCTGATTGATTTGCCACCGGGAACAGGTGACCTTGCAATTTCACTAGGGCAATTGATTCCCGCTTCGGAAATTCTTGTTGTAACCACACCTCAAATTGCCGCGGCTGAGGTTGCTGAACGCGCGGGACGCATCGCGCATCAGATCAAACAGCACGTCATCGGCGTTATCGAAAATATGTCAGAGTTTCCATGTCCACATTGTGGGGACATCATTTCTCTATTTGGAACTGGCGGAGGCGAAGAGACGGCGCGCAGGCTTTCGGAATTAGTTGGAAATGATGTTGCCCTACTTGGAAAAATTCCTTTTAGTCCAGATCTTCGTACTGGAGGAGATGAGGGCAATCCAGTGGTAATGCAATTCCCAGAGTCACCCGCGGCAATTGCTATTGAATTAATTGTCGATCAAATAATTGTGCGGAAGAAATCCTTACTCGGTGTCAGACTTGGGCTTGCTACGTAAATCTTCTGCTAATTCTTTACGTAAATCCGAGAGTTCGCTTCTCATGAAGTCGCGAGTGGCAACTTCGCCTAGCGAAATTCTTAGGCTGGCAAGTTCACGAGTAAGATATTCAGTATCAGCAATTGTGCGTTCATTTCGCGCACGGTCTTCATTGAATTGAATTCGATCACGATCAGCTTGACGATTTTGCGCAAGCAAAATTAGCGGCGCAGCATATGAGGCTTGCAACGAAAGAATCAAAGTTAAGAAAATAAAGGGATAATCATCAAATCTCAAATCACGTGGCGCAAGTGAATTCCACGTCACCCAAAATAAAACAAATACAGTCATGTAAACAAGGAAACGAGCGGTGCCAAGGAAACGAGCAAATCTTTCTGAGAGTCTGCCAAATGCCTCAGGATCATAGTTTGGGCGCAATGAGCGACGAGCCTCGCGAGGCGTATCTAGTCGATTATGACGAGCCATTGTTAGACCTCCCTACTTAGATCATTACGTAGTTCCTCTGAATTTAATACTTCTGCAGTCAGTGACATATCGCGGTGGTCGTGGCGCCAATTATCTGGAAGTAGATGATCAAGTACGTCATCAACAGTCACAGCTCCAAGCAGCCGATCGTTTCCATCAATAACTGGAACAGAGAGCAAGTTATAACTCGCTAAATACGATGACACTTCGTTCAGTGAAGCTTCCGGCTTTAACCCTTGAGTGTCAGTGTCGACCATTGAGCCGAGCAATGTTGCAGGTGGCTCGCGTAAGAGACGTTGATAGTGCGCAATTCCAATAAATCTTCCAGTTGGAGTTTCTAATGGCGAACGACATATAAATACTTGCGATGCAAGTGCGGGAGAAATTTCGCTTTGACGCACTGCAGCAAGCGCATCAGCAACTGTGTTATCTGCCGTCATCACAATTGGTTCTGTCGTCATCATGCCGCCTGCAGAATAATCTTCGTAATTCATCAGTCTTCGAACATCTTGAGCATCTTCTGGTTCCATCAACTCAAGTAGTGCTGCAGCGCGTTCTTGTCCTACTTCACGGAGTAGATCTGCGGCATCATCTGGATCCATTTCACCCAACACATCTGCAGCTCTTTCTCCTTCAAGTTGGGCAAGAAGTTCAACTCGTGCAGCTTCATCCATCTCTTCAAGGACGTCAGCAAGGCGCTCATCATCGAGTGCGCGTGCAATTTCAACTCGACGCTTTGGGGCAAGGTCGTGCAAGACCGAAGCCAAATCTGCTGCACGTAATTTACTTAAGGTAGAAAGAAGATTTGTTACGCCTTGATTTAGTTCTGCAAATGCAAAACCTGTTACTTCTTCCCATGCCACAGTCGAGGTTGCGCCTTTACGACGCAGCCCATGACCTCGACGCATAATATGAACTTTGGTAATTAACCAATCTCCAGTTCGATTTTGATCCATTCCCATATCTTCAACAATGACAGATTCATCACTGTCAATGAGAGTCACTGTTCGATCAAGCATTTCACCTAAAACTAATATTTCACCTGGTCGTGTATCAAAACGGCGCATGTTGAGAAGCCCTGTTATGACTACCGTTCCACTTTCAATAGAAGTGACACGTGTAATGGGAACAAAAACACGTCGTCGAAGTGGTACCTCAACTACGAGGCCAAGAATTCGAGGTGATTGATTATTTGCGCGAAGGGTCGCGACAGCATCTCTCACCTTTCCTACTGGATCGCCATTAGGGTCAAAAACTGCGGTACCTGCAAGACGGGCGAGAAACACACGATTGTTGTGGTTTGCGCTCATGAGGTAAGGGTATCGGCTCACGAGCACTGCTCGCTTTCGCATTAGGGCACACAAGCAGATACTTTTGCCTCATGTCCCAAGAAATTGAAGTTCCGAGCAGGCCCGATCTCATTCGATTAGGCGTGGGAATTATTGGAATTGGTACTTCTGGACCATTGATTGCTTTGAGCACTATGCCAATTCCCACGTTGATTTTCTGGCGCAATTTAGGTGGATCAATCGTAACTCTCCCTTTTGCACTTCGCCACAAAGCCGATCGCACGGGGTTACGATGGGCCGTTCTTGCCGGATTTATCCTGGCACTTCACTTCATCGGATTTTTCTTGGCAATGCGATTAACCACTGTTGCTGCAGGAACTGCGATGGTCGCTCTTCAACCAATATTTGCAGCCCTCTTTGTCAGAATGACAGGGGGCCACATTCCATCACGTGCATGGCTTGGAATGGTTGTCAGTTTTTTTGGAGTGCTTCTAATCTCTGGGGTCGATCTACATATATCTGTGAGATCTTTCATGGGAGATGTTGCGGCGCTCGTTTCTGCAGCCCTCGCGGCGATTTATATGATGGCGGGATCGCGCGCGCGTCAAACTTTGGAAAATACTAGCTATACAACTGTCTGTTATTTTGTTTGCGCGATAACTGCACTTCCTATGGCGATATTTGGTGGTTATCAAGTCCTCCATTTCTCGACTCGTCAGTGGTGGATCGTCATCGGACTCATCGTTGGAGCGCAAATCTTGGGGCACTCAATGTTTAATGCTGCGCTCAAAAGAGTTTCCCCCGCTGTTGTTTCGCTCATTATTTTCTTCGAAGTTCCAGTGAGTTCCGTTCTTGCTATGTGGTGGTTGGATCAGAGTCCACCTGCCGGTGTAATCCCAGGAATCATTTTGATTTTAACTGGTTGCGTCTTGGTTGTCATGCGAACAAGACCACAAAAAATTGAGGCAGAATTAACCCCATGATTGACTTGCATACTCACACTACCTGTAGTGATGGTACGGACACTCCCCATTACTTAATTAATAAGGCTCTCTCTGAGGGTATTTCAGTTCTTGCACTCACCGATCACGACACAACGTCAGGCTGGCAAGCCGCTATAGATGCATTGCGCCCTGGTTTAGATCTAGTACTTGGTGCTGAAATCTCTTGCTTAACAAATGACGGTCTCAGCGTTCATATGCTCGGGCTTCTCTTTGATGGCACTAATCAGCCAATGCAAGAAGCGCTAGAAAATACACGAGATGGTCGTATTCCTCGAATGCATAAAATGATTGAGTTGCTTCGCGAAGCTGGTTACAAGATTACTTTTGCAGATGTTGAATCCGTAGTGCCTGAAGGTGCAACTCTTGGGCGGCCACATCTTGCTGACGCACTTGTAAAAGCTGGAATTGTAAAAAGTCGGGATGAGGCATTTTTGGATCTGCTCAACAATAATTCTCCTTTTTATGTTTCACATCTCGCGCCTACTCCGGTTGAGGCAATTAAATTAATTAGAGCCGCCGGGGGAGTAGCAGTCATTGCCCATCCATTTGCCACTCACCGTGGAGAAATACTTGCTAGCGAAGATTTCTTACCGATGAAAGAGGCAGGACTCAATGGAATAGAGGTAGATCACCGTGATCAAACCATGCAAGAGCGAGATCAGTTGCGAAAGATAGCGGCCGAACTTAATCTCGTAATGACTGGCTCGAGTGATTATCACGGTACCGGCAAACTCAATGCACTAGGTGAAAACCTGACAGATCCAGCACAATGGGCTCACTTGGAATCAATGGCAAATGAACGAAGGGTCGTTCGGAAATGAATCTCGCCCAAGCATCGGCAGTAACTTTTGCTGCACAGGCTTTTGTTACGCTCTTTGTCATTCTTGACCCGCCAGGTGCGACGCCACTTTTTCTTGGGCTAGCAAGTGGCAAGTCCCCCAAGATGATGCGCCGACTTGCTTGGCAGGGAGCTAGCGTTTCTTTTATTATTATTACAAGCTTTGCGCTTTTCGGAAGATTCGTTTTGAATTATATGAATATTTCACTTGAGTCGTTACAAGCTGCAGGTGGGCTATTACTTTTACTTGTTTCCTTACAGTTACTCACTGGTGAGGCTACCGATGAAAGTAAGAGCTCAAGTAAAAATATTGCGCTAGTTCCCCTTGGGACTCCACTTTTGGCTGGTCCTGGCGCAATTGTGGCCACAATGATTTTCGTTCAAAAAATAGAAAATGTTGGCCAGGGAGTTGGATTAGCAATTGCCGTAATTGCGGTACATGTTGCAATTGCTCTGACGTTGATGGCGTCGACGAGTATTTTGAAAGTCATAAAGGATGCTGGCGTGCAATTAGTCGCAAGTATTGCCGGACTATTGCTCGCAGCTATCGCAGTACAGATGCTCGTTGATGCCATAAAAGCATTTATCCAAAATTAGAGCTTTACTCTGATTTGAATTTCTTTGTTCGTGTTCGTTCACGAGGGGTTCTTTGTGCTTGAGGTTTTTCAACAACTTTCGCAGTTCTTCGCTCCGGACGACTTGAGTTCTTTTCTGCACCAGCGCTCTCCTGGATTGCAGGTTTTGCCTTTACGAGACGACCTGTTGACCCTAGCGGAATGCGCATCACTTCAAAAAGGTGGTCTGAAGAAGAATACGTTTCCTCTGGTTCCGCTAAACCTAAACCGAGTGCCGTATCAATCATTTTCCATCGTGCGAGCTCATCCCAATCAACGAATGTCACAGCGATTCCAGCTGCTCCTGCGCGCGCAGTTCTACCGATGCGGTGAACATATGTTTTCTCATCTTCAGGACATTGGTAATTAATAACGTGCGTGATGCCATCTATATCGATACCTCGAGCAGCAACATCGGTAGCGACAAGTACGTCAGATTTACCAGCTTTGAAATCATTGAGCGCTTTCTCACGCGCCCCTTGACCTAAGTCACCATGAATTGTCGCTGATCTAAATCCGCGTTCTGCTAGATCATCTGCAGTCTTTTGGCATGTTCGCTTAGTACGGCAAAAAACAATGGTTGGTCCGCGACCCTCGGCCTGCAAAATTCGGGCAAGCATTTCAATTTTATCCATTGCGTGAGCTCGATACACGTGCTGCTCAATTCGCGAAACTACGGCGCCCTCATCCTCATTATCTTGAGTGCGAATATGAACTGGCTGGTTCATGAAACGGCGTGCCAAATTAACGATATCTCCAGGCATAGTCGCGGAAAACAACATCGTTTGTTTGCGATTAGGGGTCCCAGTAAATATTTTTTCGACATCAGGTAAGAAACCCAGATCAAGCATTTCATCAGCTTCATCAAGTACGAGTCGAGAAACTTCTTTTAGCTTTAATTGCCCTTGGCGATGTAAATCAAGTAGCCGTCCCGGAGTACCGACAACAATTTCAATTCCAGCTTGGAGTGCTTCAATTTGAGGTTCGAATGCGCGCCCACCATAGACAGCCACAGTTCTGATTCCACGATTGGTAGCCAGTTCATCAATATCCTTTGCCACCTGGACGCATAATTCGCGAGTTGGCACAACTACTAATACCTGCGGTAACCCTTTGGCAACCAGTGATTCCCACTCGGCATCTTGCGGTGCTATCACTCGTTCAATAAGTGGAATTCCAAATGCAAGCGTTTTTCCAGTTCCGGTTTTAGCTTGTCCAATAACATCCCCATCGGCAAGTGCGATAGGTAAGACTGCTTCCTGAATGGGAAATGGTGAAGTGAAACCGTGCTCGTTGAGCGCGGCAATTGTTTCTGCGCGCAGGGGCAGATCAGAGAAAGAAAGCGTCACTTAGTTAGCGCCAAAACCGACACGACGATCGGTTTGCTCGCCAATTTCAACGAAGCCAATTTTTCCTGCTGGAACAATAATTAGGTGCCCACGAATGTCTTCTAGCGTAAGCGCTTCACCACTGGAAAGTGCTGCACCGACTGCGCCTTGAATATCTGTGGCACTCAACGCAGATTCGAAGGAGAGGTCTCCCGATGCATGCGATATTGATATGCGAACCTGAACTTTGTGTGAAGGATCATTCTTCTTTGTACTCATATCGCTAATCCTACAGAGTATTTAATGGGGGAGATTCCCAGATTAGGTGCGGGGAAACCCTGAAATTCCTCGCCACATTAGATTTTCAACGAGATCTACCGCTTGTTGACGGGTTAGCTTGCTGTCCCGATCTAGCCAATGACGCGCTGTGACTTGTGCGCAACCAATCAATCCGACTCCAAGCAACATTGCGGCTTCTTGAGGAAGACCCGTATCCAAAGAAATAATTGCGCTGACCGCAGCTGCGCAGTCATACGTCATTCTGTTAAGTCTTTCGCGCACTGCAGGTTCGACACTCATATCACTTTCAAAGAGCAGGCGGAAAGCTTCACCTTCGCTCTCAATAAAATTGAAATAAGCATCAACGGTTGCACGAACTCGATTGGCATTATCTGGAGTAGACGCGATTGCTTTTTGAATTTCAAAAACGAGAGAATCAATATGCAAGTCAAGAACGGCAAGATAAAGCTCTAGTTTTGATGGGAAATGTTGATAAAGGACAGGCTTACTCACTCCTGCACGATCTGCAATTTCATCCATCGCTGCCGAGTGATAGCCAGCGACAGTGAATACTTCAAGCGCGGCAGAGAGCAATATGGCTCGACGTTCATCACGAGGGAGTCGTACCTTGTTATCACGGGCACCTTGGAAAGTAGTCATTGGCGTAATCGTAAGCCAAATCCTTGCAATTACGCCAGTAGCACCTGCACATCTATATCAAGTTGGCAGCACTGCGACCACTACGGCAGAATATGACTCTATTGATTACAGGATGGTCTATGAAAATTCCAGCGCTCGTTTCACCAGGTCCTGCGTTAACTGTTGATGAAGTTCGACGCTATAGCCGTCACCTGATAATTCCCGATCTTGCAATGGCTGGTCAACAACGCTTGATGAATGCCAAAGTCTTATGCGTTGGAGCCGGTGGATTGGGTTCTCCCGCATTGATGTATTTAGCAGCGGCAGGCGTGGGCACTTTGGGAATTGTTGAATTCGACACTGTTGATGAATCTAACCTGCAGCGCCAAATTATTCATGGGCAGAGCGATATTGGGAAAAGCAAAGCTCAAAGCGCAAAAGAGAAAATTGCAGAAATAAATCCATTTGTAAAAGTCATCACCCATGAAATAAGACTTGATGTAGACAATGTTATGGATATATTTTCGCAATACGACATCATTGTTGACGGTACAGATAATTTCGCTACTCGCTACTTAGTAAATGATGCATGCGTTCTTCTCAAGAAGCCTTATGTCTGGGGTTCGATATATCGCTTTGATGGTCAGGCGAGTGTTTTTTGGGCAGAGTATGGCCCGTGTTACCGATGCCTTTACCCGGAGCCACCGCCACCTGGAATGGTGCCAAGCTGCGCTGAAGGAGGAGTACTCGGTGTTTTGTGTGCTTCCATTGGATCGATTCAAACAACAGAAGCAATTAAAGTTATTACCGGTATCGGTGATCCACTAGTTGGATCACTGATGATTTATGACGCGCTTGATATGAGTTATCGTAAAATAAAAGTTCGCAAGGATCCCAATTGTCCCTTGTGTAGCGAGAACGCAACTCAACGAGACTTGCTTCCTGACTACGAAGCCTTTTGCGGAGTTCTTTCTAATGAAGCCGAACTCGCAGTAAAGGACTCGACAATCTCAGTCAAAGAATTAAAAGAAAAAATGGACAAGAATGAGGATTTCCTTCTCATTGACGTTCGCGAGCCAAGTGAATTCGAAATAGTTCGTATTCCTAATTCAATTTTGATTCCAAAGCAAGGCTTTCTTGACGGAAGCGCGCTTTCGCAATTGCCGCAAGATAAGCCCATAATTCTTCATTGCAAATCAGGTGTTCGATCTGCCGAGTGTCTAGCAATTCTTAAAAATGCTGGCTTTGCTGGTGCAACACACGTGAGCGGCGGAGTGGTGGCGTGGGTAAAACAAATTGATCCATCGTTACCGGTGTACTAATGACTAAGAACTACTCCGGCTATCGAATGCTTTTAGTACATGCACATCCAGATGATGAAACTATTAACAACGGTGCGACCATGGCCATGTACGCAGCACTTGGGGCTGATGTCACACTCATGACGTGTACTCGAGGCGAAGAGGGTGAAGTTTTAGTCTCAGACCTCTCTCATTTAGCAAGTGCACACAACGATCTACTAGGGGCGCATCGAGAGCTCGAACTGGCAGAAGCAATGAAAATGCTTGGTGTTACTGATCATCGTTTTCTTGGCCAAGGAAGTACCGTGTTTAGAGATAGCGGCATGATGGGTTCGCCTCAAAACGAGCGGCCCGATGTTTTTTGGCAAGCTGATGTCGATGCAGCAGCAACTCTGCTTGTTGACGTAATCGAGGAAATAAAGCCGCACGTCTTGATTACATATGATGAATTTGGTGGTTACGGACACCCTGACCATATTCAGGCTCATCGAGTTGCCATGAGAGCCGCAGAATTATCAGATTGGGCAATTCAGAAAATCTACTGGAACGCGATGCCGAAATCTGTTCTAGCTGCTGGGATGGAAAAGATGAAAGAAATTGGTTCAGATTTTTTTGGTGCTGAGAGCATTGATGACATTCCATTTGCCAAAGATGACGAACTCGTTACTTCAGTCATTGATGGAAACGAATATGTCCATGCAAAAATGGATGCAATGAAAGCACATGCAACCCAGATAGCTTTGGATGGACCCTTTTTCGCACTCTCAAACAATCTTGGCCTGGAAATTTGGGGACACGAGTACTACAGCCTTGTTCGTGGGGTCAAGAGCGCACCATTTGATGACAATGGGCGAGAATTAGATTTATTTGCAGGAATTCAGATCTAAGTGAAATCAATTTATGCCCTCATTGCCGGAGCCTTTGCAGGAATTGCTGCAATTTTTTTACACCTTATTTTGCCTCCATTAGGAGTCATGTTCGCGATTATTGGCAGTGCGTTAACCGTGTGGGCCGTAGGAAGATTTTTCGGACTACGCCGCTATAAAGCAATTGCAGTTGCTGGATGGCTGCTTCCCATAATAAAGGGAGCATCTCTTGGAGTGGGCAACGAACTTCTCATTCAAGGTAACCCGCAAGGGGCAGCACTTGTATTTCTCGGAGTGTTTCTATTAGTAATTTTGATTTTCTTCCCAGCCTAGCGCCACTGCCACTCTTGAGACTGAGGCAAATCTTTTATCTCGAGTCCAAAGTTTTCGAGTTTTTCGCGAAGTTCATCACTGAGTTTCCAATTTTTCTCACTTCGTGCGATTTCACGGGCCGCAAGTAACTCATGTGCTTCCTGTGGCAATTCGGCGGCTATTTCACCTCGTAAAAGGTCAAGAGCAATTAATTGTTCGGCATATTTGAAAATTCCCACTTTTTCGATTGGAGAAATCTCACTATCTTTTTCAACGACTCGAAGACGGGAAATTACTCGAGGCATATCTAAATCAGTCATTACTGCTTTCAATATTTCTTGGTCTTGCAAAATTGGCGCGTCAGGCCCCCATTCTTGCAATTTTTTGCGCCAGCGTTTTATTGTTACTTGAGCAGCTTTAATTGAATCCCAAGAAAGATCCATCTGCGATCGGTATCTATTCTCTAAAAAACATAACCTGAGTGAAAGTGGATCTATTCCGCGTTCTAAAAGATCGCTCACGAGTACAACATTTCCTGCACTTTTCGACATCTTTCGACCTTCAAAAAGTAGGTGTTCACCGTGGAGCCACAGGTCAACACTTTCACCGCCGGTTATTGAATTGGTCTGAGCCCTTTCGTTTTCATGATGTGGAAAGCGCAGGTCTATGCCTCCAATATGAACATTTATTTTCGGTCCTAAGAAATGTAGCGACATCGCAGAACATTCAATGTGCCACCCTGGAAAACCTGGTCCCCAAGGTGAATCCCAAATCATTTTCGTACGAGTACCAGCAAATTTCCATAGGGCCCAATCGGCATGAAAACGTTTCGCTCCACCCTCAGTAAATTCGTATCGATGGCCAGGTTTGAGTGCATCTAAGCGGTTACCGCTAATCGCGCCGTAACTTTCAAATGATTGAGCGCTAAAATAGACGCTCTTATCGTCGCCGACATAGGCATTGCCCTGTGAAATTAATTGAGAAATCAGAGCGTGCATCAGTTCTATAGATTCACTTGCCCGAGGGTATGACTGTGCAGATTCAATATTGAGCAATGCCAAATCGCCATGAAATTTCTCTTCATATTTTCGTGCAACTGCAAATGGATCTATTGATTCCGCCTGAGACTGCAACAACATTTTATCTTCATTGAGATCTTCAGACATATGGCCGACATCTGTAATGTTTTGAATTATTTTCACGTTCTTGCCGGTAGCACGAATTGCACGAGTGACAAGATCTCCCAGGAGAAAAGTTCGCATATTTCCAACGTGGGCGTCTCGATAGACCGTAGGTCCGCAACAGTAGATTGCAACTGATCCATCAGATTGAGTAGTAACTTGGTCAACAGTGCGCGTTTGAGTGTTGTATAGAGAGAGCACTAGCAGCATTCCTCTTCTAATATATCTAGCGAAGTGAGATGAGCACGAAAGATGTATTCATGATGAAATCGAAATCCTAAGGATTCATATAAAGCAATCGCCCCTTGGTTATTTGAATCAACTTGCAGAACAGCTTGCGTAGCACTGTGTGCAGCGGCTGAATTAAGCAATTCGGATACAATGGCTTTTCCCAGCCCCATACCTCTCATCTCTGGTGCTACATAAATTCGAGCGAGGGATGTCCACTTTTCGCATTGTGCCGTTCGCCCCACAGCAACAATCGTGCCATTTTTTGAAATTGATGAATAGAGCGCCGGATATGAACGCATAATTTCTGCCACTCCGTGGTCATCTTGCACTTCAAGCCACGATTCATCAAATTCGCTGGATGTGTTCATCTCAAAACCCGAAGGGAGATTTACGTGAAAATTCGTTATGTCTGCAACCATGACATGGGCGCGCACTCGTTCTTTCCAGCCAAGTTTTTCAAGTGCAGAGTCGAGAGCGCTATAGGTGGGTAAGGGTAAATGAAAAATAGGCGTCAGATTTTCTTTTTTGTAATGTTCGATGACTTTAATAATTGCTTGCTCGATATCGCACCCTGGTTGACCATACGGAGCGGCGCCTTGGGGCAAGACAGAGTTGGCACGCATTGTGAATTTGCCACTGGTCCGCATCTGCCATTTACCTAGTGACTCTATTTTCGTAGGAGGCCATGTGCGCATGCAGATATCTTCTATCTCATGAATACGATGGGAGAGTGGTGCGCCAGTTCCTGCACGAGTGGGAAGTTCTTTGATCACTCGTGAGATGGCGATATCAGAAGGAGAAAATTCGATAATTTCATTGTGCTTATTACGAAGGGTGGTCTCAGATTCCAAGACACCAACGATGTCTCGAAAACCGCCCGAGTCTTCATGGAGACGGATAGTGATGCGTTTGCCCACATGCGCACCCAGGCCTGACTCAGTGTGAGATCCCATACCCCAACGATAATCGCCCCTACTAATATCGCGACACGAATGGCGGTGTGCTTAGAATGACACCTAGAATTGACCACCTACCGGCATCTGGAGGCTAGCTCGTGACTTATGTGATTGCAGAACCATGCATCGATGTAAAGGACAAATCCTGCATCGAAGAATGTCCAGTGGACTGTATTTACGAGGGCGATCGCATGCTGTACATACAGCCTGATGAATGCGTGGATTGTGGAGCATGTGAACCTGTGTGCCCTGTCGAGGCAATTTATTACGAAGATGATATTCCACCGGTCTGGAAAGACTACAAAAAAGTTAACGACGAATTTTTTGTTGAACTTGGTTCACCAGGTGGCGCTGCCAAGATTGGTCCAACACATCGTGACCATGAAGATGTAGTCGCAATTCCAACAAAGAGCGAGTAAGGCTCATACCCTGAAGCTCCCTGATTTCCCATGGGATGCACTCGCCCCTTTTGGAGCGAAAGCTCGTAATCATCCAGATGGAATTATTGACCTCTCACAAGGAACACCAGTAGATCCAACTCCAGAATTTATCCAAGATGCACTGAAGAACGCATCTAATTCACCTAGTTATCCACTTACTGCTGGAACCCCGCAATTGCGCGAAAGTATTCATACTTGGGCAAAAAACACGTTGGGTGCGACGGGAGATTTTGATGTCTTGCCGCTCATCGGTTCCAAGGAATTCGTAGCGTGGTTACCAACTTTTCTGGAATCAAGAAAAGTTTTATTTCCCGAAATTGCCTATCCAACGTATAACGTCGGAGCCATGATGGCGAAGGCTATAAGCATCCCAGTTGATTTTGATGCCTCACAGTGGCCAGTAGCTGATCTTGCCTGGGTCAACACTCCTTCAAATCCAACGGGAAGAGTTCACACACGCGCAGAACTGCTTGAAGCAATTTCGTATTCCCGCAAAAATAAGACAGTACTCGCGTGTGATGAGTGCTATCTCGAATTTGGGTATGACAAGACTCCATTTTCCATTCTCTCTCTAACGGAAGGCAATAACCAAAATATATTGGCTGTTCATTCGCTTTCAAAGCGTTCCTCGTTGGCGGGATATCGAGCAGGATTTGTTATTGGCGATAGCGATCTCATCGCGAAAATTCGTGAAGTTCGTAAACATGCCGGAATGATGGTTGCTCTTCCAATCCAACTTGCAATGATTGCCGCCCTTTCTGACAGCACTCATGTTCAAGAGCAGCGAGATCGATATAACGCACGGCGAGAAGCCCTTACCCCCGCCCTTATTCGCCATGGTTTTAGAATTGATGAGTCTCACGCAGGTCTATACATCTGGTGTACGCGCGATGAAGATTCATGGGAATCAGTTGATTGGTTGGCAAACTTGGGCATATTGGCAACTCCTGGATCTTTTTATGGATCTTCTGGAGCCAAACACATTCGTGTGGCATTGACAGCAACCGATGCTCAAATAAATCAAGCGCTCGCTCGATTGAATCAGACGGCTTCTTAGTCCATGACCGTTGGGATTTTATTGGTCGGAGGATTTGGAACGCGCCTAGCACCACTTACGCGTGATACTCCCAAACCTATGTTGCCTATTGCCGGCATTCCGGTGACAGAACATCAACTTGAAATGGCTAAAAAAGCTGGAATAAGCCGAGTTGTCCTAGCAACATCATATTTATCAGAAACATTCACACCATACTTTGGTGATGGCTCCCGATTCGGAATGCAATTAAGTTATGCAGTCGAAGAGTCTCCTCTTGGAACTGGCGGGGCGATACGAAATGCGGCGCAACTCCTTGAAGGAGATGAAACGATTGTTGTTCTTAATGGTGATGTATTAAGTAGACATGACTTATCACAGCAAATTAGATTCCACATAAAAAATAAAGCTGATGTGACTTTACATCTAACTCATGTGGCTGATGCACGTGCATATGGTTGTGTTCCGATTGACTCGAACGGCCGAGTCAAAGATTTTCTTGAGAAAATGGAAAATCCAATCACAAATACAATTAATGCCGGATGTTATGTTTTTAATTCTCGAGTGATTGATGCAATTCAGAGCAATCAAGTTGTGAGTATCGAACGAGATGTTTTTCCAAAGCTCGTCAGCGAAGGTAAGAAAGTTTTTGGGTATGTTGAAGATTCCTATTGGTTAGACATTGGAACTCCTCGCGCTTTACTTCAAGGCTCAATTGATTATGTCAACGGCGATTTTAAAGCCATGAATAATGTTGAAATTGATTCAACTGCGCTTCTCACAGGTGGTACATGTATCGGATCTGATTCACTTATTGGTTCGCAGGTACGCATTGATTCCAGCATCATCGGTGCGGCTGTCACTATCGAAAGTGGAGCGGTGCTTCAACAATGCTATGTAGCACCAGGGACGACCATCCCAAAAAATTCGCATTTCACGCGCAGTTATTGCGCAAATGACCTCATCGAGCCCCTCAACCTGTAATTGAGGCTCGTTTTTATGCGTGGAAAATGAGCATTTCGCCTCTTTAGGGCATTAGCCCCCCAATATTTTTCCCTCTAGGACTTGACTTAAAGGGATTACAAGCGTGTAATTCACTCATAGACGTGTATTCCAATCGGGAATTAGCGCGATGTTTAAAGGAGAATCGGATATGCCGATCCGCCCACAAGAATCTAAGCCGGCCGCGTCCCAACACCCAGGTGGCATGGGAACAGGCCCAACCATTGTGCTTGCCTCCGGCGACACAGTTGAACTTTCATGGCAAGAACGAGCTCTGTGTGCACAAACAGACCCAGAAGCTTTCTTTCCAGAAAAAGGTGGCTCAACACGTGAAGCTAAGAGAGTCTGTCTTTCATGTGATGTTCGCTCACAGTGTTTGGAATACGCACTTGCACATGATGAAAGATTTGGAATTTGGGGCGGTCTTTCAGAACGAGAACGCCGTCGCTTAAAGCGTCGCCCAGCTTAAGGTTTGACTTTGATGGCTGAAAAAGCCACGAAGAGCGCACTGCATGTGAGTGCAATCTTGGTCGTGCATGATGGTGCGCGCTGGCTTCCAGAAGTTGTTGCATCGCTGATGTCACAGAGTCGCCACTTCGACGATATTTTGGCAGTCGATACAGGTTCGACAGATTCTTCGAAAAAACTTCTCACAACTGCGCGCCTTTCGTGCCTTGAACTCGAGAGGGAAGTTGGTTTTGGTGATGCGGTTTGGATTGCAACGCAGTCACTGGAAGAGAATGAAAATCGTGAGAACGAATGGTTATGGATTTTGCACGATGACTGCGTCATGGCCTCTGATGCTCTTGAGCAATTAATTAACGCTGTAGAAGATCGTCCTCAAGTAGTAATGGCCGGTCCTAAAATTTTAGGTTGGCATGATCGTTCGCATCTACTTGAAATCGGTATCAGTATCGCTTCTGATGGCGCTCGCTGGACGGGCCTTGAACAACACGAGTACGACCAAGGACAACGCGACGGTGTACATGAAGTTCTTGCCGTAAGTACAGCGGGAGCCCTTATTCGACGTGATGTTTTTGAGGATCTTGGGGGCTTTGATCACAACCTTTCACTTTTCCGAGATGATGTGGATTTTGGTTGGCGCGTAAGAGTTGCAGGACATTCCGTCATTGCAGTTTCTGAAGCGAAAGCTTTTCACGCGGAAGCATCTGCCTCGGAACGCCGACCAATTGATGTTGCTAATGCATTTTTGCACCGTCCGCTTTTGCTGGATCGACGCAATGCTGCATACGTACTTCTAGCAAATTCAACCTGGTGGATGTTGCCGTGGTTATTTCTGCAGTTACTTGGTTCTTCAATTGCTCGTTCGATTGCGTATTTAGTCGCAAAATTGCCTGGTTATGCAAGCGATGAAATCCTTGCAATCATCACTTTAGTTATCCATCCTCGTGAACTTATTAGTGCTAGAAAATTTCGACGAAAACATAGGCTTATATCTGCCCGTGTGGTTAAAGAATTTATTCCACCTCGACGGAAACAAATTCGCCAAAGTATCGAGAGATTATTTGATTCAATTCGATTGGCAGTTCTTCCAGTCGCTCGCGAGAAAGTCAGTGTTGATGAAGTTATAACAGATGATGAAGATCTTCTAAGCCCAGTGGATTCTCCTCGTTGGCGCTCAATTTTTAGGAAACCCAAAGTAATAGCTGGCTCAATAATGATGCTTGTGCTCCTCGCGTGGTCACGAAATAGATTTGGAAATCTAGTGGGTGGAAGTCTTCCTGCAACCCCTTCGGGTGCGCGAGATTTATGGAGTACTTATTTCGAATCGTGGCATCAAGTCGGTATGGGAAGCGAAAGCGCCGCCCCACCGTGGATTGCGGTACTTGCCTCCCTAGCGACAGTTCTCTTAGGAAAAGCCTCTTTATTGATCACCCTCGGAATATTTTTTGCTCCACTATTTTTTATGCTTTCGAGTTACCGAGCTTTTTCTCGAATTACCCCTCACGAACCTCTGAGGGTCGGTGCGAGTTTTCTTTATGCCATTTCTCCCGTTTCGATTGCAAGTATTAATTCTGGTCGAATCGGAACTCTGGCTGTTTTGCTCCTGCTTCCATTTCTCGCGATTGCATCCAGCCAATGGTCGAGTATCGAGAGAGTTTCATGGAGAAAGTTATTTGCTTATTCCTTGCTGCTCTCAGTCCTATTTTCGTTCAGCACACTTTCTATGATTCTCCTGCTTAGTTTGACTACAGTGAAAGTCGCTTTGGACTATAGAGAATTTTTGGTTGATGGCGAGCAAAGTATTTTTCGTATTCGTATAGTAAAACGATTAGTACTTTTACTCGTGCCATTCTTGGTACTCATTCCTTGGAGTTTTAAGATTCTTTCTCCACTATCGGGAATTCTTCTAGAGCCTGGCATCGCTACTTCTGGCGGTGGATTTCGTTTAGCAATGATCGCCAATCCTGGAGGAGCCGGTTCGGTGCCCTGGTGGATCGTTGCTCCGTTTACCGCCCTCATAATTATCGGACTGTTCTCACGCACTAGAGCTAAAGCCGTTGCTGAATTCGGATTTGGGGCACTCGGACTTTCCGTGATTCTTGGATCACTCACAATTACTGGCAACGGCTCATCAACGCCAACACGAGTGTGGGTTGGAAGTCTTATCGCTTGCGCAACATTGGCCGCAATTATTACCGGTGTAATAATCTTGGATCGATTACGTGAAATTTTAGTAGTTACAAATTTCCATTTCCGACACATGCTGGCTTTAAGCCTCACCATCGCCACTGTTTTTTATTCGATAACTTCAATCTTTTGGGTTGTTACTGCAGGCTCAGATTCTCCTGTTCGTGCGACATCTCAAACAGTTTTACCCGCATTTCTGGGTGCAGAAGCTGGTTCAAAAACAGTAGTCTTGCGTGAAGTTAATTCCAACGGCCGGGTAAATTTGCAGTACTACATAACTCGTGGCCACGATGCATTCCTAGGTGAACCGGACTTGGCTCCAGTCGAAACGGAGGAAATTACTAAAGCAGTGCGAGAATTGGTTGACGGAACTGGCATCAGCAGCTCAAAAACACTCGCACGTTTTGGAATCAAGTATTTATTTGTGAAAAATAGTGAGAATAGAGAACTGATTCAAACTATTGATGGTCTTGGAGGCTTCGCCCGAGCTTCTTCCACATCGGCAGGTGTTGTTTGGCGAGTCTCCGGGGCGCTCGGCCGTCTCATTTATATTTCACGGTCAGGGGACTCTTTCCCACTTGAGAGTAGTGATGTTGGGGCGAGAACTAATGTTCCAGGCCCTGGAACAATTTTATTAACAGATACCTACAGTCGCTCGTGGCAAATTTTTCAAAATGGTGTGCGCTTAGAACGTTCCCAAGATCGTAATGGCTTGACCACGTTCAGAGTTGAAGAAAAAGGAGAAATCTCATTAGTGCACGATGGGACTATTCGTCGCGGCTTTCTTTCGTTGCAACTTGTTCTCATCGTTCTCGTTCTCGTTTTGGCAGCACCTTCGGGTCGACGCAAGCGTGAAATTTCGGAAAAGGAATTGACATGAAGTTTCAACGTTTCTTTTCAGTTGTAGCGCTGACTACAGTCACACTAATACTCGCAAACCTTCTCGCGGGAGTAGCTTCAAAAGAGCAATTCTCGGAAAATTTCCCAGCAGTGGTGTGCCCTCCAACCTTGCCCGGCCTTACATCTCAGATTTCAATTCAAAAGAGATCAGTGAAATTTCGAACTGTAGGGTCAAATTCCTCAAAGTTCATTCCAATGCGCATGACGCGTTTTAAAGTTATAAAAAATCCAATTCTCGTGGATGCGCAAGGCATCTCTCCCGTTGTGTGGCAAAGCAAGGCCGGCAACTGGACGGGTGGAACAATTTGTACCGCACCAGTTTCGAATCAGTGGTTTGTTGGAGGCACTTCTGATGTAACTACTCGTGGCCATCTGGTACTTGTAAATAGCGGCCTGAGTGAATCGATTATTGATATTAATGTGTGGAGCGAAAATGGACCCGAACTCTCAAAAGTTTTCACCGTTTCTGATAATTCCTACATAACTCTTTCACTTGATGCACTTGCACCTGGTGCTACTCAGATTGTTATTCACGTTGCACCGCGATCAGGTCGAGTGAACTCTTTTCTAATTGACGAACGCGGCAAAGGTCTTCGCAGCCTGGGCGGTGAAATGGTGAATTCTTCTATCGAATCATCGAAAGACATATTTATTCCTGCTATTCCGCGTGCTGTGAAAATTGCATCCCGAATTCCTCAAGAATTGCGAGTTCTCGTTCCGGGAGACTCGGATGCGAATTTTAGTGTTGAAGTAGTTTCAGATGATGGAAAATTTACGCCCGTTGGACTGGATGAAGAAACTATTAAAAGTGGAGTAGTTAATACCATCTCAATCGATCCTGATATTTCATCAACTTTTTATGGTTTGGTAATTCATTCTGATCAACCGATTGTTGCTGCGGTCTACTCACGCGGAGCGAAGGATTTCACATGGAGTACGGCAGCTCCCAAACTTTCGCCTTTCGCACTAAGCGTCACGGGACTGAATCCGACACTTATTTTTACGGGTGACTCCATAGACGTATCCATTACGGCAAAACTTTCCAGCGGAAAAACAATTAAGCGTAGAATTTTAGGCTCCGATATTGGATTCTGGAGAGTTCCCGATTCAGTACTCTCGGTTTCTATGACGAAAGTCAGTAAAGATACTTATGGGGCAGCACTTCTGTCATCGCAAAGCGGCACTGGATATTTCCCGCTGATTCCTGGTAGTACCTTGACTCGATCGGAAGTTCCTAGTGCAAACATCCGCGTCCTAAATCCCTGACAATCCCAACTTTTGACGCCTCCAACCACTAACCTCTCTAGTATGAATTCGCAATCAAAATATGGACGCGCATGTTCGCGTTCAAGTTGCCGACTTCTTGCCACAATGACTTTGACCTATAACTATGCTGATTCATCGGCAGTGCTCGGCCCTTTAGCAACTCACTCAGAACCACATGCCTACGATCTATGTGAAACACACGGGCAACGAATGACTGTCCCGAACGGCTGGAATGTCATTAGGCAATCCAACGAAGGGATCGAGCAGGAGCATTCTGATGATGATTTAATGGCCATCGCAGATGCTGTTCGAGAAGTGGTTGCCAATAGCTCTGATGGCGCAGGAATTTCTCACCCATCAATTCCTCAAGCCTCAGTAGGTCGCCGAGGCCATCTGCGCTCTGTACCTTCTTAAACTTCTTTGCTACATGGCCGTTTTTTCTAGAGAAATTAGTGAAATAAGATGACTTTTCCAAATATTTTCAAGGCGTACGACATTCGAGGGCTTGTCGAAACTGAATTGACGGCTGACTTTACTTTTGCCTTAGGTGTGGCTTATGCAAGATTTCTTCAAATTGAACGTGAGCCAGCAAGTGTTGTTGTTGGTGAAGATATGCGTCCGTCATCTCCAGAACTTGCTGAGGCATTTTCTTCTGGGATTACTTCACAAGGTCTAGATGTTATCCGCATAGGATTAGCATCGACAGATATGCTTTATTTCGCTTCTGGAAAACTAAACCTACCGGGTGCAATGTTTACGGCGAGCCACAACCCAGCTGCATATAACGGAATAAAACTCTGCCTCAGTGGTGCCCGCCCAGTTGGAAAAGAAACTGGATTACAAGTTATTGAAAATTTCATGCGCGAAGGATCTCCAATGTCCTTCAGGTCTCTCGGATTAGAAAAGCACTCTGACATGCTGCAAGAATATGTATCGCATTTGCTTGGCCTTGTAGATGTCACTGGTATCAGAAGGCTAAAAATTGTTATTGATGCAGGTAATGGAATGGCTGGCTTTACGGCTCCAGCTATATTTGCCGGCATAAATGCAGAGGTCATACCAATGTATTTCGAATTAGATGGAACGTTTCCAAACCACGAAGCCAATCCAATTGATTCTGCGAACCTTGTCGATTTACAGGCAAGTGTGATCAAAAATCAGGCGGATATAGGACTTGCATTTGACGGAGATGCAGATCGTTGCTTTCTCGTGGATGAGAAAGGAAACACTGTTAACCCATCAGATCTAACCTCCTTGATCGCTCATCGAGAACTTCAAAGAAATCCCGGTTCAAACATTATTTATAACCTCATTTCCTCACGTTCAGTTGCTGAGATTGTCCTCGAAAATGGTGGACATCCACTTCGAAGCCGCGTGGGACATTCGTACATCAAAGCGCTTATGGCCCAGAGTGGGGCTGTATTTGGCGGGGAACATTCAGGACACTTCTATTTCAAGGATTTCTGGTGCGCTGACTCCGGAGCACTTGCCGCACTTCATGCGATCGCTGCTCTGGGATCAAGTGAGCTTGCGCTCTCACAACTCCTCAAGCCTTATCAACGGTATGTTGCAAGTGGAGAAATTAATTCAACAGTCCATGACGCCGGAGCTAAAATGCGCGAAATTGAAGAGTCCTTTTCTGGGATCTCAGATGTGACCATTGACCATCTCGATGGATTAAGCGTCGATGGTCCAACATGGTGGTTTAATGTTCGCCCATCAAATACCGAGCCGCTTCTGCGTCTAAATGTTGAAGCCAAGAGCCCTGAGGAGATGGCACTCCTTCAAGAGAGGCTACTTCACACCATCAGAAGTTAGTTTCTAACTTCACCCTTTTAGGGTTAGGGCAGTAATCTATGACCCTAGCCGCCTAACACTGTAGAGCCCTACCCATTAGGTAAGCGCAAATGTATCGACGCTGACAGACCAACCTAAAAGGAGAATTTTTATGAACTCACCAGTGACCTCGACGCTTCCTAAGCACGACATTGCAGATGCTTCTCTTGCTGTTCAAGGCCGCATGAGAATCGAGTGGGCAGAACGCAACATGCCAGTGCTCGCACAAATTCGAGCACGTTTCGAAAAATCGCAACCATTTGCTGGTGTACGTATCGCTGCATGTATGCACGTGACAACAGAAACAGCAAACCTAATGCGCGTGTTAAAAGCAGGCGGAGCCGATATTGCTTTGTGTGCATCAAATCCGCTCTCAACACAAGATGATACTGCCGCGGCACTTGTCCACGAATTCGGAATTAGCGTTTTCGCTCGCAACGCTGTTGATCGCGATGGTTACTACCGCCATATCAACGCAGCCCTTGATATCGAACCACACCAAGTATTCGATGATGGATGCGACCTAGTAAATACATTGCATACAACAAGAAAAGAATTAATTCCTAACATTGCAGGTGGATGTGAAGAAACCACAACTGGCGTTATTCGATTAAATCAAATGGCAAAAGATGGCGCTCTTCAATTTCCAATGATTGCTGTCAACGACACTGATACAAAACACATGTTTGATAACCGATACGGAACAGGCCAATCAACGCTGGATGCAGTATTTCGCTCAACAAATTTCCTTCTTGCCGGCCGAGTCCTTGTTGTCGCAGGTTTTGGTTATTGCGGGAAAGGTGTTGCTGAACGCGCTAAAGGTATGGGTGCAGACGTTGTTGTTACTGAAATCGACCCAACTAAAGCGTTAGATGCCATGATGCAAGGATTTCGTGTAATGCCAATGATTGATGCAGCAAAAATCGGAGATGTATTCATTACAGTCACGGGAAACCGCGACGTTTTACGTGATGAGCATTTTGCAGTCATGAAAGATGGCGCAATCATGGCCAACTCCGGACACTTTGATATTGAAATTGACGTGGCGTGGTTGGAGCAACACGCAACGACCAAGAATGCAAAGATGCGCCATCAGACCGATGAATATGTCATGACTGATGGTCGTCGTCTCCTCCTGCTCGCAGAAGGACGTCTTGTGAATCTTGGTGCTGCTGAAGGTCACCCTGCTTCGGTGATGGATATGTCCTTTTCCGATCAAGCGCTCACCGCTGAATATCTAGTGAAGGAAGCTAAAAATCTCACTCCAGGAGTTCACGAGGTTCCTACGTATATTGATAAGGAAGTTGCAAGTCTTAAGTTAATTAGCATGGGTGGGCATATTGATGTTCTTACTCCAGCTCAAGACATGTATCTGAATTCATGGGAACACGGTAGCTAGTGACATTAATTATGGTCGTCGATGATGACCAAGATCTTGCAGAAATGCTCGGGATAGTTTTAACTGGTGCTGGCTTCGATGTAGATCTAGTTAGCCGCGGCGATGAGGTCCTTGAAGTTTTTAGAAGTAATCCGCCTGATCTTGTGTTATTGGATGTAATGCTTCCAGGCATTAACGGCATAGAAGTGTGTCGTCAGATACGACAAGAATCCATGATTCCAATTGTGATGCTTTCAGCCAAGGGCGACACCCACGATGTTGTCCTTGGTTTGGAAGCCGGAGCCGATGATTACATGGTCAAACCATTTCGTCACCCTTCGGAACTTCTCGCCCGCGTGAAAACGCGACTTCGACGTTCAAGTTCAGAATCCGCGGAGATCCTGCACATACGTGATATCACAATTGATATCAATTCCCATGAAGTCAAACATGGAAGTAATTTAATTGCTCTAACCCGAATCGAATTTGATTTACTTGTCGCATTAGCTCGTGAACCGAAACGAGTCTTTACGCGAGATGCGTTGCTCAGTGAAGTCTGGGGATATCGACATTCGACAGATACACGTTTGGTTAATGTACATATCCAACGCTTGCGCTCGAAAATCGAACATGATCCAGAGAATCCAAAGATAGTAATTACTGTTCGAGGAATCGGGTACAAAGCCGGAGCGCTTGACGGTTCATGAAATGAGATCGTTAAGTTCTCGCTTGCGCAATTCACTTGCCGCGCGTGTTCTAGTCTCAACTGTTTTACTTTCTATGAGCGTTGTGTGGTTGAGCAGTTCAGCCCTTGATTCCAGGCTTTCTGAAGGAGTCAAGAAGGTCAATTTGGACTCCTCAATCAATGAAGCGCGCTCCACGATTGTTGGGGCGATATATCGATTAGCGCTTGCAAATGTAAACCCAAAAATAGAAGTAAAGAAAATTATTGATGATGTTGTCGTTTCAGTTCGTACAGCCGGAACGTCTGGTAGTGGACGTGAAATTGCAATTCTTAAAGCCCCAACTAGTATAAAAAATGATCTAAATTATCAGACCACCTCAAACTTTGTTGATCCACTTTCGATTCCACAAGAATTTCGAAGTAAAATTAGGGCAAATAAAGAACTGCAGTGGAAATACATTACGATGCAATACGCAGGAAATGTGCAAGTACCAGCAATCGCTGTGGGCCAATTAATTAAAGTACCAAGGGCAGGCTCGTATGAAATTTATTTACTTTTTCCACTGACAAATCAAAACAAGACTTTAGATCTCATAACAAATTCAATTCTTTTTACTGGAATTGCGCTAGTGCTTTTAATTAGTCTAATCACATGGCTCCTTGCTAGGCAGGTGATAAGGCCAGTGCGCGAAGCAGCGCGCATCGCCGGAGAATTCACGGCTGGTGACCTAGATAAACGGATGCAGGTTAACTCCAAAGATGAAATTGCAGCCTTGGGCAATTCATTTAATGAAATGGCTCAATCCATCCAAGAACAGATCAGCCGCCTCGAAAACCTTTCTCGAGTGCAACAACGCTTTGTCTCTGATGTCTCGCATGAATTGCGCACGCCTTTGACCACGCTTCGAATGGCATCGGGAGTTATTTATGAAGCCCGTGCAACCTTTGATCCGCAAATCGCACGAAGTGCTGAATTGCTCGTGGCCCAGATTGATAGATTCGAGCGACTCCTTGAGGATCTTCTTGAAGTAAGTCGATTCGACGCAGAAGTGGCTCTTCTTGAAATCACTGATTTCAATGTGGTGAATGCAGTCAAACGTTGTATTGCTGATTTAGTCCTTGTTGCACGAGAAGAGTCGACAACAATCTCACTTTTCGCCAATGAAGATGAAATTATGTTGAAGGGCGATGTTCGAAGGATTGAGAGAATTCTGAGGAATTTGCTCACAAATGCCATCGATCATGCAGAAGCAAAACCAATTGAAGTAGTCATCATTTCAGATGATCATGATGTGGCAATTTCGGTCCGAGATTTTGGTGGGGGACTTGATGAGAGTTCACTTACGAGAGTCTTCGATAGATTTTGGCGCGAAGACCCATCAAGATCTAGGGAACACGGCGGGACTGGGCTAGGTCTTTCAATAGCTTTAGAAGATGCGCGCCTTCATAATGGTGAACTTGAAGCATGGGGACGGCCTGGAATGGGCGCACATTTTGTTCTGACACTTCCGCTCGTTGCTGGGGACCAGATTGAATCACGGATTATTTCGCTGACCCCTTCATCTCTTCCGCGCTAGATCTCTCCACATGTGTAGGAGTTATTTGCTTAGAAGGATGAATATTCAAAAATACTGAGTACATGAAATTATTGAACGAACTGTCAGAAATTTTATTTCCTTCTAGATGTTTTGGGTGCTCAACACTTGGACCAAATATTTGCTCGACGTGTAAAAAGACATGGCAATTAAAACTGTATCGAACCCAAATTCGAAATATAGAGGTTTTTTCATCACTCGCTTATTCGCCAACTGCTCAACGCGTTATATTGGCTGCCAAAGAAGATGGTGTTTTGCCTGCGGATTTGCTCATAGCAAGCGCAATAGGTAACTCACTGAGATATCTACTCTCAGTGAGTGAAATGGGCGCCCTTGTTCCTGTTCCTTCGAGAAGAAGTTCCTCGCGTAAGCGCGGTCGAGACTTTCTCAGCGAGATTACACATAGAGTGGGGAACTCACATTCTTTAGATGTGCACCAACTCCTAGAACACCGCCTTCGAGTTCGCGATCAGTCGAATTTAAACGCCCAGCAACGATTTGAGAATTTAGCGGGTGCCCTTCATGTTCCTCAGAGCAAGGTGACGAGAATTAATAATGGTAAAAATTTGATCCTCGTTGATGACCTTGTGACCACGGGGGCCTCACTTTTGGAAGCAAAACGAGCCTTAGAGGCGGCCGGATTTAACGTCATCGGGGCTGTCACCGCCTTCGTGTCCACCCCGCTACGATAGGAGCGTTGATAGATACGGCACCTTCCAAGGTGCGCTTTGAGAGGGTGAAGATATGCCAGCGTTTGTGGATCGAATCCTGCGTGCCGGTGAGGGCCGAATTATTAAGGAACTTACCAAGATTGCTGCAACAGTTGCTGCACAAGAACCTCGCATCTCGGCTCTATCCGATGAAGAACTTCGCGCTCAAACTGATATTTTTAAAGCTCGTTACTCCAATGGCGAGACTTTAGAAGATCTCTTGCCTGAAGCATTTGCAGTAGTCCGAGAGGCATCTAAGAGAACGCTTGGACAACGTCACTATGACGTACAGATTATGGGCGGTGCAGCGCTTCATAAAGGCAACATTGCTGAAATGCGTACTGGTGAAGGCAAGACCCTTGTCGCAACACTTCCGTCATACCTCAACGCCTTGGCGGGTCGCGGGGTTCATGTTGTGACCGTCAATGATTATTTGGCAGAGCGTGATAGCGAATGGATGGGTCGCGTACATCGTTTTCTAGGACTCAGTGTTGGCGTTATTTTGGGAAATATGAATCCCGCAGAACGTCGTGAAGCGTATTCGGCAGATATTACCTATGGAACAAATAATGAATTTGGATTTGATTATCTTCGTGACAATATGGCATGGAGCCTTGATGAATGCGTGCAACGCGATCACTTCTTTGCCGTAGTAGATGAAGTGGACTCGATTCTCATTGATGAAGCACGAACCCCATTAATCATTAGTGGACCTGCTGATAAAGCAACCAAGTGGTATTTGGAATTTAGTTCGATAGTTGGAAAGCTTGATAGGGATCGCCACTATGAAGTAGATGAAAAAAAGCGCACAGTTGGCATTCTCGAAGAGGGAGTCACGCGAGTTGAAGAACTTCTTAAAATTGAAAATCTCTATGAGGCAGCCAATACGCCGCTCATTGGGTACCTGAATAATGCAATTCGCGCAAAAGAATTATTTAAACGCGATAAAGATTACGTGGTTATGAATGGCGAACTTCTCATAGTTGATGAGCACACCGGCCGAATCATGGCCGGCCGCCGCTATAGCGAGGGCATGCACCAAGCGTTAGAAGCAAAAGAGCGCATTGAAATTAAAGATGAGAATCAGACGCTTGCCACGATTACTCTTCAAAATTATTTCCGCCTCTACGACAAGCTCTCCGGTATGACTGGAACTGCCATGACAGAGGCTTCAGAATTTCATCAAATCTACAAGCTAGGCGTTGTGCCAATTCCAACAAATCGTGCAATGGTTCGCTTGGATCAACCAGACTTGGTATACAAGAGCGAAGCGGGCAAATTTGCTGCCGTAACCTCTGACATTGTCGATCGCCACCGGAAGGGCCAACCAGTACTGGTTGGAACTGTCAGTGTTGAAAAATCTGAAGAGTTATCTGCCTTGCTTCGAAAGAGTGGCGTTCCACACGAAGTCCTCAATGCAAAACACCACGAACGTGAAGCAGCAATTATTGCCCGCGCTGGAGTAGTTGGCGCAGTAACGGTAGCCACCAATATGGCAGGACGTGGAACAGACATCATGCTCGGCGGCAACCCCGAATTCATGGCTGATTTCGAAATTCAACGACGGGGTTTTTCACCCGTCGATAATCCAACTGAATATGAAAGTGCTTGGCCTGCAGAAATTGCAAAGCAAAAAGAAGCGGTTTCAAAGGGTCACGATGAAGTCAGTGCACTTGGTGGACTCTATGTACTTGGTACCGAGCGTCATGAATCTCGACGCATTGATAATCAGCTACGTGGTCGCTCAGGGCGCCAGGGAGATCCCGGCGAATCCCGTTTCTATCTTTCACTTCAAGATGAATTAATGCGACGATTTAACTCAGGAATGGTTGAAAGATTTCTTTCAGCAGCTGGAATTCCAGATGACGCACCTATTGAATCAAAAATGGTCAGTAACGCAATTAAATCAGCACAAACCCAAGTTGAGTCGCAGAACTTTGAAATACGTAAAAATGTTTTGAAATACGATGACGTGATGAATCGACAACGTGAAGTCATTTATGGCGAACGTCGCCTCGTTCTTGAAGGAAAAGATATTCAAGTTCAGGTATCTGAATTTATGCAAGAAACATTATCTGCCTATGTCGATGCCGCTACTTCAGAAGGATTCTCAGAAGATTGGGACCTTGAGCGTCTCTGGACTGCATTGAAAACTATCTACCCCATTTCATTCACAATTGAGTCATTAGATTCTGAAATAGGCTCCCGCTCTGCTCTCGATGCGCAGTACCTAAAGAGTCGAATTATTGAAGATGCACTCAATGCCTATTCGCAGCGCGAGGAAAATCTTGGAAGCGAAGTGATGCGAGAGCTGGAGCGCAAAGTGCTTCTTTCCGTGCTCGATCGTAAGTGGCGTGAACATTTATACGAGATGGATTACCTGCAAGAAGGTATTGGTCTTCGAGCCATGGCTCAACGTGACCCACTAGTTGAATATCAGCGCGAAGGCTTTGATTTATTTGCGGCAATGATGGATGCGATTAAAGAGGAGATTGCAGGGTATCTTTTCAATATAGATGTACAAGTCGAGACTGATAATTCTGTTCAAGCTAAGGGCTTGGAGCCTCACCAGACACCGGCGGTTGCACTTTCATACACCGCGCCCGATGAAAACGGTGTTGTTACATCAACAGATGTCACTCGCAACGGTCCATGTCCGTGCGGTTCGGGTAAGAAGTACAAGCGCTGCCACGGAGCCGCCTAAAGCAATGTCAGAGAGGTGCAGAGCCATCTGTTATCAACTCCTTCAAAGCGAATAGCTAGGGCTCTCAATCTTTCTCCAAATCTGACGGTGATTGTGGATTCACAAATTCCATCCAAAGGCTCGCTTTGATGCACTGTGCGTATGCGACCCACTTCTTTCATGCTTCCAGAGGCAGCCACAAGTTCAGTGAAAATTCTCCTGTGGCACATCCGGGTAACCTGAGATGCCGATCTTCTACCAGCCCAAATTTCCAGCACACACGTTGCAAATCGAAGGGTCCAATTATTGAGTTCGGGCAAGTCCAAAGCTGACGTAGGTTGAGGAAGAAAATCAGGGTCAAACTCATCATCAAAGGTGGATGGAATTAAATAGAGTCGAGCTTTTTGTTGGGCAACAACGGGAGCTACTGGGCGAAACATTTCAAGCATCGGATGCTCCCAGTCTTCATATTCAAAGTAGGAATTATCAAGTGGGCTGGAGGATATTTTCTCTGTTGTCATGACCTAAGAATGAACACCGTTATAGAGGAAGGAATCATTCAAAGGGTGACAAATGAATCATTACAAAGGATGACTGTGAACAAATGAATTCTCGAGAATCACCAAACCTCTTGAATGGCCCACTATGGCCATACACAAAAAGAACCCACGCTCTCGACTAATCCTTGCAATTGTCCTCATATGCGCATCCTTCTTCAGCGCTCTTGCCTTTGCGGCGCTATCAAACCATCGACAATCTTTCTGGGTTGCCAAATCGTTCATCGTTCCCGGACACGTCATTGAGTTCAGTGACCTAAGTAAGGCTGATGTAATTCTGGGTAATCTATCGTCGAATTACTACCCCTCATCTAGAGATCTCGTAGGTCACTTGGCAGTTGAACGATTTGAGGCTGGCGAACTCATCTCAACTATTGGCGTAGATGAGTTTGGAACCGGGCCTCAACTCAGTTCGGTTCCAATTAGCGTACGAGTTGCTGACATCCCGAGTGATACAACAGTCGGCGATGTAGTAGATGTGTATTCGGTATTTGACTCACAAAATGGCGAATTGACACCTGCACCTCAATTGATTCTTGAAGGAACAACCGTGAAACAGTTGAGTAAAAGTGGTCAAAATTTTGGAAGTGAAGTCGCAATCAGTTTATCTGTAGACCCGAACCAAGTGATGTCACTTGTTCAAGCAACAGCGCTAGGGCGCCTTGTTCTTGTGAGCACGCATGGTTAAGAACAATCCTCCTGTAATAATTACGGCCATTGCAGATACGGATGCAGAAAGTTTTATCGCCGGAACCCTATATAGCCAAGGTTGGAACGTAATCTTCCGAGCCTTAGATGCCCAATCCCTTACTGATTACCTCGATAATAATGTGGAATTATCAAGAACTGCGTTGCTCCTTTACTCACCAGAC
The DNA here is from genome assembly GCA_009699575.1 of Actinomycetota bacterium. Taxonomy (GTDB): domain Bacteria; phylum Actinomycetota; class Actinomycetes; order Nanopelagicales; family Nanopelagicaceae; genus Planktophila. The sequence goes on from WLNY01000004.1 coordinate 73,094, forward strand.
TTGCCAGATTTTTCTAGACGGAAACTAGATGGTTACGCATTATTGGTTAGAAAAGTAGTTGGATTTGGAGATAAGGACGATCTGACTTCAGAGTATTCGGAGATCTACGCATTCCCCAAAGATGCAAACGAACTAATTTCAATGGTCCGTGGATTTATCCGGACACCGCTTATTCGCCCAACTATTTTTGAAACCAAAAAGAAACGTCAAGCGTTGGTTCTAGCGGTTGGGTCAGCTGGAACGTGTACAGGGGCTTCAACGGTTGCCCTAAATATTGCTTCCGAACTTGCGCTACTAGACAAGAAGACTTTACTAATCGATGCACACTTTTCAGCGCCTTCAATTTCCACTTTTCTCGATGAAAGAAAACTTCAGGATGATGATGACTGGCGCGAAGTTTCTCCCAATTTCTTTGTTGCTGAATTCAATCGAATAAATTCTTCACAACATATTTCCCGATTGACGCAAGCTGAGAATAATTTTGATCACATAGTGATTGATCTAGGTGATGTAGGAAATTTTTCTTCTCATCTCACTGACCAGCGATGGCAGTCTTCAATCATTACTTGGTCAGCAGAGAGCGCGGATACGATCTGGGTTTTGAGCCGCAGTGATCTCCTAGGAAATGAGAGATTTAATCAATTATGTAAAGTTCTTAGCCGGACAGCAATCACAGGAGAGCTTGGTTTCATTCTAAACCTAGCGACACCATCCCGAAAGTCTTCAAATGAAGAAAAAGAATTTCGTATGATTACCGCACCATTCCCAACGTGTGCACTTTATATCCTGCCTCGTGATGTCCGTGGGGTTTCTAGTTCAGTGCGTGAGCGAACCACACTTTCAGAGGCTGCTGAGCGTAGTCCTATGCGTAAAATCATTGAAGAAATGGCCAGAGACCTAACTGCCTAAATTCTTATACTCTTAACCTTATGCGCGCATATATAGCCACAACAGCTGGCGAGATTTCCACATTTATGAAAGATGGATCCTGGGAACCCGTGAGCGTGTATGCGCCTACAATTAAATTCACTACTGCTAACAACGAATTAGACGAAGAAGAAGCCGAATATGAAATTTCATTACTCGCCGCATCGGTTTCTCTAACTAGAGATGAAAATTCTAATTCTTCTGGATTCGTCCTCGCGCTAGAGGTAGATGAATCACTTGTAGCGGCTCACAATGAAAATACAATTGAATTAAAAAGCCCTCTATTGTGGGAGCAGGTTGATTGCTTATTTATTTGCGAGCGAGGCGATGACGAACTCACCTGGTATGCCCGCCAGGAAATATCTGATCTCTTGGACAAGATCAACAATGGGAAGTAATCAATGCCACGGCTAGGCGATTTAATAAAAGGACGTTCCCCACTTTCTTCATCGGAGATACACCGACTCCTTGAGCTCACGACAGATTGGCAGCTTCTTGCAGACTTGTCATTCGCAGATCTTGTCTTGTGGGTTCCCCTTCGAAAGGAGTACCGAAGTTGGCCAACTGGATATGTTGCAGTAGCCCATATCCGTCCAACAACTGCGGCAACAGTTTTTACTCAAGACGTTATTGGTGATGAAATTACATGGGGGAGCAGGCCTCGTATCGATGAGGCACTTTCAAGTGCAGAGATTTTGCGCGATTCTGATCCCGAACTGATAGATGGCCAAATGATTAAAGAAGAAACAATCCCAGTAATGTTTCAAGATAATGTGATTGCTGTCATTTCTCGACATCGGGCTGCTGAAACTATGCGCTCTCCGAGTCGACTTGAATTAAATTATCGAGAAATCGCCCACAATTTGTATCGTATGGTTGCGCAGGGCACATTCCCTTACACAGACACTGGAACACTTCTTGATCCAGCGCCGCGCGTGGGAGATGGCCTCATTCGCTTAGATGTAAACGGAGTAATTTCATACGCAAGCCCAAACGCGAGATCTGCTTTGAGCAGACTGGGATGGGAGAGCGACGTCGACGGACTAAGCCTCGCGGACCTAGCTGAAGATTTAAACAAGAAAAGTCATGAAGCAGATGATCATGGTCTGCGCACTCGCTTAAGTGGGAAGAATCTTGCGCGTGGAGAATGTGAGAATTCCGGTGGAACAATTGATCTTTTAGTAATGCCTCTTATCGCCTCTGGCGATCGAATTGGCGCAATCGTTTTGATTCGCAATGTCACTGAATTGCGCAGACGAGAACGTGAACTTGTAACTAAAGATGCAACTATTAAAGAGATTCACCACAGGGTTAAAAATAATCTCCAAACTGTCTCGGCGTTACTCAGATTGCAAGCTCGTAGAATTGACGATCCAAGTGCAAGTGCCGCACTAGAAGAAGCTGTACGTCGTATTGCCTCTATTGCGTTAGTGCACGAAACACTTTCAACAAGCTCAGAGGCAACTGTTGCCTTTGATCAAGTACTTGATAGTTTAATTAGCCACGCTCTAGAACTGAGTCCTCGCAGAAGTGAATTACAGATTAGTCGAGTTGGATCTCTTGCATCGTTGGAGCCTAGAATTGCGACTCCACTGGCGCTTGTGATTACAGAATTAATTCATAATGCACTCGAACATGGATTAGCAGAAAAAGGTTCACAGCTGGAAATTCGAGTATCTCGATCTGCACTCGATTGCACAATTGAGATTATTGACGATGGGGTTGGACTGCCACCAGAATTTAACTTGACTACTTCTTCAAATCTAGGTTTGCAAATTGTCAGAACGTTGACAGAAAATGAATTACGAGGTGAAATTAGATTAGTGTCAGATGCAGATGGAACTAAGGGGATTTTGCACTTTCCTATTTAAGATTTTAGAAAAATACCTACGATTGGTTGTTGTGAAGACTTTGCTCTTGCAATCTGGCCCGATTACGTGCGGCACGGCGCTTGAGCGCGCGACGTTCATCTTCGGATAGACCGCCCCAAACTCCAGCATCTTGTCCACTTTCTAACGCCCAGGCAAGGCATGCCTCGCGCACAACGCAACGGTTACAGACTTTTTTCGCTTCTTCAATTTGCGATATAGCTGGACCGGTATTTCCTACAGGGAAAAAGAGTTCGGGGTCTTCATCACGGCAAGCTGATTGATGGCGCCAATCCATGACTGAACCCACCCTTCTTTTAATTGAAGTAAATATATGTCTAACCTAAAAATACGGACCAAACGGTGCACGCAAGGTTCATATTCTCCCTTGTATAAGTGAGTTAAACAAGGATGAAAGAGAAGAGATTCGCAAAGTTTGAGGTGATATACCTCGCGTTTTCACCAAATTTCATCCATTCTCACATTTTCCAGTGCCCCCGGCAGGATTCGAACCTGCGCACCCGCCTCCGGAGGGCGGTGCTCTATCCCCTGAGCTACGGGGGCTCAGATGACTAGGTTATCAGCGCAATTCAATGGCCATGCGCAAAGCAAGCACCCATGCAAGGATACGCGTTATGAAATCGATGCATGCATATTTTGCGACTGGCTGCTTTTGGGGTGCGCAACGCCGATTCTGGAATACACCAGGAGTCACTCATACAAGTGTTGGGTATATGGGTGGCATGACGAACAATCCAACCTACGACCAGGTGTGCACAGGTGCGACTGGCCACGCAGAGGTTGTTCTTGTCGAATTTAATCCTGAAGAAATTTCCTTTGAGGAACTACTGAAAGAATTCTGGACAATGCATGATCCGACAACTGTGGACCGCCAAGGAAATGATATTGGCTCACAATACAGAAGTGCGATTTTTGTTACCTCTCCAGAGCAGTTTGAAATTGCCATCCAATCTCGAGATCAGTATCAGTCTGCTTTAACTTCGGCAGGAATTGGACTCATTGTTACCGAAATTAATGCTGCAGATTCTCACACCTACTACCTTGCCGAGGAATATCACCAGAGATACCTAGAGAAGAATCCGAACGGTTACGACTGTCACTCAACAACTGGAATTCCTTATCCCGCAAAGGCAATCTCAAAATGAAAAAAATTGAAATAGATGAAGAAGAATTAAAAAATAAAATAGATACGCTCTCTTTTGACGTGTTACGCAGAGGGGCTACGGAGCGTCCCTTTACGGGCGAATATACGGATTCGGAAACGGTTGGAATTTACAAGTGCAAAGCATGCTCGGCCGAACTTTTCAGAAGTGAGACTAAATTCCATTCCGGTTGCGGATGGCCATCTTTTTACCAACCCACTTCTAAAGACGCCGTCGAACTCATTGAAGACAGATCACTTTTTCCAAGAGTGAGAACAGAAGTTCGATGCGCAGCATGTGGATCTCATCTGGGTCATGTTTTCGAGGGCGAAGGTTTTGATAACCCCGTCGATCAACGTTGGTGCATTAATTCTGTATCAATGATTCTTGAACCTACGGAATAAATTTTATTTTTCTAGTGCCCGCCAGCAATACCATGCGACGACACTTCTATATGGGCGAAACTTTTCACCTCGCTTTTCCAGTAATTCCGGAGTGATGAGTTCTTTTAAATTGTGAGTTTTTTCCCAGCCACGTCTCACCCCTAAGTCTCCCGTGGGCCATACATCAAGGCGCCCCAACTGAAAAATCATAAACATATCTACCGTCCACGGACCGATGCCCCATAAAGAAATTAGTTGATCGTGAATTAATTGATCATTATCTAATTCATGAAGAGACTCAAAGTCGATGCGTTTATCAAGTGAGGCTTCAGACAAACCCTTAATCGTTTTGAATTTTGCCCCGGAAACTCCCGCCAGGCGCATATCAGATTCAGTTATTTTGGCGATTTTAGTCGGGCTCATAGTTCCATCTGCGAGGTCAAGGACGCGTTTATAAATTGTGTCGGCTGCTTTAACTGCTAACTGCTGGGAAATTACTGACTCCACCAGCGATTCAAAATGTGAATATTTACGCTCACTTCGCCCAATCGTGCATAAAGGAGCCTTTTCAATCACTGGCACCAACTTCTTATCAACAGAAACAATATGTGCAATGGCTTTCTTCATTTTCTGGGTGGAAATCTTTGAAGTCACCTTTTTCATCCTCCCATCGATATTGTTCAAATATTAGATCGTATGTACTTCCTGGGTTCTATCGCAACTGTAATCTGGAATGTAATGTTGCGTCCATGGATGACTTACGTATCAAAGTTCCACCCCTATCTGAACTGCGAAGCCATAGAAGTGCAAAATGGCGTGGTTTCGAGCCTGACGTTCTACCTCTACCAGTGGCAGAGATGGATTTTCCGATTGCCCAGCCCATCGCGCAACTTTTGCACGACATGATCAGCAATTCAGAAACTGGATATTTAGGCAACATTCCAGAGTTAGGTGAAGCTTTTTCACGTTTCACAACAAGCAGATGGCAATGGAAATCCGATCCGCTCCAGGTCCGACTTACAGCTGATGTGGGAATAGCAGCAGTTGAAATTTTGCGCGTAATTTGTAAACCTGGCGATACAGTTCTTATAAATTCTCCCGTGTACCAGAATTTTAAGACATGGATTGCAGAAGCAAAAATGAACACAATGGATGTTCCGTTTATATTAGAGAATGTTATCTCGTCAGTGGAAGTTAATCCTTGGGTACTTGATTGGCCTTCGATTGAGAAAGCGTACGCCTCTGGAATTAAAGTACATCTTATCTGCAGTCCACATAATCCATTAGGTTTTGTTTACTCACATCAAGATCTTGAACGAATTGCGAATTTAGCAAAGATACATGGCGTCATCGTCATCAGCGACGAAATTCATGCCCCATTAACTTATAAGGAAAAAGAGTTTGTCCCATTTCTTTCGGTGAGTGCACAGGCACGTGAGACTGGCGTATGCATAACCGCAGCAAGCAAAGGTTGGAATCTTGCAGGTTTGAAGTGCGCCTTGATTGTGACCGAAGATACGGGTATGGATAAAAGAATGACTGAGTTGCCACCCAGCCTTCACTTCAGTACTTCCATCCTTGGGGCATTTGCGGCAACCGCTGCCTTTGAGTCGGGGGAGGAGTGGCTCAACTCGGCCATTTCGACATTAGATGATAATCGAATTTTACTGGGGAACCTTCTTGCTACTCATCTTCCATCGGTTGGTTATCACCTTCCGCACAATGGATATCTCGCTTGGTTGAACCTCGAAGCACTTCAACTTGGGACGGATCCATCGCTACATCTCCTAGAGAAGGGCAAAGTGGCATTTAACGCTGGTCATTTATATTCACCAGTTACACCTCACTATATTCGCTTAAATTTTGCAACGAGCGGATCAATCATTACTGAGGCAATTGATCGCATAGTTTCTTCTGTGGGGTAACCATGAAATATGACGTGATAATTATGGGTGGCGGTCACAATTCACTCGTTGCCGCTACTTATTTAGGTAAGGCTGGGAAGAAAGTTCTCGTCCTAGAAGCACAAGCGGAGATAGGTGGAGCAACCACGAGTGTAAGAGCCTTCCCGGATTTCGATGCAAGACTGTCACGATATTCATATTTAGTTTCGTTGTTGCCAGATCAAATTATCAAAGACCTTGGATTAAATTTCTCGGCTATTTCTCGAGATGTATCTTCCTACACGCCTTATGTTCGCAATAGCGAGCATCGAGGATTGCTAGTTTCTCGAACATGGGATGATCGAAGTGCAGAATCTTTTGAATCTCTGACAGGTTCACGAATAGAAGCTCAGAGCTGGATTGATTTTTATGAAGAAATAAGCCGAGCAGCCACGATGATTGCTCCAACACTCCTTGAGCCGCTTCCGACTCGTGCGGAATTAAGAAAGCGTGTGGCGAGCGACCATTTCTGGAGTTCGATGATCGAAAATCCGATCGGCCAAATTATTTCTCAGACATTCGAAGATGACATAGTGCGAGGCGTCGTCCTTACAGATGGACTCATTGGAACATTTGCCTCCGCGTTTGATATTCAAGCAAATATTTGTTTCCTTTATCATCTCATTGGAAATGGAACAGGCGAATGGAAAGTACCGAAGGGTGGCATGGGAGCACTTGTATCCGAGCTGCAACGTGTAGCAATTGGAGCGGGAGTCCACATTCAATGTAATAGTGAAATCGTAGGGATTGAATCAGAGACTTACGGAATCAATGTGGAAACAGTTAATGGGGAGAAATTTAGCGCAGATTTTTTGCTTTCCAATGCCGCACCATCAGTGTTAAAGAAGTTGGTGGGGGAGAAACAGGAACCATTTCTTGCGGGTTCTCAATTGAAGGTAAATATGCTTCTTGAACGATTGCCGCGATTAAAATCTGGGGTAGATCCGAAATTGGCTTTCGCCGGGACCTTCCATGTAAATGAAAGCTTTGATCAATTAGAGAAAGCATTCATGCAAGCGCGCAGTGGAGAGCTACCAATAGATGCTCCTTCGGAAATGTACTGCCACACCCTGACAGATCCAACAATTCTTAGTCCGGAACTCATAGAAAAAGGTTTTCACACACTAACTCTCTTTGGACTGCATACTCCAGCTGAATTATTTGATGAGAATAATGAAATGCAGCGTTCGCAGGCTCTCAAACTGGCACTCACAGGGCTAGATAATTTTCTTGACGAGCCTATTGAATCAGTCATTGCAAAAGCGTTGGATGGTTCTTTATGCATCGAAGTAAAGAGCCCTATTGATCTAGAGTCAGCAATTGGACTTCCACGGGGAAATATCTTTCACAAGGACTTGGAATTTCCTTTCCGTGAAGAAGATTCACAACCTGCCTGGGGAGTGGAAACCGATAATCCTCGAATTTTCACCTGCGGAGCAGGGTCTGTGCGCGGGGGTGGTGTCAGTGGAATTCCGGGACATAATGCAGCAATGGCAATTCTGAGTCGAGGCTAGAATAAAGAGATGAGCGAGAGAGCGTTAAACCCAGAGACAATTGCAATTAGCGCAGGTCGTCCAGCGCGAGATACCGATGCTTCTGTAAATCCAGATATTTCTATCAGTTCCACCTTTCATGCTGGTGGCCCGATTGGTTATGGGCGGTATGGAAATTCTTCGTGGAGTGCACTTGAAGATGCCATTGCGCAATTGGAAGGGGGAGCAACTCTCGCTTTTTCTTCTGGGATGTCTGCTATTTCTGCAGTATTTTCTCTTCTCCCAATCGGCGCACCGATAGTTGCCTCCAATCAAGGGTATAGCGGCACGATGGCGTTATTAAATTCATACCAAGCGAGTGGTCGACTTGAAGTTCGATTTGTCAATATTACTGACACAACTGAGGTAATCAACGCAATGAATGGTGCAGCATTCTTATGGATTGAATCTCCAACTAATCCATGTTTAGAAATTGCAGATCTCCCCACATTGATAGTGGCTGCTCGAAATATAAGTGTGGGAGTCGGAGTTGATAATACTTTTGCCACACCGTTAATTCAAAAGCCATTAGAGATGGGTGCAGATATTGTTATGCACTCTGTCACTAAATACCTTGCTGGGCATAGTGATGTAATTATGGGATCGCTCTCAACGAAAATACCTGCCCTGCACAAGCGATTAGAAGATGCTCGTAAACTTAATGGAGCCATTCCTGGTCCTTTTGAGGCATGGCTGGCTTTGCGTGGAATTCGTACCCTTGGTATGAGGATGGAGAGAGCCCAAAGCAACGCACTCGAAATTGCTACACGTCTGAGCAACCATCCCGATATATCCCGCGTGAGATACCCCGGATTGCTCACTGATTCACAATATCCACGGGCAGCTTCATTCATGAAGGGTTTTGGCGCGATAGTCAGTTTTGAAGTAGTCGCTGATGCTGCCCATGCAGACCGTGTCTGTAATAGTTCAGATTTGATTACCCACGCAACAAGCCTAGGAGGGGTTGAGTCCTTGTGGGAGAGGCGACGACGCTGGCCCCTTGAAAGCCTGTCGGTGCCTGAGAATTTGATTCGCCTTTCGGTTGGTTGTGAAAACGTTGAGGATATTTGGGTAGATATTGAACAATCTCTAGAACGCGCCCACACCGTATCCTCTGAATTATTTCCATAAAAGTAGTATTTTTATCTCATGAAGAAAGCAATCAGTCGGATTGGCGCTCTCCTTGCTTTTTCAATTTTGGCATTTCGTGCCGTCGGATCGTTCCTTTCGTGGATTGAACGCCAAGAGGATTCAACTGCAGAAGCGTGGATTGACGAAGATGAATTTGAAGATGCCTAAATGCTTACAAATGATTACGTAGCAGGTACATGCAATATTGGAACTGGTGAAATTCGCCGAAGACAAACGGTAGCCCTTGTTGGTCTATTCTTTTCTCTCGCATGCGCGTTCACTCTCATCTCTACGGATTCACCTCGCGGTGCGCGATTCACAGTATTCCTGCCGTTGATGGTTGCAAGTATTGGATGGGTGCAGTCCCGTCGTAAATTCTGCTTAGCTTATGGATTCATGGGAACATTTAACTTTGGTCGAATGGGTCAAATTTCGAAAGTAACAGATAGCGCTAGTAGAAAGGCAGATAGAAAAACTGCACTGAGCATCTTGCTTCAATCTACTGCTTATGCTTTGCTAATTACATTAGTTTTTGTTGCATTACCACTGTAGTCAACATCAACTCCTTATTTTGAATAGGAGATCAATTTATGAAAATTGTTATCCATGCTCGTTCTGAAGGTATCGCTGAAGATTTTAAAGTCATTGTTCACGAAAAATTATCAACAATGGAAAGATTTAGCGTTTTAATTGAAAGAGTTGAAGTCGAAATTATTCATGAGCAGAATCCGCGGCAATCTAAGAAATCACACAAAGTGATTTTGACTTCGCACGGATCTGGACCTCTTTTGCGCGCAGAAGCGGCCGAGTTCAATGATGTAGCAGCATTTGATGACGCGATTAAAAGTTTTGAACTCCAGATCAGAAAAATCCACGAGAGGTCAAAAGATTACGATCGCGACACTCTTCGAAAATTCAAATCTAACCTCTAATTTAAACAATCTCACTTCCGTCATCACGGGTAGCCGTAAGGCTTGCCACTGTCGTGATGGTAAGGCTGGTGATAATTACTCCCAAGCTCAGGGCGAGGGGTACTTCTGGAATATGAACTCCTGCAATTTCATCGACCCCAACTGCGTGGAACGCTTCAAAAATCATCTTAGTTCCGATAAATGCCAAGATAAAAGATAGACCTTTAGAGAGGTACACCAAGCGAGCAACTAAACCTTGCAATAGGAAATAAAGTTGTCGAAGTCCCATAAGAGCAAAGATATTAGCTGTTGCCACAATATAAGGGTCTTTTGTAATTCCGAAAATTGCAGGAATTGAATCGAGTGCAAAGACTAAGTCAGTGACGCCCAAAGTCAACAGAGCTACTGTGAAAGTACTCGTACCTTTTTCTCGAAGCCTTTTCTCAATTTTGCTTTCTTTTTTCTCCTCATTGTTATGAGGATTTTCGGAGAAAAGTTGGTAGGCCGTGAAGATTAGAAATGCTCCAAAAATAAAGAATGCACCTTGGAAACGACTTATTATCGCGGATCCGGCTGCGATAAATCCTCCTCGCAAGACGAGAGCGATCATGATTCCAAGAAGCAGAACCAGTTGCTGCTTTTCCTTTTCAATTTTTAATCGAGCAAGAATTACTACGAAAACAAAAATGTTATCAACAGAAAGCGCATATTCTGTAAGCCAACCAGCGAAGAACTCAGGCCTCGCTGTTGGGGAGTCCACCCAACGTGGGAGTAGCAATCCAAAAATAATCGCGGCGCTGACATAAATTCCAGTCCACGCAGCGGATTCACCAACCGTTGTTACGGAGTTCCGGCGCACAATAGCAAGAAGCAGATCCACAGCAATGACTGCTGAAAGTATGCCTAAGGTGACGAGCCAGATTTGAGTGGATTCCATAGGAGAGCAGTCTGCCATGTAGGACTGCTATTAAGAAACCTTCTGCTCTAGATCACGAATAATTCGGTGAATTTCCTCTGATATTTCCTTCAGTTCGCGAAGTTCTTGGGTGGCCAATTCACGAGCTTCTTTGGCTAATTCAAACTCACCGAGACTTGCCGAGTGGGTTTCATTAATTTTCATTTCGACCGATTTAGAGGAGACACTTTGGCCGACCATAATTATTGAGAGCAGAACAAGTTGAAGAAAAGTTTGTGCTACCCACGAAACTATAACAATTACATTGCCCGATTTTATTGCGCTTGGGAGGGATATCACTGCAATGATCGTAAAAAAATACGCGCACCACATTGTTGCAACTGCCGAAGTGATTCTTACAGCAATTCTTTCGTTGAGTTTCCGAATTGAATTCATGTCCGAGAATATCGCGGACCTCCCTGGAAAGACCGGTATCTAGTGATTTGATTTAGATTGTTTGCCTTGCAGGTTTTTCCCATTCTTCTTCATCCCCGGATTTTTATCATTCTTATCTTTTTTTTCCTTGAACCCACTCATTTCGGGTTCGGCTGGGGGGAGGGGCATAGGACCGAGTGCCAAAATTGCTCTGTCTCTAATAGCCACAGCTGCCAGAATTGCATTGCGACGACTAGTCAAGATTGCGTTTTTCTGTTCAACTGTTGTCGCTGATTTGAGTGCGAGATTTGCCTCTTTTGATGCCTTTGTGACGGCGCTTCGAAATACCTTATTGATACTTGCGCGTGAAATTTCGCGCACGTGTAATGAATCATGAAACTGCTTCATCTCCATTTTGAATTTATCAACTGTGGTTTTATATGGTGAAATTATTAATGGGTTCGTCGAGTCCGGTTGGTCTGAGTCCGCCCACGCTGATGCAACTGGGAGGGTTGTCGCAAGCAGTATTAATGCAACTGTCGCGGAGCCTCGGCGGATATCCATGGCTTGAGAGTACGCTTTTTGCTTGTGAAGGTCCTGTGAAATGCTAGGTAGCACCATCAAATATTGGCTCAAGTGGACTTAGATGTGCGAGAGTTACGCCATGCCCTCCTTGATCATGGTTGTCGATGATGAATCTGGAGTGAGAGAGTTGCTGTGCGACGCCCTCCATATTGCAGGGTATGAAAGTGTTGATGCTCCTGATGGCATGGCAGCGTTGACACTTTTGAGGAAAGCCAAACCGGTTCTTGCAATAATCGATATCAACATGCCATTAATGGATGGATTTGAACTAGTTGAGCGCATGCGAAGCGAAGGTAATGAGACACCAGTTCTTATGTTGTCTGCAAGAAACGATCGCGCTGACATCACTCGTGGTTTAACAATTGGAGCCGATGATTACGTTACAAAACCATTTGGCTTAGAGGAATTACTGCTGCGCGTGAAAGCAATAATTCGTCGCTCAGAAAAGGCTGATATCGGAACACCCCTATTGTCCTGTGGGCCAATCACGCTCAATGAAGAACTTCACCAAGTGACTTTTAACAGCGAAGTAATTGATTTATCCCCAACAGAATTTAGACTTTTGGCAGTTTTACTTGAGCATAAAGGTCGTGTGTTAAGTAAGGTTTTGTTGCTCGATGAAGTGTGGGGAATTACATTTCAATCTGAGAGCAGTGTAGTAGATACCTACATCTCATATCTTCGCAAGAAGTTGCATAGAGATGGTTTCGAAGGAATTCGCACAGTTCGTGGAGTGGGATTTCAGATACAAGAACCTAAGGCGTAAATGAATCAAAAAGTTCGGGTCACTCTATTTTCAGTTCTCATAACAACATTTCTCTCAATTGGAATTGGCTTTTTTTCTCTTCAGGATTCTAGAAACGGAGCCATTGGGGAATTAGATTCAGACTTAAATCTGGTGATCCAAACAGCACAAGAAAATCCGAATGACACCATCAACGCAGCGCTATTCGCCATTGAAAATTCCAAACTTGATGCCTCGCTTTTATTTCTTACTCCCTCAATGGATATGACCGTAATTGTTGAGTCGACTCTTCTACTGCGGGATGGGCCCTCGGCTCAAGAGATAAAAACTTCAAGTGTTAAACCCATCACCGTCAATGCAGATAGCCCTTATAGGTTACGAAGCTTGACTCTTCCCGAAGGCGAATATTTACTTGTTGCTGCATCAATTGCTGAATTAGATTCAACATGGCACACAAATCTTCTCCGAATAGTTATTTTTCTTTTCTTTGCAAATGCCCTTGCGATACTTTTTTCGATACTAGTTTTACGAAACAATTCCAGGAATTTTGAAAGAAATTCACTGAGTAGGATGCAACTTTTCCTTGGTGATGCAGCTCATGAATTACGCACACCACTTACAGTTATCAAGGGTTATTCAGAATTGTTGGCTTCGAAGAAATTTGACGCTCCCGAGGACCGAGAACGTGCTCTACTTCGAATTGATACAGAAGTGAAGCGAATGGAATCATTAATTAATGACCTTCTTCTCACTGCAGAGCTAAGCGAATCAACACATTTAGATTTTAGTGAATGCGACCTAACAGAGCTTTTGGCAACCCATATCCAAGATTTCAAAGTTCTCTCTCCCGCTCACGAGGTGACGAGCCTGATAGAAGATGGCGTTAAAATACAAGGTTCAATAGATCACTTAGAGCGATTGATTCAAAACATTTTCTCAAATATTCGTCGTCATACTTCGGATGAGGTGGACGTGAAGATCTCCCTCAAGAAAATAGGCAAAAACGCTGTAATGACTTTTGAGGATGCAGGTCCAGGTTTACCCCCAGAGGCCTACAAGAAAAGTATTCTAGAGTTTGAAAGATTTGATCGCTCCCGATCGCGCTTGTCTGGCGGAAGTGGACTCGGGATGAGCATTATGGCTGCAGTGGTTAAAGAACATAGAGGCGCTTTAGAATTATCGCAGAGTGACCTTGGCGGATTATCAACGAAAATAACTTTACCCATCAAATAACACCCCTACACTTTCCCTTATTATGAATAATCCGGCTATAGAAGAAGTCCTATCTCATATTAACAACAAGGACACTTTTGTACGTGCAGTCTTTTCGGGTAGGCGTCGAAATATGCAGGTTCCACACGAGCGTATTGACATCCGTCCAGTTGAGTTAAAAAATATTATAAAACTGCAGATGCAATACAGTGACGGACGTAAAGTTACTTCACGGAATGTTGAGTTAGATTCGAAAGAAATATCAGATTTATTTAATCAAGGATTTTCAAATATATTAGTGGAGTTTACAATCGGATCGATTGCCCTTCGTTTTACAAAAAAAGATGAATTACTTATTCATCGAGAATCAGGGGAGAGAAGTCAAGATTTGAGTCATGATCGCGTAAAGTCGAGATTATTAGATCCTTCGGATCCCTTTCTCATTGAGGTTGGAATTTCAGACCACAAAGGAGTAATAAAACCGTCACGTCAAGATAAATATAAGCAGGTAGAAGAGTTCCTACGCTTACTTTCACCAACGCTGACTTCTGCGATTTCTGCTGGCCATATTCATACTCCAACGGTTAGTACTCCCTTGGAAATAGTTGACCTAGGTTGTGGCCACGCCTATCTAACATTCGCTGCGCATCAATATTTCAAAAATCAAGGTCTTCCCGTCAAGGTAACTGGGATTGACGTCCGACCAGATTCGCGATTGCGAAATAGCAATATCGCAGCCAACCTTGAAATCTCTTCGACTATCGAATTTAAGGCGCAGGAGATTGCGGATATACCGATCTCAAATGTTGATGTAGTCATTGCGCTTCATGCTTGTGACACAGCTACTGACGATGCAATTGCCTGGGCAGTTAACTCCAATGCAAAACTATTGCTAATTGCGCCATGCTGTCATCATGATCTTCAATCTCAAATCAAGGAAGCACCCGAACCTTGGGCGATGATGACCAAACATGGGCTCATGAAGGAACGCCTTGTCGATTTGATTACCGACTCTATACGATGCCAAATTCTGAAAATTCTTGGATATAGAGTCGAGGCGATTGAATTTATCGGTGGTGAACACACTCCGAGGAATTTAATGATCCGTGCGGTCAAAACTTCGGCCGCCCCAGATGAGATAGACATTCTTCGATACAAAGAGATGCTCGCACTGTGGCAAGTGCAGCCCGCATTAGCCTCGCGTCTTACAGAAAAATTGCGAGAGATCTAGAGCTATCCACCGATAGACTTGGCTTTATGTCTAAAGTCCTTGCCTCACTGCCAGTCGGTCACAGAGTTGGAATCGCTTTTTCAGGGGGGCTTGATACTTCAGTTGCTGTGGCATGGATGCGCTCCAAAGGAGCAGTGCCTTGCACCTATACGGCAGACCTTGGTCAGTACGACGAACCAGATATTGAATCAATTCCTGATCGCGCCAAACAATATGGTGCGGAAATTTCACGACTCATAGATTGCAAGCAAGCACTCGTTGAAGAAGGTCTTGCAGCAATAGCGTGTGGAGCATTTCATATTCGCTCGGGAGGAAAGCAATATTTCAATACAACCCCTCTTGGCCGAGCAGTAACTGGAACTCTTTTGGTCAGAGCGATGCTTGATGATGGGGTTGAAATTTGGGGTGACGGATCGACATACAAGGGTAATGACATAGAACGTTTCTATCGTTATGGCCTTCTTGCAAATCCAAACTTAAGAATTTATAAGCCGTGGCTTGATGCCGATTTCGTTAACGAACTTGGTGGCCGGACGGAAATGTCAGAGTGGCTCAGTAAAAACAACCTGCCATACCGCGATAGTGTCGAGAAGGCATATTCAACTGATGCAAACATTCTTGGGGCCACGCATGAAGCAAAGACGCTTGAACACCTTGATGCTTCACTTGAAATTGTGCAACCAATCATGGGTGTTCGGTTCTGGGATGAATCTCTTGTAATTAAAACTGAAGACATTAAAATTGCTTATAAGCAAGGACGACCTGTTTCTATCAATGGAAAAGAGTTTTCTAACGTCGTAGATTTAATGAATGAAGTCAACGCCATAGGCGGACGTCATGGCATAGGCATGGCTGATCAAATTGAAAACCGAATCATTGAAGCAAAAAGTCGCGGCATTTACGAAGCTCCGGGGATGGCACTTCTATTTATTGCTTACGAACGTTTAGTATCTGCGATACATAACGAAGATACAATTGCCAACTACCATGCAGAAGGACGACGTTTAGGACGCCTTCTTTATGAAGGTCGTTGGTTGGACCCGCAAGCACTCATGCTTCGTGAATCACTTCAAAGATGGGTTGCATCTGCGGTAACAGGTGAAGTCACCCTGCGTCTGCGACGTGGTGATGACTACTCAGTAATTAACACGCAAGGACCAGACTTTAGTTACCACCCAGATAAGTTATCAATGGAGCGCACAGAAAACGCGGCATTTGGTCCAGTCGATCGTATTGGTCAACTCACTATGCGTAATCTTGATATTGCTGATACTCGGGCGAAACTAGAACTATATCGAGCGCAAGGTCAATTAGGTGGTGGAGAATTTAATCTTGTTGGACAACTTGAAACTGGCGGTGCTGCAGCAATCGCACGTGCAACTTCGAAAAAGAGAATAGATGAGTCACTGGATCGAGCCGCTCTCGAATCAGGGTCGGACTAAAGAGAGCATTTCGCGGTGAACATGTACTCTTCTCTCGTGAGCAAAAAAGCCATCGTTTCTATTGTTATATCCATTTCACTTATTACATTGACTGCATGTGGAGGATCAGACGTGTCATCATCGCCAACAAATTCAGCAACTCCTTCAGAGTCGGCTGCTGCATCAGGCACTGTTCTTCCCACCGTCACCAATATTGCAGGTGAAGCGCCAACAATTACTGCACCGCAGGGCGCTGCCCCAACAGAATTAGTTTCCACCGACATCATTGTTGGAACCGGAGCCGAAGTTTTGGCAACATCAACTCTGACTGTGCATTACACACTGATGGCATGGTCGACAGGAAAAGTTGTTGAGTCGTCATGGACAGGAAAATCTCCTGCAACATTTGGTCTATCGCAAGTAATTCTTGGATGGCAGCAAGGAATTCCGGGAATGAAAGTTGGAGGTCGTCGACTTCTCGTCATTCCACCAGCACTTGGTTATGGAGCCGCTGGCGGTGGACCTATCGGTCCAAACGAAACGTTAATATTCGCAGTTGATGTTTTAGGTGTGAGCTAACCGATCATCTCTCGATCACGACGTCGATTAAATTCGTGTTTGCATTCAGTGTTAGATTCGATTGTTGAGCAAGGCTCGCACAACAAAATAAGTTCGTGACATTGTGCGCAGTTGTAGAATTTATTAGTTGACGCTAAGCACTTTTCGCATTCGCCAATAACTTTTGTCTTGTCAGAAAAATCAACAGTCATGCGTCCATCAAATGTGTAGAGCGAACCTTCCCACAAGCTGTCATCGCCAAATTTATCGCCGTATCGAACGATTCCGCCTTTGACTTGATACACCTCAGTGAAGCCGCGATTTTTCATAACAGAGGAGAGAACCTCGCAGCGAATTCCACCTGTGCAGTACGTCACGATTGGCTTATCCTTCATATGGTCGTATTTGCCGCTCTCGATTTCCTGCACAAACTCTCGAGTTGTTGCCACATCAGGTACTACAGCGCCCTTAAATTTTCCAATTTTCGCTTCGAAAGTATTGCGGCCATCAAAGAAAATCACATCATCGCCTCGTTCGGCAACTAACTTGTCGACCTCTTCAGGACGCAGGTGAATTCCTCCACCGACCACACCATTTTCATCGACTTTGAGTTCTGATGGATTACCAAACGCCACGAGTTCGGCGCGTACCGAAACCTTGAGCTTTGGAAAATCGTGCCCGGTTCCATCGGACCATTTGAAATCTATCCTCCTGAAACCCGGATACTTCTTTGTCTGCTTTACATATTTCTTGAGTGCAGACATATCTCCGCCGACAGTGCCATTAATCCCATGTGGGGAGACGATGATCCGCCCCTTGATGCCCAACGTTTCGCAGAGATTGTGCTGCCACAATTTCATGGCAACTGGGTCGGCCACTGGGGTGAACCCGTAAAAAAGAAGAACCTTCTGCAATTCCATGGGCGTATCGTATCGAAATCGATGGGGTGCAAAAAACTGTAATAAAGAGGTATTCGGGGTTTTCACAAAATCGGCCCCCCCTGTAGGGTATGCCCATGACAAATCGCCGTATCTGGACTCCACGCTTCGCAGTACTCGCCGCCGCTGCACTCGTAGCCGCTTTGATCAGTCCAAGTGCGCATGCTGCACCAGGTGTTCTCAAGTCGTACCTCGTCACGGTTGAAAAGGGCAAGAACCTTTCTTCTGAAGGACGAGCAGAAGGTTTAGGCGGTCGTGTTGGGGCGCGTTGGGAATCTGCAGGTAACGGTTTTGAAGTAATGCTGACAGATCAAGCAGCGCTTGAATTATCAAAAACTCCAGGTGTCCGTTTTGTGGAACCAAATGGAATGGCGCACACTACCGATGTTCAAACTCCCGCAACTTGGGGACTTGATCGTATCGATGAAACTACAAAAGTCCTCAACAATTCATACACATATGCGGCATCTGCTGGAACGGGAGTTCGGGCGTATGTTATTGACACCGGAATTCTCACAACACACTCTGAATTTGCCGGGCGTACGCTTGCTGGAATAAATTTTGTTAATAGCACTGCAGGGAATTCAAGTTACACCGATTGCAACGGACATGGAACTCACGTTGCAGGAACAATCGGCGGCACAACATATGGCGTTGCTAAGAAAGTTACTCTTATTCCAGTACGCGTGCTTGATTGCGCTGGATCTGGTTCATGGGCTGGTGTCATTTCTGGAATTAACTGGGTAGCCCAACAAAAAATTAACAATCCAACCATTCCAATGGTTGCCAACATGAGTCTCGGTGGGGGTAAGAGCACATCAGTAAATAGCGCGGTAGCAGCAGCTGTTGCAGCAGGAGTTGTCTTTGGAGTTGCTGCAGGCAACGGTGATGCGGCTGGCAATCCACAAGATGCATGTAATTCTTCCCCATCAAGTGAACTCAGTGCAATAACAGTTGGCGCAACTAATAACACGGATACCAAAGCTTCGTGGTCAAATTACGGAACGTGTGTAGATATTTTCGCTCCTGGCGTGAGCATCACGTCATCCTGGTATTCA
>WLNY01000040.1 GCA_009699575.1 Actinomycetota bacterium
GCTCTCGATATTTTGCTAACCATTAATGGCTTTTCACAGTTATCTAGTGGATTTCTTGGAAGCAGGCTCAAGCGGACACCATCGTTATATGCCTTGGATAGCGTGCTGTAGGCGCTTCTAATCGTGCCCCCTGCATAGCCCGCTTCAATGAGTTCATTAAAGAATTTGTCCACATCAATAGGCTTTAGTTTTCCTGCCTTCTTACTACCTATTCTGGGAGAGATTAAATTCTTAATTGCTTTTCTATAGGACTCGTATGTATTGAATCTAATTCGAGACTTTCGAAATTCCAGCCAATTTTCTAAATATTCGGTGACAGTTTGCTTTGGGTTTGCAGCAAACGTAGTCGTTCCTGATATTTTCGCAGCGATTTGAACATCCAACCAACGCTCGGCTTCGTGCTCGGTAGCGAAAATTTCACTCTTACGACGTCCGTGAATATCTATAAATGAGGCTACCCAACCTTTTCTTCTTTGATCCTTGAACAAGGAGCCTCGACCATTGGCTCTCTTGGACTTCGTGGGCTTTTGTGAAACTGAATTTTGAATGCGCGACATCGCATATCCTTTCGATATGTCTCTATGGATGTCGTTGTGTCATTAAGGCTGGAAAGCCTCGCCTTGCTATGGAGCAAGTAAGTAAATTTTAACCAACCTGGTCATCAAATGTGGGCTTGAGAAACAGTCAGTTGCTTAACTGTTGCTTACCAATACATCAATTAGGTTTTCGAGTGTCAAGTAATCCACGGGAACTACGCTCAAATTGAACGTATCTCTAAGTGGGTTGTGAGGGACTCGAACCCCCGACCCGGTGATTAAGAGTCACCTGCTCTACCAACTGAGCTAACAACCCATTCGAAGTATTGCTACCTCGAATGCAGAACAGACCCTATCAGCGAGCCCGCCCAATGTGTAATTTATCGCCTACTTATGGCCGACTTTAAAGCGTGCATATGATGCTTCGATTTCGGCCTCGGCTTCTTCACGACCCACCCACATGGCGCCTTCGACGCTCTTGCCGGGTTCTAGGTCCTTGTAGACCTCAAAGAAATGTTTGATTTCAAGTAGGTCAAATTCGGTGACATCGGTGATATCGCGGATATGTTCTTTGCGAACATCACCTGCTGGGACGCAGAGAAGTTTGTCATCGCCACCAGCTTCATCAGTCATACGAAACATTCCAATAACGCGACAACTTACAAGGCATCCAGGAAAAGTTGGTTCATCGAGCATTACTAGCGCATCGAGTGGATCGCCATCTTGACCGAGAGTGTTCTCAACAAATCCGTAATCCCATGGGTAGCGAGTAGAAGTGAAGAGCATTCTGTCGAGTCGAATTTTTCCTGATTCATGATCAACTTCGTACTTGTTGCGACTACCTGAAGGAATTTCCACAAGGACATCGAAGACCATCTTTGACATGAGAATCTCCTAATTACGAATCACGCCGCAAAGGTGCGCCGTGTAATAGTGGGGTGAGCGACGGGGCTCGAACCCGCGACATCTCGGACCACAACCGAGTGCTCTACCAGCTGAGCTACGCCCACCATGAAGTGCTAATACTACCCGCTAACGCGATCTGCGATCTCCTTCAAGGTTGCTGAATCTGGCCCAGGGGATGGCAGAAATGCTGCTTCGCGGTAGTACTTCAACTCTGCAATCGAATCTTTAATATCGCCGAGGGCACGGTGATTTCCGATTTTTGCTGGGGATGCGAAATAGACCCGTGGGAACCAACGGCGGGCAAGTTCCTTAATGGAGGAAACATCCACAGTGCGATAGTGCAGGAACTCGTTTAGGTCGGGCATGTCTCGGGCGATAAATGAGCGATCAACGCTGACAGAGTTTCCAGCCAATGGGGATTTTCCTGGAAGGGCGCCAGCAGAAAGTAAATAGGTAAGGATTAAATCTTCGGCCGCCTTGAGGGATAGGCCATCGGCAATCTCGGTGATGAGCCCTGAGTTGGTATGCATGGCACGGACGAAATCATTCATGTTGGCCAGTTGGGCTTCACTCGTGTGAATAACGAGGTCAATGCCTTCGCCTATGACGTTGAGGTCGGAATCGGTGACCAGGACGGCAATTTCAACAAGGGCGTCAGTGTCGGTGGAAAGGCCAGTCATCTCGCAGTCGATCCAGATGAGGTGAGGATTTTCAGTGGCCATTTGCGCAAGCCTAGGGGATTGGCGTTGGTGGCAGCAAAGCACGGCGTAGGCGTGATTTCACCACTCGTTCACCTTCTCGTAACCATCTATCTGCGTATTGGGCGTGACATCCGAGCAAGATTCAGGCGTGGATACAACGAAATTGGCCGCCAAGGCATTGCCCGCAAAGCGTGAACTCACAACGAAGCCGCGTTTTTCTGACAAGGTTTTTCGAGCAGTCGTTACATCCGGTGGTCTTTCTTCCTTGGCAATCTTGGGGCTTATTTTAATTTTCCTTTCCTACCAAGGGTATTCAGTATTGCGCTCGCAAGGATTTGGTTTTATTACACGTTCTGAATGGGTTGTTGTTACTGATGAATTGGGCAATATCGATTACTCACAAACTCATTTTGGAATAGCAGCGATGCTCATCGGAACACTTCTGTGCTCGGCGCTCGCAGTTGTTATTGCGCTACCTATCGCTGTTCTCTCGGCGCTCTTTCTGACATTTTACGCACCACCATCAATTAAGAAAATAATGGTTGCAGTAATTGACTTGATGGCCGCCTTCCCTTCGGTCTTATTTGGTCTGTGGGGTCTATTTGTTTTAATGCCAAGTGCTGAATATTGGGCAAAGTTATTACATAAATATCTTGGGTGGATTCCAATTTTTGATATGAAGGCACCAGTGTTTACTCGTTCACCTTTTATCGCCGGTGTTGTTCTTGCAATTATGATTATTCCAATTATCACTTCGATTTCTCGTGAAATTTTTGCGCAAACACCACTGGATCGAATTCAAGCCGCGTACGCACTTGGCGCAACTCGTTGGGCAATGATTCGCACAGTTGTTATCCCATACGGTCGAAGCGGTGTTGTCGGTGGAGCGATGCTTGGACTCGGGCGCGCAATGGGCGAAACCGTTGCTGTCTATACAGTTCTTAACATTGTCTACCAGATCAATTGGCAGATGCTTCTTGGTGCAGGTGGAAACGTTGCATCGCTGATTTTGCTGAAATTTGGTGAAGCTGGACCAGGTGAAGTGAAAGCACTGATGGCTGCTGGTCTAGTTCTCTTTTTGCTTACTCTTCTTGTAAATACAACGGCTAATCTCATTGTAAAAGGCACGGGAGGTAAAGGTCGATGAGTACGACTCCTCTTGCAGTAAAACCACAGAAGCCGTGGCAAGCAACACCTCGTCAAAGAGTGACTTCGGCAGTTGTGTATCTATCATCAGTTTTCTTAACTGTTGCCATCGTTGCTCTGACGCCACTTGCAGGCAAGTTGGCTTATTTCTTCCTCTTCTTCGCGGTGCTGATCGTTGTTGATTTTATTGTGCACTACATCCGACTTGGTTCTGCGGCAGCGAAAGATTCGATAGTTCGTACGTTGGTAGCCGCTGGCATAACGGTTGCCCTCCTGCCAATTATCAGCATTCTTCTCACCGTATTTAATCGTGGTCGACGAGGTATTCACTGGGGTCTATTTACACACGATATGAAAATTAACAGCGTCAACGATCCCATCACTCAAGGTGGCTTATTGCACGCACTTACTGGCACTGCCATCGTTGTACTTATCGCACTGATTATCAGTCTTCCAATCGGTCTATTGACCGCCGTGTATCTCACTGAGATCAAAGGGCGATTTACGCGACCAATTAAATTCTTGGTTCAAGCAATGAGCGGTGTGCCATCAATTGTTGCCGGTCTATTTATTCTTTCAGCAGTTGTTTATCCGCTGACTAAATCACTCAACGGTTTTGTTGGTTCTCTTTCGCTCGTTATTTTGATGATTCCAACTATCGCGCGTACGGCAGAAGAAGTTCTCCTTTTGATTCCAGGTGACCTTCGCGAAGCGGGTGTCGCCCTTGGTGGCACACAGTGGCGCACGGTTGCAATGGTTGTCGTTCCTGCAGCCCGAAGCGGTCTCATGACGGCAGTAATCCTGGGTATTGCCCGCGTTGCTGGTGAAACTGCGCCAATTATTTTGCTTACAGGTGGCGGAGATGCAGTCAATCTCAATCCGTTTAGTGGGCCAATGGGTTCTTTGCCATTTTATATTTGGAAATCTTTTGCAGTCGGAACCGAAGAATCAATCACGCGTGCGTGGGCTGCGATTCTGGTTCTGCTCGTGATTGTTTTCTTCCTTTTTATTACAGCTCGTGTACTTGGTGAGAGGAAGAGAAAATGACTTCAGAGAAAGAAAATGGGGAAAATGCAATGGAATCAGCGCTTTCAAGTGTTGCTAACTCAGCTGCGCAATCGCGCCGCACGCCAGGGACGCAGGCAATGGGTGTTGGGCTTGAAGCGCGCGGAATCCATGCATGGTTTGGCGATAAGCACGTTCTCGACGATATCTCTCTAGATTTCTGGTCTGGCACTGTCACTGCTCTGATTGGGCCATCTGGTTGTGGAAAATCTACATTTATTCGCACGCTTAATCGCATGCACGAATTTATTCCAACCGCAGCAATGGCTGGAGAGGTTTTGCTTGACGGAAAAGATATTTACGCACCTGGTGTTGATGTCACCAAAATCCGTTTGAAAGTGGGAATGGTTTTCCAAAAGCCAAATCCATTCCCATCGATGACTATCGCCGAAAACGTATTGGCTGGACTTAAACTTGCTCAAATAAAAGTAGATAATAAAGATGAACTTCTCGAGGAATGCCTCGAGCGCGCCGGACTTTGGAATGAAGTGAAAGATCGCCTGGATGCTTATGGTGGTTCGCTCTCCGGTGGCCAGCAGCAGCGCTTATGTATCGCTCGCTCACTTGCTGTGCGCCCTCAAGTTCTCCTTATGGATGAACCATGTTCAGCCCTTGATCCAGGATCTACCTTGAAAATCGAAGAGACAATTTCCCAACTTTCTTCGTCAATGACCATCATTATCGTGACGCACAATATGCAACAGGCTGCGCGCGTTTCTGATTACACCGCGTTTTTCCTCTCAGACGGCGGACCAGGGTCAATGATCGAGGTTGGACCGACGGGTGAAATCTTTGGTCGTCCAAAAGATAAGCGCACGGAAAATTACGTGACGGGTCGATTCGGCTAAGAATTGCTTTACCTACTGTTCACTTAGTCGTCAGCAGTTGTTTGAGCAGAAATCCCCATTAGTTTTTACAGATTCTCTAGTTTGAGCCTTACGTACTTCAAGGTGCGTCAACGCAGGTCATACAAATAAGGGGAAACTAAATGAAATCAGCAAAGACCATGAAGATCGCTGCGGTTGCAATCGCAATTGCACTCTTCGCGGCTCAGCCTGCATCAGCAGGAGTATCGCTTACAGGTGCGGGAGCTACATTCCCAATTCCTTTGCTTGACGCGTGCAAGGCTGGATACAGTGCAGATTCAGGAAATTCATACACATACAGTGGTGGTGGCTCAGGAGCTGGTCGTACAGCATCAGATAAAGGAATCGGCGATTTCAACTTCACCGATGTTCCTCACACTGCAGCAACTCGACTTTCATCAGTAATACACATCCCAGTAGTGGCAGCACCGATTGCAATCATGTACAACATCGGTCGCCAGAAGAATCTTTATCTTTCACCATCAACAATTTCTGGAATTTTTTCCGGAAA
>WLNY01000041.1 GCA_009699575.1 Actinomycetota bacterium
GTTGCGAAAGACCACGGATCGTTCGGAATTGTTATTGGCGGTTCTGGAAACGGCGAGCAGATTGCCGCGAATAAAGTTCACGGGATTCGAGCAGCGCTCGTATGGAGTGAAGAAACCGCACAACTTGCGCGGCAACATAACGATGCGAATGTAATTTCAATCGGTGGTCGAATGCACTCCATTGAAACATGTAAACAATTTATCGAGGTGTTCCTCGAGACTGCCTTTACTCATGATGAGCGACATGCCAGAAGAATTAAACAAATCGAAACTTTTGAGAATAAAGGTCTCATTTAAATCAATGTAAGAAATATCGAAAGTCACTCACTTCATGATCCTTCGATAGTCCTTTCTTTTCAAAACGTGTCGGCGGGCGCCACTTCGGGCGCTCTACCTCTCCCCCAGAAAATAAATTAGATTGCTCAAAGACTTCTTGAATCCACACTGCATAAGGTTGCCAATCAGTTGCGATGTGAATGTAGCCACCTTGTTTTATTTTCTTGGAAATCAATTCTAAGAAACCTTCATTAACAATGCGACGTTTGTGATGGCGACTCTTAGGCCAAGGGTCAGGGAAAAAAAGGTGAACTCCATCCACGCTTTTATTGGGAAAGATATCTTCGAGAACTTCGTGGGCATCTGCATCGATTAGTTTTACATTCGTCATCGTGTGCTCTTCTAAAATAGTTATTAACTTTCCGATACCGGGCTGGTGTACCTCTATGGCAAAATATCCATTTTGTGGAAATTCACGTGCGATTGTGGCGGTTGCTTCGCCCATTCCATATCCAATTTCAACAATAATCTCAGAAGCAGTTGGAAAGATCACTTGTGGGTCAATTGCATGGTCATTTTCAATTCCGTACTTAGTCCACAACTCCACACGAGCAGCGCTCTGAGCCGGGGTGATTCGTGTCCCCCGAGCTTTGTAGCTTTTGATCGTCAAACGTTCCATAGGACCACTCTTTCATGGTTGGATATTGGCCTACTACCCAGTTTGTATGTCGAATTTATAAGGAGTTCACGTGCCAGGAATAAATCTTACTCGCGCCGAGGCAATGCAGCGTTCGAGTCTCGTTAAGGTTCACAGTTACGATATTGATCTCGATCTCACCACTGGTCCTGAAACATTTGTAGCTAAAACTCGGGTGAAGTTTTCAGGTCTGACCGTTGGTGCGTCGACTTTTATTGACGCAGTTGGCAAGCGAGTCATCTCAGCAACCTTTAATGGCGCTCCTCTTGAAGTTAAAGATTACGACGGCGAAACTATTCACATCACAAATCTCGCCGCAGAAAATGATTTATTCATCGAACTCGAGGCAGACTATTCGATTTCTGGTGAAGGTCTCCATAGATTTGTTGATCCTGCTGATGGCGAGGTCTACCTATATAGCCAGCATGAAGTTGCAGATGCAAGGCGTACTTTTGTGTGTTTCGACCAACCAGACCTCAAGGCTACTTTTGCATTCTCTACGCTGGTGCCATCGCATTGGGAAGTTATTTCCAATAACCCCGTCGAGTCTGCTGTTGTCGAGGGCGAAAAGAAGAAGTGGGTTTTCAAAACAACTCCAGTAATCAGTACATATCTCACGGCAATTGTTGCTGGGCCTTACTACTTCGTCACTGATACATATGTAGGAAAGAAAGAAGTCCCACTGGGCTTGTATTGCCGCAAGTCTTTAGCTGAATTTATGGATCAGGATGATATTTTTGATGTGACGAAGAAGGGCTTTGCTTACTACGAAAGCGAATTCGGACTTGCTTACCCATTTGATAAGTACGATCAAATCGCTGTCGCTGAATTCAACGCAGGAGCGATGGAGAACGTTGGATGCGTTACTTATGGTGAAGATTATTTAGTATTTAGAAGTAAGGTCACGGATAAGAATTACAATTGGAGAGCAAATGTCATTCTTCACGAAATGGCTCACATGTGGTTTGGTGACCTTGTCACTATGCGCTGGTGGGATGATCTCTGGCTCAATGAATCCTTCGCAGAGTGGGCTTCCTATTACACGCTTGCCCAAGCAACGCGATTTACAAATTCATGGACAGTATTTAACGCTGAGCGAAAGACATGGGCATATCGCCAGGATCAACTCTCTTCAACTCACCCAATCGTTGTCGATATGTATGACCTTGAAGCCGTTAAGAACAACTTCGATGGAATTACATACGCAAAGGGAGCCTCGGTTCTGCAACAACTAGTAGTGCACGTTGGAAAAGATAATTTCATCAAGGGACTGCGCCAGTACTTCGCTAAGCACGCATGGGGAAATACGACTCTCAACGACCTGCTTATAGAACTAGAAGCTGCTTCGGGACGCGATCTCAATCCATGGGTTTCGACCTGGTTGCAAACTGCGGGCGTTAATACTTTGCGCCCACAACTTGAAATCGGCGGTGATGTGTACTCGTCAGTGGCGGTTGTGCAAGAAACTCCTTTGATTCCCGTTGGATCGAAAGAACTACGCCCCCATCGCATGGCAGTTGGGCTCTATGACATTAAAGGCGATGCCGTTGTTCGCCGCAGACGTGTCGAACTAGATGTTGCAGGTCCCTTAACAGTCGTCACGGAATTAGCTGGTGAAAAGATTGCTGACCTTGTTGTAATCAATGATGGAGACCTTTCCTATGGAAAACTCCGCTTTGATGAACGTTCAATTGCAACGTTAAAAACGCACCTGGGTTTGATTGAAGATTCGCTGACGCGCGCACTTGCATGGTCTGCTTCATGGGACATGCTGCGCGATGCCGAACTCTCAGCGAGTGATTACGTGCCAATGGTAATTAACGCTCTGGCACACGAGAGCGATGTTGCAGTTACCTCGATGACTTTGACCCAATTGGATTCAGCTGTCGAACTTTTTGCAGCAGATAAGAATCGGGATCGACTACGGCTAGAAATTGCTAATGGAATCGAAAAGTTACTTGACGGCGCACAAGCTGGCAGTGACCTTCAACTCCAATACGCGCGCTCATTTGCTAGCGCTGCATTTAGCGCCGAACAAGGCGCACGAATTCGAGCCATTCTCAATGGATCGATTAATGGCCTCGATATCGATACCGACCTTCGTTGGCACCTTCTCAATTCACTTGTGGAGAGAAATCTTGCCTCTTCATCTGAAATTGATGATGAACTCAAGAAAGATAACACTGCCTCAGGCCAGAAAGCAGCAGCCTTTGCTCATGCAGCTTTTCCTGATGCAAATGTTAAAGCCAACGCATTTAATACGGCAATGCATGAAGACGTCAGCAATCACATTCAGCTGGCAAATATTCGTGGATTCTCTCGCTCTCGCCAACGCGAACTATTGGCGCCATATGCCGAGAAGTATTTTGCTGAAATTGACACCTATTGGAATTCCCACAGTTACGAATTCGCATCCAATGTGTCAATGGGTCTCTACCCAAGTTACCAGGTCTCACAAGCCACGCTTGATGCTACTGAGCATTGGCTAGCAGTGACAGGAAAAGATGCCGCCAGTGGACTTCGTCGAATTATGGCTGAGAACCGTGATGCACTTGCTCGCGCTCTGAAGGCGCAAAATAAAGACGCGTAAAGTTATTTGATGTGAGTTAAGACAGAGTCTTCGGACTCTGTCTTACTTATTGTTGTCGCATATGCAAACAAACTGATTCCTACAAAGAGCGCTACTGGGATCAGCACGTATGTAACCACAATTGCCGTAGCACTCATCTTGGGATCTAAAACTGCGCCCTGCTCTTGATTTATCATGTGAAGGGAGTGCGCCAAGTGGATAATCATGATAATTAGTCTAATTCACTCAGGCCGTTGCTGCTGCCACGCCAAATGGCTCGAGATACTGCAACCATGTCTGATCCGTTCGACCTGACCCTAAAATTCTCCAAGCTGCACCCACTGGTTCGCGTGGAAGTGTTCTTAATTTCCACCCTAAATCTTTGAGAGGTTTATCTGCCTTTGCATGGTTGCAACGATGGCACGCTGAAACAACATTCTCCCATGTGTGACCACCGCCACGGCTACGAGGAATGACATGATCAATAGAAGTAGCCGGCGCTGCGCAGTACACACACCGACCACCATCGCGAGCGAAAAGTGCGCGACGAGAAAGTGGAACTGCATGGCGATAAGGAATTCGCACAAATTTATTGAGGCGAATAACTGAGGGAAGAGACATCTCACCAGATGCGTATCGCAGAACAGATCCTGAATCTTCAATCATTGTTGCTCGTGAATTAAGAACTAAAATGAGTGCGCGACGATCTGCAATCACGCCCAAAGGTTCATAGGTGGCGTTGAGAACTAATGTGCGCGACACGAAGACTCCGATTTCTCAGCACGTGGCTCGCGCCGATTGCATTATCTTGCACTAAAACTTTGAGATAAGTGCCCTTTTTGGCCCGAGTTTTAATATGAATTTCATTAGAATCGGTCCTATGAGCGAAAATACACGCAGTGTTCTCGAGTGGTTTTCTGGGGCACCCCTTCGAATTCTCCTCGTTCTGGCAGGAGCTTTCTTCACGCAATTCTTCGGCTCTCGGGCGATAACTCGGGCCATGAATCGCCTTGCCAGCGTTGACCTGATTCCTGGTCCCGCGAACACGCCAGCTCGCCAAATGGCGCGAGCACGCACTACGGGAACCGTTCTGACAAGTACCTTTAATGCAGTCCTTGCGCTCTTGGCTACAGGAATGATCTTGGGAGAATTTGGATTTAATCTCGGGCCACTAATTGCGTCAGCTGGAATCATCGGTGTTGCAGTTGGACTTGGTGCACAATCTATTGTGCGAGATGTGCTCTCTGGGATATTTATGCTCATTGAAGACCAATATGGCGTGGGTGACATTGTGCACGTACTCGATGTCACCGGGGTTGTAGAAAAAGTTGGACTTCGCATCACAACCGTACGAGATACATCCGGAATACTCTGGTACTTGCGAAATGGTGAAATTCTAAAAGTTGGCAATCAATCTCAATCTGGTTGATTCACTAACGCATGCGCTGCCATTTCGATGTACTCTCGAAATTGTGCTTTGAGATCTTCTCTCATGTCTACTCCAGCTAGAGCCGCTCGCATACATCCAAGCCAAGCATCTCTTGCTGCTAAGTCAATGTGAAAACCTGCATGCCTCATTCGAAGACGGGGATGCCCACGCTCTTCGGTATATGTAGTCGGTCCACCCCAGTACTGCTCGAGAAACATCTGGAGGCGTTGCGCCGCAGCTTTCATGTCATCAGGTGGATACATAGGAGAAATTATCGGATCCATCGCAACCCGTGCGTAAAATTGTGAAACTAAATCAGCAAATGTGTCGCTGCCTACTTCGTCGTAGAAAGTCATCGCCTTAATTGCTCTCGCGTTGATCCCTTAGATATCTGAGTAACAAAATAGGAAGTTACAAGGCACATTCCAGCGCTGATATAAAAGGCAAGAGCATAATTTCCAAATTGAACTTTAAGTAATGCGGCGCCAAGCGCCGCTATTGAGCCTCCTATTTGGTGAGCGACAAATACCCATCCATAAACAACGGTTGCACGATCTGGACCCAAAATTGTGCGGCAGAGCATGAGCGTCGGCGGCACTGTGGCAACCCAATCAAGACCATAGAAAATAACAAATACGAGCGTTGAAGCATGCACTGAACTAAAGAGAATTGAGGGAAGTAAAAAGAGTGAGAGGCCTCGAGAGAAATAATAGAAAAATAACAATTTGCGTGGGTCGTA
>WLNY01000042.1 GCA_009699575.1 Actinomycetota bacterium
AAGGTCCGCCGTCTGCGCGGAAAAGTCATGTCGATGATTTTCCAGGATCCGATGTCAGCACTGCATCCATATTATTCAGTGGGCAATCAGATTGCAGAAGCGTGGGCTCTCTATAACGATGGCTCAAAGCGCGATGGCATGAAACGCGCCGCCGAAATGCTGGACTTAGTTGGTATCCCAAGCGCTGCGGATCGTGTCAAAGATTTCCCTCATCAATTCTCTGGCGGTATGCGTCAGCGAGTGATGATTGCAATGGCACTTGTGAATAATCCCCAGTTACTCATTGCTGATGAACCAACCACAGCCCTTGATGTGACTGTTCAATCCCAGATTCTTAAACTGATTCAAGATATTCAGAAAGAATTTAATATGGCAGTCATTTTGATTACTCACGATCTTGGTGTGGTTGCTGAAGTCGCTGACAAAGTCTGCGTGATGTACGGCGGAAAAATTGTTGAATCCGCAGCAATCGATGATATTTTCTATCGTTCACAGCACCCATACACAATTGGTTTGCTCGATTCAATTCCACGCGTAGATAAGCACGGGAGCCACCGACTCAAAGCAATTTCGGGCCAGCCGCCATCATTGATTGGGCTCCCTACAGGATGTTCATTTGCGCCGCGGTGCGAATTTGCTTCAAACGTTGCAGGAAGTATGTGCACCAGCGTAAATCCAGAATTAACTGAGAAGGCGCAGGATCATTTTGCCCGCTGCTTCCTTAGCCCCGATCAAATTTTCACTCTCACAGGAAGAAAGGCAACTGCCCAATGAGCTCAGATAACATCCTCGAGCTTCGGGGTCTCCAAAAGCATTTCAAAGTAAATGGCACCTTTGGTCGAGGCAAATCTCTTGTCAAAGCTGTCGATGGTGTTGATTTCACAGTAGGTCGCGGTGAGACTGTTGGTCTCGTCGGAGAATCTGGTTGCGGTAAAACAACTGTGGGCCGTACAGTTATGAAAATTTATGATCCAACAGCTGGAAGCATAATTTTCGACGGTGTAGATATTTCAAATCTCAGTCGTAAAGATATGAAAGTTCATCGCTCAAAGATGCAGATGATTTTTCAAGATCCATACGCTTCGCTTAATCCTCGCCATACCGTGGGAACGATTATTGAAGCGGCATACATCATTCACAAAACTGAGCCTGCTGGTGGTCGCGTGAAAGCGATTCAAGAGTTGCTGGAAAGAGTGGGTCTTAACCCAGAGCACATCAATCGTTTCCCACACGAGTTCTCTGGTGGACAACGCCAACGCATTGGTATTGCGCGCGCACTTGCGCTGACTCCGCGTTTGATTGTTGCTGACGAACCCGTTTCGGCACTCGACGTTTCGATTCAAGCTCAAGTAGTGAATCTCTTGGATGACTTGCAAAAAGAACTCGGGCTTTCTTATCTTTTTGTTGCTCACGACCTGTCGGTTGTGCAACATATTTCAGATCGTGTTGTAGTTATGTATCTTGGAAAAGTTATGGAAATTGCAACTACTGCCGAACTCTTTGCAAATCCTCGACATCCCTACACAAAGGCGTTGCTCTCAGCGGTACCAATTCCAGATCCAATAATCGAACGCAAGCGCGAAAGAATTATTCTTACGGGAGATCTTCCAAGTCCAGCGAATCCACCCAGTGGCTGCGTATTTAGTACTCGATGCTGGAAAGCACAGGAACGCTGCATAAGCGAAGCTCCTGTGCCAATCCAGATCACACCAAATCACACGTTGGCCTGTCACTTTCCAGAACCAACAGGTACTACGTAAGTATTTTTCTTACTTAAGCGTTCCGTTAAGAGCAATCAAAGTATCTCCAACTGAGACTGAAATCTTCAGTGGTGCGCCAACCTTGGCGCTACATGCGATTGCATAGTTGAATGTAACATCGGTACCAGCAGCAAGTGGATCAGTTGGCGCACCCATGATTGCGTTATCTCCATCGAGAACATCAACACAACTGGTTCCATCTGTTGAGCTGGTGATAACAAATTGAGTCACATCAAATTCAGCCGTTCCGCCATTTGAAATATCAATTGCGAAGCGATTAGCTACCTGACCTTTTACGTAATTCGAAGCATATGCACCTGGCGTGAAGGCTTCAGGAGTTGAGACGGTTACCTTAATTCCGTTTCCAAGATCCAAAGGTGAACCAAAATCAAGTGCTACTTCAGGTGCCTGTGTCTCCACGGTTTCAGTTGGAGCTGGTGTGTCATTGAGACCAGGTGTCTTCTTGGAGCAACCAGTTAGCGAGACAAGTGCGACAAGCGCGATTACCGAAATAGTACTGATTGTCTTCTTCTTAAACATCATTTCCCCTAGTCTTAAAAACCCTTAAATGGGTGTACTCAATGGTGGCCACAATCAGCCTGATTCATCTTCAAAGGGTATCAAAGGGACTTCTCATAGGTCTCTTTTATCGGTCTCCCCATTTAGCATCGGCTGGCATTAGAGGCGATCCCGGTGCCCCTATTTTTTAAAAAATGGGGGGATGGCACCACAAATCATGAAATATGGCTATTTGGCCTGTTAAGGCTGATTTCTTTATTGCACAATCGCACCTTGGACCCTTGGGGGGTCAAGGACTCGGAGAAAAAATGCAATTGCCATCATCCAAAATATCTGGATTACAGGGACGAACTCGACTCATATTTGGCGTCATTGCCGCCTTGGTTGGTTCCCTTGTACTGACCGCTCCGAGCCATGCGGTTTCGATCACCATACCTTTTGTGTGTGGCGCTGGCACATATGACATCACGTATCCAGATTCCTCTGATACCTCAACTAATGGCGTAGTGAGCAATGGTTTCTCGTGCACTGGGGATTTAGTCATTGACCCTAGCGCCAGCGAAATTGGTTATGAAGCTTTTTACAATGGAGGTTTTGGCGGTTCACACATCACTTCGGTCTTCACTGGAGAAAACGTCACAATTATTGACGACTTTGCATTTAAGGCTAATATTCAAATGACGAGAGTCACTATGGGTGACAAATTGACGACCATTTTGTACGCAGCTTTCTATAAAAATGTACCAGATACAACTTTAACCGTCGTCTCTCCTGGCAGATCTTTGAGTTCAATTGGATCTCTCGCTTTTTTTAACTCTAATTTTCACGTTATAACTTTGCCGCGCAGTCTTGCTGGCGCAACAATTGATAATTCAACGTTTCTTATGTCTGGCTCAGACCGAAGTCCTAACATCGCTTATTACTGTCAAAGTTATCCTGCAGGCAATCTGCATGGGTTAACTCTTACAGAGTTTTGTTTGAATTCAGCAACACCGACTGGTGGCTCTGCTCCGGGAGTTCGCCACCTCACTCTGCATGGAATCGGTTTTGAAGTCGGCGATAGTGTGAAATTAGGCGATGAAACTTTTACAGCTCAAGTACTTGACTCCGCAACAGCTACAATTGATACTCCTGGTCTGCAATTGACCCCAGGTATGTATGTGAGAATTGTGCATGCTGATGGTGGATGGGCTGAAACCACTCTTCCCGATCCTTGTTACGAAATCGTAGGAGAGACTCTCACTTCTGGTTCGCAATGTGTGGGCAGCGTTCTTATCCCCGCTGAAGTAAAGCACATTGCCGATGGGGCATTTCTTGGTAATACTGATGTCACTTCTGTAGATTTCCCAGAAGGTTTGCTTACTATTGGTGCAAATGCATTTGATGGAACAAATTTATCAAGCGTAACAATCCCGGATAGCGTGACCGACATTGGAATCGAAGCCTTTGCGGGTAACGAAGATGGCACCATCAACCACCTGAGGAATTTAACAACTGTAGTCATTGGTAATGGATTGATTACGGTGCCAGGAGATATTTTTGCTAGAAATGACGCACTTACAACCGTTACCTTAGGTGATCATGTTCAAACTATTGAACGATACGCCTTCTTTAGAACTAATCTAAGCGGCATTACGATTCCAGCAAGCGTCAAAGTGATCGTAGAAAATGCTTTCGATTACTCGAATCTTAGTTCAATTACTTTTGCTGAGAACTCTCAGTTGGAAGAAATTGGAACCCTTGCATTTAAAAATACTTCTCTCGCGAGTTTCTTTATTCCAGATTCAGTAACTGCTATTGCACCAGATATTTTTGGCGATAACATCAGCAGCACATCACTGACTCAGGTTTCATATTGCTATAGCCCAGCT
This sequence comes from Actinomycetota bacterium, assembly GCA_009699575.1. Classification (GTDB taxonomy): domain Bacteria; phylum Actinomycetota; class Actinomycetes; order Nanopelagicales; family Nanopelagicaceae; genus Planktophila. The sequence goes on from WLNY01000042.1 coordinate 4,151, forward strand.
GCACTCACTTATGACAGCCAGACCGCTGGTAGTGCATTAGGGAATTGGTCTGCAATAAAACAACGTGTCTGCGCAAATGGATACAAACTCAATTCTCTGTCGCTATCTAATACGCTTCTTTCAGATGAATTTAATCCAACACAATTTAATTACAATGCACCTCTCGGTGTGATGGTCGAAAGTACGACCATCACATGGTCGCTTTTAGACCAAAATTCTTCAGTTGAAATTCGTAAAGGTATCGATCATTCCTTTGAACCTAGCGGCGGAGAAACTGAAACTTCGTACTTCCTTAATACGGGTGAAAACCTTTTCTCCTTGCGAGTCACAGCTGTAGATTTAATTACAGTAGAGACCTACACAGTTTCTATTTACAGAGAGTCTCCTCCAGTTTTTGCGCCACCATTTTTCAACGGTGGGCCAATTGATACCGGGCAGGTTCAGGTGATTAAGACACTTGCAGCATCTAGCGATGGTAAGAAAGTAATCGCTGGCTTGGATAACGCAAAAATTGTTCGAACTGACAATGGCGGCACGACGTGGTCACTTCTTGAAAATGCTCCATCTCAGTCCTGGTATCAACTCGCATCGTCGAGCAATGGTGTTAATTTGGCTGGAGTTACGGGCGCGGGACAACTTTATTTTTCCAAAGATTCTGGAAGCACGTGGAGTGCATCGTCACTGACAGAGTTAGATTTTGATGAGCCCTTGCCCTACAGCCTGGCAATATCTGGCGATGGTAAGCACCTTATTTACGCCACTGAATATGCGGTGTACTTCTCAGATGATTCTGGCGCAACTTTTACCGCATCACGAATCGCAACTGTTAAAGGAGTCCCTGCATCAACATTAGCTCCAACGCCAGAGGCGTATTTGGTAACAATTTCCAGTGATGGCCTCACTATGTTTGCTGCTTCGTGGGAACACTTATTCAAATCTATCGATGGCGGAATTACATGGGTTGAAAAGTCATCCATCACTGGGTTGGGTGCTCATGGTTACAACGGACTCTTCCAAGGATCAACCGGCGGGCTTGTTGTGGCAGCTGTCTATGGAGACTGGATATATAAATCTATTGATGGCGGAGACACTTTTATTAAATTGACAACAATCCCAACTCTTACTGGAACAGATGCGCCTACCGGATATTGCGGGATTACTTCATCAGGTGATGGATTGAGAATGTTGGTCAAGTCATGTAACGGAAACTTTGGCCTCACAATTGATGGTGGAGAATCCTGGGTTGAGTCGGGCAACTCAGGTGGATGGGATGGCCTCATCA
>WLNY01000043.1 GCA_009699575.1 Actinomycetota bacterium
GCATTTAAGAATGAAAGTGGTCAATGGGGGCACATGAGTGTTGGAACCCTGGTTCTTATATTTAGCTCAACTATGTTGTGGTTCTACTCTCTTTCGTGTCACACATGTCGCCACACAATAGGCGGCCGATTGAAGCATTTCTCAAAGCACCCAATCAGATACAAAGCATGGACTTGGGTTTCAGTACTCAATCACAAGCACCCAACCTTCGCCTGGATCTCACTCTTCGGTGTCGCAGGTGCAGATATATATGTGCGCGCTGTTGCATCTGGCGCAATAACCAATTTCTATTTCTTCTAAGAACGCACCCACAAGGAGCAATGCAATGAGCAATCTAGAACGCCATTCATACGACGTAGTCGTAATCGGCGCAGGCGGGGCTGGGCTTCGTGCTGCAGTCGAAGCACGAGAAGCAGGACTTAGCGTTGCGATTATTTGTAAGTCACTCTTTGGAAAAGCTCACACAGTTATGGCCGAAGGTGGCGCTGCTGCGTCTATGGGTAACGTTAACGACAATGATAATTGGATGGTGCATTTCCGCGACACTATGCGCGGCGGTAAATTCCTCAATCATTTCCGCATGGCCGAACTTCACGCAAAAGAGTCCCCAGATCGCATTTGGGAACTTGAAATGTGGGGTGCACTCTTTGATCGCACAAGTGAAGGAAAGATTTCACAACGTAACTTTGGTGGACACGAGTATCCGCGACTGGCGCACGTTGGCGATCGCACTGGTCTGGAATTAATTCGCACAATGCAACAACGCATTGTTGCATTGCAGCAAAATGATGCTCGAGATTTTGGTGACGCAGAAAGTCATCTAAAAGTTTTCGCAGAAGTAACCATCACAGATATTTTGAAAGAAAATGGAAAAGTTTCGGGTGTGTACGGGTATCGCCGTGAAAATGGTGAAGATGTTTTATTTGAGGCTCCTGCCGTCATTATTGCTACCGGTGGTGTTGGTAAAACATTTAAGATCACTTCTAATTCATGGGAAGGCACAGGAGATGGTCACGCACTAGCTCTGAAAGCCGGAGCCAATTTAGTTGATATGGAATTCTTGCAATTCCATCCGACAGGAATGGTCTGGCCACCATCAGTTCGCGGAATTCTCGTTACTGAATCAGTGCGCGGTGAAGGTGGAATTCTCACGAACAGCAATGGCGAGCGATTTATGTTTAAGTACATCCCAGATGTATTTAAAGACAAGTACGCAGACAACGAAGAAGAGGCAGATCGCTGGTATCTCGATCAAGATAACAACCGACGCCCTCCAGAACTGTTGCCACGCGATGAAGTTGCCCGCGCAATTAACTCAGAGGTAAAAGCTGGCCGCGGCACAGAACATGGAGGAGTATTCCTAGATGTTTCAAAGCGTCTCTCAGCTGAAGTAATTAAAAAGCGCTTGCCATCAATGTGGCACCAATTCTTCGAACTCGCTGGTGTAGATATTACGAAAGAAGCAATGGAAGTTGGGCCCACATGTCACTATGTAATGGGTGGCGTTGAAGTAGAACCAGATACCGCAGCCGCTATCGGCGTTCCTGGACTTTTTGCTGCTGGTGAAGTTGCTGGCGGAATGCACGGATCAAATCGCTTGGGCGGAAACTCTCTCTCGGATCTATTGGTATTTGGTCGACGCGCAGGCATGGGCGCTATTGCGTACTTAAAAAATAACGGGGCAAACCCAGTAAGTGAAGGCGCGATAAAAGCGGCAACAGCAAAAATTGCGGCACCATTCACTCGTGAAGGAGGAGAAAACTCATATTCACTTCACGCAGAACTTCAAGAAATTACACATAACTTGGTAGGAATTATTCGTACCGGTAAAGAACTCGAAGAAGCAATTGAAAAAATTGCGGCAATTCGAGTACGCAGCGCAAATGTTTCTGTGTCAGGTGGACGTTTATTTAATCCTGGTTTCCACCTTGCATTTGATCTAGATAATATGTTGCTCGTTGCCGAAAGCACAGCGAAATCCGCACTACGCCGCCAAGAGTCACGCGGAGGTCACACGCGTGATGATTTCCCTTCAATGGATTCTAAGTGGCGCCAGGTTAATCACATTTCAAGTTTTGATGGCACACAAATAAATGTACGTGAACAAGGCCTGCCAGCAATACCGAAAGAACTCTTTGACCTCTTTGATGTACATGAGCTTGAGAAATATATGACTCCAGAAGAAATCGCGAAAGGCGGCTCAAACTAATGGCACGCATAGTCAATCTTCGAATTTGGCGTGGAGACTCAACAACTGGTGGTCTCAAAGATGTCTCAGTTGAAGTCAACGAAGGTGAAGTTGTCCTGGACGCAATTCATCGAGTTCAAGCAACTCAAATGGGCGACCTCGCGGTTCGTTGGAACTGTAAAGCTGGCAAGTGCGGTTCATGTTCGATGGAAATTAACGGTAAGCCTCGCCTTGCATGCATGACCCGTATGAGTTCTTTTGAAGAAGGCGAAACAGTCACAGTCACACCTCTTCGCGCATTCCCAGTAATTAAAGACCTCGTCACAGATGTATCTTTTAATTACAAGAAAGCAATGGAAATTCCTTCATACCAACCACCTGCAGATCTCAAAGCGGGCGAAGCTCGTATGCAACAGGTCGATGTTGAACGTAGCCAAGAATTCCGTAAATGTATTGAATGTTTCCTTTGCCAAGATACATGCCATGTTATTCGTGACCACGAAGAGAATAAAAAGTCATTTGCTGGGCCACGTTTCTTTATTCGAATCGCTGAATTAGATATGCACCCGCTAGACATTTTGAAAAATCGTAAACAAACAGCGCAAGAAGAGCACGGTCTTGGAATGTGTAACATCACGAAGTGCTGTACCGAAGTCTGCCCAGAGCACATTCGGATTACAGATAACGCGATTATTCCTATGAAAGAACGCGTTGTGGATGTGAAATACGATCCCGTTCGGTGGTTAGGCTCCAAAATTCGCAAGCGTGAAGGTATTATTTAACACATGAGATTGTTAGCCCGCTGGGGAGCACTTGCACTTGCCTTCTGGCTTGCCACAAATATCGTTCCAGGAATTACCGTCAATGGCGGAGTTCGTACTTATTTTTGGGTTGCACTTCTCTTCGGAATGATCAACGCACTTCTTGGTTCATTCATCAAGATAGTTACTCTGCCTGCGACCATTCTTACGCTGGGGCTTTTCCTGATCATCGTCAATACAGCAATGCTCTCATTGACCGCACGTTGGAGTGACAAATTTGATGTCACAGGATTTTGGTCGGCGCTTTGGGCATCAGTCATCATCAGCGTAACAACAAGTGTGCTCTCTGTTTTCTATAAGAAGGCGCCCCTACTCTGAAAGCTCTACCGCTTGTCTGCGCTGGCGGAATCACTGGTTCACTCACTCGTTTCTTTCTTTCATTTATTTTTCCCGATTCACGATCTGGGACTCTTGCGGCTAATCTCATCGGAGTCTGTCTTGCTGCTTATCTTCTAGTTCTTATGGAGCGCAAAGGAACTATTAATCTTCGCCACTTCTTGTTACCGGGTTTTTGTGGTGGGTTAACCACATTTTCAGCGCTCACTCTTCTTACGCTCAAACCAAGTAACGGTGGATTTGGATATTTACTAGTGACACTTCTTCTCTCGCTTGCAGCAATTGCAGTGGTGATTCCAATGTCACAAAAGTTGATTGCCGAAAAAATATGAGGGCGCTATTTGTCGCACTTGGCGCTGGCGTGGGAGCGCCTGCTCGATTTGCTATTGACCAATATCTTCGAAAGTTCTCGACTAAGCCTTATGGCACACTTCTTGTCAATGTATTGGGGTCATTTGTTATTGGATTGACTTTCTCTACTTCAGAGAAAGCGCATGATTTACTTGCTATCGGTTTTGCTGGTGCATTTACGACATGGTCAACTTTCACACTCGACCTTTATCTTGCGTGGAAATTAAAAAAATATGCAGAAGCGCTAATTAATTTAAGCGTCTCTATCGGATTGGGATTGCTTGCAGTTTCGATCGGCCTTGCACTAACTAATTAAAGAGGCAATCCATCTTTCGATTTCATCTGGATGTCGTGGAATTGCATCACTGAGATTCCTGCACCCATCAGCCGTCACAAGAACATCATCCTCAATCCGAATTCCGATTCCGCGGTATTCGGGAGCAAAGAGTTCATCATCTGGCTGGATATAGAGGCCAGGCTCAACGGTTAGAACCATTCCTTCTTTTAGAATACCCTTGTTGTAATCCTCTTCGCGAGCCTTGGCGCAATCGTGTACATCCATCCCAAGCATGTGACTCACTCCATGCAAAGTCCAACGACGATGATGACCCATCTCCGGTTGAAGTGACTCTTCTGCAGAAATTGGTAGAACGCCCATGTCCTGGAGGCCTTTTGCAAGAACTGCTTGGCTCGCATCATTAATAGATTTAAAGGTTGCACCTGGTTTAACTGCAGCAATTCCCGCAAGTTGTGCTTCGTAGACCAACATATACAGAGAGCGTTGCGCGGGAGAGAATTTTCCATTGACTGGCAATGTGCGAGTGATGTCGGCTGTGTAGAAAGAATCCATCTCAACGCCAGCATCTACAAGCACCAAATCACCAGGGTGAACTTCACCGTCGTTGCGAGTCCAGTGCAAAACACATGCATGTGAACCCGATGCCGAAATGGTGTCATACCCTAAGTCGTTTCCTTCAATACGCGCGCGTCCAAAGAATGCTGATTCCAAAACACGTTCACCCCGAGGAGTTGAGACAGCCGCAGGAAGAGAGGAAATAACATCATTAAATCCTCGGAATGTTGAATCTACAGCGCTTTGAAGCTCTAAAATTTCATACTCATCTTTAATCATGCGCGCTGTTGAGACAAAAATTTCTAATTCTTTTTCACGTGGGTGAGTAGGGAGTGCGTGATCTACCATCACATCTTGATCTCGAAGAGTTAGGCTCTCTTTTCCATCACGCAATATTGCTTCTAAATCATTAATTGCGCGAGTGGGAACTTGATAGCGTTCCCGAGCTTCATCTAACGTGAAGCGACGGCCCACCCATAGTTCGCCATAGCGAGCGTCGCGATAAAAGGCGTCGGTTTCGCGGGTTGAGCGCGGGTGAATATAGAGCGTTGTCTCATGTGATTCTCCCACTGGCTCGAGAACCAAAACAGCATCAGCAGTTGCCTCTATACCTTGAACGCCGGAGTAATACGCAAAGGCAGAATGGGGCCGATAGCGAAAATCGCAA
>WLNY01000044.1 GCA_009699575.1 Actinomycetota bacterium
TCAAAAAAACAGGGACTACGCATAGTTCGCATTGCGGCCATAGCGATTCTTCCAATCGCTATGGTTTCACCTGCGATGGGAGCAGACACTGCCCCCGTTGTGCCGATCAGTTTAGTTGCACCATCGGGACTTCCTGATGTCGCGCCGCTTCCATTCAGTGGAGTGAAATCAGCTGTGTTCACCGTCCCAGAGAAGATGGTCGCACTGGATGTCACCCCGCAACAGGGCGTGGTCGGATCAGTAATAACTGTTTCGGGCAAAGGACTTCCAGCGAATGTGACGCTGCCGTTGACATGGTCAACGGCAGAAGGAACATGGGTTGCCGATATTCAGCCTAATAGCGTGAACTACATGGGTACTAAGTACACAAAGTTCAACGTCGATATGGGTAGTGTCACGACCGATGCAACTGGTGCATTTACCTTCGCAACTAAAGCACCATCAGATTTTGGTGGCGTTCATGATTTATATGTAGTCCAAGCAGGAGTAGCTATCGCACACGGCGGTTATCAAATAAACCGCACGCTCACGATCTCTCCAAAAAGTGGCCCCATCGGAACACCGATTACGGTTACTTATACTGGACTTGGTGCAAGCCTTTATACAGCAGGGGCCGCAGTTCACTATGACAATAGTTATGCAGGTGAAATGCAAGCCCTCTGGACACGAGGCACAGGTAAAGTCATTATTCGTGCATCTGGACCTGTCGGCGTTCACTATGTTGAGGTAAAAGATGCAATCACATTTGCCTACCTTAATATTTTGCAATCACCAGTTCCTTATGCAAATGGCGGTATCGCATCATTTAGGGTCACAAAAGATAATGGCGTAAGTGCACCAACAATCACGTGGCCTTCACAAGTTGAACCAACCGTGACACAGCGAACAACACTTTCATCAGTTGGACTCGATCCAAATACAAAAGCTGTTGCGACACTCTCACAATCGAGTGGACCAATCAATACAAAGATCAAATTTAGCGCAACGGGACTCACATCAACTGGTGCTCATCAAATTGTTTGGGCAACAGTGGTTGGAAACCGCGTTAATTGCACGGGAACCTGCTGGGCATATAACTCACTTCCTATGGGGTCTGTAGACGTCACTTCGAGTTCGATAAGCCAAGACGTCACAATCCCTGATCACCTGGGTGGATGGCATGTCATTCAACTCAAGAAAGGTGATGTGATTGAGGCTCAAGCGTCCTTCTACGTCAAAGAGAGCATCATGCCTTTCTATGACAAGAGTGGAAAAGTCATCGGAATGGGAATAGCAAAGGCAGACAAATCTGGTTCTGCTGCAGCATTTGCAACCGGTGGCGCAGGTACTCCAACAACTAAGTTCAAGGCTGGTGAAGAATTTACCATCAGTATCAAGGGCGTTGGCTGGACCCAACTAGATAACACATTGGCAGTTACATATGACAACAGCTATGTTGGATATGGATGTGGATTTAATTCCAACGGTTATATGGTTGTACACCTACGAGCTACAGGTGCTCCAGGTACACACATCATTGACCTACATCCAATTCTTTATACACAGCAACCATCATTTGCAAACACTCCATACGGAATGGTGCCTGTTTTATCAGCGGATCGTGATTTCGCGGGACTAGCACTTGGCTACCAAGTGCCAGCGATTCACTTTGCGATTACAGTAACAAAGTAAAGTAAGTAGCACGATCGCTTAAGGTAAGGCCTTGTCTCTCAATCAACGAGAGGCGAGGCTTTACTCTTTGTGATACGTGCCAACCATTGCGGTAGCCACCAATTCCATCGGCCAAATAAAACCATTGCGCTAGGCAATAAGAGGCCACGAATTATAGTTGCGTCGATCAATATTCCAATTGCAAGACCTATACCCAACTCTTGCAAACCTGCAAAGTGTCCAAATGCCAAGCCACTGAGGGCTCCCACCAAGATAATTGCAGCGCCTGTGATAACACCGCCGGTATGTACGAAGCCATCAATAATCGCTTCGTGATTTGTGTCGCCGCGATCGCGTGCCTCGCGTATGCGAGAAACGATGAAAACTTCATAGTCCATGGAGAGTCCAAAGAGAACTGCGAATAGAAAAATCAAAACCCATGCTTCAATTTGATCCAACTTGTAGGTCCCAAGAATTGAAGACCCGATGCCAAATCTAAAGACGAGCACCAACGAGGCATATGCCACCGCAATTGAGAGCAAGTCCAGCACAATTGCTTTCAAGGGGAGAATCAGAGAGCGAAATGCTCGCACAAGAAAGAGGAATACGAGCAATAGGGCTAGGAGAACAATCCACGGAAAAGAAGTAAGAATTTTGTGCACGAGGTCAACGCCGGCCGCTGGTGCGCCACCAATGTAGAACTGAGCTGAGGTGTCAAAACCAGTGTTGAGTACATATTTTTCCCGTAAATCAACAACCAAGGCCTTCGTCTCTTCATCCCCTATTGCGTGGCGACCAATGACATACATTCGGATAAATTGCCCTGTCGAGTCAACGTAAGGGGTCTTCTCACCAGTTGCGACAATAAATACTTCTGAGTGCTTACTTATTGAAACTGCGAGATCTGTTCTAGCCTTATTTACTTCGTGTGTAGAAGCTAGACCTGGCGCACCAAGGTCGATGACAATTTCACTGGGTGTCACCACACCTGGACCAACGCTGTGAGTTACCAAATCGATTCCTCGGGCTGATTCAAGTTGTGCGGGAAGGGCGGTGAGAGAACTCGGGGTTACTTGGAGCCAGATAAGTGAAGATGCAAGGAGGCCCAAAAGCGCGAGGGACGAAAGGAGCACCGTCCGAGGTCGCGCGATAACAAAGTGCGCTAGAGCGGTAAAAAATCTGTTGGTGTTGCCACCACTTCCCATCAGGCCACTAAAAACCTTTGACAAAGCAATTCTTTTTCCAAATAGCGCGAGAAGTACAGGTTGCACAGTTAGCCCAGCAATTACTGAAACAATTGGCACAATGAGCCCTGCTGCTCCTAAAGATCGGACAAATGGAACAGGGACGAGAAGAAGTGTCGCGAGGCCTATTCCTACGGTTAGCCCCGAAACAATAACTGTACGCCCAGCTGTTCGCATAGTTCGCACAATAGCCTTAGTGACATCACCGGATTGATCCGACAGAAATTCTTGACGGAAGCGAGTGACAATTAAAAGCGAATAATCAATCGCAAGTCCAAGCCCAATAAGTTCAACAATATTGGGAATATATAAAACCATTAGGAATTTTTGAGCTAATAGAAATACGCTTCCAAGAGTCACAGATATTGTCATTGCAGCGAAAATTAGTGGAATTGCGGCAGCCCAGGAAAAACCAAGCATAAGAATGAGGAGTAGCAAAGCGAGGGTAATTGCCAGAATTTGACCACGAAGTAGGTCATTTGCAAGCACGGGTGTCACATCACTCTTAATTGCCGGCGGTCCGGTGACAATGGCAGATTCGAGTCCGCGAGAAGAAAGAGCTGATCTGAGTTTTTCGGTAAAAGGAGCGGCATGAACGAGATCGAAAGCGGTGACAATATTTGCGGTGAGAATTCCACCGAAGGCCCTTTGTTGAACTACCTGCGCAGTGGGAATCACTCGCGAAGCGCTTATGACCTGTGATTTCATTACATCGATTTCACCTGCGGTCGCATTTTTAAATTGGTAAATAACAGTGAAGGTACCTTCGGTATTTTCATCAAAATGATCTGTCAGAATACGCGCGGCCTGAGCTGATTGACTCCCTGGAATTTCAAGAGAAGTTGTCAGTAGAGCATCCAATTTGGTTCCTGCTAGAAGCCCTGCGAGTGACAGTGCAATCCAGATGAGAACGACTGCATATCGATAACGAACCACCCTATAAGTCCATGTATCTAGCACCTTCTCAGTGTAGTGAGGCGTATGTCAAAGGCAATCCTCGAGGCGGTGCGCTGGTAATCTTCACTTATGATTCTTGATGAAGCAATTGCGTATGCCCATAAAGAGTTTGAATTAGTTCAGAAGGAAAAAGGCATTCCTGGAATCGCATTTGGGCTTATTCATAATGGTGTTTTGGTGTATTCCTCAGGTGTCGGAGAAAGAATTATTGGCGGGCCAGCACCGGACGCGGATTCAATATTTCGAATTGCTTCGATGTCTAAGAGTTTTACTGCCCAGGCAATATTGTTATTACGTGATCGAGGATTACTTTCACTCGACGATCACATAACACAATATTTGCCGTGGACATCAACTATTGGAATTCCTGCAGGTTCTGCTCAGATTTCAATTCGCGACGTTCTGACAATGGGAGCTGGATTTCCAACAGATGATCCGTGGGGAGATAGACAGGAGAATTTGCCTCTTGAGCAATTCGACTCACTCATTGCAGCCGGCATCACGTTTAATCGCAATGTCAATACGGCTTTTGAATACTCAAATTTAGGGTACGCACTTCTCGGACGAATCATTAGTGAGGTATCAGGAGTTCGATACGAAGATTTTATGAAAAATGAGATACAAATTCCGCAAGGGATGACTCGTTCCTCTTATTTCACAGAAAATGTTTCAGAAGATGTACGCGCAGTTGGATATGTGAAATATGATGCTGGGCTTATTGAAGAACCAGTAACGAGTACTGGTGCATTTACCCCGATGGGTGGATTACACAGCAGTGTTCGTGAACTCACTTCCTGGGTCGCGATGTTTCAAGCCGGAAAGGCAGAGGCACA
>WLNY01000045.1 GCA_009699575.1 Actinomycetota bacterium
AGAAGAGCGATCCATTGCTTGGTCTCAAGGAGAACGTCATCATCGGCAAGCTCATCCCAGCCGGAACAGGCCTTGCCCGTTACCGCAACATTCGGGTTGAGCCAACAGAGGAAGCTAAGGCAGCTGTTTACGCCGCCTACGACGAGTACGACTTCACTCCATTTGAATCACAAGGTTCAGGTGAGGCAGTTCGTCTCGATGAGTTCGAGGTTCCTCGTTAAGAAATAGAAAGCATTAATAAGACAGCCCCTTCGCTTATTGCGCGGGGGCTGTTTTATTTATTCGTACCGCAACGCCTCAACAGGATCGAGATTTGATGCGCGAAGTGCTGGGAAGAATCCTGATGCAAATCCAATCGCTGATGTTCCGGCAATAACAAGGGCCATTAGCCATACAGGCACAGAGAATGTTGCACCTGTGAGAGAACCAGTTTTTACCATTCCCGTAATCATCGGCTTTGCAAGAAGGATGGCGATATATCCAAAGAGCACTCCGATGAACCCACCGAGGAATCCGATAGCTGTCGCCTCTAATGTGAATATGCGACGAATTGTTTTTCGTCGAGCACCCATCGCGCGCATCACACCAATCTCACGAGTCCTTTGAAGCACCGACATGATCATCGTGTTCATAACTCCAAGTGCTGCAATAAAGAGTGCAACGAATCCCAGTGCACCAAGTACTAATCCGATCGTGTTCGCCTGCGTTTTTTGTTCATTGAGTGCAACAAGGCCAGTGGCGGTGTACACGCCAAGTCTCTCAATCGTTGTGGCAAGAGAGGCAACATTTTCAAGCGCATCGGCCTTCACCATCAAAGAGTCATAACCACCCAATGATTTTATGTAAACCGCGGGACTTGTTTGAACCCAACCACCACGAACTATTCCAGGCGATGAGTTCACTTGGGGACCACCTTGTTGCCCTTGTTGCCCTTGTTGCCCTGATGCGCACTGTTGTCCAGGTTGGCAACCGCCTCCACTCATAGGTTTTGAATAACTTACTGAGGCGGGAGTTGATTGATTATAAATGCCGATAAAAGTTTTCATTGGGAGCATGATTACGGGTTGATCTCCGCCATTTGCTGGATCAATCACGCCGACAATCGTCGCAGTAATTGTCATGGCTGGTAATCCAGAAGTGGGACCTTGCATACAGTTCTTTGCCTGGCTGGGACATTGCTTTTGTGGTGGAAGAGTTGTCGGAAGCGTCGCGCCAATACCGGTGTATCCATTCATTGTTTGTAGCTTTACCTTTAGGCCAATCATCTTGCTGTAATCCTTAGAGAACCCCATTACTTTTCCGTAGCTTGGAGATATCAATATTTGATTCGTATCGGTCTCTTTGAGATCTCGGCCAGCAGCGAGCGCTGGCGTGATTGCTCCATTGGGTTCATATCCGACTACCGATTGAATGAGCCACCTTTTGCCGGCGTATTCAATATTTGACAGAGCTGGCATGCGGCTTCGGATTGATCCTGCGATTTTGGCTACATGAGGCAATTTGGAAATCGTATTTTTGAATTCTGGATATAGCGGGGTAGTGGGGGCGCCAGATCCACTAGATTCAGCACCTTTTCCGCCACCACTCACTCCGGATGGGTCATAGGAAAGGTTAGTTTGTTCAGCAACTTGGATTTGAAGAATTTGCCCCGTTTGGACAAAACTTGCCACAGTGACTTCTTTAACGGTGGTAACAAAGGTCAGCATGACTGTGATTCCTGTGGAACCGATAACGATTGCAAAGATGGTCAGGGCCGATCGCAATTTTGCTCGTCGCAAACTTCGCATAGAAAGTGAAAGGTAATCTGCAATTCTCATTATCGATCACCTACATCATGAACGCGACCATCTAGAACTTCAATATTTCTATGTGCATGTGATGCGACTTTGGCATCATGGGTAATAACCAAAAGGGTTATTCCTTCACGGTTTAAGTCGATGAGCATCTCAATTACTTCTGCGCCGCGTTGGCTATCTAAGTTGCCTGTTGGCTCATCAGCCAAAATCACAGTTGGTTCGTTTGCGATCGCTCTAGCAATGGCGACCCGTTGTCTTTGTCCACCAGAAAGTTGATTAGGTAGATGTTGCGCACGATCTGCCATGCCCACTCTTTCGAGACATTGCGCGGCCCGAATCTTTCTTTGAGCAGGCCGCATTCCAGCAAAGATTAGAGGGAGCATTACATTCTCAAGTGCGGTGCTGTCATTCTTTAAATTAAAGGACTGGAAAACAAATCCGACCGTCTTATTTCGAAATTGACTTAAGTCTCCATCATTAAGTGTTGCAAGATTTTGCCCCGCAACATTTACCGAACCCGATGTAGGTTTATCGAGTCCACCAATCATGTTGGCAAGCGTGGATTTACCAGAACCTGATGGACCTGTAATTGCTACGAAGGAACCGCTAGGAATAGAAAGGTTTACGCGGTCCAACGCGTTGAAACTCTCGCCACCTAATTGGTAGGTGCGAGTGACTTCAGAGAGTTCAATCCCCTGAATCTCCATGTTGTAAATTAGCATTCTGCCTAGAGGCAATAAAGGGGGCTAAACCTCACGTGAGTTTATTGAGGCACAGATTGAGCATTCATGGCTCGAGTGATCGAATCTCGAGCCTCAAGAATCATTCGGCGAAGACCTGCTGGGGCATCGCCTCCGACTCCTTCTAGCCATTGGTTTGTCTTGGCAAGTGTGGATTCAGTTGTGAGGAATCTAGGGAAGCCTAATTCAGTAAAGCTCATGGCCGACTGGAAAGAATTGCCGCCCCACATTTCTAGGAGTTTTGCGAAGTATCGATCAACAAATTGCTCCGATAATTCTTGCTGGTTTGCAAGATGGAATGCGCGCATCATTGCCTTGCGTGTATCAGTAGGAACGCTTTCGTTTGTAATGTCTTTCCAGGCAACTTCTTTTGCAGCAAGAGAAGGTATCGCTGCGGTTGCGTAAGCGTGCGCGAGTTGTCCCAAAGTTGATGGATCACGAAGTAATTCCGCATCAATTTCCTCTCGCGTAAGAAGTCCACGCTGCGTCAGGGCATGGACGAAATGCCAGCGAAGATCGGCGTCAAGAACTAATCCGGGTAGTTTGTTGTCGAGCAGTTCCTTAAGGCGGACGTTCTGTTCTGGATGTGTTGCCAGCGAAGCAAATGCCTTTGCAGATTGCAGTTGGATATCACTTCCTGGTTTGGCGCTATCCATAAGCGATGAAAGTCCATCTGCAGCACGAGTACGCAAGGCATCTCTCATCTGCGCAAGAGTAAATAGTTCTACGACAGCGCTGAGTTGGTCGGTAACGATTCCAAATATTGTGAGGTCATCTTCAGTCGGTAGACCTGAAAGCGCGATTTCGAGGAAATCAAAGGAGGAAATTTCTGCGTCGCGAACCATGTCCCAGACCGCTCCCCAACAGAGGGCTCTGGTAAGTGAGTCTGAGATTTTTCCTATGTGCTGCTTAAGTGTCTGCAGTGAATTTTCATCAAAGCGAATTTTTGCATAGGTTAGATCTCGATCGTTTAGAAGTACTAAATCTGCAACACTCTCTCCAGTAAGTTCTGGGATGTTCGTGAGCGGACCTGCAACGTCGAGTTCTACTGATTTTCGAAGCGTGATGTGATCACCAACCAAGTCATATAGCCCTACAGCTAAACGATGTGGGCGAAGCTCGCTTGATCCGACAGGCATCAGTGGCGCTTCTTGAACAATGGAAACAAGCGAGTAGGAACCGTTCTCAATTGTGAGTGCAGGACGCAGAGTATTCACACCCGCCGTCTGCAGCCACGTTTGTGCCCAGGCAGTTAAATCTCGCCCGCTGGTGAGTTCTAGTTCTAGTAGGAGATCAGCGAGAGTCGTGTTAGAAAAAGCGTGCTTTGCAAAATAATTACGCAGCCCAAGGATGAAGTTTTCTCGGCCAACATGGGAGACAAGTTGCTGCAAGGCGGATGCGCCTTTGGCGTAAGTGATTCCATCGAAATTGGTATTGGCTTCTTCTATATCTTTAACCGAGACAACAATGGGATGCGTAGAAATAAGTTGGTCTTGGCGATAGGCCCATGTCTTCTCTTTTGAATTGAAACTAGTCCATGAACCTCTAAATTCAGTGCATTCATCAACAGCCAAGTAACCCGCCCATTCGGCAAAGGACTCGTTAAGCCACAAGTCATTCCACCATTTCATGGTGACAAGATTTCCAAACCACATATGCGACATCTCGTGCATGATTACCATTGCACGGTTTTTCAACATTAGCTCGGTGATCGTACCGCGGAATACAAACTTCTCTTCTTTGAAAGTGACTGCCCCAACATTTTCCATCGCGCCCCAGTTGAAATCAACGACGGCAATCTGATCGTATTTATCAAATGGGTAGGCAAGTCCAAATACTTTTTCAAAGAATGCAAAGCCTTGTTTTGTGATTG
>WLNY01000046.1 GCA_009699575.1 Actinomycetota bacterium
ACAGGCAAGTATCGTCCATCCTGAAGTGTACGACCAGGTGACTTGTTCTGACGTGCTCACTACACCTAAGTTAAAGTTTGTAAATAGAAATTGAATCTTTGATTCGTCGAGAATTATTCGCACTTTTCCTGACATGTCAGGTTCATTAATAACAAAAGATCCTATCCATGGATGAAGTCCAAAGATTCCGAGGGCGAATAGAAGAACTATAAACGCGAGAAAAGAATTAATCAGTAACCAAATTGCTGTGGAAGTAATAAAGAAGGAAACAAATACATAAGCAATTGCTAGCCATGACTTATATGACGTAGTGCGTTCTTTCACTCCCTCCCACGACCAAAAATGGCTGGTGAACCATGGGCGTGGTGGCTTTTTTATAGCGGTTCCTAGGGCCCAATTGGTTCGACCAATTTCATAGGAAACAAAAAACTCCATAAAAGCCAGGAGAGCTAGAAATAATATAATTTCAAATGGTAGGAACCCACCATGGGAAAATAGAATTACTCTCGTTGCCGTAAATATGAGCGCTATTACGGGAAACCCAGTCCATAGAAATACTCTTTCTCGAAACCGATTTCCTAAAAATGATCCCCTAATTGCAGTGTCTGAATTGTGCAGACTCATGTGATTCTCCATTCCTATTGCTCTTGTATAGCAAAGTGGTACTGGAAATTCTCTAAGGATTCGTCTGCTATCCCACTAAATAAGACTGAGCCCTCTGGCAACAGCAAGGAGTTGGGAATAACTCACTCCACCAATGCCTTGTACTTGAATCTCAGTGCCCTTTAGATATTTAGTTGCTTTCGTACTAAACATTAAATATCCACCATTTTTTGCAATCGAGGCAGTCGTGCATTTTTTCCATAGAGCCTGATTCGCTGGATCGCAATAGACGAAAACCTTGGCAATTACCCCATTTATTTTGATTGAACTGAGTTTCTTAGCTATCCCAGGATCGGAGCACTTAACACCGGCCATAGTTTCCATGATTTCAAAGTATTTTTTGCTAGTTCCGTACTGTGAGTAGACCCACTCCTCTTGATTTTGCGTACAGGGAATAAGACGAAAATCAATTCTTTTGAAAGTTAGCACCTGTGTGGGTTTATAGACTCCGTACGTCAGGCCAGTTTGCGCATCAGAGAAAGGATTCCCCGATCCCATAGCCTGTGCCCCAGAGGCACCTAACGCCAAACTCATTAAAAGGGTTAAGACGAAGAACGCTTTCTTTGGAAGTCTCATATCCTGAGTCTACCTATTCAAATCCTGTTCTAGGTTGTGGTCATGACCCGTAAGAGAGTGCTTCCACTAGTTATTTTTTTGATTGCAATTGGGATAGGTTTTTTCCGATTGAATTCCGAGCCAGAAAAAATTACTGCCCCCAGTCTAAATTATGCTATTCCAGCTAGTTGCCAAGACACTCAAATAATTGCATCCATCCTGCCAATTATTCCAGAGGCAATTTTTATCGATACCCCATGGGATCCAGCCCGTGGTACCGAATTATTTGACGTTCTCAATAACAATGGAATCGCATGTTCGTATGGTGTGCAACAGGCAGAAATCGGCACAACTATCCTGTGGGTGAAAGATATAAAAAAGTTGTTTAGCTCACATGTAAGTAATTGGAATGCGCAAGGATTCACACAAGTCGATATCGACAATATCTCCGAGGACTCGGCCTACTACCTTTATAAGCCGCAGTCACCCACTCAAGAATTTCATGTATGGACGCTTAACATCCTTATTCATGGAATATGGATCCAAATAAATGCAACTTTCCTCAATTCCCTTGAAGATGCAACGCCACTTATTCAAGCATCGCTTGAATCGCTTCAAACTAGTTAATTCTTCTTACTTCCCATATGATTGCGAAATGACAACGGAGTCAGCTTTTACAACAGCGCGCGCGCAATTACGCAAAGCGGTCGATCAATTAGGTCTTTCTGAAAATGATTGGCAAACACTCTCAACGCCACGAAGAATTCTTGAAGTCGCGGTCCCACTGAGGCGAGATAACGACAAAGTTGAAATGTATAAGGGCTACAGAGTCCAGTACTCAACAACAAGGGGACCATCTAAAGGTGGAGTACGTTTCCATCCTGATATTGACCTTGAAGAAACTGTTGCACTTGCCATGTTGATGACATGGAAATGCGCACTTACAAATCTTCCATTTGGTGGTGCAAAAGGCGGAATAGCCGTAGACGTTGCACAATTATCAGAGCGCGAAAATGAGCGCCTGACGCGTCGATACACATCTGAAATTCTCCCCATCATCGGTCCCGAAAGAGATATTCCCGCACCTGATGTCGGAACAGATGAACGAAACATGGCATGGATGATGGATACATACTCTGTTAATGCAGGTTTTTCTGTGCCAGGAGTCGTAACTGGTAAGCCAATTGTGTTGGGAGGTTCGCTTGGTCGTACTTCTGCCACTGGTGATGGCGTTGCAATTTCTACTCGCGAAGCACTTCGTGTGCGCGGAATAAAGCCTCAAGGTGCAACTGTTGCGATACAAGGGTTTGGAAAAGTTGGCTACTGGGCTGCAGTAGCTCTCGAAGAAATGGGATTAAAAGTTGTCGCTGTAAGCGATGTAAAAGGAGCGGTGACTGGATTTAAGAGTATTAAAGAACTTTGGGATCACTTCACTGCGCATCACAATCTCGATGCCCCAGGAACAGATCGATTAACTAATGAAGAATTGCTCCATCTTGAGGTGGACGTACTCATTCCAGCAGCTCTTGCAGATGCCATCACTGAGAAAACAGCCCACGGAATTAAAGCCAAGATAATTGTTGAAGGCGCCAATGCTCCTACTTCTCCTGAAGGAGATGCCATTTTAAATGATAAAGGAATTTTGGTTGTGCCAGATATTTTGGCTAACTCAGGCGGCGTAATTGTCTCCTACTTTGAATGGGTCCAAGATAAGCAGAATTATTTCTGGGACTCTCATGAAGTAAAAACAAACCTCACCGACATCATGATGAAAGCATTTTCGGAAGTAGAGGATATGGCCAAGTCACAATCTGTGACATGGCGAGAGGCAGCACACATGTTGGGTGTCTCTCGTGTTGCACAAGCCCACAAATTACGTGGTCTGTATCCTTAAAATTATTTAATCACCAGTTTTTGAATTCGAGGATTCTTCTCTGGACTCATAAGCATTTCAATCTCGATGGATTTACTGCCACTTTGAACGCTCCACTTGGCATGAGAAAGTGTAGAAGAAGTCACAGATGACTCTACTCGCTCGATATTGAGATTACCTTCAAGTATTTTCTCTAGAGCTGCTCGACGTTCATTACGCGGTTGATCTAAATCCATATTTACAGCAAACCATTCGTCAGCAAGGGTGTCATCCCACTTCTCTAATAATGATTCAACGGTTTTCATCGCTTCAATAGTTCGAGGAGCAATGACAACTTTCTTCGGATTTTCCTTCATATGCAAATGCACAATTTGGTTCATCACCTTTGCTCCGATAACACTCATCGGCGCATAGGTGAGATTTCCAAGAGCAATAATTCCCCAGCTAGATTCATGATGCCAGCGCATATGAGATCCAAAACCTGGATATCCGCCGCTATGGGAAACGAATCGACCAAGTTCGGAATCGTCTTCAATGAATAATCCATATCCATAACTTGCTGTAACTATTCTTTCGACAATGTCGTCTTGAGCCTTTGCAAGAGTAGATTGAATGTGGCGATATGGAACCTGTGCCTCTGCCTTTCCGGCTTGAAACATCGCGACCCAGGAAGTGAGTTCACGAACACTGCTGTGTAATCCACCCATCGGGGTAAATGCACCAGTACTCGTTACTGGTTCTTCAATAAGCCCAGCATCAAATTTCACATATCCAACTGCGCGTACATCTTCTGGGACATATTCTGTGAAGTAAGAGGAACGAGTCATCCCTTGCGGAATTTGTATCTCATTTTTCATAAAATCTTCGTAGCGAACTCCTGATACCTCACTAATGATTCGTCCGAGAAGTGCGTACCCTAAATTTGAGTATTCAAAAGCCGTATTGACATTGCGATTAAACGTGATGCCGGCTGCAATGAGTGAGTCGAATTGCTC
>WLNY01000047.1 GCA_009699575.1 Actinomycetota bacterium
ACGAAGTAACACCGGCAGAAATCATGAAAACAAATCCGGCCAGGGCTGCCCACATCCAAGTAAATTGAGTGAGAAGGTGCCAAATTTCTTTATACAGTGGAATCTGGTCTTGCCCTGCATACCCAAGAATTACAAAGAGCACATGAAAGCCAACAAGAAATAATGAGTACGGTCCAAGTTTGCGGTGCCAGGTGACAAGCCTGTCATGACCAACTCCACGTTCAACAGCTGGTATTCGAGCTACCAAGAAAATGCCGAGCACGGAAAAATATGTTCCAACCAAAGCACAGATGCGCGAAAGTGTTACGAGGATTTCATAGGGGCCACTGAGGTCGACGCTTTTAATCGTGGTCACTTGCAACGCGATAGTTAGCCCCAGCCCAAGGCCAGCTAATAAAGCTGCCCAATCGGTGCCCGCCGCCGTTGATTTATGAAGGTTGCTCTGTTGCGCCATGCTCCAAGGTAACCCCACTTTCCTGTGAGTTAGGTGAGTGTGACCTGCGGGACTCGTGATACCTGCCCGTAGACTGAGCGCCTCATGAAAAATCTCCAGCTCATTCGCCTGCTTGTGGGGCGCGAACTCACGATTCGCTACAAGCGCAGCGTGATCGGCATCGGCTGGACTCTTCTCAATCCGATGCTCACCAGTTTTGTGCTCTGGGTTGTCTTTTCATTTCTCTTCGGTTCAAGGCTCGATACCGGCCAGCAATATGCGCCTTATTTAATGGCTGGAATTGTTGTAAATACATTTTTTAATCAAGGGCTCTTGATTTCGGCTGAGTCCATTTCCACTAATGCTCCCGTGCTGACAAAGATATACGTACCTCCTCAAGTTTTCCCTATTTCAGTAGCCCTTGCCGGACTTGTTAACTTTTTTATTGGTCTTATCCCACTGACGCTTGTCTGTCTTGTCTCTGGCCAGATGCTTGCATGGACATTTCCTTTAGTAATTGTGGTGGGATTTTTCTTGGCACTTCTTGTCGCGGGCCTGGGACTATCTCTTTCGCTGCTGTTCATTCGCTATGACGACACACGAAACATCGTTGGAGTACTGCTTCTTATTTTGACCTACCTCACGCCAGTTTTTTATCCACTCTCAGTCTTAAGCCCAAAGATGCAACACATCATTAGTTTAAATCCATTGACAAGTTATCTCGATTGTTTCCGGTGGGCATTTTCACATAACGCCAATTCCACAATCTATGACTGGCTATACATGGGCGCCACAGGCACTCTTTCAATACTTATTGGAACAACAATATTTAAGAAGTTCTGGCCACGAACGGTGGCGATGCTCTAATGGCTGTCATTGAAGTAAAAAATGTCGATCTGACATATCGCGTATTAAAAAACCGTACGGGTTCACTTAAAGGACTTTTTCGCGACATGATTCGAGGACGTATACGAGTTCTCGATTTCCAAGCGCTTCGAGATATCTCATTTACTGTTGATGCCGGAGAAGTAGTCGCAATACTTGGACGAAATGGCGCAGGTAAATCAACTCTCCTCAAAGTGCTTGCTCGTGTACTGCCTCCAACCTCTGGCTCAGTAAAAATTCAGGGCGCAATCGCCCCCATGATCGAACTTGGCGCAGGGTTTCATCCTGAGATGACTGGTGCTGAAAATGTGCTCTTTTACTCTGTTTTGATGGGGCGCGATATGAAGCGTGTGAAAGGCCGTATCCCAGCAATTGGTGAATGGGCTGGTGTCTCTGATCATATGGATTTCCCGATGCGCACATTTTCATCTGGAATGATTGCGCGTATTGCTTTCTCAACAGCAACAGATGAAAAAAGTGAAGTACTCCTAGTTGATGAAGTCCTCAGCGTGGGAGATGCAGATTTTCAAAAGAAATCCAAGGCCCGAATGGCAGAGCTCATCAAGAGTGGCGCCGCGGTTGTCTTGGTATCACACGATATGGATGCGGTGCGCACACTGGCCCATCGCGCAATCTGGTTAGAAAACGGCGCCATCAAAATGGAAGGCCCTGCCAAAAAAGTTGTTGCTGCATACGAAAAACAGATCCAATAGATGCGCGTCCTACATGTCATCGCTCGCCTCAATGTTGGCGGAACCGCTCGCTATATAACTCGCCTCGCGCAAGAACTTCCAAAGAATGGAATTGAAACTTTTATTGCTGCCGGTCATGTTCAGGGCGCAGAACAAGAAGACCCATCAGCACGCGACATTAACGTGATACGTATTCCTTCCTTAGGTCGTTCCTTTAATCCAATCAAAGATCATTTCGCGCATAAAGAACTTGTAAAAATTGTGGGTGAAGTCAAACCTGACATTATTCACACGCACACATTTAAAGCGGGCTTCATTGGACGTTCTCGCATTAAGGATCTCAATTACGCCGCTGGTAAGAAATTAAAATTTGTCCATACTTTTCATGGCCACCTCTTTGATGATCCAGAGTTCTCTGGAATCAAGTCCCAAGTCATCACCGCTTTCGAACGCCGCTTTGCAATGCGCACCAACACACTTGTCACGGTGGGCCATCAAGTGTCCGTCGAGTTGCTAGAACGAGAAATTGGCAATGACGATCAATATGTAAATATCCCACCTGGGGTAGATCCACTGAAGATTCCATCACGATCAAAGGCTCGAGAAAATCTGGGGCTCACAGGCGATGCAAAACTCACTGTTGGTTGGATTGCCAGAGTTACTGGCGTAAAGAACCCTCTGCGGGCTCTAGAGGTGGCAAAAGCGGTTCCTGAGGCTCATTTCTTGCTCGCTGGCGGCGGTGACCTCCTCGAGAGCGTCCGCGCCCAAGCGCCAGGCAACGTTGAGGTCCTCGGTTGGACCAATGCCGCAGACCTCTTTGGGGCGTCAGATCTCGTCCTCTCCACTAGCGAGAACGAGGGGATGCCGATTGCTTTGATCGAAGCGCAAATAGCCGGAATACCAGTTGTCGCGACCAATGTCGGATCGGTGGCTGAAGTAATCGAAGATGGAGTCACGGGATTTGTCACAAAGAAAAGTGTCGATCAAATTGCCCTCGCCCTTCGGACACTGATTGATAGCCAAGATATGCGCGCTCGCATGTCAAAGGCAGCGACAGAGCGAGCCACTGAAATATTTTCTGTTGATTCGATGATTGCAGCCCATGTCCGTCTCTACACCTCACTGATTAATTAGGATTAGACTCATGCGCGTTTTAATTACAGGTGGAGCAGGTTTCATAGGTTCGCATCTTGCTGATGCTCTTATTGCGCGTGGCGATCACGTCATCGCTCTTGATAATTTCTCTACAGGATCGACAAAGAACATCACCCACATAACGAGAAATCTTGAAATTATTGATGGTGATATCAGAGATTCAAATTTGATTAATGAAGCAACCAAAGATTGTGATTTAGTTTTACATATGGCCGCCGCTCTTGGAGTCAACACAATCCTCGAGTCACCTCTTGAATCGATTTCCACAAATGTCACAGGCAGCGAAGTCGTCCTAAAGGCTGCGGCGAAACACCACAAGCGAATTGTTATTGCATCGACTTCTGAGATTTATGGAAAGAATCCAAAGCAGCCACTTAATGAAAATGATGATCGCGTTGTGGGATCGCCACAGAAAATTCGCTGGTCTTATTCCGATGCGAAAGCGATTGAAGAAGCAATGGCGGTCGCGTTGCATCAAGAACAAAACCTTACAGTCACTACGGTGAGATTGTTCAATACTGTTGGTCCGCGCCAAACTGGTCGCTATGGAATGGTTGTGCCGAGATTTGTACAAGCAGCACTTGCCAATGCGCCCATCACTA
>WLNY01000048.1 GCA_009699575.1 Actinomycetota bacterium
ATGAGAGCGAAACCTCGAGTCCGATGCTTTTGAATAAAATAAATAGAACTATCGCGGCAACTACTGAAATTCTAGAAAAACGCTGAGCTAAAGCGTAAATACGAGACATGGCCGTGTTCATTGCTCTAGATTATGCGAAATTCACAATTTTGGGAGGAGAACAGGCAATGGAACAGTTCTCATATCTCGCCGTCTTGGGTGTCATCGCAATCTGCGCCATTGGCGTTAATTTCGCCTTTGCACTAAAGATCTCACAATTCTGGCGCACCTTTCTCAAAGTTGATCTCACGATTCTTGTAATTTATGTTGCGTGGGATGTGTGGGCAGTGAGTAAAGGAAGTTGGAGGTTTGATCCTTCGCAAATTATTGGGATATTTATACCTGGGCACTTACCTATCGAAGAGTTACTATTTTTTATACTTGTGCCATTGATGACTGTTCTTTGTTATTTATCATTGATTCGAATAACAGGTATGAATAATCATAAGAAGGATTCTCGTGATCTACTCTGATATCGCTCTCAATGCGGTACTGGTGACCGTACTTCTTGATCTCTTAGTATTGCGAACGAACATGATGACTCGAGGAATCTTTTGGCTAACCTACGGGCTTATTCTTCCATTCCAACTACTCACAAATTGGTGGCTCACATCAAGAAATATAGTGATGTACTCATCGACTGAAATTATTGGAGAAAGACTAGCTGGAGCCCCAATTGAGGATTTACTTTTTGGATTCTCGTTAATTCTGATCACGCTAAGCCTCTGGGACAAATTCTCAAATAAATCAATGTAGCCTTGCCGAAGATTATGCAATTCGCCTTGCTTAATGAAGCGAATAATTCCGATAGACTTACAGGTGTGAAACTCGGCGTCCTTGATGTAGGTTCCAATACAATTAACCTGCAAATGATTGATGCCCATCATGGTGCTCCGCCAACTGCCACGAGTGGCTACAAAATAGATTTGCGTCTAACGGAATATCTTGATGACGAAAATCAAATTTCAAAAGAAGGCCTTAAATTACTTATTCGTAGTATCAAACAGGCTTTGAAAGAAACTGGAGCTAATTCGGCGGATGAATTACTCGCCTTCGCTACTTCAGCGATTAGGGAAGCAAGTAACAGTGTCGAGGTCTTGGAAGCAGTCAATAGAGAAACCAGTGTTGAACTTCAGGTTCTCAGCGGAATCGAGGAGGCTCGGTTTACTTTTTTAGCCGCTCGTCGATGGTTCGGATGGTCTGCAGGTGATTTACTTGTAATAGATATCGGTGGCGGGTCGCTTGAAATAGCACGAGGTACTGACGAGGAACCGACTTACATGAACTCACTCATGTTAGGTGCAAGTAGGCTGACGCGAGAATATTTAAGAAATGATCCATATTCCCAATCTTCGGTTGCTGAATTAACTTCACACATTAAGTTGGAGTTACTTCCTTTTTATTCTCTGAAACATACAAGCGGCGCAAAGAATGGCGTCGGGACAAGCAAAACTCTTCGCACTCTCGCAAAGATCGCAAAGTCATATAGTCCCGGACATGGAAATAACCTGACAGTGGCAGCGCTCGAAGAAATTGTTCCAAAAATCGCCTCGATGACTGATGACGAACGAAAGAGCCTTCCAGGAATCTCGCCGGTGCGAGCTCCTCAAATTCTTGCTGGGGGCATTGTTGCCTTGGAAGCCATGAAAGCTTTAGGTCTGAGCGAATTACAAATTTGTCCGTGGGCTCTGCGAGAAGGAATTGTTTTGCAAAGGTTAGATTGGATCAATCGCTAGTTAACTTGAGGGCACCGCAAGAAATCTAAGCCCACAATTTCTTCCATAAAAGTGTGAAGAACCCAGGCATCACCGGGGAGAAGTGGCGCAAACTCTTCTGGTGTATATCTACTGGAAATTAGAGATGCGATTGCGTGTGGAATAATTGGATTGTGGCTGCAAATTACTGTTGGATCATTTGAGGAGAGCAACTCTTTTATGAAATCTATCGAATAATTTTCATTTATCTCAAATCTATCAGCGCATAATTTTTCATTTAGTTCAATGGCTGTGCCTGTTTCCCTGGCAATTGGCTCCAGTGTAGAGATGCACCTATGCGCAGTTGATGAGACAAATTTCTTGATTCCAAATGGTTGAAGTGCCTTAGTGAGCGCAGTCGCCTGGGCCTTCCCAAGTTCATTCAATGGTCGATCAGTGTCGGGCCTTTCCCAGTCGCCTCTACCGACTGCCGTTGCATGCCGTAAAAGTACATAGGTATTCGTATCGACATGTGTGCCTCTAAAAAGTTTAATCAACTCCCGATCATCAGCGTAGCTGAGAAAATTTTTTGCTTCCTTTGGGGTTACCCATTGAATGACATCAACCTCATCGTTAGGAACAAATTTCTCCCGCGTGCTTGACGCTTGGGCTGCCCAATACTTCACTTGTTTATTCTTTCCATCTTCTTTATAAACCACCTCGCCAAGATAGCGACCAAACTTTGCCTCGTAACCCGTCTCCTCTTTTACCTCTCTAAATGCTGCCATAATCGGAGTTTCGAGAGTATCAACTGTCCCTTTTGGGAAAGTCCAATCATCATATTTTGGACGATGGATGAGTGCTACTTGAATTTCTTGACTTGACGACTTTCTCCAAAGAATCGCACCAGCGGCTCTGATCATCGTACTCGCTCCTTTTCAAGATTATGTTTATGGAAATCACCAAGAGGCTTTTTCATTAAATCATTCGCATGCTTCGTCCACTCGTTGTTTGCCTTTAATTCCCAAGAAACATAAGTGTCCGACATGGCCTCATCGAGCACTGACTTCAATTCGTCTTTATGTTTCGCAGCGTCTACTCGGACAAGTGCTTCGACTCGTCGATCCAGATTTCTCTCCATTAGATCAGAGCTTCCAATCCAATATTCCTCATCTCCATCATTATGAAAGTAATAGATTCTGGAATGTTCAAGGAATCGCCCAACTATTGAACGTATTTTAATATTTTCGACTCTCAGAGGCGTCGAAAGCTCTAAGGCGCACATCCCGCGGACTAATAATTCAATTTTAACTCCGCTCTCAGCTGCTCTGTACAATTGTGAAATAATTTTTTCATCAAGAAGTGAATTGAGTTTTATTCTTATCCAAGCAGTTTTTCCATCAGCATGATTTTGAATCTCGCGATTAATTCTTGATGTAATTCCAGTTCTCAATCCCCGTGGTGCCACTAACATTCTGGAATATTCTGACTCCTTTGCAAGCCCAGATAACTCATTAAACAATCTAGTTAAGTCCTCGCCCAAAGCCTGGTTTGCGCTGAGCAGACCTAAATCTTCATATAATCGCGCTGTTTTTGGATTGTAATTTCCTGTACCAACATGACAATATCTCTTGAGACCAGTGGACTCTTCTCGTACGACCAAAGATAATTTTGCGTGAGTCTTTAGTCCCATTACTCCGTAGACCACATGGATTCCAACTTCTTCCATTAATTTCGCCCATCGCATATTTGCCAACTCATCGAATCGAGCTCGCACCTCAACCACGACCAAAACCTGCTTCCCCGCCTTTGCAGCCTCAATAAGTGCTTGAACAATTGGAGAGTCTCCGGATGTTCGGTAAAGGGTCTGCTTAATAGTTAGAACTCTTGGGTCTTTCGCTGCAGTTTCTAGAAATTTGACCACCGTGGCAGAGAACGATTGGTAAGGGTGGTGTAAAAGTATTTCCCCTTGCGCAATCGCGTTAAAGAATGCATCGGGTGACGTTGAGTCA
>WLNY01000049.1 GCA_009699575.1 Actinomycetota bacterium
CTCGGCTGGGGACAGAATGGCTAGTGCCTGGCGAATAATTGCAGCGTCTTCGGCGGCTGACATTTCGGCGCTGTGATCGCCATCGTTTTGCCATGAGGCTTCGACCTCAGCTGTTGCGTCATCAAGGACGACCAAGTGTGGGCGGCGACCTTCGAGGCGGAACAAGTCAATACAAAGATTTTCGATTGTGCGGTGAAGGTATGAAAGGCCGTGATCTGTGGACTCTAACTCTGGGGCTGCGAGCATGAACTTGATCAATGCGTCTTGAGTGATTTCCTCAGCTTTGGCAGAGTTTTTGAGAACGCGATTTGCGTGGGCGAGAAGTTCTGAACGGTGCTCAGTGTAGAAAGCGCCGAGCTCTGTCACGGTCCACACGCGTGGACCTGCAGATGCTGCAGACTTCGATTTTGCCACTGACTTCTTCACGTTTTTTATTCTTTCTTAACCGGTTTGGTGGTGCAGAGCCGACCGTCGCCGCCTCTATCTGCTACTACGAATCCAAGTCTAGATTGTCGCGAAGGAGGCACAAAACGGACATTTCGCTAAGCAGTAGGGGTCTGGCTAGGAGCGTTTGGGTCTAAATAAGGGAGAGCATGAGCGCCTTCTTGGCCGCTTCCTTGCGATCGCTCACCGAAAGAATGGTGTAAATCCGCATCGTCTCATGGCGGATCGTGCTCACGCTGTACCCGAGTTCGGAGGCTAATTCGTGGTTGGTCTTGCCCTCAACCATTCCGGAAAGGATGGAAATCTGACGTGGGGTGAGTTTTTCAACGGTGACATCATCTCGAGACGCTCCGATTTGAAAAGTTCTTGCGTTTGAATGGTTCTCCAAAGCCAATTGAAATGAAGTGTATAAAGAGAGAGGAAGGCTGAAATCTTCTAAAACCTCCTGGACAACGGCTTTCTCTTTGATTGGCTGAGAAAAACGGGCCATTAGAAAACCATGGACCGAACCGCGATCGCGAAGTGGGGTGACCAGGATGTCTCCCGTCCTGCTCCAGGTCGAGCCTAAAAGTCCGCTAGAGATTTGATGGGCATCCACATGGGAATTCGAGATTTCTTTCACATGCCATTCACGCCACACGCTGCCTGGATAGGTCATTCCTACGAGATACTCATCGAAGCCGTATTCACCAATAAATGTGAGCGAATCATCGCCATTGAGGCGCCCGATGCGCACGGCATAGGAGCCAAATTCAGAGAGCAAATCAGTAGCCAGAGCACGGGCAATCTCATCTTGTGTTGGGTGAATTGAAAGTAATCCTATAAAAGCTCGGATTCGTTTCACGCCTACCTCATCAATTAATTGTCACAGTGGACTCCAATTTTAGAACCTCTCAGCAAAAACACAAGGGGTATCCCCATTTTTTGCAAGGGTGAGTTGGGTAAATTTGTGGCGATTGGTCCGAAATTTTTCTTAAATGCATGCCCGTTCTTTAAATATTGCTAGGCTCCGACAGATAATGACCCCAAGAATTTCTGCCTAATGAGCGCAAATATGCCCCTTTTTGGGATTCGAGTTCTGGACGCGACGTCTAATATCGCAGGCCCTTGGGGTGGCACGGTTCTTGGTGACCTCGGTGCAGATGTTTTAAAAATTGAAAATCCTCAAGGTGATCCCGCGCGATCTATGGCTCCTACCGATGGCGATCGGTCAGCATATTTTCATGTGGTGAATCGAAATAAGGAAGCGCTGACTCTCGATCTCAAATCTGCACAAGGAAAAGAAAAACTTGCCGAACTTCTCGATGACTGCGATGTTTTCCTAACAAATTTTCTTCCAGAGCAATTAGAAAAATTGGGACTTACTACAGAAGAGTTAATGAAAGATCGTCCGCGCCTAATTATTGGAAATCTTTCATCCTACGGCTCTGATGGTCCTGAATCGTCTTGGCCGGGATACGACGCAACACTTCAGGCACGCACTGGAATCATGCATGTAACTGGCGAGCGAAATGGACCACCCGTGCGCGCTGGTGTTTCAATTTTAGATATTGGTGCAGGCACATGGCTCGCTCTTGGAATACTTGCAGCGATTATCAAGAGGGATCGAACAGGGGTCGGTTCATTGGTCGAGACATCACTATTTGAAACTGGCGGACTGTGGGTGAGTTATCACCTTGCAGCGCACGAACTCACCGGCGCCGAGTCATTTCGTTCTGGCAGCGGTCATCCTGCATTCTCACCATATGGAATCTTCTCAACTCGCGAAGGCCAACTCTGTATTGGCGTTGGTAATAATAATATTTTCCATAAATTATGCAACGCGCTTAATCGCGCAGACCTCATAAATAATCCGCTCTTTCAAGAGAACGTGGATCGAGTAGCGCATGCAGGTGCGCTGGCAATTGAACTCGAGAAAAGTTTTACACTGCATAGCGCAGATTACTGGGCGAAGACACTGGCTTTGGCTGGGGTGGCTGCCGAACAAGTGCTTCCACCGGAAAATCTTTTGCAAGACGAACAAGTGCGAGCAATGAAATTGCTGTTGGAGTATCCGGATTCCACTACGGGCGTGAAGCTATTGCCTGGATTGCCTCTGCGCTTTGATGGTCAGCGTCCCGCGATTAGAAAAGCTGCCCCACATAAAGAATAAGAAATTACCTAGGCAAGAAGTTTAAGAATCGCTCGCGCGCGCTTGATCATTGCTTCATCAACTAATTCTCCATCAACAACAATCGCACCTTTTTTATTGTTATCGAGATCATTCCAATGCGAAATCACTTTCTGCGCCCATGATTGATCATCTGCGTTTACCGCAAAACATTCTTTTATTACTGGGATTTGCTCGGGGTGAATACACAGCTGACCGCCAAATCCCATAGAGCGAGCACGAAGAGCGCTCACGCGTAAGCCTTCACTATCTCTTAGTGTGAAATGTGGCGATGCAATCGGTGGGCTCAGTGTGTTTACCGCACTTGCGAGTACGAGTGAGGCCATTGCAAGATCTTGGAAAATTCCTGGGGTATTGGTTTGTACTCCAAGATCGTGCAGCAAATCTGCCATACCTAATGCAAGTCGCGATACTCGCGAAGGAATCTGCGAATCATTAATGAGCGCTACTACTGCAGTTGAAGACTCAATTAAACCAAAAACTGTGATGGGAGTTAAAACACCCAA
>WLNY01000005.1 GCA_009699575.1 Actinomycetota bacterium
AAATATTGCCCATCTTGATTCTTTAGCTAAATTCAGCGAGCGACTTCTCTGCTTCTTCTAACCATGTACGACGAGCTGCAGCTGATTCGAGGGCTTCTTTAGCCTTCTTCTCATTGCCTGCGGCCTGTGCTTTTTGAGCAGTCTTTTCGTAGTTATCAATAGCGGCTTGTAATTGAGCAACAACTTCAGCAGCGCGAGCTTTGGCAGCTGGATCCGTCTTGCGCCAAAGATCTGCTTCTGCTGACTTGATGACGTCTTCAACTGCAGTAACGCGAGAATCGAGTGCTGCACGCTTATCGCGATTAGTCATTCCGATTTTCTCCCAAGAGCGCATCAATTCACGAAGTTTATTCTTTGCATCTTTCACGTCAGTAAATGGTACGAGCGCTTCGATTTCGATAATGAGCTCTTCGCGTTTAATGAGATTGGCACCCATTGTAACTTCACGCTTTTCGAGATCAGCATTTTTAGCAGTAAAGAAAGCATCCTGGGACTTCTTAAACTTTGCCCAGAGTTTTGCATCATCAGAAGGCTTTCCGCGTCCGGCAGCTTTCCATTGATCCATGAGGGTCTTGTAGGCACGCGCAGTTGGAACCCACTCGGTAGAAGTTGAGAGTGCCTGAGCCTTTTCTACGATTTCTTTCTTAATCGCGGAAACTGCAGATGTAGTCGCTTCGAGGGCTGCAAAGTGTGTACGGCGACGCTTATCAAATTTATTTCGCGCAGCTGAGAATCTCTTCCACAAATCAGAGTCACTCTTCTTATCAAGGCGTGGTGCTGATTTCCATTCATCAAGGAGTTGCTTGAGGCGATCTCCTGTGGTTTTCCAGCTCTCGGATTCGCCTAATGATTCTGCTTCAGCAACAATTTTTTCCTTCTCAACAAGTACTTGAGCAAGCTTTGCAGCTTTGGCTTCTTCTTCAGCCGCTTTCTTAGATTCGTATGCTTCGCGATGACCTTCGATCAGTGGTTCGATCTGCTCTACTGAAGCGGAGAGTGCATCTAAATCACCAACGCCGTTAAGTTCGCGAACTTGATCGCGTAATTTCTTGACGGCAATATGAGCATCTGAGGGAACCATCGCTCCGCTTTTGATTCGAGCGGCTAATAAAGCAACTTCAGAGGCTAGAGCTTCGAACTTTCGTACAAAATATTGGAGTGCTTCTTCTGCGGTTTTGCCAGGATAAGAACCGACTGCCTTTTCGCCTTGGGATGTACGTACATAAACAGTTCCATCTTCGGCAACTCTTCCGAACTTGGCAGGATCTCCAATGAGTGCCGATGCTGCGGATGGCGCGATTACTGATGGTGTGGGCGTTGTCTCGGTCATGTTCTGTCCTTTCAGCGCGTTGACTCCTGATGAGTCTTCGCTAACGGGTGCGCACTAGGGAGCCCCTGGTGTGAGGTTTTCCTAGCGTGATGAGCAGGTCTTTCGTGCGGGTAAAAGGTACCCTGTATCCCTTCAACGGTGTTATTTCGATCAGAGGGGGAGCGTGGATTTATGCTGATTACCTCCTTTGCCGCACCGATGTTTGCCACAAATTGCTGGATTCTGGCCACTGGAGCTGGAAACGAGTGTGTAATCGTGGACCCAGGGATGCCTAATGTCAGTGACTCCGTGGCGATGCTCGTGGATCAACACCGACTCAAACCTGTCGCCATCCTCGTTACGCACGGACATCTCGACCACACTTTTTCGGTTCGCCCCGTCGCGCAAGGCTATGAAATTCCTGCATACATCCACAGTGAAGACCGCGTCTTGTTAGCTCATCCAGAAAAAGCGCATGGCGTGGATTTCATGTCGACGCTTAAAGGGGAAACCTTCTCAGAGCCGACTGAAGTACGCGAATTGAAAAACGGTAGCGAAATTGAAATCGTTGGTTTAAAAATTCGAGCCATCCATTCACCAGGACATACACGTGGTTCGGTTATGTTTGAAATAAATAACGAAGTATTGGTAAGTGGCGATGTCTTGTTCCGAGGCTCAATTGGGCGTACAGATTTACCAACTGGGTCATCAATCGACATGGAAGATACATTAATTCGTCGCGTACTCCCATTGCGTGATGACTTAAGAGTGTTACCTGGTCATGGACCTGATACAACTATTGCTCATGAACGCAAAACAAACCCTTACCTAGCACCGCTGATAAAACGAGTGGGATCCAGATGACAAAAAAGATACAGATACAAGCACCTAAGGGTGTAAGTGAGTACGCACCTCCGCGTTCACGCGCATTTGAATGGATTCGAGAATCGCTGATTCGCCCGGCAAAACTTGCGGGGTACCAACTCATTGAGTTACCAGTATTTGAAGACACGGAATTATTTTCTCGAGGGGTCGGGGAATCAACTGATGTAGTTTCCAAAGAGATGTACACATTTGAAGATCGAGGTGGTCGGTCTATAACACTTCGACCTGAAGGTACTGCAGGTGTCATGCGAGCAGTTATCGAACATGGTCTTGACCGCGCCGCGCTACCAGTGAAGATTTGGTATTCGGGAGCATTCTTTCGTGCTGAACGCCCTCAAGCAGGACGGTATAGACAGTTCTATCAAGTAGGTATTGAAGCAATAGGAGTCAATGATGACGCACTTGATGCAGAAGTTATCGCTATTGCCGATGCCGGTTTTAAATCTATTGGGTTAAAGGCCTATCGACTTGAATTGACTTCTCTTGGTGATGCACAATCTCGGGCAGCACATAAAGTTGATCTTGTTAAATTTATTGAAACGCTCGATTTAGATGAGGCAACAGAGGCACGCGCTCACATAAACCCACTCCGGTTATTTGATGATAAGCGCGAAGAAGTGAAGAGTTCGATGGCTAATGCGCCACTGTTATTAGATTATCTATCAGATGCATCCAAAGCATCGTTTGAAAACGTTCAAAAACATTTACGCTCTCTCGGGGTCGCATTCGTGATCAATCCTCGAATGGTTCGAGGATTGGATTATTACACCGGAACTACTTTTGAATTTGTTCATGAGAATCTTGGAGCGCAATCTGGTATCGGAGGGGGAGGCAGGTACGACGGTTTGATGTCTCAACTTGGAGGACAAGATCTCTCTGGAATCGGTTTCGGCCTTGGAGTTGATCGCGCGCTACTTGCGGCAGAGGCTGAAGGAATAGATTTCTCACATCTTCAAGGAACCGATGTTTTCATCATTCCATTGGGGGAGTTGGCTATGGAGACGGCTCTTGCTATAGCTGGCACATTGAGAGCAGGTGAGATCAGCGTTGACATCGCATTCGGAGACCGCGCTCTTAAAGGCGCCATGAAGATGGCGGATAAAAGCGGTTCTCGATTTGTAATTGTTTTAGGAGAGAGCGAAATCGATAGCCAGAGCGTTGAATTGAAGGAGATGAGCACGGGCAACTCACTTTCGGTTACTCTTGCCACCTTGCGAGACCATCTCGTATCCGTACTAAAGAAGTGAAAAAAAGAGCGAGGATTTGATTGAGATGCTACGTACTCGAGATGCTGGTTCACTTGGAATCGCCGATGTGGGCGCAACTGTCACACTGGCAGGATGGGTAGCTCGTCGCCGCGATCATGGCGGCGTTGCTTTTATTGATCTGCGAGATGCCAGCGGATGGGTTCAGGTCGTTATTCGAGACGAGGTACTTGCGGGGGCTCTTCGCGCAGAATGGTGTCTATCAATCACCGGGGAAGTAGTCGCAAGGCCAGCTGGAAATGAAAATGCTGCGGTGGCGACTGGGGCAATTGAGGTCATGGGAGATATGGTCACCGTCCTCAGTGAATCTGCTCCGCTACCTTTTCCAGTTGATAGTGGAAACGAATCGGACATTAGCGAAGAAGTTCGTTTGAAATATCGCTACTTAGATCTTCGTCGCGAAGGACCGGCAGCTAATTTACGTTTGCGTTCAAAAGTTACATCAACCATTCGTCGAACTATGGAAAACGATGACTTCCTAGAGATTGAAACTCCATACCTAACTCGTTCAACCCCAGAAGGTGCCCGCGATTTCTTGGTGCCGGTGCGCCTTCAGCCAGGGAGTTGGTATGCACTCCCTCAATCGCCACAATTATTTAAGCAATTGCTTATGGTCGCAGGAATGGAAAAGTACTACCAGATAGCGCGTTGCTTTAGAGATGAAGATTTCAGAGCAGATCGCCAACCTGAATTTACTCAATTAGATATAGAAATGTCTTTTATTGATCAAGAGGATATTTTGGCAGTCGCGGAAAAGATTTTAGTTAATGTGTGGAAAGAAGTACTCGATTACACAATCGCACTTCCAATCCCTCGAATGACATATCTAGATGCCATGGATCAATTTGGATCCGATAAGCCTGATCTTCGTTTCGGACTTGAGCTAACCGAGTGCACGTCTTTTTTTGCACACACTGAATTTCGAGTATTTCAAGCACCTTATGTTGGTGCAGTAGTTATGCCTGGCGGTGCGAGTTCGGCACGACGTGAACTCGATGCCTGGCAGGATTGGGCTAAAGCGCGTGGAGCAAAAGGACTCGCCTACATCTTGGTTCAAGAAGATGGAACTCTTGGCGGGCCGGTTGCAAAAAATATTTCCGAGGGCGAGCAATCGTCTATTGCAGCGCACGTAAGCGCTCAACCAGGGGATGCGATTTTCTTTGCAGCTGGCGAAAAAAGTTCTTCACAAGCACTACTCGGCGCTCTTCGTGTTGAAATCGGAAAGCGTTGTAACCTAATTGATGAGCGAGAGTGGAAATTCCTCTGGGTCGTTGACGCACCTATGTTTGAACCGACAGATAATGGTGGATGGACGGCAGTCCACCACCCATTCACTGGACCAAAGCCGGAATTTGCTTCAACATTTGCAAAAGATCCAGGCAGTGCTCTTGCATATGCCTATGACATCGTTCTCAATGGAACCGAACTCGGGGGAGGCTCCATTCGTATCCACGATCAAAAAATGCAGAAGGATGTTTTCTCAGTTATTGGACTTTCGGATGAAGAAGCAGCAAGCAAATTTGGATTTTTACTTGAGGCATTTAACTATGGGCCCCCACCACATGGAGGGATCGCATTAGGTCTGGATCGAGTATGCGCGCTGTTAACACATTCAGATTCAATTCGCGAAGTTATTGCTTTCCCGAAGACAGCTAGTGGAGGAGACCCACTGACTGGAGCGCCTACTCCCATCACAAGTGCTCAACGCAAGGAAAGTGGTATTGATTGGACCGCTAAGGAGCCTGGTAAGTAGGGTCAATCGGGTAGGCTCGGAAGATAGGTTCACAGTAATAGCAAAGGAGGCATGACATGGGTCCAGGTGGAATCGCAACGATTATCGCATCCTGCGCTTTGCTCATTATTGCCATCGCGATTAGTTATGTGGTTATACGAGTGGGTCGTTTTGTCGATGAGGCTAAGGCATCGCTCAAGGCAGTCACCGATGAAGCCGCTCCACTGATTGAAGAAGTACATACAACTGTGACTTTGGTTAATGGTCCATTGCAGAGTTTGAATAAAATCACGAAGAGTGCAGAGGAAATTACGGAAAAGATTTCAAAGACAACAGGTTCTTTTTTGGATAAAGGTGGACCAGCTCTTAAGATTGCTGGTGCTCTAGTTTCTGCAGCACAGGTAAAGAAGTCGCGTGCCAAGAAGAAGAAGGCTGAGTGATTCATACAATTGGAATCCGCCGAGATCCGTTCGCGCTGGCTGCGCTTTTTCGAAACCGATAACCGTGAAGGTTTATTTCACACAGTAGTTCCATCGGCTTCACTCATTGCCGATGACCCCAATCTCCTGCTCGTTAATGCGGGCATGGTGCCTTTCAAGCCTTATTTTCTTGGAGAGATCACTCCTGCGTTTAAACGAGCAACCTCTGTTCAGAAATGTGTGCGCACATTAGATATTGATGAAGTCGGAAAAACAACACGGCATGCATCCTTTTTTCAAATGTGTGGCAATTTTTCTTTTGGTGATTATTTCAAAGAAGGCGCCATAGCACTAGCCTGGGACTTACTCACCAGACCGATTGCAGATGGTGGTTTCGGTTTTCCTGAATCTAAATTATGGGTGACCGTATTTCATGATGATGATGAAGCTGCAATGATTTGGAACAAAAAAATTGGAATTCCGCTTGAAAGAATTCAACGTCGAGGAATGGAAGATAATTTCTGGTCGATGGGAGTTCCTGGTCCCTGCGGCCCTTGTTCAGAAATTTATTACGATCGCGGCCCCGCGTACGGAATTGAGGGCGGCCCGATAGCTGATGAGAATCGCTATATGGAAGTGTGGAATCTTGTTTTCATGCAAAATGAGCGAGGCGCTGGGTCCGGCAAAGATGATTATCCAATTCTTGGTGAGCTACCTGCAAAGAGCATTGACACTGGTTTGGGCTTAGAGAGAACAGCTGCGCTTTTGCAGGGTGTTGAAAATATTTATGAAATTGACACAACAATGCAGATTTTGCGAAAGGCGTCCGAACTCACAGGGATAAAGTATGGCGCAGATGAAAAATCAGATATCTCACTGCGCATAATTGCTGACCACGCACGAACATCAGCGATGTTAATTGGCGACGGAGTCACTCCTGGAAATGAAGGTCGAGGGTACGTCCTTCGGCGCATGATGAGACGAACTATTAGGAATATGCGTCTATTGGGTTCTATGGACCCGATTATGTCTGAACTGACAGTGGCTGCCATTGGTGCCATGGCTCCTCAATACCCTGAACTGCACACTGAAAAAGCTCGCATTCTGGCAGTGAGTACTTCTGAAGAAGAAGTATTTTTGCAAACTCTCAAAAGCGGAACTGCAATTTTTGACCTTGAAAGTGCAGCAATATTAAAAGGAAAAGGAAATGTACTTCCGGGTGATGCCGCATTTAAACTCCACGATACATATGGATTTCCCTTTGACCTGACTCTTGAGATGGCGCGTGAACAAGGGCTAGAAGTTGATCAAGACGGATTTAAACGTCTCATGAATGAACAACGTGATAGAGCCAAGGCTGATTCACGAGCCAAGAAGAGTGGTCATACGGATTTATCTGCGTATCGCAAAATTGCTGATCAATCTGGATTTGTTGAATTTCTTGGCTATACGCAGCAAAGCGCTGAATCAACAATTACTGCAATCATTGTTGAGGGTGTCCTGGTAAGCGCGGCGCAGCAAGGTGAGGATGTGGAGATTGTTCTGGACCGAACACCATTTTACGCAGAGGGTGGAGGGCAGTTAGCAGACGGTGGAATGATTACTCTCGCTAACGGTGCAGTGATAGAAATTGATGACGTTCAGGCCCCGGTTCCAGGAGTAAGTGTGCATCGCGGACGAGTTCTCGCTGGAAGTGTTGAAGTTGGTATCAATGCACTTGCATCAATTGACCTTGAACGGCGTGCCGCAATTTCAAGAGCCCACACAGCGACTCACATGGTTCATAAAGCGTTCCGTGAAATACTTGGCGAGACAGCAACGCAGGCAGGTTCGGAGAACTCTCCTGGACGTTTTCGTTTCGATTTTCCCGCTACAGGAGCCGTGCCCGATTCAGTCCTTAACGAAGTTGAATCCCGCGTTAACACGCTATTACTAGATAATTTAGAAGTGACGGCTCAGGAAATGACACAGGTCGAGGCCAAAGAAATTGGTGCAATGGCTCTATTTGGTGAGAAGTATGGTGAGCGAGTCAGAGTGGTAAGTGTTGGTGATTGGGCTCGCGAATTATGCGGCGGAACTCACGTCTCACGTTCTGGCCAATTGGGTGTTATTAAATTATTAAGTGAGTCCTCAATCGGCGCAGGAGTGCGACGAGTTGAGGCACTTGTCGGAGTTGATGCTTATCGCTTCCTCGCCCGTGAACATGTGCTACTCAACTCCTTAACGCAAATTATCAAGGGAGCGCGCACAGAGGAGCTTCCCGCACGTATTTCTGAATTGATCTTTAAAATGAAGGATATTGAGAAGGAATTAGCTTCAGTGCGAACCGAACAGGCGCTTTCCAAAGCGCACGAGTTACTTGCGCACGCTAAGGAAATCAATGGAACATCAGTGATTGCCGCTGTGCTCCCAGCTGGGATAGGTGGAGATGATTTACGAAAGATTGCGTTAGATTTGCGAGCCAGGGCCACCGATAGTGTCGTTGTGCTCGTGAGTATTGTTGACGAGAAGCCTGTACTGGTTGTCGCAGTGAGCGATCATGCTCGAACTAAGGGGTTAAAAGCGGGATCGCTTGTAAAAATCGGTTCTGGAATTCTCGGCGGCGGCGGCGGCGGCAAAGAAGATTTCGCCCAAGGCGGAGGAACTGATTCGACAAAAGTCATCGACGCTCTCCATGCGATCGAACTTGCTATAACCGGGCAGTAGCTATGCTCATCGGTCGTCGTTTAGCATTTGATTACGGTGATGTGCGCATTGGGGTGGCATCGTGCGACCCTGAAGGAATATTGGCAACTCCAGTAGCGACTGTGAAAAACACTCCCGATA
Source organism: Actinomycetota bacterium (assembly GCA_009699575.1). Lineage (GTDB taxonomy): Bacteria > Actinomycetota > Actinomycetes > Nanopelagicales > Nanopelagicaceae > Planktophila. Next base: position 8,437 of record WLNY01000005.1, read on the forward strand.
CTGTGTGGTTAGAAATCAAGTCCATTATGGACGAATATGAACCTGTGGGAGTTTTTATTGGGGAGCCCAAGCATCTCTCTGGGCGGGAAAGTGAATCGGGTGAAAAGGCTCACCTCTTTGCGCAAGCAATCACAGATCGCTTCGGGATCCCATGCATCATGATTGACGAGAGACTTTCTACCGTTAGCGCTTCTCGTCAAATGCGTGAGTCAGGGAAAAATGCGAAAGAGTCTAAATCTGCAATAGACCAAGTAGCTGCAGTAGCAATACTTGAGCAAGGATTAGCAATTCTTAAACGCGAGAAAAATCAATGAACTACTCAACGCCACGCGTTATACGTGTGAGCCTATCTCTCCTCATGGTCGCAGTTATAACCTTCGGTCTGCATTCTTTGCGCACTGGCGCTTCCACACAAAATGATTTCCCATGCACTCTGGATTCACCTTCAGAGGTGAGTATCGAAATTCCATCAGGTGCTTCTGGTTCTGCAATTGCTAAAATATTATTTGATGCCGGAGTCGTCAAGTCATCAGCAAGTTTTTTCAAGATGGCGGTTTCTAAGGCAGAGGCGACGGGAATTTCACCCGGTTCGCATCGTATTGAGATCCAAATATGCGCTGAAGATGCGCTTAAACAACTCTTAGATACTACGCGTATTGAGAATTTAATAAAGATTTCCGAAGGAGAATGGAATTCTGAAATTGTGAAAAAAATGATTGCCGCAGGGTTCTCTCAACCAGAGTTAATAAGCGCCCTAAAAGATGTCACGCTTCCTGCGGGAATTACCAGCCCAGAAGGAGTTCTCTTTCCCGCACAATATAGTTTCGGAAAAGGAACAACTGCGTTGGAGGCAATACAAAACATGGTTGACCGATTCAGTCAAGAAAGCACGCTGATTGGTTTCAATAACGGATATGAGAAATATTCGCAAAAAGATTTGCTAACCATCGCATCCATTATTCAGGCTGAAGGCAATACTAAAGATTTCACGAAAATAGCTAGAACTATTTATAATCGATTAAGAATTGATATGCCTCTCCAGTTGGATTCCACTGTCCACTACATAACTGGTGTCCGTGGAAGTATTTTTTTGAGCACAAAGGCCACGACAATAAAATCTCCATACAACACCTATAAGAGATATGGATTACCCCCAGCACCCATCGGGAATCCTGGTGTTGCTGCCCTGAGAGCGGCAATATCTCCAGAGCAAGGTGATTGGATCTATTTCATCACGGTTGCTCCAGGTGACACTCGATTCACGGCATCTTCGGATCAATTCTTAAAATGGAAAGTTGAGTACATCAGGAATCGCCGCGCAGGAGCATTCAAGTGATTAAGGCGGCTGTTCTCGGTTCCCCTATCGCGCATTCGCTATCACCTATGTTGCATCGGGCTGCATACCAATACTTGGGTGTGAGCGGTGACTATGTCGCCATTGAAGTGAAAGCCTCCGAGCTTAAATCATTTATTAGCTCATGCGGCCCCGAGTGGATAGGTTTTTCTCTGACCATGCCACTAAAGGAAGAAGCACTTTTGATAGCTGACCAGATTGACCCCCTGGTTCGTCGAATTGCTTCTGGGAACACACTCGTTCGTAGTGATGGACGTTGGGCGCTGTCTTCAACTGATGTCACTGGATTCCAAGCGGCTCTATTCCACAATGGCGTCACTTCGTTTTCATCAGTTCTAATCATTGGTTCTGGTGCAACTGCACGCGCGGTTGCTGCTGCGTGCGATCGCGCGGGGGCAGAGATAACGGTGGTTCATCGCAGTCCAAGTCGCGAAACCGGAATGAATAAATCTGTCACTAAGGCTTCCATCAAATTTATGAATTGGGATTCTTCCCTAGACCTGCATTCCTATGATCTCGTCGTCAATACAACTCCAGCTGGTGTTGCCGATATTTTCGCGGATAAAATCCTCAATTGTCCTTCAGGTTTTCTCTTTGATGTGATCTATTCTCCCTGGCCGACGATGCTAGCCGCGCAATGGCCAGGAGCGGTGATTCCCGGGATTGAGTTGTTGATTTTTCAAGCCATAGACCAAGTAGCTCTCATGCTTAATCGAGAAATAGATCGTCCCGGGGTACATGCAAGTATGCGCGCAGCAATCGAGGGCATGCCCAAGTAGGGTATTAGGCACGAAGTTAGTTCGATCTCTGCCACAATAGGCCAATGCGTTGGTTAACTGCTGGTGAATCACATGGACCTGCTCTCACTGCAATAGTTGAGGGACTCCCTTCTCATATACACGTGGACTCATCTGTAATTGATAAAGACCTCTCACGTCGTCGCTTGGGATATGGCCGTGGAGCGCGTCAAAATTTTGAAGCCGATAAAATTACCATCAAAGGCGGAATCAGATTAGGCGTTAGTCAAGGTGGACCCATAGCCATTGAAATTGGTAATTCGGAGTGGCCCAAGTGGGAACAAGTCATGTCGGCTGATCCCGTAGACCCAGCGCTGATTGAAAATCTTGCACGTAATGCACCTCTATCAAGACCGCGCCCGGGGCATGCAGATCTCGTAGGTATGCAAAAGTACGATTTCGATGATGCGCGACCAATTCTTGAACGAGCCAGCGCTCGTGAGACCGCAGCAAGAGTTGCTCTTGGAGCAATTGCGCGGGCGTTCCTTGAGCAAAGTATTGGAATAACTCTTCTTAGTCATGTAATTTCTATTGGCACCGTACGGGTTCCTGATGAAGTTCCACTTCCACATAAAGGCGATATGCAGCGCATTGATGCAGATCCTGTTCGTTGCGCCGATGAGGATACGAGCGCATTGATGGTGGCTGAGATCGATGCAGCACACGCTGATGGCGACACTCTTGGGGGAGTGATCGAAGTGTTGGTTTTTGATGCGCCTCCTGGACTTGGATCGCATGTTCATTGGGACCGCCGACTTGACTCACGCTTAGCTGGCGCCCTGATGGGAATTCAGGCGATAAAAGGTGTCGAGTTAGGGGACGGATTTCACAGTGCGACTCGACGAGGATCTGTTGCTCACGATGAAATAGAGAAGAATAGTTTAGGCAAAATAACCCGACGCACCGATCGCGCTGGCGGGACTGAAGGTGGCATGTCTAACGGGGAAATCTTGCGAATAAGTGCGGCCATGAAACCAATTTCTACTATTCCGAAGGCGCTAGACACAATTGATGTTGTTACTGGCGAACCAGCCAAGGCAATTAATCAACGTTCAGATGTGTGCGCTGTTCCAGCTGCAGGGATTGTTGCCGAAGCGATGGTTGCACTTGTACTAGCCGAGGCTGTGCTTGAAAAGTTCGGCGGAGATAGTGTGGCTGAAACAAATCGAAATTACCTTTCTTACATGAAAAATTTGCGATTTAGTTAACTTATATGACGCCTACTGTCATTTTAATTGGCCCTCCAGGAGCGGGAAAAACATCTGTTGGAAGAAATCTTGCAAGACTCATGCGAGTTGAATTCAATGACACTGATACTCTCATTGAAGCCAAAGAAAAGATGAGCATCTCCGACATTTTTGTTGATAAAGGGGAGCCATTTTTTCGTGAAATCGAGAAAGAAGTACTACGCGATTCTATGCGTGATTGCACAGGCGTCCTAAGTCTTGGAGGAGGTGCAGTGCTTTCAGAGGAATCGCAAGCGCTGCTTCGGTCGAGTAGCTCATCAATAATTTTCCTAGACGTTTCGCTAGCAAGTGCGGCACCCCGGATTGGCTTTAATAGAGATAGACCACTTCTCCTAGGCAACCCGCGCGCGCAATGGCAGGACCTCATGAATAAGCGCAGGCCGATTTACGAATCGTTAGCAACTCATACTTTGCTGACAGATCAAAGTAATCCAGCACAAACTGCCGAGGCAATTGTTAAGATAATCAAATGAAGTTTGTTGAAGTTCATGCCGAGCACGACTACAAAGTTGAAATCGGCACCAACTGGCGTGATTTTGTTCTCTCTGGGACTGAGGGTCGCAGTCAGGTCGCAATTATTCATTCTCAAAACCGATTACCTGCGATGCATGAGCTCCCAAGTGTTGATGCGCACGTGCATTATTTTCCAGTTCCAGATGGCGAAGCAGGAAAGAGCGCTCAAGTCCTACTGCAGTTATGGGACTGGTTGGGAGCTGCAGGATTTACTCGCAGTGATCTCATTGTTGGTATTGGTGGTGGCACGATTACCGATCTCGCAGGATTTGTGGCCGCCACGTGGCTCCGCGGTATAGATTGGATTGCAATTCCAACGACGCTAGCTGGAGCAGTGGACGCGGCTGTCGGTGGGAAAACTGGAATTAATAGTGAGTATGGGAAAAATCTAGTTGGCTCTTTTCACTCTCCGAAGAGCGTGTATATCGATCTGCAGTGGCTTAACACTTTGAGTGACAGAGATTTTGCCGCGGGTATGGCCGAAGTAATCAAATGTGGTTTCATCGCTGACCCTTCAATTATCGAACGTGTCAAAGGTTTAAACATTAAGGAAATTCGGGCTAGTAGCTCCTTGGTTGAATCCCTCGTACTCTCTGCAGTGCAGGTCAAAGCATCAGTCGTGTCTACGGATTTCAAAGATAATTTTGCTCGAGAGATTCTAAATTACGGTCATACCCTCGGTCATGCAGTTGAGAGAGATTCTAAGTATTCGCTTCGTCACGGTGAGGCCGTTTCCATTGGGATGATCTATGCAGCCGAACTTTCAGTTCTAGAGTTAGGACTAGATGTAAAGGTTGTGGCTGAGCACCGAGAAGTGCTCACTCGATTGGGCTTACCTACAACCTATCCTCGCGCCTCTTGGCCCTTGCTGTTATCGGCTATGGCATTGGATAAGAAATCGCGCGGTCGCGTTCTTCGATTTGTCGGAATCAAAGATATTGCGCAAACACAGAGAATTGAGGACCCAACTGAGGCTCATTTGCTCGCAGCATATGAGAAGGTAGCGCTATGAAGGTATCAATAATTAATGGCCCCAATTTGTCTCGATTAGATATTAGGGATTCTTCAATCTATGGGGATCTAGATTATGCCGAATTAGTTTCCTTCGTCCAAGCCGCGGCTACGACGCATGGTTTCGCAGCACACATTCGCCAAAGCGATAGTGAGTCAGAGATTATTTCCTGGCTCCATGAAGCAGCAGATGAATCTGTGCCTGTGATTATTAATCCTGCAGCATTTACTCACTACTCGTATGCGATTCGAGATGCAGCTGAGCTCGTTAAGGCTCCGCTCATTGAAGTTCACCTCTCCAATCCTTTGTCGCGAGAAGAATTCAGGCACACATCTGTAATCTCCGGCGTGGCTAATGGGACCATCGCGGGATTTGGCCCAAACTCCTATGTTTTAGCCCTTATTGCGCTCAAAGCATTGATTGAATCAACCACATAGTAAATCTCTTGGGGTTGTGAATGTGTTGAATATTTACAGGTATCCTTAACCTCTTGACTATCGAAGTCGATAGCCGATCTTCGCAGTGAGATCGAAATGAACGAAATGAGCGTGGACCTACCGTGGCATCAACAAATGATTTAAAAAATGGAATGACCTTAGATATAGAAGGTCAACTGTGGAACGTAGTCGAGTTCCAACACGTCAAGCCAGGCAAGGGTCCAGCATTCGTGCGCACGAAACTAAAGTCAGTTATGACAGGAAAAGTTGTAGATAAAACTTTTAACGCAGGTGTAAAAATTGAGATTGCAATACTTGAGAAGCGAGAAATGAACTTTCTCTACAAAGATGGCGAAGATTTCGTTTTCATGGATAATAAAACATTTGATCAGACCAATATCTCCGCAAGTGTCGTAGGAGGAGCAGCTGATTACATGCTAGAAAATACAGAGGCGATTGTTGCAGTCCACGAAGGCAACCCTTTGTATATAGAACTTGCTGCATCAGTTGCTCTGACCGTGACATACACCGAGCCCGGAATTCAAGGAGATCGCTCATCTGGTGGTACCAAGCCAGCCACTGTTGAGACCGGTATTGAAATTCAAGTTCCCCTGTTTATTAAACAGGATGAATTAATACTTGTAGACACTCGCGACGGATCGTACTTGGGTCGCGCCTAAAGGTGTCGGCTCGAAGTAAGGCACGAAAACAGTCGTTAGACATTCTCTACGAATGCGACATTCGCGGAACCTCTCCATTGGAGACCCTAGAATCTCGCGACATAGAAGTGGAGGGTCCAGATGCACGCCCTATTCGTGAATACACAAAGAATTTGATTGCGGGAGTATCACTTCATCAACGTAAGATAGATGAACTCATTTCTACCTATGCCAAAGGGTGGGATATGGATCGACTTCCAGCAGTGGATCGAAATATTTTGCGCCTAGGCATATACGAAATATTGTGGGAGAGCGAGCTTCCCGATGCTGTTGCTATTGATGAGGCTTTGGACTTAGCCAAGGATCTTTCAACAGATGAGTCTGCAGGTTATATCCACGGAGTTCTAGGTCGCATTGCTTCGATTAAAGAGGATTTGTCCCTTTAATAATTAAACTTTCTCGCTCCAGCCATTCCAAAGTACTAGCACGAGAATTTTTGTGCATTAAGGCTATCGTTTCTAGGTCTGAGCCTCGAAGCGAGAGCACTTCGCCATTCCAATCAGAACGTGCCGCGGCTATATGCGATAGAAAGTATGTAATGTCGGCGCACTCGGCTGCATAATGAGAAGTTGTCCGATTACGTAGTTTGCGCAAATCAAAAACGATTCTGGTTTCACCACATAGGGATTCAGTTGGGGGGATTTCGCTCAGTAATTGCGCCAGCGGAATGTCAAACAGATTTGCCAGTTGGATTGCACGCTTCACACTCAGAGCGCGTGTTCCCCGTTCATACGAGCCCATCACCACGGCTTTCACGGACCCTTTGCTCAGGATTTCCACATCCGCAAGGCTTAGTCGTCGTTGTTTTCGCAACGCGCGCAAGCGGGCAGCAATCGTGGAGGGAGTTGGCTGGGTAAAAAGTTGAGTTGTCATGTAAGCAGAGTACGAGTGAAGGGGAAGGACACATCTAAGTTATCCACACGTTGGGGAGTTGAAATGCTAGACTGCCCCAACATCCTTTAACGACCCGTCCTGCGAGGCGGGGAAGGAGATTTAAATGAGCGTAGCCATGTCCGCATCAGATATTACTCGTGCGTTGACTCGTATTTCCCATGAAATTCTTGAACGCAATAACGGATCCCACTCTCTTACTCTTCTGGGGATTCCAACGCGAGGGGCTCATTTGGCCCTTCGCATCGCAGGCATTATCGAAGGCATAGAAGGCGCAGCGGTTCCTGTCGGAACTCTTGATATCACCTTGCATAGAGATGATTTACGTACCCGACCTCCCCGCCCATTAATGCCCACCAAAATTCCACGAGCTGGAATTGAATCAAGAAGCGTGGTTCTTGTCGATGATGTTTTATTCTCAGGTAGGACTATTAGGGCAGCGCTAGATGCCCTTGGTGAAATTGGAAGACCCAAAGATGTTCAGCTGGCGGTACTGGTCGATAGAGGTCATAGAGAACTTCCGATACGAGCAGATTTCGTTGGGAAAAATCTTCCGACATCACGCTCGCAAGAAGTCAAAGTTCATCTGTCTGAAATTGATTCCCTTGATGAAGTCCTCATTGAAGAGGGAGGAACTCAATGAAGCACCTCCTTTCTATTTCAGATTTATCGAAATCGGATGCACTTGGTTTATTAGATACCGCCACGGAATTGGCGCGAGTATCTGATGGTCCAATGAAAAAACTTCCCACTCTTCGAGGTAGAACGATTGTCAATCTTTTTGCCGAAGATTCCACGCGAACGAGGATTTCTTTTGAAGCGGCCGCTAAACGTCTATCTGCTGATGTTATTAATTTCAGCGCTAAAGGGTCGAGTGTCAGTAAGGGGGAGTCACTAAAGGACACAGCGCAAACTTTGCAAGCTATGGGCGCCGACGCGGTAATAATTAGACATGGCGCATCTGGAGCTCCACATCGCTTAGCGCAATCTCAATGGATGACTGGCAGTGTTATTAATGCTGGAGATGGAACTCATGAACACCCAAGTCAAGCGCTGTTGGATGCATTTACTATACGAAAGCATTTATCCCATGGGGAAAATGATCTCGCAGGACTGCACGTAGCAATTGTCGGAGATATATTGCATTCACGAGTTGCTCGCTCCAACGTCTTACTCCTTAATCTTCTTGGCGCACAAGTAACTCTTGTCGCACCTCCTACGCTTTTGCCTGTGGGAGTTGAGCATTGGGATGCAAATATCTCTTTTGAGTTTGACGATGTCGTTGGAAATGTGGATGCTGTAATGATGCTGCGAGTCCAACAAGAGAGAATGCAGGAACTTTATTTTCCAAATGCTCGTGAATATTCGCGTTACTTTGGACTAAACAGGGATCGTCTAAAGAAAATGAAATCTCACTCGATCGTCATGCACCCTGGACCAATGAATCGCGGGTTAGAAATCACCGCCGACGTAGCTGATAGCGCTCGTTCAGTAATTGTCGAACAGGTAAGCAATGGAGTAAGCGTACGCATGGCGATTTTGTATGTACTCCTCGCAGGAGCACCAATTGAAATGGGATCCCTACTATGAACAAAAATATCTTTCATCTAAAAGGCGGAAGTCTCGCAAGCGGAGAAAAAAGAGATGTTGTAATCTCAGAAGGAATCATCAAAGAAATCGGAGTGAGTATTACCTCCCCAGAAGGCGCTCTAGTTCTCGATGTTTCTGATTCAATAATTCTCTCAGGGCTAGTTGACCTACACACTCATTTGAGAGAACCCGGAAAAGAAGATTCAGAAACCGTGCGATCTGGGTCAAGGGCTGCTGCAAAAGGTGGATTCACTGCTATTTCTGCAATGGCAAACACCTCTCCTGTCGCCGATACCGCTGGCGTAGTGGAGCAAGTTTTTCGCCTTGGCAAAGACGCGGGATACTGCGATGTTTTTCCTATTGGCGCCATAACTCAAGGCCTGCATGGACGTGAGCTTTCAGAAATGGGTGCAATGGCGGACAGCGCTGCTCGGGTTCGAATTTTCAGTGATGATGGAAATTGCGTTTCTGATCCAATGGTCATGAGACGCGCACTTGAATATGTCAAGAGCTTCGACGGACTTATAGCTCAGCATGCGCAAGACCCTACATTGACTCTTGATGCACAGATGAATGAAGGAGTCGTCTCGTCAGTGTTAGGACTAAAAGGGTGGCCAGCTGTTGCCGAGGAGGCAATTATTGCTCGAGATATTTTGTTGGCAGATCACGTGAAATCTCGTCTTCATATCTGTCATGTCACTACTGCAGGGGGAGTGGAAATCATTCGTTGGGCAAAGAGTCGCGGAATGAATGTAACCGCCGAAGTCACTCCACATCATCTTTTGCTAACGGATGAACTGGCTCGATCGTATGACCCAATATTTAAGGTTAATCCTCCGCTTCGTACTGAAAAAGACATCATGGCACTGAGAGAAGCTCTCTGTGATGGAACGATTGATATCGTTGCAACTGACCACGCGCCCCATCCTGCTGAGAGTAAAGAGTGCGAGTGGCAGGAGGCGGCCTTTGGGATGCTCGGCCTTGAAACTGCTCTTTCAATTGTTCAAAAAACTATGGTGGATTCTGGTTTGATGAATTGGGTAGATGTACAAAATCGCCTATCGATTCAACCTGCGGCGATAGCGAGATATCAAAGCCAGGGACTAGAAGTACGCGTAGGAAATAGGGCGAACCTCACTGTGATTAATCCAGGCAAGTCATGGAAAGTCGATAGAGATTTAGTAGCCTCGCGAAGTAGGAATACCCCATTTCATTCCATGGATCTTCCAGGAGTTGTCACTGAGACGTTTTTTAACGGCCGTGCGACGCTCTTGCGAGGAGAATTAGTTCAGGAGATGTCGTCATGAGCGCTGCTTACCTGGTACTAGATGACGGAAGAATTTTTGTAGGAAAATCGTGGGCTCAAACAGGCACAACGTTTGGTGAAGCAGTATTTCAAACTGGAATGACGGGATATCAAGAAACACTTACTGACCCGTCCTATCATAAACAAGTTGTAGTGATGACTGCTCCACACATCGGAAATACGGGAGTTAACCGCGAAGATTTAGAATCGAAGAGAATATGGGTTGCTGGGTTCGTAGTGAGAAATCCCTCGTCCATCACAAGTAATTGGCGCTCAGACGCGACGCTTGAAGATGAATTAAAGGAAAACGATATTGTTGGAATTCAAGGCGTGGATACGCGAGCACTCACCCGCCACCTGCGCGATAGGGGTGCGATGAGGGTCGGTATTTTCTCGGGACAGGATTTAACTCGCGAAGAGATGGTTATACAGGTTCGTAAACAACCCATCATGACAGGTGCCTACCTCACCGAAGACGTCTCTACTTCACAGACATACGTTGTGCCTGCCCAAGGAGAAAAGAAATTCACTGTCGCTGCAATTGATTTGGGAATCAAGGCTGCTACTCCTAAAGCGCTGTCTTTACGAGGAGTAGAAGTTCATGTGATGCCATTTGATTCAACATTTGAAGAGATTATGTCAATCAAACCTGATGGAGTATTCCTATCAAATGGCCCAGGGGATCCGGCCACCATGACTGAAGTCATCGCGGTGGTTCGTGAAATATTAGGCGCACATGTTCCTCTTTTTGGAATATGTTTCGGGCATCAAATCCTTGGGCGCGCGCTAGGTTTTGAAACTTACAAGCTTCAATTTGGTCATCGGGGTATTAATCAACCGGTGATAGATAAGAAAACAGGTCAAGTGGAAATTACAGCGCATAATCATGGATTCGCACTCGCTGCGCCAACAGATAGAACTTTTTCAACTGTGTATGGCCAAGGAGAGGTCACTCATGTGAGTCTCAATGACGGAGTTGTCGAAGGGCTGGCATTGACTGAAACGCCTGCTTTTAGCGTGCAGTATCACCCAGAGGCGGCCGCTGGACCTCACGACGCAGATTATTTATTTGACCGTTTTATTTCGCTGATGCAAGACAACCCTCAGAAATTGGAGGTGAAATAATGGCTCTTGATAAAAACATTAAGAGTGTTCTCGTTATAGGCAGTGGTCCAATAGTTATTGGACAAGCGTGTGAATTTGATTATTCAGGAACTCAGGCTTGCAGAGTGTTACGCGAAGAGGGAATCAGAGTGATTCTAGTCAATTCGAATCCTGCGACAATAATGACCGATCCAGAATTCGCAGATGCGACCTATATTGAGCCAATTACTCCTGAGTTTATAGAGAAGATTATTGCAAAGGAAAAACCGGATGCGGTACTGGCTACATTGGGTGGTCAAACTGCACTCAACGCTGCGATTGGTCTATTTGAGCGAGGCACGCTTGCCAAGTACGGAGTCAAACTTATTGGAGCAGATGTTGATGCAATCAAGCGGGGAGAAAACCGCGAATTGTTTAGAGCAATTGTCGAGAAAGTTGGCGGAGAGTCAGCGCTATCAATTATTTGCCACACTATGGAAGATGTGCACGCCGCGGCACGATCACTTAAATTTCCAGTAGTAATAAGACCCTCATTTACTATGGGCGGACTCGGATCAGGAATCGCTTTTAACGAGGAAGAACTTGAACAGATTGCCGGTGCTGGCTTGCGTCATAGCCCAACCTCTGAACTGCTCTTAGAGGAATCAATTATTGGTTGGAAAGAATACGAATTAGAAGTAATGCGTGACCGCAAGGACAACGTAGTCATTGTGTGCAGCATTGAAAATCTGGATCCAATGGGCGTTCATACTGGGGACTCGATTACGGTAGCGCCCGCAATGACTCTTACTGATGTTGAATACCAGAGATTGCGTGACTTATCTAAAGATATTATTAGGGAAGTAGGAGTTGATACTGGCGGATGCAATATTCAATTCGCTATTAATCCAGATTCAGGACGCATAATTGTTATAGAAATGAATCCGCGCGTATCGCGATCGAGTGCTTTAGCATCGAAAGCCACTGGTTTCCCTATCGCGAAAATTGCCACGAAATTAGCGATTGGTTACACTCTTGATGAAATCAGAAACGATATAACAAAAGTCACGCCGGCTTCTTTTGAACCGACGCTTGATTATGTGGTTGTTAAAGCCCCACGTTTCGCTTTTGAAAAATTTGCTGATGCGGACCCACGATTAACAACGACAATGAAAAGTGTTGGCGAAGCGATGGCGATCGGACGTTCCTTTACCGAGGCATTGATGAAAGCACTTCGCTCCCTCGAAAGAAAAGAGGCACTTTTCACGTGGCCAGCCACGGTTTCAGAAGCGGACAGACATGCTTTACTCAAAGAAATGCGAATACCAACTGAGTTTCGTTTACAGCAGGTACAACGTGCGATGTGGGCTGGGGCAAGTATTGTTGAAGTATTTGAAGCTACGAAAATTGATCCGTGGTACTTAAAGGCGATTGAAGAGATCAACGAGCGAGCAGCTGCTATTGCGATGCCTGGTGAACTCAATGAGGAAGTCATACGTGGTGCTAAGGAATTAGGCTTCTCGGACTTTCAGGTTGGCGAACTCAAAGGAATACCAGAAGAAGATGTTAGAAGGATTCGCCAACACCTAGGTGTTCGACCGGTATATAAAACTGTTGATACCTGCGCCGCTGAGTTTGAAGCATTCACTCCGTATCACTATTCAAGTTATGAGGAAGAGAGCGAAGTGCGTCCTCGTACTCGTCCAGCCGTCATAATTCTCGGAAGTGGCCCCAACAGAATTGGTCAGGGAATCGAATTCGACTATTCCTGTGTGCACGCCTCTTTTGCATTACGTGAGGCTGATTACGAGACGGTCATGATCAATTGCAATCCAGAAACAGTGTCTACAGATTACGACACAAGTGATCGACTTTACTTTGAGCCTCTCACACTCGAGGATGTTCTGGAAGTTATTTACGCAGAAACACTGGCTGGCCCAGTTCTTGGTGTAATTACTCAATTGGGAGGGCAAACTCCTCTTGGGCTAGCCGCAGGGCTTAAGGCTGCCGGTGTAGTGATTTTGGGGACAAGCCCTGAAGCTATCAATTTAGCCGAAGAACGTGGCGCATTTGGTGAGATTCTTCAACAACAGAATCTCGATGCGCCCGAATATGGAATGGCTTCCTCTCAGCAAGAAGCAATTTCAATTGCCACAAAAATCGGGTACCCAGTGTTGGTTCGACCGTCTTTCGTTTTGGGAGGTCGGGGCATGGAGATTGTGTATGACGACACAGCATTGGGAGGTTTTATTTCTAGGGCGACTGACATCACCCCGGATCATCCTGTACTCGTTGATCGGTTCCTCGATAGCGCAATTGAAATAGATGTAGATGCCCTTTACGACGGTGAGGAGTTATTTCTTGGTGGAGTTATGGAGCATATAGAAGAAGCTGGTATTCATTCAGGTGATAGCGCATGTGTATTGCCAGCAATGACGCTTACTCCGGATCAACATACACATATTCGAGAAGCAACACTTAAATTAGCAAGCGCTGTGGGAGTTCGAGGATTGATAAATATCCAATTCGCCGTATCAGAAGAGAGAATATTTGTTCTTGAAGCTAACCCTCGCGCTTCTCGCACCGTGCCATTCGTAAGCAAAGCAACTGGAGTCCCACTTGCCAAAGCAGCCGCACGCATTGCTGTTGGTTCCTCCATTGCGCAGTTACGCGAAGAAGGAATTCTTCCTACAGGCAGCGATGGCATCGCGAAGGGGATTTCTGTGAAAGAAGCAGTCCTGCCGTGGAATCGTTTTAGGCGCCTCGATGGCCGTGGCGTGGATGCGGTACTTGGTCCAGAGATGCGATCCACTGGCGAGGTAATGGGAATTTCGAATTCATTTGGCGAAAGTTATGCCAAGTCCCAGATAAGTTCGTTTGGACCACTTCCAAAGAGCGGAACAGTTTTTGTCTCACTTGCAGATAAAGACAAAAAATCGGCTCTTGAATCGGCGCGTGCCATTTCCACAATTGGGTTTCGAATCCTTGCAACATCTGGAACTGCGGATGCTCTTATTGAGGCGGGTATCGAATGCACACGCGTTCGCAAGAACTCAGAGGGAATCGGACCATTAGGTGAGAAAACTGTCGTCGATATGATCAATTCTGGTGATATTGATTTGATTATTAATACACCAGTTGGTCGTGGTACCCGTCAAGATGGTTGGCTCATTCGCACAGCAGCGGTTCAGCGATCCGTACCGTGCATTACTACCACTGCTGGTTTTAGCGCAGCGGTAGCTGGAATTAGGGCGCTACAAAGTGAGGATCTTACTATTCGTTCGATTCAGTCTTGGCTAGGTGTGTGATGTCAGCAATTAATAAATTTGCCGAGCAAATCAGGCCAATTGTCGTCAGCAATAAACGAGTGGGTCAATACCACCAAATAATTCTCAATGTAGGTGATGTTGTTACAAACTGTCGGCCAGGAAATTTTATTGCTATTAATGTTGGCGGCGAGAGTACTCGGATGATTCTACGAAGAGCATTCGCAATATCGAGAGTCTCCACCTCGGGAGTTCTGGGTGGAACCATGGAATTAATTGTTGCACCTCACGGACAAGGAAGTAGATGGCTCTGTTCACTGCAGGAAGGTGCAGAAATCGATGCCATCACCCCGCTTGGAAGTGCCTTTGGAATTCCAACATCTCCGGTAAATGCACTTCTAGTCGGCGGTGGATATGGTTCAGCTCCGCTCTTTGGTTTGGCAGAAGTTTTGAAATCTAGAGGGTGCAGAGTTGATATGTACCTTGGTGCCAGTACTGGCTCAAAAATATATGCGCCAATGGAGGGCAAAAGGGCAGTAAATACTCTGCGAATTTATACCGAAGATGGCTCCATGGGTGAGATTGGTCGCGTCACCGCTCCGATTGCACAATTGATCGCAGAAGGCGCTGTCGATGTCATTTATTCTTGCGGCCCCATGGGTATGCTCTCGGCTATCTCGTCAATCGTTAAAGGTTCTGATGTGGTCCATCAATGTGCAGTTGAAGAGTCAATGGCCTGTGGTGTGGGAATTTGCATGACTTGCGTTATCCCCGTTGCAGATGAATTCGGCGTGACAACAATGAAACGTTCATGCATTGATGGCCCCGTGATGGATGGATCACTGGTTCAATGGAACTTAGTAGGCAAAATTCCAGAGGTAACACCATGATTGACATGTCGACGACTCTTGGTACGGCTTGGTTTGCACATCCAATATTTACAGCAAGTGGATGTGCAAGTTCAGGAAAAGAATTAGCTCAATTTATTAATCTCGAAGATATAGGCGCAGTAGTTACAAAATCTGTGATGAACAAGGCTCGTCATGGGCGACCAACTCCTCGCATGGCTGAGACTGCAAGTGGAATGGTCAATTCGATTGGACTCCAAGGCCCAGGAATTGATTCATTTCTGGCTAATGACCTACCGTGGTTAGTTGAAAATAGAGCGAGAGTAATTGTCTCTATTGCAGGGGAGACAGTTGAAGAATATGCGGTTCTTGCTCGTAAATTGAGATCTGCCCCAGGAATCAGCGCGGTAGAAGTAAATATTTCCTGCCCCAATGTTGAGAATCGCGGATTGGTCTTCGCATGCGACCCAGATGCCTCCCGTAATGTCATTGATGGAGTACGCCGAGCACTAGGTGGTGAATTGCCGATCATCGCCAAACTTTCTCCAGATGTGACGGATCTTGTCTCCATCGCTCGGGGAGTAATTGATTCGGGAGCGGATGGGTTGGCTTTAATTAATACAGTTCTTGCCATGGTGATAAATATTGATTCAATGCGCCCACATCTTGCGGGGAAAACTGGTGGCCTTTCTGGTCCAGCGATAAAACCAATTGCAGTGCGCGCGATTTATCAGGTTCACAGTGCGATGCCGAAAGTACCCATTCTCGGTATGGGTGGAGTGTCATCAGGGCGAGACGCACTTGAATTGATCTTGGCGGGGGCAAGTGGCGTTTCAGTAGGCACGGCTTCCTTTGGTAATCCAAGTGCTGTAACGCAGATCCAGAATGAATTGCAATTTCTCCTTGAGGCACGCGGTTTTACTTCACTTACTCAAGCGGTTGGATACGCACATCGAATAGAGGAGGCAAGTACATCGTGAGCAATCGGGCACCGATTATTTTGGCAGTAGATACTTCCTCTATAAGCACTGCAATATCGTGGATAAAAGCAACAGAAGATTATGTTTCAGGATACAAACTAGGACTTGAATTCTTTTTAGCATGTGGCCTTGATGGAGTAAAAGAGGTTTCGCAGCATATTGACCTTGATTTATTTCTTGACCTTAAGCTGCACGATATTCCCAATACAGTTTCAAAAGCAGCAAAGGCAATCGAAGAGTTTTCTCCACGGTTTCTGACAGTTCATGCAAGTGGAGGCACTGCAATGATTGCGGCAGCGGTTCACTCTCTTCCAAACACATTAGTTACAGCAGTCACGATTTTGACTTCCCTGTCTGCCTTAGATGTACACGAAATTGGCTACTCTCAACCACCATTAGAGTCTGCGGTTCGACTCGCGTCACTTGCAGTAAAGGCAGGCGCGAAAGCTTTAGTGTGTTCACCTCAAGAGACATCAGCGATTCGAAATGAGGTAGGCGCGGAACCTGTGATTATCACACCAGGAGTTCGTCCAATCGAGTCTTCTGGTGGCGACGATCAGGTTCGCACAATGACGCCGTCGCAGGCAATTCGCCAGGGAGCTAACTACGTCGTTATTGGTCGCCCTGTTACAGGCGGGGATTCGCTTCAAGATATACACACTCGGGCCAAGAAAATAGCCGCCGATATTTTAATCGGAGAGTAACTCTGTACTAGATTGTGCACGTGTCTACGCCCCCGAAACTGACTCCCCAAGCTCGAGCGGCAGCCCTAGAAAAGGCGAAAGTTTCCCGCCAGGAGCGGGCTTTCATAAAAGCATCTCTCAAAGCGGGCGACGTATTTCTTTCCGATGTTTTAGATATGGCTCAAAAGAATGAAGCGGTAGGAAAAATGAGAGTCGCTGACTTACTCTCTTCACTGTCAGGAGTAGGAAAAGTTCGCGCGCAAAGTATTATGGAGAAGATTGGAATTTCTCCTACTCGAAGAATCCAAGGTTTGGGTGTTCATCAGTTACTGGCATTACGTAAAGAATTTTCGATACCAACTTTTCGGGGAAAACTCTTTGTGCTTTCGGGCCCAGGTGGCGTTGGCAAAAGTACGGTGGCAAAAGAGTTGCGCAAAAACAGTGATTTTTGGGTGAGCATCTCAGCAACAACACGGGAACCCCGTGCAAATGAAATTGAAGGAATAGATTACAAGTTTTTAAGTAACGAAGAATTCGACAGGGAAATAGCTGAAGATAATTTCCTTGAGTGGGCAGCTTTCGCTGGCTCTCGGTATGGGTCTCCTCGTAGACCTGTTGAAACAGCCCTCGCATCTGGGCGTAATGTTTTGCTGGAGATAGAAATTGCCGGTGCTAGGCAGGTGAAGCAGCACGCGCCAGAAGCGATCTTGGTCTTCCTAGAACCTCCCAGCTGGGAGGAGCTTGTCGGCCGCCTGGAAGGCAGAGCTACGGATTCTCCCGAGAGACGCGCTCAGAGACTGCTTTTGGCGCAAGAAGAATTGGCTGCAGCGTCATTTTTTGACGTTGTTATCACTAATGATCAGGTCAGTAAGGTCGTCGATAGGCTGTTATCCTTAGCCTAAGTTTCCAACGCGTACAGCTACATTTTTAGGAGAAATACATGGACGGTATTACTAACCCACCAATTGATGAACTTCTTGACAAGAGTGGATCCAAGTACAGCCTAGTTCTCTATGCAGCCAAGCGTGCACGCCAAATCAACGCGTACTACTCACAACTTGGTGAAGGACTTTTGGAATATGTAGGGCCTTTGGTTGAAACTCATATTCACGAGAAGCCACTCTCTATTGCATTGCGCGAAATTAACGAAGGTCTTCTCACAATCGAAAATCTAGAACCAACCGCGTAAGTAACACCGCGCCTCTTTTCACACTATGAAGAGCAGAAACCGAGAGTTAATCCTTGGTATTGGTGGAGGTATTGCAGCGTATAAGTCCTGTGAATTACTACGTCGTTTCCAAGACAGTGGCTTCGGCGTAACCGTTATCCCAACGCCTTCAAGTCTGAATTTCGTTGGTCTTGCGACGTGGGAAGCGCTCTCAGGGCGTGAAGTAACCACTGGAGTATTTCAAGATGTCAAGAATGTACGACATATCTCACTGGCTCACGATCACGGCGCGATAGTTATTGCGCCCGCAACTGCTGATCTCATTGCTCGCCTGGCAGCTGGGCGAGCAGATGATCTGCTCACCAATGTGGTTTTGGCTTCGACTTCTCCTAAGATTTTAGTGCCCGCAATGCATCCAGCAATGTGGAAAAATCCGGCAACAATGGAAAACATTCGCACATTGAAAGAGCGCGGCTTTCACGTGATTACACCAGATGTGGGGCGCCTAACGGGAGAGGATGTCGGAATAGGTCGTTTTCCTACCGTTGAACGAATAATCAAGGAATGCACAGAGTTTCTCAATAGTGACTTGAATTTTATAGGCAAAAAGGTTTTAGTTTCGGCTGGCGGTACCCGTGAGGCTATAGATCCGGTGCGCTACATCGGAAATCGAAGTTCTGGCAAGCAAGGATATGCAATTGCAACATCGGCCCTTGATCGGGGAGCGCAGGTAGTGCTTGTCTTAGCTAATTCGGCACTACCCGATCTGCCAGGTGCTACAACGATACGAGTCGAGACCGCTCAGGAGATGTCTACGGCACTTCATCAACATTTCCCAGAGTGTGATCTCCTTGCAATGGCAGCTGCTGTATCCGATGCTCGGCCCGTAACGCCATCTAGTCAAAAAATTAAGAAGGATAAGTTCACGTCCATCGAACTAACACAGAACCCCGACATTCTTGCCTCGTTGGCAGCGTCTAAAAAAAGAAACCAGATCATCATCGGCTTCGCTGCCGAGACCCAACTAAAACCTTCCGAGGCTCGAGAGAAATTGGCGAAGAAAGGTGCCGATATCGCTTACGTCAATGATGTGTCACAGGGCGCAATCTTTGGTCAAGATGTGAGTTCTGGAGTCCTCTTTACTGACACAGGTGAAGAGATCGTGATTTCTGACATGGAGAAAGACACGCTTGCCCATATCATGCTCGATTGCGCCCTATCTGCGTTAAGTTAGCCCAATGTCTGCGCGCCTATTTACATCTGAATCAGTCACCGAAGGCCACCCGGATAAAATTGCGGATCAGATTTCTGATGCAATTCTTGATTCACTCATCGGTCCAGATCCCACAAGTCGCGTTGCGGTTGAAACCCTCATTACGACAGGCCAGGTTCATGTTGCTGGGGAAGTGACAACCGATGTCTACGCAGATATCACCGGGATTATTCGAGACACAGTTTTGGCAATCGGGTATGACTCATCAGATAAAGGCTTCGACGGAAATTCCTGCGGCGTAAGTGTCTCTATTGGTCAGCAGTCTCAGGACATTGCTCAGGGAGTTGATGATGCTTACGAGAATCGTGTTTCGTTTTCCGGCGACCCTTTAGATTTACAAGGTGCCGGCGACCAAGGATTAATGTTTGGTTACGCGTGCGATGACACCAAGGAATTAATGCCACTTCCAATTTGGTTAGCGCACGAATTAGCAGCCCAATTGGCGAAAGTTCGAAAGTCTGGAGAGCTGGAATATTTACGTCCTGATGGAAAAACGCAGGTCACTATTGAGTACGAAGGTGACAAGGCTGTAGCCCTAAATACAATAGTTGTTTCCTCGCAACATAGAGCAGATATTGATGTCACAAAACAACTCACACCAGAGATTATTGCGTATGTAATCAACCCCGTCTTAGAGAAGATTGATTTGCCTCGTAGCGATTTAAACATATTGATCAATCCGACAGGTCGGTTCGTGATCGGTGGCCCGATGGGAGATGCCGGACTCACTGGACGAAAAATAATTGTTGATACATACGGTGGTATGGCGCGACATGGCGGGGGGGCATTCAGTGGGAAAGATCCATCAAAGGTTGATCGATCTGCTGCATATGCCATGCGCTGGGTGGCTAAGAATGTGGTGGCAGCAGGACTTGCTCGTCGCTGCGAAGTCCAAGTTGCTTACGCAATTGGAAAAGCACAACCCGTTGGTTTATTTGTAGAGACGTTCGGAACACACACTGTGCCAGTTATCGAGATTCAAAACGCAGTATTGACCGTTTTCGATTTGCGTCCTGCGGCTATTATTGCGCAATTGGATTTATTACGACCTATTTATTCTAAGACAAGCGCCTATGGGCACTTTGGTCGCGAACTCCCTGAATTCACGTGGGAGAGAACCAACCGAATAGACGCACTTCGCGCCGCAATCAAGTAGATACTTCCATGTCGCAAGCACGTCCGCTTCGACTTCGAAGAGAGGTAATACCTGTTCCTGCGGGTCCGGTCGCATCACACAATCACATTGCGCGAGTATGGGTAGATTCTGGTGTAGCGCATTTGGATGGATACTTCGATTACGAGATTCCGCAGGCATTGAGCGAGCAAGTTAGAGCTGGCGTACGCGTAGGTGTTTCCTTTGCGGGTCGCGAAGTAGAAGCACTGGTACTCGCACGTTTGAACAGTTCGGATTCGGGTGCGCACCTAAAATCCATCACGAGAGTTTTATCTCCGATACCGCTTGCTTCACCTGCAACACTTTCTTTAATTGAAAATATTGCAAGGGAGTGGGCCTGTCACCCATTTGAGCTTATTCGCTCAGCTATACCACCTCGTGTCGTACTTTCAGAGAAAGCTATCACTGCTCACGCACAATCTTGGTGGGAGTTAAGGAATTCTAAGATAGATTTTGCACATAAGCCTTCTAAAACATATTTCTCACATAGCCCTAGTGTTCTTGCTTTAGATGAAGTTCTTTCTTTAGCCTTAGACAACATTGCACGCGGCAAAGTATTGATACTCGTACCGG
Source organism: Actinomycetota bacterium (assembly GCA_009699575.1). Classification (GTDB taxonomy): domain Bacteria; phylum Actinomycetota; class Actinomycetes; order Nanopelagicales; family Nanopelagicaceae; genus Planktophila. Next base: position 29,351 of record WLNY01000005.1, read on the forward strand.
ACGAAAATAACTTAGATGTATTGCAGAATATTTTGAGAGAGTCCACAAACACAGTGGAAGTTTTACGTCTCGACAGCACTCTGGCTCGTTCCACGCGATATTCACATTTCTTGAGAATTTGTCTAGGCTCGCCCGATATAGTGATTGGAACCCGAAGCGCCGTTTTCGCTCCAATCCAAGACCTAGCCACCATTATCATCGTGCACGAATCGTCGGAACAGTTTTATGAGCCGCGATCTCCAGGGTGGAACGTAAGAGCAGTAGCTGACGAGCGGTCAAAATCCGAAGGAATTAACATTATTTACACCGGTTACAGCCCTTCCATCGAAGTAGGCATGCAAATTGAAGCAAAGGAGATTAAGTATCTCAGTGCTTCAACACGAGTGCCAGTAAATGCATTTGCGCAAACCTCTGGAGAACTTCTACCTGATCGCATATTTTCACCAATACGATCTGCTCTGCGTGATGGGACTGTTTTATTCTTAGTACCTCGAAAGGGTTACGGAAACGCACTACTCTGTGCGAAATGCCGAAATATTGCATATTGCAGTTGTGGCGGACGACTTGCGGTGGCCGGTTCTGGAATGGATCCTCAATGTGTTGTATGCCTTAGATTTAACGGTGATTGGAAATGTTCGTGGTGTCAAAGTACTGAACGTTATTACGCCGCTCGAGGCATCGATCGCGCAGTTGAGGAGATTGGGCGGGCATTTCCTAATAATGCAATAGTTTCATCTTCAGGGGATCACATACTTAGGGGAGTGGGTCACGAAACAAAAATAGTTGTCAGCACTCCTGGGTCTATCCCGCATATACAAGGGGGCTATTCAGCAGTTGTTATTCTAGAAGGTTTACGCTTCCTAGCTGGTACTGATTTCAAAAGCACGCAAAGAGCCACTGAATTCTTCTTTGACGCCGCCTCGCACAAGAGCATTCACGGTGCTGTTCTCATTGTTCTAGATAATGCCCATCCAGTTGTAGCCGCTCTGGCGAGATGGAACCCAACAATTGTTGTAAAAAATGAATTGAGGGATCGCAAGGAGCTATCTTTGCCGCCGTACGTAACAACAACTAGTTTTGAGATAGACGCGTCTGAGGCAGCACGCTTTGCTAGTGGTCTACGTGAATCAGTAACGTCGCATCGATTACCACCCCTTACTAAAATATATGGTCCCACTCCTATCGGTTCTTCACGCAGCAGAATTCACATGACTACACCCCTTGATGGACGCCTAGAAGTAGCTCAGTTTCTTCGAGAGCTTAATAGACGCCGGGCCATCGCCAAGAAAATCGCCCTTGTTATAAGAATTGATCCCTACAGTCTCATCTGATTCCCTTGATAGACTAGCCACATGTCGATCATGCCTATTCGTCTCTTTGGAGATCCGGTCTTGATCACTCCTGCCGCAGAAGTTATCGACTTTGATAAAGAGTTGCGTACATTGGTTTCTGATTTGACGGAGACAATGCTTAATGCGCCCGGTGCGGGTTTAGCAGCACCGCAGATTGGAGTTCCATTAAGAGTTTTTGTCTGGGATGTCGATGAAGCTCTGGGACACCTCATTAACCCAACCTTAGATTTATCGCCTGAATTGCAGGAGGGGACTGAGGGTTGCTTATCCTTTCCGGAAATACTCTATGACACTCCTCGCGCCATGCGTGTTGTCGCAAAGGGGTGGAACATGTACGGAGAGCCGATCAGCGTGGAGGGGAGCGAACTCCTTGCTCGCGCAATTCAACATGAGACAGACCATCTTGATGGAATCGTTTTTATTGATCGCTTATCTCCTGAGAATCGCAAGTTAGCTATGAAGGAGATTCGTGAGTCGGACTGGTTTGGAACTGCAGCGAGCGCGGGGCTTACCCCACAGTTCAAAACTTCCCCTCACTCAACTTTTGGTCTAGGGCTTTAGTGCGTATCTGTGTTGCTGCGACACCTGATGTAGCAATTCCAACGCTGGATTATCTCCTTCACAGCGATCACGAACTTATTTCGGTGATTACTCAGCCAGATCGACCCGCGGGACGAGGCAGGGAGTTGCAATCAACTCCCGTCGCACAATGGGCGTCAGTGAATAATATTTTGCTCCATAAATGTAATAGTGATGACGAAGTCGCGAGTGCGCTCGAAAATATCGATTTGGTCATCGCAATCGGATATGGACGTATTCTTGCTCCCTACGTTTTGCAAATTCCTCGCTATGGTTTTATAAACCTACATTTCTCACTTCTGCCCTCATATCGCGGCGCAGCGCCTGCTCAGCGTGCACTATTGGCTGGCGAGGTGAAAACTGGTGTCACTGTTTTTAAATTAGATGCCGGCATGGATACAGGACCCATTTATCGTTCTCAAGTAGTTGATATTGCTCAAACGTGGAACACCGGCGATCTGCTGAAAGTTTTATCTGAAATAGGTAGCGACATTGTTTCAGCAACAATTGATGACATTCTTGCGGGGGTTTTACCGGTCGCGCAATCAGGGGCAGGAATTTCATTTGCTCCTAAGATCCTTCGCGATGAAACCTGGATTGACTGGTCCCAGAGTGCTGAGAAGATTAATAACCATGTCCGAGCCTTTACGCCTCATCCAGGCGCGCTCACTAAATTTCGAGGTCAGATTTTCAAAATAATTAACATTGGATACGCCGAGGAGGAGATCATGTTAAAAGCAGGAGAACTCACCCTCCTCAATAAAAAGGTTTATGTGGGATGCGATGATGGGCAGATTGTGAATTTAATTTCAGTGACACCCTCAGGAGGCAAACCCATGTCTGCCTGTGACTGGGCTAATGGCGCACGCCTTGTACTAGGGGAGAAATTTGGCTAACACGTCCGGTCGATCTTTTAAGCCACCTAAACCAGATGCTCCACGTTTACTGGTATTTGATTTGATTACTGAAGTTAATCGTCATGGTGGTTACTCAAATCTTCTGTTGCCTAAAGCGCTGGCTGCATCAAATTTCGAGGAGCGAGATAAGGGATTTGCAACTGAACTGCTCTATGGAACTCTTCGCATGCAGGGAAGACACGATTGGATTCTGGAGCAGGTAAGTGATCGTCCCTGGAACGATGTTGACGCAGGAATTATTGATGTTACACGCATGGGAGTTCATCAGCTTTTTGAAATGAGAGTGGCTACACACGCCGCTGTCTCTGCAACTGTTGAACTTGCCCGAAAAGTTCTAGGCGAGTCTAAGGCAAGTTTCGTCAATGCACTTTTGCGTAAGGTGAGTGCTCTTTCGTTGGAGGAATGGGTGGAACCGTTACGCGCCGAGAAAGATCCCATCCGTCGACTCGCGATATTGCATTCACATCCCGAGTGGATTGTCTCTGCGTACTTTGATCTACTCAAAGACGAAGACGAAGTCGAATCTATTTTGATTGCCAATAACACTCCAGCTGTGCCGACTCTCGTCGCTTGGCCAGGGTTATCTACTCAGGAGGATCTCATTGAATGTGGGGGTGTTCCCACTCAATTCTCTCCTTACGGGGTACGCATGCCAGGTTCCCCTGGTTCTCTAGATCTAATCAGGTCGCGAAAAGCTGGAGTGCAAGATGAAGGTTCTCAATTAGTTGCTCAAATATTTTCTCAAGCAGCGATCAAAAATGATAACTGGCTCGATTTGTGCGCAGGCCCTGGTGGTAAAGCTGCTCTATTATCGGCAATAGCTCGCGAACAAGGAAAAAATTTTACTGCCAATGAAACTTCTGAGATTCGCGCTGCACTAGTCAAACAAGTTATCGGAGAATTTCCCATAATCGTAAGTGATGGCCGGAAAATAAAAGATCTCGGAGTTACCTACGGAGCTATTTTGGCTGATGTGCCATGCACGGGTCTTGGAGCTCTGCGCCGTCGACCTGAAGTCCGCTGGCGTAGAACTCCTGCAGATTTACGAGCACTCATTGAATTGCAACACGACCTTGCCGAGGCTGCCATCTCAATTTTAGATGTCGGTGGCATTTTTGGGTACGCAACGTGTTCACCTCATTTTGCCGAGACACGGGTTCAAGTAAAAGATATTCTCAGAGGTCATCCCGAACTAGAGCAATTACAAGTGGGGGATTACATGAGCTCGGAGCTTCGCGATGCCGGCGCATGTGATGGGGCCAATTTGGCGTTATGGACTCATCGACAGGGAACTGATGCAATGTTTCTGGCACTCTTTCGACGAGTTTCTTAATCTATTGTCTTCAAACCGATAACATAACGATATGTCACGTGAAATACGCATAAATCCAAGCATTCTCAATGCCGATCATGATCATATTCATGAAGAGATTGCTCGTATTGCGAAGGTTTCGGACTATATACACTTGGACATTTTTGATAATAAATTCGCACCAAATTTTTCGTTTGATTGGAAACTGGCGCAGGAGATAATTTCACGCAGTGAAGCACCCATTGACGCTCATCTCATGGTTTGTGATGCTGATTACATCGGACCACAATATGCCGAGGCTGGAGCCAAGAGCGTTACGGTGCATGTGGAAGCAACTCACAATATTTCGCAAACAGTCAAAAATATTCGCTCCCATGGGGCCCGTGCAAGTCTTGCCATAAAACCAAGGACTTCTATTGATGATTACTCTCAATACATTGATGAGGTAGACATGTTCCTGATTATGACCGTGGAACCCGGTTTCGGAGGGCAGAAATTTATGACCGAAATGCTTGAGAAAATCAGTCGAACTCGAGAATTGATTGGGAATAGACCAATTTGGATTCAAGTCGATGGTGGAATTTCACAGGAGACTATAGAAATCGCTCGCGACGCTGGAGCTGACACCTTTGTCGCTGGCAGTGCGGTCTTTCGTTCACTTGATCCGGCCGCCATGGTCGAGTCATTGCGCCAATTAGCCTCGAATGTGAAAGACTAGTCCTACGTTGTTCCGGGGGTCGGTGTAATTCCGAACCGGCGGTGAAGTCCGCGACCCGATCAAATCCATTGATCGGTTGATTTGGTTAAATTCCAAAACCGACAGTTAGAGTCTGGATAAAGGGACATAGTTTCCGTTGCGCACTCTGCGCCACGGTTCTTTGTTGCTTCCTGGGCGCTCTAACCGAGGAAGGATCTACGTAGATGTCATTTTTGACGTGGCTTTTTGAAACAAATATTCACTTTGGAAGTAAGTCGATTCCATTGCGAGAAATAATTGGCGGAACACTTGGTCTTACCAGCGCGATTTTAGGCGCTCGTCGAAAAGTAGCAGCGTGGCCGATAGGAATTATGGGTGACGCGTTGCTCTTTACAGTCTTCCTAGGTGCCGTATTTACAACAAGTGATCAGGATGCAAATTTCTATGGTCAGGCGGGCAGAAACGCCCTACTCATCATTGTCAGCGCGTATGGATGGGTCAGATGGAGTAATGCTCGCAGAGCCAACCAATCACATTCACCTGTCACGCCTCGCTGGACCACTGCTAAAGAAAGAATGATCCTGCTCCCTGCAATTATCGTTGCCTTCTTCTTATCAATGCAGGTTTTTAAGAGCCTTGGAGAAAGTGGAAACTGGTTAATTGTAGATACATGGATCTTCACAGGCACAGCCCTTGCCACCTATGGCATGAGTCGCGGATATGTTGAGTTTTGGCTTGTGTGGGTTGCAGTCGACTTAGTTGGCGTTCCCTTTGCCTTCATCAACGGCTATTACCCGACAGGAACGCTCTATGCAATCTATCTTCCCTTTGTTATATGGGGATTCGTATCGTGGCTTCGAATTAGCAAGAAAGAGAGGGTCCTCATCTAGTAAAGTAGCGCTATGAAGTCTTTTGATTCCCTCTGGGTTGAGTTATCCAGCATTGCACTCACTCGCCCGGAGGGGTCAGGCACTATTAAGGCCCTTGACGCCGGGGTTCACGGGATTGGCAAGAAGGTACTGGAGGAAGCCGGCGAAGTCTGGCTCGCAGCAGAGCATGAGAGCGATGACGCCCTAGCGCAAGAAATTAGTCAGCTTCTCTATCATCTCCAAACTCTCATGTTGGCTCGAGGTCTCACTCTCGATGATGTTTACAAATACCTCTAAGGAGTTGTGATGCTGCGTATCGCTGTACCAAATAAGGGCTCCTTGGCTGAGTCGGCAATTCAAGTTCTTAAAGAAGCAGGATATAAACAGCGAAGTGATACTCGCGATTTGATCTTGATCGATTCTGAAAACGAAGTGGAATTTTATTACTTACGCCCACGAGACATTGCGCTATACGTTGGCTCAGGTGAGCTCGATGCGGGAATCACTGGTCGGGATTTATTGATTGACTCAGGGGCGCAGGCTAGTGAAATTCTTGCTTTAGATTTTGCTGCGTCGACCTTTAGATGGGCAGCCAAGGTTGGAACGCAGATGGTCGAATCAGATATATCCGGTAAGAGAGTGGCGACTGCCTATCCCGGCCTTGTTCAAAATTACCTAGATTCACGTTCCATTGTTGCCTCTGTTGTCAGACTTGATGGCGCCGTCGAAAGCAGCGTTCGTCTTGGGGTCGCTGATGTAATTGCAGATGTTGTCAGTACAGGAAATACGCTTCGCCAAGCTGGACTGGAAATTTTTGGTGAACCCATTCTCACAAGTGAAGCCATTTTGGTTTCAAGAGCTACCACTTCAATTTCTACCTCCTTGGAGATTTTAGTTCGCCGACTCCAGGGAGTTATAACAGCTCGTCAGTATGTACTTCTTGATTATGACTGTCCAAAAGAGAAAGTGGATCAGGCCTGCTCAATCACACCAGGATTAGAATCTCCCACGATTTCCCCACTTCAAAAACAGGACTGGGTGGCAGTTCGGGCAATGGTTTTGCGAAAAGAAACTAATCACGTCATGGATCAATTGTGGGCGCTAGGCGCTCGAGGAATCCTCGTGACTGATATTCATGCGTGCAGGTTATAGTTTTAAGAGCGCATCGGAAGAGTCAGCGCTTTCGATATCTTCACGATTAATGCCAAGCATGAAAAGTACCGAATCTAAGTACGGGGCGTTGAGGGAACTATCTGCGGCAGCTTGAACAGATGGTTTTGCATTAAAGGCGATTCCCAGTCCTGCGGCAGCGATCATATCTAAATCATTAGCACCATCGCCGATTGCAACCGTTTGATCGATAGATACTGACTCAGAGAGTGCGAAATCACGAAGCGCCGAGGCCTTGCCAGCTCTATCAATTATTGTGCCCAGTAGGTTACCGGTGATTACTCCATCAATAATCTCAAGTCTATTTGCGCGAACATGTTCGATTCCTAGTTCGGTAGCTATTGGAAATACAACATCAGAAAACCCGCCAGAAACTAAACCTACGCTGTGGCCAAGCCTTTGCAGGGTACGTATGAGAGTCCGAGCACCTGGAGTGAGTGTCACTTCGCTCTTCACATCTTCGATAATTGATGCGCTAGCTCCCTTCAACAAAGCTACGCGTGCCCTAAGCGAGTGTTCAAAGTCGAGTTCTCCGCGCATCGCAGATTCGGTGATCACACTTACTTGCTCTCCGACACCATGTTTTTTAGCAAGCAAATCGATGACTTCTTGTTGGATGAGTGTCGAGTCAACATCCATGACGACAAGCTTTCGAGCCCAACGGGCAAGTCCTCCCGGAGCTACCGCGATATCCACTTTTACTTCCTTTGCAACAGCAGCAAGGCTCATTCGCAAATCATTGATAGGAGCTCCTGAAATGAGAAACTCAATTGCAGTGAGGGGGAAGGAGGCACTGCGATGAATTCTTTCGATATTTCCTCCTGCTTGCGCAATGGCGCTTGCTAGAGAACTGATAGCTGAAGGAATCAATTTTTGAGCGAGAGCGACCACATGGACTAATCCACTTTTTGCCGCAATTGAGGCGGTTGGCTCATCTGTAAATGAGGTTGCTATGTCGACACCTAATCGCACTGCACATTGATCGAGATCCTCCTCTATTGATTGCGCATGAGCACGATCGAGGGAAATCAATATTGTCAGAATTAGCCTACTGCGAATCACGACCTGCTCAATGTCAAGAACTGAGATGGCAAACGGGGCCAAGGTCCCAAATAATTCTTGGGTGATTCCCGGTGCATCATCGCCAGAAAGCAAAATTAAGCCTGTGAATTGACTCTGGTGCGTATCGTTCTCGCTCATGTGCACCAGTTTATCGCGAATAAGTCCGCCACTTACTCGCTTTATCAAGCGCGAGAGCTTCGAACACGATATGTTTTTAACCTATGAGCGCAACAACGGTTCTAACACTTGACTCTGTGCGAGTACATAGAGATGGCAAAGATATCTTGGGTCCAGTCTCATTTTCGATTGCAGCAGGGGAGCGTTGGGTAATCCTTGGGCCAAATGGCGCTGGTAAATCTACGCTCATGGGAGTTCTCTCTACTCATATTTTTCCTTCACGAGGTCGAGCAATAATTTTAGATCAAGAAATGGGGAAAGTTGATTTACACGAGTTGCGAACTCGTATTGGCATCTCTTCAGCAGCCCTAGTGAGCAGAGTTCCAGACAATGAGATAGTTAAAGACGTAGTCTTGACAGCGGCGTATGCGATCACTGGAAGATGGAATGAATCCTATGATCTGTGGGATGAATCGAGAGCGGTCGCGTTATTAACGACTTTCGGCGTTCGTGAGTTGGGCGATCGCCGTTACGCAACGCTGAGTGAAGGTGAAAAGAAACGAGTTCAAATAGCCAGAGCGCTGATGGCGGATCCTGAATTGCTTTTATTGGACGAGCCTGCAGCAGGACTCGATCTCGGCGGTCGTGAGGATTTGCTCTCTCGCTTTGCCGAGTTTGCTCAAGATCCAAACGCTCCAGCGAGTGTGATCGTCACGCACCATATTGAGGAGATTCCAGTTGGGACGACTCATGCCATCCTAATGAAAAATGGAGAGATTGCCGTGTCAGGACCAATTTCTTCGGTAGTTACCTCTGAACATATCAGCGCTGTATTTGACATAGATATTACTGTTACACAAGAGGGCGCTAGATTCTTTGCTCGCGCTTAGAGAACAATTACACCCAGAGTGGATTGTGGCTTTGGGAACTCATCTGCACATTCTTGATGAGATACAAGAGCGCCTACCCGAGATTGTGTACCCCCAACGAGAGTTAATGATGCGGGCATTCTCGCAACCTTTAAGTGAAATCCGCATAGTGATTATTGGTCAGGATCCGTATCCAACTCTTGGATATGCCAATGGATTAGCTTTTAGCGTTGATAACGACATTGCCCCTTTGCCTGCATCTTTACGAAATATTTTGAAAGAACTCGCTGATGATTTAGGAGCACCTCAGCTACATAAAGGTGACCTCTCCTCATGGGCTAATAACGGTGTTTTCTTACTTAACAGATCTCTATCCTATGACCCTCGTTCTCGAAAAATTGATCCACAATGGAATCCCTTTACAGAACGAGTTGTGGAAGTACTTGCAGAAAGAGATCTTGTTGGAATTTTATGGGGTAAAAGTGCGCAGGAGCTAGGACGGTTTTTTAATTCCGATCGAGTGATAACAAGTCCACACCCTAGTCCATTATCCGCGTATCGAGGTTTTTTTGGAAGCAAACCATTTTCAAAGGCAAACGGGCTTCTGCGACAGATGGGCTTAGAAGAAATCAATTGGAGTATATAAATTTGGCGGGACCGAATGATTTTCGGTCCCGCCAAATTTTCGTAGGTGTGTTATCCGATCCAGGTATTAATTGGAGATGTTAGGAAATAAACCAGAAAGAGAATAGTCACGACATAGAGAAGTGGGTGAACTTCCTTACGACGTCCTTGGATCACGCGAATAATCACATGAGAGACAAAACCTGCTCCAATGCCTACTGAAATACTGTAAGTAAATGGCATCAAGATCATTGTAAGAAATGCCGGAATTGCAATTCCGTAATCAGTCCAGTCAATGTTCTTGATCTGAGTCATCATGAGGAATCCAACGATGACAAGTGCTGGCGTTGCAGCCTCGTATGGAATAACTGCGACTAGAGGAGCCAAGAATGTTGTTAGCAAGAAACATGCACCAGTAACAACTGATGCAAGTCCAGTGCGAGCACCTTCTCCGACACCTGAGGCGGATTCGATATAACTCGTGTTCGAAGAAATACTTCCAGCTCCACCAGCTACTGCGGCGAGTGAATCGACGAAAAGGATTCGTTCATTATTTGGGATATTTCCATCGGCATCGATGAGACCTGATTCGTGACCGATAGCAGTCACGGTTCCAACGGTGTCAAAAAAGTCTGATAGCAAAAGTGTAAATATTAGAAGAATTGCAGAGACCGCAGAGATTCTGCTGAAAGATCCGAATAGCGAGAAATGACCCAGTAGTCCGAAATCTGGCGTCGAGACAATATCAGTAGGGATAGCTGGCACATTGAGTCCCCAACCCTTTGGATTAATTTTGTCTGGAGCTATGAAGTTAGGACCTATTTTAAACGCTGATTCAACAGCGATTGCAGCAACAGTTGCCAGCCCAATTCCAATGAGAAGAGCGCCTTTAACCTTCTTCACCATAAGGCCAATCATGAGAAATAGTCCAAATGCAAAGATAACTACAGGCCAACCCACAAGAGTTCCGTTATCACCCAAAGTTACCGGAACAGGGCCAGAACCTGTGCGGCGCACAAAACCAGCATCAACAAGTCCAATGAGGGCAATAAAAAGTCCGATACCGACTGAGATTGCAATTTTCAATTGCGCTGGTACCGCGCGGAAAACGGCAGTTCGAAATCCGGTGAGAACTAGAACTGTAATAATGAGGCCTTCAATAACGATTAAGCCCATTGCATCCGCCCATGACATCTTGGTAGCGATGCCGACTGCAACAAATGTGTTGAGACCCAAGCCAGTTGCTAACGCGAGCGGATAGTTTCCGACAACCCCCATCAGAATTGTGAGAATACCGGCGATGAGCGCTGTGGTCGCTGCGATCATCGCTAGATTCGGCGCGTCGCCTCCGCCTAGGAATTTTCCATCGGCATCTTTCGACAAACCAATAATCAAAGGATTAAGCGCGACGATATATGCCATCGTGAAAAAAGTGACTACGCCACCTCTTACTTCGCGCCCAACTGTTGACCCTCTTTGTGTGATCTTAAAATAACTATCGAGCATGGTGAACCTTCCTGATTTTGGTATCGGGGGTGATTGCGACCCCGTGCACATTCACGGCGCGCAAGCCGGGGGAAGATTTGCCAAAGGTTAGTGCCTACTTGGAGGTAACCCGAGCCACCACACCAAGGGCGACGGCAATAGATTGACCTACGAATATGGCGAAGAGAGCAGTTCCTACGCCTATCTGGCCTCCTAGCGCGGCTCCCAGTAAGAGCACGCTGCCTTCAATTCCAAGTCTCACTCGACCCACTCGGACACCACTTCTGTGGTGAATCGCAGTCATCAGTCCATCCCGAGGACCTGGTCCAAGCCCGCAGGTTATGTACAGAGCAGAACCGATACCCACCATTGCGATACCTAAGGAATCCATCGCTATGCCAGTTACAAAATTTGGCGCTTCTGGAAAAATATTCACGCCCAATTGAATGGATGCTGCAATTATTGCGATATTTGCTAAAGTGCCAAATCCTGGCCGCTCACGCAACGGTAGCCACAGCAGCAACACGAGGGCGCTTATTCCAAAAGTCGACCACCCGAGGGAAATGTCGAGTCGTTTGGAAATTCCTTGTGCGAGTACGGTCCAAGGGGCATTCCCTGTTTGACTCTGTACCAGAAGTGAGTCTCCTAGACCAAAAATTAAAAGCCCACCGAATAAAACAATAAGTCGAGTCGCGGAAATATCCCAGCGATGAATAGCCCTCCATGGAGTGATCGGAATTGTTTTGTGGGGACGCAAGAAGTCCAAGACGGCACTTTTTTTATTCTTTTCAAAAGACATGGGTGGAGTCTAGAGGAGTTTGAATCTGTGATGACCGATAAATCTCACCTACTTCGGTATAAGGTTAAGTATTATGGAATTCACCTATTTTCAAGCAATTGTTACTGGTGTTGTCCAAGGAATTACAGAACTCTTCCCGATTTCTAGCCTAGGCCATGCGGTTCTCTTGCCGGCTTGGATTGGGGGGTCTTGGTCGACATTTACTACCGACCCATCATCGTCATACCTTTCCGTAACTGTCGCATTTCACCTAGCAAGCGCTGTGGCGCTTTTTATAGTTTTTCGTAAGCGATGGATCGGACTAATCGCTGGAGGACTCCAATCCATTCGCGGAGTGAAATCAGAAGCGTCCGGGGTTTTTTGGCGTGTTGTTATTGCCACAATTCCTGTAGCAATAATTGGGAAAGTTTTTGAAGAGCCATTAGGAAAGATTTTCGCTAAACCTATTTTTGCGGGGCTGTTTTTAACAATAAATGGAGTGATTCTATTTACTGTTGAGAGGGTGACACGCAGAACCAGTGCGCCTCACCCTGCGGAGAATTCCAATGCCGAAATTATGCAGCACGTGACAATTCCCGTTGCGCTGACGATTGGATTTGGACAATCTCTTGCCCTTCTCTCCGGTATTAGTCGTTTTGGAATAACCATGAGTTCGGGTTTATTAAGAAGACTCTCGCATGCAAGTGCAGCTGATTTTGCTTTCCTCTTAGCCTTGCCGGTAATTGCCGGTGCGGCTATTTTGAAAGTGCCAGAACTTTTCACGCCGGAGCAAACTCATATACGAGGCCAGATAGTGGTCGGTTCCCTTGTCTCGTTCGTGTGCACGTATGCCTCCGTTACTTTTCTTGTTCGTTGGTTTCGCACTCGAACCCTCTATCCCTTCGCAATATATTCTCTGATCGTGGGTCTTGCTTCAGTAATACGGTTTGGTTAATAAATGTTTATTGGCATCGGAACAATTATCAATGTTGTTGCAATTCTTTGCGGCGCAGGGGTCGGAGTTCTTGTTGGTTCGAAATTAAAGGCTCACACACGAGACCTGATTACTGACATTCTTGGCTTGGTTACTTTATTAGCCGCTGCGGGAGCTCTGACGGCCTTGTGGAGTCAGCGCTATATCTCTGCATTTCCCTCCGGCTGGCCACTTCTAGTTGTCCTGAGTTCTCTTCTTATTGGAGGATTACTCGGTTCGGCATTGCATCTTGATGAACGCTTGGAGAAGGCTGGCGAAAGTTTACGAAAAAAATTTGGAGCATCGGGTGAGTCTCCATTCGTTGAAGGTTTCGTCTCTTCATCGTTGCTCTTTGTTATCGGCCCACTAGCAATATTGGGCAGCATTAGTGATGGTATGGGCAATGGGATAGATCAACTTATTTTGAAATCAACACTGGACTTTTTTGCAGCTATTGCATTTGCGGCATCACTTGGTTGGGGAGTGGGGGCTTCTGCGATACCGGTGGCTATGTACCAGGGGCTTTGGACGCTCATTGGGTTAGGGCTGGGTAGCATTTTGTTGGATTATCAAATTGACGCAATGACTGTAGTTGGCGGACTATTGCTGGTAGCCATCGGACTCAGGCTTCTAAAGATTAGAGAAATAGCCGTAGGCAATTTGCTTCCGTGTCTTGCTGTTGCACCACTTATTGCTTGGGGAGTTCACTTACTTAAGTGAATAATTGCCTAGAAGGTTGAAGCATCAAGAACAAAGCGATACTTAACATCACTTGCAACTGTGCGATCGTAAGCCGTGTTTGCGTAGTCAGCGCCGATTACTTCCACATCACTGACAATGCCGTGCTCTCCGCAGAAATCAAGCATTTCTTGAAGCTCAGGCATTCCACCAATCATTGACCCCGCCATTCGGCGACGACCATCGAGTAATGAACCAACGTTGACTGCGTAAGGCTTCCCAGGGAGTCCGATGACAACTAAAGTGCCATCCAAAGCCAGCAATCCTAAATAGGGATTAATGTCGATTTCTGCACTAACAGTATTTAGGATCAAATCAAATTTCTTTGAATACTCTTTTAAAATGGAAATATCTGATGTGCATATAAACTCATCAGCACCCATCTCGAGAGCATCACTTTTCTTGGATGCTGTGTGTGAAATAACGGTTACGTGGGCTCCCATTGCGTGCGCGAACTTAACTCCCATGTGACCAAGTCCGCCCAACCCCATAACTGCCACTCGTGTTGTAGGCCCCACATTCCATTTCTTGATAGGGGAGTACAAAGTAATCCCAGCACACAAAAGCGGAGCCACAGCCTCTAAGGGAAGATTTTCTGGAATATGAACTGCGAAATTCTCATCAATCACGAATGTATTTGAATAGCCCCCACGGGTTTGAGTTATTCCATCTCTCTCAAATCCGTTGTAAGTTCCGGTCATTCCGTCGAGGCAATAGTTTTGCAATCCAGCATCACAATTAGAACAGGTCTGGCATGAGTCAACAAAAACGCCCACTCCGATCAGTTGACCTACTTGAAATTTGCTCACCTCAGTGCCGATGCTGCTGACAACTCCAACAATTTCATGACCGGGGACGAGCGGATAAAGAACGGGACCCCACTCGCCTCGCGCAGTGTGTATATCGGAATGGCAAATACCAGAATATTTAACATCGATTGCAACGTCGCGAGGACGTAAATCGCGACGTTCGAATTCGAAAGATACTAGTGGTGATGTTGCATCGTGAATGGCAAGTCCGCGTGATTTCATAGAGTGAATGGTAAGGGGTCGGCCGATGTATGTGCAGCCCGAGAAATGCGGGCAGTCACTTGACGCATGTGATGTCTGCGACAGAGCACCTCGTAAGCAACTTCATTTTTTCTCTCAACATCACCAACAACAACTTGCTCGCCCTCTACAACCATAGTTCCGTCAATGGTTCGGGCATTGTGAGTAGCCCTGGATCCGCACCAACAGAGAGCCTCCACTTGAAGCGTATTTACCCGGTCTGCTAGTTCAACTAATCGAGCGGATCCAGGGAATAATTTTGTGCGAAAATCAGAGAGAATGCCGAAAGCGAAGACATCTATTCCAAGGCCATCGACAATTTTTGCGAGGCCTTCAATTTGTTCGGGTTGGTAAAACTGTGCCTCATCACAAATGATGTAATCGATGCGATTACCAATTGAGAGTTGTTCCACAACAAATTTATGAATATCCATCTCAGGGGAAACCTCAATAGCGGGGCTCTGCAAGCCCAAGCGCGAGGAAATAACACCTGAACCAGCTCGATCTTGAGATGTGAAAATAAGTCCGGTTCTTCCGCGACTTTGATGATTGTGCGCGGTCTGCAAAGCCAATGTGGATTTACCACTATCCATGGTTCCGCAGTAATAAATTAATTCAGGCACGAGCGCATCTTGCCACTTCTCGATTGAAAATGCTGAATCTAGAGTGGGAGCCCGGCAGTGGCAAGTGCCTCATTCAACCGAGGGATAAGCGCGGTCGCGATATCGACTGAGATATGGGAATCGTCGCGATAGGCAACAATCCCATCGAGTACAGCCGGGCAGATGCTTGAGCAAAGCCAAGGGTTAGGGTTGATAACTTGGAAACCCAGTGTTGCTAATGGTTGGGATGCAGTGCCTTTGTTGCACACCGATATTTCTTGACTCACTAGACATGATGGAATGTCACGTGTGGGCCTAGGGGTATCTACAATATAAATGAGTAGAGGCGAAGATTTCCTAATTGAATTGAGAAGGCGCTTTTGACCATCACTCCACCACAGAGCTCGATTAGTTACATTCGAAGGTGGAGCAAAATATTGAAAGCTGCTCATAATTATCGCATCAGGACGAATTGAATTAATACGTGCTATGGAATTCTCTCGCCATTTAGTGCAGTCCGACATTTTGAATGCACCTTTATCTGGTCGGGTGACATCAATTGAGGGACAGGCAGATTTCGTCAGCGAAATTAATTTGTACCCTGAACGCTGTGCAATCACATCAATCGCCGGAAACCATTGTGCGGCATGCGAATCACCATACAAAACGATGGTACGCGAGGACTTAACATCCCCATATGTGCACTCTCCAGAAAGACTTTTTCCATAAAATACGTGACAGCCATCGTCGTAAATCTGAGGACTTGATTTGATTCTCTCGAGCGTGACCTCACCCTGAACTCCAGTGATCTTCAATGCTTGAGTGTTTGTGAAATAGATTCCCGTGCCAAGAATTATGGAAATAAGTGTTATGGCTCCAACGGATTTGAACACCTTTGACGGTGTTGTTTCACGATGACGAAATCTTTCTTCAATGAATCTATGTGTTAAGTCTGCAAAGGCTATCGTGAGAGCAATACAACCAAACTTCTCGGGAAATGTAAGAGGGCGAGAAAGATAAGTACTTGGCAGGACAAGGAGTGGCCAATGCCAGAGGTAAAGGGGATAAGAGATCTCACCTAACCACTGTGACACCTTGCTATTTGCGAGATCGTTGAAGATTGGTGGCCAATATTTAATTGAACTGATAAGCAAGAAGGTTCCAAGGACTGGCAACAGTGCTGCTTTGCCAGGAAAGGCCGTATTCTCACTAAACGCCATCGAACTGTAGGTGAGAGCGATGAATCCAATCCACGGAATCCAACGATTTTTTGGCATTGTAGGCAGAAAGACTAAAAGAGCACCAACGCCAAGTTCCCACGCACGGGTTGGTAGTGAATAGAAAGCCCAGATTGGCGCAGTCTCAGTTTGGTACATCGAAAATACTAGAGATCCCAAAGTTAAGAGAAGTACACCTGCGACCACAATTGCTTTGCGGCGAAAACGAGTGAGTGCAAAGATGAAAAGGGGCCAAATAAAATAGAATTGCTCTTCAACAGCTAATGACCAGAAATGGATGACAGGAGATGGGGTAGCGTTGAGATTTTGATAATCATTTTGCCACCAGGCGAAAAGGTAATTCGAAATATAGAGACTCGCAGCAATAATATCTCTACCGAGAGATTGGCGCATTGTCGCTGGTAAAATCAGGAAAGACACGATTGCAGTTACGACAAGGACAAACGCTGATGTTGGAAGTAAACGTTTAGAACGACGGGCATAGAACTTTTTGAATCCGAATTCTCCAGAACGATCAATCTCGCGAAGTATCAAACCTGTTATGAGATAACCGGAGATAACATAGAAAATATCAACACCGATGAATCCTCCGGTGATGAATTTGGCGTGAAAGACTGTAACTAGGATTGCAGCTAGAGCGCGCAGCCCCTGAATTTGTGTGATGCGCATGATGTTCTAGTGGGCTCTATTTTTTCGCCAGTGAAGTGATAGTGATGTCGGGATGTACTTCGTGGATACGATCGCGTCCGCCTAAAGCCTCTATCTCCAGCAGAAAACCAATATCAGAGATCGTTCCCCCGGCTCTACGAACAAGATCTATCGCTGCAATGGCTGTTCCGCCTGTAGCCAAAACATCGTCAATAATGAAAACATGAGAATTCCCGGTAACGGCATCTTGGTGGATCTCGAGTTCATCTATTCCGTATTCAAGTCCGTATTTTTGGGAATAAGTAGTGTGCGGAAGCTTGCCTTTTTTTCGCAAGGGAATAAAACCAATAGAGCGGTTTTGGGCTATTGCCGCAGCAAGAATGAAACCACGCGCCTCAATTCCAGCGACGAGAGTTGCCTGAATGTCTATTGCGCCCAATGCATCCGTGATGCTTAAGAAAGCTTCACCATTGGCTAAGAGGGGAGTTATGTCTTGGAAGCGAATGCCAGGCTCCGGGAAATTGGGAACCTCACGTATGAGCCCCAATGCTTGAGCAATCTTCACGGTTCGAATAGTTCCATATTCTCTATGTCGATATGCGAGATTTGATTAAGAGTGTCCGAACGGGGACTTGAACCCCGAAGCCCTTGCGGGCACTAGCACCTCAAGCTAGCGCGTCTGCCAATTCCGCCACCCGGACGAGTGATGGAACACGATAGCAATCCAGGGGTCACTCGCGCAAAAGCAGTCACTTACAGGCGAGAATACCTCCATGACACATGATGAATATCGCCAGATATTAGAAGAAGAAACAATCCGAATTTGCCAGGAAATGATCAGAATTCCAAGTGTCAATTACGGAGATGGCAAAGGTGATGAATCGGCAATGGCGGCATATGTCGTCGCATCCTTGGCAGAGGTTGGAATTTCTGCGCTGGTATTCGAGTCCGCTCCCGGGCGATGCAATGTCGTTGCGAAGATTGAAAGTGCCAATCCATCACGTCCAGGACTAGTTGTACACGGACATCTAGATGTTGTCCCAGCTGACGCCAATGATTGGAGCGTAGATCCTTTTGCAGCAATTATTAAAGATGGAATGATCTGGGGTCGCGGCGCAGTTGATATGAAGAATACAGATGCGATGATGCTGGCAGTCATACGTGCATGGTCTCGAAGTGGATACAAACCACCGAGACCAATCTTGCTGGTGTTCTTCGCAGATGAAGAAGCCGGCTCGCTCTTCGGCTCAAGGTGGATGGTCAAGAATCATCCAGAAGTTTTCGAAGGTTATTCTGAAGCGATTTCCGAGGTCGGTGGTTTTTCAGTTACCGTTGGAGAAGGTAAGCGACTCTATTTCGTAGAGACCGCACAAAAGGGAATTCACTGGATGAAAATTACAGCGCATGGGCGCGCTGGCCATGGGTCAATGATTAACGAAGAGAACGCAATTACTTCACTCTCACGTGCAGTGGAGAAAATTGGAACTCACCAATGGCCGCAACGGTACACAGCAACAGTCAAATCTTTATTTGAAAAAGTTGCTCACGCAACTGGCAAGCCATTTGATTTGAGTGATTTAAGACCGTTGCTCAAAGAACTTGGTTCCACTGCTCGAATGATTGGTGCGACCCTTCAAAATACTGCTAATCCAACCATGTTAGATTCAGGCTATAAGGCAAACGTTATTCCGCAAAGCGCTAGCGCAGTAATAGATGGCCGCTTTCTTCCAGGATACGAAGATGAATTAAATGACACAATACGTAAGATAGTTGGCCCAGAGATAGAAATAGAGACACTTACACGAGATATCGCTCTAGAGGTTGAATTCGAAGGAGACTTAGTTGCAGCTATGTGCCAGGCGCTTATTTCCGAAGATCCAGATGCAATTCCAGTCCCGTACCTCATGAGTGGCGGAACGGATAATAAAGCGTTGTCGGAACTTGGAATTATTGGATATGGTTTTTCACCTTTAAAATTGCCACCAGATCTCGACTTCATGTCGCTTTTTCATGGCGTAGATGAGCGAGTACCGGTTGACGGACTCAAATTCGGAGTACATGTTCTTGAGAACCTTTTAAAGAATTCCTAGAGTGTGTATCTAGGAAGACACTTCATCAAGAACATCTCGTACAATCAAAGGAAGGGTCATCTGCTCAGATAACAAGATTCCTCGAAGTTGAGCGCCCGTTCGCGCTCCAACAATGGCGCTTGTAACACCTGGTGCGTCTCGAACCCAGGCAAGCGCCACTTCAAGTGGGGAGAATCCCAGGCGTTCGGCAGCCACTGCGACAGCTTCAACTATGCGTGAACTACGGTCATCTAAATATGGATCTACAAAGGATGCAAAGTGTGGAGTAGCGCCTCGAGAATCACTCGGAATTCCTCTCCGATACTTTCCAGTGAGAACTCCTCGTCCAAGTGGAGACCAAGCAAGGAGTCCGATGTTGAGGGCAGAAACACAATCAATTAGTTCGTTCTCAACGTTTCGGTTCAATAATGAATATTCATTTTGCAATGTTGTGACGGGGGCTTTGCTTTGTATAGATTCTTGTTGAGTTATTGCACGGGCACTTTGCCAGCCTGAAAAATTACACACTCCGACATAGCGAGCTTTGCCTGATGAGTAGGCATAATCGAGAGCAGAAAGTGTGTCATCTAGCGGGTTATTCGGATCCCATGCGTGTATCTGCCAGAGGTCTACGAAATCTGTGCCCAAGCGAGTCAGTGATTTCTCAAGTTGTGAAATTAGATGCGAGCGGGAATTATCAACAGTTCGGACTCCCTCGGGAAAGGTCACGCCTGCTTTAGTTGCGATGACGACTTCATCGCGATTAAACAAAGTGCCCACAAGCCCGCCGATTACTCTTTCACTATCGCCGTCACCGTATACCGCTGCTGTATCAATGAAATTACCGCCGGCATCTAGGAAAGCCCTGCATTGGTCGGCCGCTTCATGCTCGTCGGTATCACGGCCCCATGTCATCGTGCCCAGGCCAAGTCGAGATAATTGAAGGCCACTGCTTCCTGCTCGACGAAGTTCCATGGAGTGACCTTAGCAAGCCCATGATGTGATTCCCCGATAACCTAGTGCAAGTAATTTCTGGTGTCTGAACAAGAATGTCAAGAGGGAGGTGAAATGTCACTTGTAGCACTGATACGGCATGCCCACTCCGAGGCAAATAAAAATGGAATTCTTGCGGGAAGAACTCCAGGAGTTGGACTCAGTAGTGATGGAATGTCGCAATCTCATGGATTAGTGACGCGGTTAGGTGTCTTTGACGTCAAGGAAATTCGCACGAGTCCGATAGAAAGATGTGTACAAACAATTACGCCGTGGAAAGATTCTTTTCCACGAAGAATTCGTTTTGTGGAAGATTCAGATTTACAAGAAGTGGATTATGGCAAATGGACAGGAAGAAAAATTTCGGCACTCTCTCGCCTTAAGGCATGGGAAACAGTGCAGAAGAAGCCTAGCGAGATGGTATTTCCCGATGGAGAGGGTCTGCTCGCAATGCAAGCCCGAGCTATGAAAGCTATTCATCGAGGACTGAAATCAAAAGGCACGGGTGTTTTGGTTGTCGTGAGCCATGGAGACGTAATTAAGGCAATTCTTTCCAGCGCTTTGGGTCAGCCTTTCGACGAGTTTCAAAGAATTGTGATCGATCCTGCGTCAGTTACTGTGATTGATTTTGGAGGTAATAAACCTCGCGTCCTCCACATGAATGATTCTCAGTCTCATTTTGAAAAAACACTGACGCGCAGTCACTCTCATCGTTTATTGGTTGGGGGAGGTTCTGGCAAATGAGTGGTGTTGTTTATGATTATGAAAATGTTGAACGGTTTGTCTCAGGGACTGTGGGTCAACCTGGAGAAAGAGTTTTCTTTCTTCAGGCGCGAGATGGCTCTAGAGTCACTTCTGTTGTCGTTGAAAAATCCCAGGTAGCTGCGTTGGCAACACGTACAAAAATAATGTTGCGCGAAATAAAGAAATCTGATCCATCGATAAGATGGCGATTGAGCGAAACTGACAATTTTCCTCTGGAGCAACCAATATTTGAGGAATTTCGAGTAGGAGTTATTTCAATTGCTTGGGATGTGAGCGCACAGAGAATCGTCTATGAGTTGCGGGAAGCTTCTTCGTCGGACTCCGATAATGACGAAGAGATTCTTTTTACTTCCGAAGATCTTTCCTCAGATGTACTGCGCGTGCATTTGACTCCTTCTCAGGCGCAATCATTTGTGAAGCGATCCGAGTCACTTATAAGCGCAGGTCGCTTACCGTGCCCATTCTGCGCGATTCCCATTGATCCACAAGGACACCTGTGCCCTCGTGCAAACGGATACCGACGCTAAATGAGTGAGATAGTGAAACGATTGCTCGGCGGAGAACTCGAGGTTACTGGTCGCTTGATAGATGCGTCGAATGCAACCCTATATGCGACTTTAACCTTCGAAGGAGCGCGGTCCGCTTGTATCTATAAACCGATTCAAGGAGAGCGACCATTGTGGGATTTTCCAGATGGAAATCTTGCCTCTCGTGAATACGCAGCCTACTTAGTGAGTGAGGCTCTAGCAATTAGCGTCGTTCCACCCACGGTGTTGCGTGATGGTCCTTTCGGTCCTGGAATGGTTCAACAATGGATTGAAGTAGATGAATCAATCGATCTTGCACTTTTTTATGCAACGCAGGATCCGCAGTTACGACAGATGGCCCTATTTGATGCGGTTATCAATAACACAGATCGAAAAATAGGTCACTTACTCCCAGATTCTGAAGGAAAACTTTACGGATGCGATCATGGAGTTACCTTCCACAGTGAAGATAAATTGCGTACAGTCCTATGGCAGTGGGCGGGGGAGGAATTCACTTCCAACGAGCGCACGAGTCTTGAGATCCTCGCATCTTGGGTAATTAATACAAGCGAGTTGACTTCACTCCTCACGGTCATGGAGATTTCAGCTCTTTCCACGCGAATACGGCAGCTTCTCAGAGCTAATTCTTTCCCTTTGCCTAACCCCGATTGGCCATCAATACCATGGCCGGCATTTTGAAAAACGTGACGTGAGTTGTTTTCCTTTAGGATGTCACAGTGAATTCATGGGCCGAAGTGAGCATTCCACCTGTTTCGTCATCCTTTATTTTTCCAACACTTTCCTTGTTTAACTCATCCTCAGAGCGAGTAGAGGAACTTCCCAAGAAGTCTGTATATCGGATGTATGTATGCGGAATTACTCCATATGATGCAACGCATTTAGGTCATGCTGCAACATATATAACTTTCGATCTCATCAATCGCTATCTCACGGCTGCAGGTGCGCGAGTCCATTTTGTGGAAAATATTACTGATATAGATGACCCCCTTCTTGAGAGAGCAAACCGCGATGGCGTTGCTTGGCAAGATTTGGCTCAATCTCAAATAGAGCTCTTTCGTGGAGATATGGTTGATTTGCATGTTATTCCACCCAGTAATTACATAGGCGCAGTGGAGGCAATCCCATTAGTAGTTAATGCGATAACTCGATTGCAGGAGCGCGGAACAATTTACCCAGTTGATGCTGATCTTTATTATGAAGTGAGAGCCGATCCACAATTTGGTACGAGAGCTCATTTGGATGATGAAACATCAGAGCGGATTTTTTCAGAACGAGGCGGCGATCCTCACAGAGCCGGAAAAAAAGATCCTTTGGATTGCCTCGTGTGGATGTCACAACGTGAAGGCGAACCAGGTTGGGATAGTCCCTGGGGCACAGGTCGCCCAGGTTGGCATATTGAATGTAGCGCGATCGCTCTTCACTACCTGGAGAGCGAAGTGGGCGATGACTATTCCATAGATATTCAGGGCGGAGGAAGTGACCTTATTTTTCCTCATCACGAGATGGGAGCATCCCAAGCACATATTCTTGGCGGTCATCCGTTCGCGCGCTTATATGTCCATTCTGGAATGATTGGCTTAGATGGCGAAAAGATGAGTAAGAGCCTTGGTAATTTAGTGTTCGTTTCCAAATTAGTTGCTAGTGGTGTTAACCCTATGGCGATTCGACTTGCTTTGTTATCTGGAGAGTACCGCGCTGATCGCATGTGGACTTCTAGTCAGTTAGACAGTGCCATCGAATTCTTGGATGAATTACGGATAGCACTATCGCGGGAAGAAACAGCACCAACGTCTCATGTCATCCAGGAAATTGTGAATCATATGTCTAACGACCTAAATACCGTCGGCGCATTGGAATCAGTCAAGAGTTGGGTCCGCGAGACGAATCGTGGTTCTACTGGAGGGTCTCCAGGAGAACTCTCCAGAGCAATCGATGCTCTTTTAGGTATTGCGATTTAATCTTCTTTTTGACGCCGAAGGTATCGTTCAAATTCTCGCGCAATCGAATCACCGGTCGCATCTGGAATACTTGATGCATCAGTATTTTCTTCAAGCTCTTTTATATAACTAGCCACATCGGAATCTTGTTCCGCCAACATGTCCATCGACTCTTCCCAGCGTGTTGTTAAATCTGGTAATTCACCCTCAGGTATACGAACTCCCATGAGATCTTCGAAGGCATTGATTAGCGCAAGTGTTGCCTTTGGTGATGGTGAAGACGATGCGTAATGGGGCAAAGGTGCCCACAGCGAGACAGCATCTATTCCTCGCTTATGGGCTCCATCTAAAAGTACTCCCAAAATTCCAGTGGGTCCTTGATACGTGCTGACGCCCACTCCTAATCTGGCACTCAGATCAGGATGTGAACCAGTAGCGCTAATAGAAATGGGGCGAGTATGGGGAGAGTCGGAAAGCATTGAACCAAAGGTGACAATCATCGAAACTTCGAGATCGTCAAAGAAGTCAAGCAGTTCCTTGGAAAACTGCTTCCATCGCATAGATGGCTCTGCACCCTGCACAACAACGAGATCAAAGGGGAGTGAGGGCGTTTGAATACTCATGACACGAACATCGGGCCAGGTGAGTTCACGTACTTGGCCCTGATCAATACGAACGAGCGGTCGATTAACTTGATAATCAAAGTAATCCTCGGAATCTACGTGCGCAATGAGTTCGGGCGCATCGGAAGAGGAATCCTTTGCCCACACTGAGAGAAAGTGTGAAGCGGCGTAGGTCGCAGCTTCACCTGCGTCACTCCAACCGGAGAATGCAAGGAGTGCAACCGGATCGCGTAGTTGCGGTATCGAGTGAATATCCACACGGTAAGCCTACGGTAAAGTTCATTCATGGCTACTCATGTGAAAGCAGAATTCTATAGCGCTGTTTTCTTCGATATGGATGGACTGTTCGTTAATTCAGAACCCTTGTGGCTTGAAGCGGAAACAGAGCTCATGGCTAAGCACGGAGTTCAATGGACACTTGACGATCAAGCACATTGCATCGGCGGGCCGTTATCAAAAGTTGGGGGATATATGTCTCAACTCGCTTTAGGTGTTGAGAGCCAAGAGTATTTTACTGAGGCAGTTATCGAGCAAGTTCGAACAAAGATGACTCAGGGTACTCCACTCATGCCTGGGGCCATCGAACTGACGCGTGACCTTCACGCTAATGGAGTTTCAATCGCTTTGGTGTCAGCTAGTCCGAGAGTTTTAGTAGATGCGGTTTTAAATAACATCCCAGAACATTTCTTTTCCTTCTCTATATCGAGTTCAGAAGTCTCTATGCCTAAGCCGGATCCGGAAGCGTACGTTAAAGCAGCCCACGATTCGGGTGTCAATATTTCTGATTGCTTGATCTTCGAAGATTCGCTGACGGGTGTAACCGCGGCGAAAGCAAGCGGTGCACATGTCATTGCGATTCCCCATATAGTTCGAGTCGAAGCTTCGGAACGAGTTCACGTGGGGAAAAGTTTAGAAGAATTTTCGTTCAATTCTTTACAGACCCGCTTCTCACGTCACGTTTAATAAAACTATTGATGCGCTGGACAGATATCCTTAAATGAACACCAGTCACATAAACGTGAAGGCTTAGGCTTCCAATCATCTTTGTCCGTTGCACTCCAAATCTGTTCAGCAATTGAAATGAGGGTGGATTCAGTAGCGTCGAGGTCCTTTTGGGTTGGAGAATTCTTAACAAGCTTTCCATCGCCTAGGTAGATTAATTGAAGGAGTTTCGGTAGCACACCTTCTCTCTTCCAATACAGTAAGGCATAGACACGAAGTTGAAAAAGTGCCTTCTCTTCCCAGCCGGGTTTGGGAGCCTTGCCCGTTTTGTAATCAATAATTCGAACTTCACCCGTTGGTGCTACATCTAAACGATCGACATATCCATGCAGATATAATTTTTCAGTAAGGTCGCATTCGAGATGTATCTCTCTATGGGTGGCTTCGAATGTTTCCGGCTTCTCTAGGTGGAAATACGTCTCTAATAGTGAACCAGCGCGATCGAGCCACTCCTTCTCGCTAGTAATGAGGCCTTGAAGTTCGGGGGATTCATGCAGTTGGGTAACCCAACGACTTGGAAGAAGTTCAATGGCGGTTTCTAGCGTTCTCTTTGCGGGGGGCGAATCGAAAAGGTCATGCAAAACAGTATGAACGAGGGTCCCTCGATGGGCATCAAGACTTGGTTTCTCAGCCAATTTATCTATCGCGCGATATTTGTAGAGTTGAGGGCAATTTTGAAAATCATTGACTCGGCTAGGGGAGAGGCGCAACTCATTCACCTTCGCGAAGATACTCGCTATGAAAGCCTGTTGCACGCCTAGAATAGTGCCGTGTCGAACAATGGGTATTTCGCAGCAGGGGATCGAATCCAACTCACTGACCCGAAAGGCAAACTCTACAGTTTCACAATCACACCGGGTAAAGAGTGGCATACCCACAAAGGTTGGATTGTGCACGATGAACTCATTGGCCTTCCAGAGGGAAGTGTTCTCAGTACATCAGGTGGTCTTAAATTTACAGCTTTTAAACCTTTACTTGGAGATTACGTTCTATCAATGCCACGCGGTGCAACGATTGTTTACCCAAAAGATGCCGCAATGATTCTAGGGGTTGCAGATATATTTCCTGGCGCGCGTGTATTAGAAGCTGGTGTTGGCAGCGGTGCTCTTACGATTTCGCTTGTGCGTGCTGTTGGCGAATCAGGACGAGTACACAGCGTTGAAAGACGTGAAGAATTCGCTGATAATGCAGTCGCAAATATCGAACACTATTTCTCAGGAAGACCTGCGCAATGGACGTATGCGATTGGGTCGCTTCAGGATCAAGAAATCACCGATGTTTACGATCGAGTTATCCTTGACATGCTTGCACCGTGGGAGTGCGTAGATTTCGCAGCGAATGTATTAAGGCCAGGTGGAGTTTTTCTCGCTTACGTCGCAACTACAACCCAGCTCTCAGCCACTGCTGAAGCTCTTAAGTCAGATGGTAGATTCACTGAACCAGAAAGTTCTGAAACTATTGTTCGAGGTTGGCATCATGAAGGACTTGCCGTGAGACCTCAGCAGAGAATGATTGGACATACAGGTTTTCTTATAATTAGCCGCCGCATGGCGCCGGGTGTTGAAGTTCTCGCTAGAAGAAGACGCCCAGCAAAAGGAGCGTACGGTGTCGCGGAAGAGTGAGCGTCTAGTCAATTTAACAATTGCGCTTCTAGCAACTAAACGTTTTCTAACGAAAGCCGAAATTTTCAGAAACATCGAAGGATACGAGGGCTCTGATGAGTCGATGGAGAGAATGTTTGAACGAGATAAAGATGAGTTACGCAAATTAGGAGTAGTCATAGAAGTGGGGGGAATTGACCCACTTTTTGATGATGAAGCTGGGTACAAGATTCGTCCTGAAAGTTACGCTTTAGATCTTGGGGCCTTGAGTTCAAGTGATATTGGTCTACTCTCATTAGCAACACAGGCGTGGCGTGGCGCTGCCCTGGCTGACACCGCGCAGTCTGCGTTACGCAAATTTCAATCGCTAGGGTTGGATTCAGATCTATCGTCAATCCCTTCGCTAGCCCCGCACCTCATTTCGGATTCGAATCTCATTGATGACATCGCACAGGCGATACTCTCTCGAAGTTCAATATTATTTGGCTATTTCAATGCTCAATTGGTTTCGGAAAGGCGCGAGGTTAACCCTTACGCCATGGCAGCCCGAAGTGGCTATTGGTACCTCATCGGTTTTGACCTGACAAAGAAGGCAATGCGCGTATTTCGGTGTGACCGAATCGAAGAGTCCATTCAAGTTTCTCCAATTAAGAATTCTTTTGAAATACCCACTGATTTCGATTTGGCTCCATTCCTTAGTTCTTCGGAAAATTTATTAGTGGCTATGGTAAAAATTCGAATTGGTAAGGGTCAAGCTTTGCGAAGCACCGCAAAAATTATCTCCAGTGATGATGAGTGGGATACGGTCGAGCTCAATTATATTGACGAAAAGAACTTGATTGAAAGAATTTTGTGGCATCTAGATGATGCAGTGCTCCTAGAGCCTGAAAGTATGCGCCACACTATTTCGCAATCATTGCAAGCGATTGTGCATGCACATGGCTAGAGAAGAGCCAGGGCACAATACTCAAGTATCCAGATTATTGGACTTGGTTCCTTTTCTGATTTCACATCAAGGAGTCTCGTTGCAAGAATTAGCAGCGACTTTTGATGTGAGCATCTCGCAGATTACCAATGATCTAAATACTTTATGGATGTGTGGTCTACCTGGTTACACCCCCTTGGAGCTAATAGATTTAGATTTTGACTCAGGTTTTGTCTCCATAAGCAACGCACAGATTCTTAAAAATCCGAGATCTTTGACTTCTATCGAGGCACTTTCGGTTTTAATCGGTTTGGAATTGATCTCACAATCTGCGGCATTAGAAAATGAGCAAATGCGTGAGTCAATTTCGGAACTGTCAAAGAAGATCGCACGTGGCATGAGTACGCATGTTCCAATTGAAGTGCTTCCCAGTGTTGACGTGTTCATACGTAAAGAGCTGGAGAAAGCTATCTCGACACGATCTTCGCTCATTGTTGATTACTATTCACCTACTCACGATGCTTTAACTAGCCGTGAGATTGCACCTTTGGAGATTATTTTCTCAAAGGGTTTCGAATACGTTTCAGCATTTAACCTCGAACCGCACGGTCTGCGACTGTTTAGAGTCGATCGCATTCACAGCGTTGCCCCTGGACATACGCCCGTAGCTCTTTCACTAGAGGCCGCATCGGCGCATGGTGCTCCTTCAATTGAGGTCTCTGTGTTGGTTAAAAAAGATGCTCGAATCGCTAAGGAGCGACTAGGTCTGACGGTGGATCAGGTAACTCAGGCTCAACTTCATGCAATTGCCATTGATGTCTATAGCCTTAATTGGGTCAAGCGGGTAGTGGTGGCCTCCGCTGGAGGCATCGAAATTGGGGAGCCTCAGGAGCTTCGAGACCTCGTACGAAGCCAAGCTGAGACCATATTGAGCCTCTACTCCTAATAATTGATGCGATTTCGTTACAGAGATCGAATACCCAAAGAACTCTTCCCTCATGTACCTTTGTCTTTTAGAGCACCACGTGTTGACCCCCTTGGACACACTTAGACCGAAAGAGAGCCCCATGTTCCTCAAAGAACCAAGCCACATTTTGATTCTGCTTCTCGTAGTTCTTTTCCTATTTGGCGCGAAGCGTCTTCCGGACTCAGCTCGATCTATCGGCAAGTCAATGCGTATCTTTAAGAGTGAAATAAAAGATATTAACCAGGACGAGAAGAAGACAAGCCCAGAAGACTCGTCAGAGAAGTAAATAGCATGTCGACCTCCTTCGGTGGTCGCATGCCGCTCTTCGACCATATCCGCGAATTTCGTCGTCGGATAGTTCGTGCATCTATTGCGATTCTTCTTGCATCCATAGCTGGGTGGTTTTTTTACAACACAATAATTACTACTTTAGCCCTGCCTGTTTGCGACCTAGCTCTCGCTCAATCAACTGGAGCGACTCATTGTGGGTCTCTTTATATTAACGGAGTTCTTGGTCCACTTAATCTACAAATAAAAGTATCTCTAATCATTGGGGTAATAGTGTCGGCTCCACTGTGGCTCTACCAGCTATGGGCTTTTATCGCGCCTGCTTTACACCGTAAGGAGAAGCTTAGGTCAGTTCTTTTCCTAGCTGTGGCAACGCCGTTCTTTGCAATTGGCGCAACCCTTGGTTACAAAATATTGCCAGTGGCGATAAAGGTTCTTTTCGGTTTCACACCTTCAGCACTTTCTAACCTTGTTAAATTTGATGATTACTTGGATTTCGTATTGCGAATTATCCTTCTTTTTGGTTTGGCATTTGAGTTACCCGTATTTCTGCTCTCGCTTAACCTCATTGGATTCCTCCGAGGAACTTCGATTCTCAAACCTTGGCGTGCATGGGTTTTCTCAATTGTGCTTTTCACGGCCGCTTTTACACCGACTGCTGATCCAATAACAATGGCAGTATTAGCGGTTCCTCTAATCATCTTGTATTTTGCCGCAGGAGTCATAGCTCTTTTTAACGATAAGCGCAGAGATAAACGTGCGCTTCTATTAGAAGACTCCCAGTAAATGTGGGGGATTGCTATCAATCCAATGTCTGGCCAAGGAAAAGGCTCCACGATAGGAAAGGCGGTAGCGGGATACTTCACTAAACATGACCTCGAATATCAGATTATTTCCTCGTCGTCATCGGCTAAATTTAGAGAGTCGTTGAATATATTTGTTGAAAAATATCCACAAGCCCTTGGTGTCCTTTCAGTAGGTGGCGATGGGCTCGCACATATGGTTTTACAAGCTGTTGTTCCAAAATCAATCGCTTTTGGAATTGTTCCGGCAGGAACAGGAAATGATTTCTATAGGGCTCTTGGTTGGAAAGATGAAGAGCTGGAAACATTGTTGGACTCGATTACCACCTCGCCTGCGACTCGGATTGATCTGGGACAAGTGGATAGCGAATGGTTTGGCGCAATACTTTCCTGTGGATTCGATGCCGTCGTAAACGAACGGGCGAACTCTCTCAGTTGGCCAAAGGGCCCTTCACGATACAATGTATCTATCGCACTCGAACTTCCACGGTTTACTCCTGAACATTTTGAAATAACACTCGATGATCAAATTATTTCAACACAGGCAATGCTAATAGCAGTTGGAAATGGTTCATCGTATGGGGGAGGAATGAAAGTGTGCCCCAATGCCTATATGCATGATGGTCTATTTGATGTGATGATTCTCAAACCAGTTTCTAAATTGGAATTTTTAAGAGTTTTCCCTCGAGTGTATGCAGGTTCACATATTCATCATCCTCAAGTAGACATCTACCGCAGCAAACGAGTGCGTATCGAAGCGCAAGCTGTGGCTTACGCTGATGGTGAAAGAATTGGACAACTGCCGGTTGACGCGCACTGTGTTCCAGAAGCGGGATTAACATGGACAAGGTGATGTCGCCTGCCGAGAGATTTGCAGCCTCAAAAAAGCGCGGGTCAAGTCCGATTACAGATCAATTCATCTCCACCTTTAATTTTGCTTTCGATGAGTTTCAAATTGATGCTTGTCAGGCCGTCGAGAGTGGGCAAGGAGTACTTGTTGCCGCGCCAACAGGTGCGGGCAAGACAGTTGTTGGCGAATTCGCAGCCTATCTCGCACTTAGTCAAGGTAAAAAATGTTTTTACACTACCCCTATCAAGGCTCTCTCTAATCAAAAATATCAGGAGTTCGTTGATCGTTTTGGCGTGGCAAAGGTTGGACTTCTCACGGGAGACACAAGCATCAACAGTGAAGCAGATATCTTGGTTATGACAACCGAAGTGCTTCGCAATATGTTGTATGCCAGTTCCTCAACTTTAACAAATCTCGGGTCTGTAGTGATGGATGAAGTGCATTATTTGGCTGATAAGTTTCGCGGCGCCGTGTGGGAAGAAGTCCTTATTCATCTCATGGAGAGTGTCCAAGTTATTTCATTGTCAGCCACAGTTTCTAACGCTGAGGAATTCGGTGAATGGTTAGGTGAGATTCGCGGCAAGACCGCAGTAATTGTTAGCGAAGTCAGGCCAATTCCTCTGTACCAGCATGTACTTATCGGCAATAGATTAATAGATCTCTTCACGAAGCCGGGTCAAATCAATCCTGAAATCTTGCGTTTGGAAAACGAAGCAATGCGTAAAGTGAGGACCCGCAATGGTCGCAGAGAACGATGGAGCGAAGATTTCAATCGCCTTTCCCGAGCAGAGATAATTGAATATCTCAACCGAGAAAACTTGCTGCCTGCGATTACATTCATTTTCTCCCGCATCGGTTGTGATGCAGCAGTAAAACAATGTCTTACTGCTGGGCTTAAACTTACTAATACAGAAGAGCGTGCCGAGATTCGTGCAACGGCTGCCAAATACACCCAGAATTTGGCGGAAGAAGATCTTGACGTTCTAGGGTATAAAGAATGGCTCGTCGCATTAGAACGCGGGATAGCCGCTCATCACGCGGGCTTGTTGCCAAGTTTTAAAGGCGCAGTTGAAGATCTGTTCCAGCGCGGATTAGTAAAAGCAGTATTTGCCACAGAGACTCTGGCCTTGGGAATTAATATGCCCGCGCGCACTGTTGTGTTGGAAAAACTTGTCAAATGGAATGGGGAAGCCCATGTCGCAATTACCCCGGGAGAATTTACTCAGCTGACCGGGCGAGCTGGTCGACGAGGAATTGATATTGAAGGAAATGCCGTCATTCAATGGTCTCCGACAGTTGACTCAGCAACAGCGGCAGGTTTAGCTTCTACTCGAACCTATCCTTTGAGATCATCATTCACACCGACATACAACATGGCCATCAATCTAATTTCCCAGTTTGGTCGTGAGAGAGCTCGTCGCTCCCTGGAGTCTTCTTTCGCTCAGTTTCAAGCCGATAGAGCAGTAATTGGACTTGTAAGGCAGTTACGAAAGAACTCTCAAATGATTGACGAACTCCAAGAAAGTGCGCTCTGTCATTTAGGTGATTTCGCTGGGTATGCGAGTATTCGTCGAGATATCAAAGAAATCGAATCACTTCTTTCCAAACGCGGCGGTAAGAAAACTTTCGATAATCGACAGAGGCAACATCTGGAATCCGAACTAGCTGAAATGAGAAAGACCTTACGTAATCATCCTTGCCATGCCTGCAATGATCGCGAGGCACATTCTAGGTATGCTGAAAAATCGGATAGATTGGAAAGGGAGAGCGCAGGATTAAATAAACGAGTAGAAAACCGCACACATGTCATCGCAAAAACTTTCGACAGAATTTGCAATGTTTTAAGTGAGTTGGGGTACATGGAAGGCGAGAAGCCGCTACCTCAGGGGAAGATTCTTGCCAAGATTTATGCGGAGTCAGATTTGCTCTTAACCGAGACAATTCGTAAAGGTATCTTTGATGATTTAAGTGCGAGTGAGCTGCTTAGCGTTGCTTCAGGAATGATATTCCAAACTCGATCTTCAGAAGTTGTTGCTCCAAAAATCCCGACGCAAAATATTGCTAGTGCACTGGCGCAAGTGACGGGCATTTGGGTGCGCTTAGAAGAGATTGAGAATGATTTTGGTGTGAAAACACAAAAGGAACCAGATTTCGGTTTCTGTTGGATCTCCTACCGCTGGTCTACTGGAAATTCACTCCAAGCGGTATTGAAAGGATCAGATCTATCAGTGGGAGACTTTGTGCGTTCAACCAAACAGCTTATTGATTTACTCGGCCAGATTGCCACGGCGAGTGAGAGTTTGCGAAAGAAATGCCAAGAGGGTATTTCATCACTTGATAGAGGGGTTGTTTCATACCTTATGGAGGAAGTATGACTTTAATGCTCCTTGACAGTGCCTCTCTTTGGTATCGCGCCTATTACGGAATGCCTGACACTCTTGTCGCCCCTGATGGTGCGCCAGTAAATGCAATTCGCGGGTACTTAGACATGACGGCAAGACTCCTTTCGTTATACAAGCCGAACCGACTTGTAGCGTGCATCGAGGGGGACTGGCGGCCTTCTTGGAGGGTGGATATTTTTCCAGGGTATAAAGCTAATCGAGTCGATGCCACTGATGGCGAAGAGGAGGAACCAGATACCCTCACGCCACAAATTCCTATTCTTCTAGATATCTTGGATGCTTTTGGAATCGCTCTAGTAGGAGTTGATGATTATGAAGCCGATGACGTCATGGCAACTTTCGCCGTCAAGGAATCAGGACCTATAAGAATCGTCACTGGAGATAGAGATCTCTTCCAGTTAGTAGATGATTCTCGCGATGTAAAAGTTGTTTACCTTGCAAAAGGAATTTCCCAACACGATTTGGTAGATGTGAGTTGGGTGGCTAATAAGTACCAGATTCCCGGTGAACGGTACGCGCTTTTCGCCATGTTTAGGGGAGACCCGTCAGATGGTTTACCTGGCGTCAAAGGAATAGGCGAAAAAGGCGCGGCTCTCATTGCCAATAGCTTCGCCAATGTCGATGATGCGATGTCTGCAGCACTTGAGTCACATATTTCTTTGCCACCAGCTTTAGCAAAAAAGATTATTGCTGGCGCAGATTATTTGAAAATAGCACCGACCTTGGTTCATTGTGCCAAAGATGTTGCGCTTCCAAAAATAGACTTACAAGTTCCGGAAAGACCAAAGAATCTGGATGAAATTTATCAATTTCAAAGCACTTACGCACTGGGAGCTAGTATCGATCGAATGATTGCAGCTCTTGGATGGTAAGTGCTTTGCTTGCAATTATTTCTGGCGCAACTCTTTCATGTGCCTTTGCACCAATTGATCAATGGTGGCTCGCTCCAATAGCAATAGCAATTTTTCTATATTCAGTAACTAAAACACGGCGAAGTTATCTTGTTGCCTTTATTTTTGGATTAACATTTAATTTGCTCACCTTGTCGTGGAGCGGGCGTTATGTAGGAGTAATACCGTGGGCGATTCTTTCAATCTTGGAATCTCTTTTCTTTATTCCTTTAGGATTTATTTCATGGAAAAGAGAAAGATTTTCGCGCATCTTTCTGTTACCTCCTGTTTATCTTTTGATGGAGCTCATGCGGACCCACTACCCATTCGGGGGCTTCGGATGGAATCGAATTGCGTTTAGTCAAGCTGATGCGCCCTATGCAGATGTGGTTAGATTTATTTCAACTTCCGGATTGACTTTGTTGACACTGTATTTTGGAATTGCTGTGTACCTATTGTTTTCCAAACCACATTCATGGGCATTGGTATCCATAATAATATTAATAACACTGTGCATCTCTATTCCTAACTCTGCATTAATAGGCAAACCATTCGATGTTCTTGCAATTCAAGGAAATGTTCCACGCCCTGGACTAAATTTCAACGCTCGTGCGACTGAGGTTTTTAACCTTCACGTACAGCAAACACTGCGCAGCGTGTCACATCAAACACAGTTACCTGATGTGATCGTATGGCCCGAAAATGCAGTAGATGTGGATCCATACAGCAATCCCTCCGTTGGATTGACAATCACAAAAATTGTCGACGAATTCCGCACCCCTTTAATATTTGGAGCGGTTCTTCATCACACCGGTGTACTTCAAAATGCATCGATTTTGTGGAATCCAGATCAGGGGAGTGGTTCTATCTACATAAAACGGCATTTGACGCCATTTGGTGAATACATGCCACTTCGAACCTTGGCCGAGATAGTCTCCCCTTACGCTAAGGATGTCGCAGATTTCACGCCTTCAAATGAGATTGTTACTCATCGAGTCAATGAAGCAGTTATCGGTCCAGTCATCTGTTTTGAATTAATTGACGATGGCGCGGTCAGAACAATGTCAGCTGCTTCTAATTTCCTACTTGTACAGACAAACAGTGCAACATTTGCCGACACTGCGGAAAGCGAACAACAACTCGATATCACCAGGATTAGAGCCATGGAAAACGACCGCTATGCAGTAAGTATTTCCACTACGGGCGTCAGTGCCTTTGTTACTAGTTCGGGCCACGTGTACAAGAAAAGCAGTGTCGACATTGCTCAATCACTTCAAGGTACCGTTCAACTTGCGCCAGTAGACTCGCAAACACCTTCAAATAGAGTGGGCGGCTACTTTCCGTTAATAAATCTAGGCACTAGCTTGGGCCTATATGGGCTTTCGCGCAGACGTAAAGAGATCCTGACTAGCGCCGATAAGTAACATTATGTAAAGTAAATAAGAAGAAGCGAACCTCTCCCAGTATCTGACTTAAGCGAAGTCAGATACTGGTGGGCACGAGCAAACCAGATTGCGATCACCGAAGGCGCCATCTATTCGACCGACAGTCGGCCAATATTTAGAACGCAATCCAATTATCTCGCCCGGAATCAGACCTTCTAAGGTCTCTGGAAAGGCTCCAACTTCCCTTGGGTACTCTCGTTGCCAATCTGAAGTTACTACATCTGCAATTGTGTGAGGGGCGAATGCTAGGGCGCTCTGCTCATGCGAAATGCGACCTTCTTGTACATCCATAATCTCCCCGTGAATCGAAATCATTGCTTGAATGAATCTTTCGATCTCGGCTATATCTTCACTTTCAGTCGGCTCAACCATTAATGTTCCAGCAACGGGAAAACTCATCGTCGGAGCGTGAAAGCCGTAGTCCATGAGCCGCTTTGCTACATCATCGACAGTTACTCCACTTTCTTTCGTTATGTCGCGAAGATCTAAAATACATTCATGTGCAACGCGTCCGTTATTGCCTGTGTAGAGCACTGGGAAATATGGATTTAATCTCTGTGCAATGTAATTAGCTGACAAGATTGCAACCTGAGTTGCGTGCGTGAGTCCTTCGCCACCCATCATTCGAATGTATGCCCAAGAGATCGGCAAAATACTTGCTGATCCATAGGGTGCGGCGCTTACTGGTCCAGGTCCTGTTGATGGCCCAGCAGTCGAATCATGTGGATGGTTCGGTAAAAAAGGCGCTAAATGTTCTCGCGAGATCACTGGGCCAACACCTGGTCCCCCACCACCATGTGGAATGCAAAAAGTTTTATGAAGATTCAAATGCGATACGTCTGCACCAAATTTCCCAGGCTGTGCCAAACCAACGAGTGCATTGAGATTTGCACCATCAACATAAACTTGGCCTCCCGCATCGTGAATAAGTCCACATATCTGAGTAATTTCCGATTCGAAAACTCCGTGAGTTGACGGATATGTGACCATTAGCGCTGCCAGGTTTATGGAATGTTCAGCAATTTTCGATTTCAAATCATCGAGGCTTACATTTCCGTGTTCGTCACAAGAAATTACAACAACTTTCATCCCTGCCATTACAGCACTGGCTGCATTGGTCCCGTGAGCACTCGATGGAATGAGACATATCGTGCGATGAATATCGCCTCGAGAATCATGATAATTTCTTATTGCTAGCAACCCAGCAAACTCTCCTTGACTGCCGGCGTTTGGCTGTAATGACACTGCGTCATAGCCAGTGATTGCGAGCAACCAATCAGATAATTCTTGGATTAACTCGCGTGATCCAACGCTTTGCTCCAATGGTGCGAAGGGATGTAACGAAGAAAATTCTGGCCAGGTAACGGCTTCCATTTCTGTCGTTGCATTGAGTTTCATTGTGCATGAGCCAAGAGGAATCATTGTTCGATCCAGAGCTAAATCGCGATCTGAAAGTGTCCGTATATAGCGCAACATTCCGGTCTCTGAGTGATTCGTGTTAAAAATGGGATGAGTCAAATATGATGAAGTACGAACGAGGGTTGCGGGAATGGCGGTACTCCCCTGTCGGATTTCCACTGTTTCAATACCAAAAATTTCTGAAAGATCAGCCAAGGTTTTAGCACTTGTTAATTCATCAAATGAAAAACCAACGTGCAAAGAGTCAATAGCTCGCAGATTTATTTTTAACTCTGCAGCTTTTTTATGAATAGCATCAGCATCTCGCACCTCAACTACACACGTGTCAAAAAAATGTGAGTTCTCAATTGTGAAACCAGCACTTTTCAAAGCGGAAGCAAATGAAAATGTTTGGCTGTGTATTCGCGAAGCGATTGTTCTGAGTCCTACCGGTCCATGCCACATGGCGTAAAACGCGCTCATCACTGCAAGGAGTACTTGGGCAGTGCAAATATTGCTTGTAGCCTTATCGCGACGAATATGTTGTTCACGTGTTTGAAGAGCTAACCGAAATGCCGGAGACCCATGTGTATCAACGCTTTGACCTATAAGCCGACCAGGTATAGAGCGCTCTAGCCCTTCGCGGACCGCCATAAATCCAGCGTGCGGCCCTCCAAATCCCATGGGTACTCCGAAACGTTGAGCAGATCCAATTGCAATATCGGCTCCCCACTCCCCTGGTGCGACAATAAGAGTCAATGCAAGTAAATCTGTCGCTGCAATTAAAAGAGCGCCTTTAGCATGAACAGCATGAGCGAGTTCAGCAAAATCATTTATCTCGCCGCGTGTGTCAGGGTATTGAACAAGCACTCCAAAAATTTCAGATGAATCAGAAAATTTATCGTTTGCATTAAATTCTTCAATGCGTATATTGAGTGGCTTTGCTCGGGTATGTATAACGGCTTTCGTTTGTGGATGAACGTTTTGATCTATGAGAAAAATTGCTTCATCCCCACCTTTGAAAACTCTACGAGCAAGAGTCATTGCTTCGGCTGCGGCAGTTGCTTCATCGAGCATTGAAGCATTTGCGACAGGCAACCCAGTTAAATCACACACAGTGGTTTGGAAAGCGAAGAGTGCTTCTAATCGTCCCTGCGAAATCTCTGGCTGATACGGTGTATACGCCGTATACCACGCTGGGTTTTCAAGAACGTTTCGCAAAACTACAGGTGGTGTGATTGTCGCGTAGTAACCGGTACCTATTAAAGAAGTAAATAAAATATTCTTATCCGCTAATGCACGAAGTGCTCCTATGGTCTCAACTTCGTTCAGGGGTGCAGGTAATGCACTTGATAATCTATGACTCATTGCGATATTGCTCGGAAGTACGTCA
The DNA here is from genome assembly GCA_009699575.1 of Actinomycetota bacterium. Classification (GTDB taxonomy): domain Bacteria; phylum Actinomycetota; class Actinomycetes; order Nanopelagicales; family Nanopelagicaceae; genus Planktophila. Next base: position 67,329 of record WLNY01000005.1, read on the forward strand.
GCGATAAAGGAATCCATGTCCTGATATCCAAGCTCAAGGAGCAAAGCTTTTTCTTGCTCACTCGAAGGCCCTATGTGGCGACGTTCAAATGCATCATATGGAAGTTGTGTGCTCTTACCTGACATCGCGAGTGCTCCTTAGAAGCGTTAGCCAGGTGGCAAACGCACAGGAACAGAATATGACTCTTTAGGCGCCTTTGCGGTTGCGGCGAAGGGATAATTCGTCGTTACTTTCGCCACCTATCACCGCGCCATTTAGTTCACCTTGGAGCAGCGAGAGGGAACCTTCAACCTCGTGCCACACCTTGCCTACTGCGATACCGAATACTCCCTGTCCCCCTTGCAAGAGGTCCACGATTTCATCCGGGCTACCACACTCATAAATTGATGCGCCATCGCTCATTAGCGTGATTCGCTCGAGCTCAGTAACTCCGCGACTTCTCAAATGATTGACCGCTGTTCGAATGTTTTGCAAAGAGACTCCAGCGTCAAGTAAACGCTTCACAACTTTAAGAACGAGAATGTCTCTGAAACCATAGAGGCGCTGAGTGCCTGAACCGCCAGCCGGTCGAATGCTTGGTTCTACTAAACCAGTTCGCGCCCAATAATCGAGTTGCCGATACGTGATTCCTGCGGCAGAACATGCTGTCGCGCCTCTGTAGCCAATCTGATCGAAATCTACGCTCACGAAATGCTCAATTCTCTTGGGGAGTGATTAAGGGTACGAGATAGCGAGGGAAAAATACAGGAACGACACTCCCAAAACCTCTACTTGAGATTGAGAGTTTTAAGCCTATCCTGCAAAGTCTTCCGGATTAATTTGCTCCAGAAATTCCCGAAAAGCTTCTAACTCCTGCGTGCTTTCAGCGCCTTCAATCCCCTGCTCTGGAATCTCAATTCCAACTGAATCAAGGAGCTCGCCATCCGCCAAAATATTGCTGTGAGTTCGCAAGGCGAGGGCTATCGCATCCGATGGTCTAGCAGAGACTACAAGTGAGGTACCGGTTGCATCGCGCAATTGAAGATTTGCATAGAAAACACCTTCCTCGATTGCGGTGATTTGAACGGACGTCATAGTCGCATCTAGTGACTCGAGAACGTCTTGCAAAAGATCGTGTGTTAAAGGTCGTGGTGGTGTCACCCCTTGTTGCGCGAAAGCAATAGCCGTCGCTTCCACCGCGCCCACCCATATGGGAAGGAATCGCACTCCATCAATCTCTTTGAGCAGGACAATTGGCTGATTGGAGGGCATTTCTATGCGGACTCCGACAACTTCCATGGCAACCATCATGCCTTTATAACGCTCTTCACTCTCAAATTATTTCACTCTCAACGAAAACGATGGAGTCCGCCGCGTACAAGGGCGGCATGTAATCGTATAGATAGAGATGCAATCTCCTTCTGCACCTCTTGAGCTCGCGCCTTGGATTCAGCGCTCTTTTGGCGAGTCAATGGCGTAATAACTTGTTCAATCAGGCCAATTTCACGATCAGCTGCAGATTTAAATGATCGCAGATGTCTGGCTTCGATTCCAAAACTCGACATCTCCGTGACGGCCTTAGCAACAGCAAGTGCGTCTGAATCATAATGACGGCCACGAAGTGATATCAACCCGAACGACTCAAGTTCTACGAGTTGATCCTCGCGTAGACCGCTGGCAGAGATAAGTTCTTCACGAGATAGGCGCATGTCAGTAGCTTGTTCAAAAGCTGCTGGGGCCAATTCACCGGCGACAGTTGCTAGTCCAAGACTATGTCTGGGCGCGGCAACGCCACCAGTGGCTGCAGGTTCTAATCCTCGGTCGAGAGCATCAAGATTATCTTTGATGACTCGAAGGGGAAGATACTGATCTCGCTGAGCGAGAAGGACATATCTCAAACGCTCTAAATCTGAACTCGTAAACTTACGATACCCAGATGGCGTTCTCTGTGGCTCTATGAGACCTTCGGATTCCAGAAAGCGGATCTTGGAGATTGTTATATCCGGGAAATCTCCACGCAGTTTCGATAATACTTCACCGATACTTAGATACGCACGAGCTGGAACACTCATTTACTTCTCCCCTGATTGTTTTTGATGAACGTGTGAAACAAAAATCATATGGAACTTTCCAACTTGAATTTGATCTCCATTGCCAAGAATACTTTGTGTGACACTTGTATTATTTAGATAGGTCCCATTGAGGCTTCCTAAATCACTTATTTCAAAAAGCGCCTGCGAATTAAAGGCGATAGCGCAATGCTTTCTCGATACCGTTACATCGTCAAGAAATATTGAACTTTCCGGAGATCGCCCAATTGCAACCCCTTCAGATGTAATCAAGAAACGTGAACCTTTCTGCGGGCCCCTGTGAATAATAATCATCGCTCTGCTGGAATCACCGTTTTGGATCTCCTCGATGGTCGCACGTTCTTGAGCAGTAGCGGTCTGAAGATATTCATCAACTTCATTTGTTGACACGGGCTGCGAAAGAGACCTTAAGCCCAGATGTAGTGTTGAGGTTAGTTCGCGCTCATCAGGCTCTGCCGACACGTTCACTCCCCCTTTTTCACTCACCTTAAACTTAAGGGTGACACTAGAGAAGTATGTGGGTCCTGGTCAAGCCGTGATTTCACCGTATTCTGAGGCACCTAAGAGTTCAGTTGGCGCTTGTGATACTTCTACATCCACGAGCCACCCAGCACCGTATGGATCGGAATTAATCGTCTCGGGAGCATTATTGAGAGATTCGTTAACCGCAGTCACGGTTCCACTGACTGGTGCAAAGATTTCAGAAACGCTCTTAGTCGATTCCACTTCACCACACACATCACCAGCGATAATTTTTTCACCAACTTTAGGAAGTTGCACGTAGACGATGTCTCCGAGTGCGCCTTGCGCGAAATCTGTAATCCCAAAACGAAGCACGGTGTCCTGAGCGGTAGCTCCAACCCATTCGTGTTCCTTTGTGTATTGCAAATCATCTGGGATGAGTGACATGTCCGCTCCTAATCGTAATTCCGGGATATTGTGTAATGGTACAGATTATTCAAGTACTTCAAAGCTGGACCCGACTCTAATCCTTCGAAGTCCAATGCGGAAGTAGCTCATACCCGTGTACACATAGAGCGCAACTCCCCATATCGCGAATGACCAACCCACAACGTAGGCCACTGACCCAAAGGTTGTCTTGGCAAGGCCGAGAAGAAGAAAAGGGAAGGCATAAAGCAAAGTAAAGGTCGCTGCCTTGCCAAGAAAGGTGACCGTCAGCAATCCATATCCTTTGCCTTTTAGAACTAAGGCAAGTAGAGCTAGAAGAATATCTCTGATGACTAATGTTGCTATTAGCCATAGTGGAATGACATCTCGCATATAGAGAACAACAAGAGTAGAGACTATATAGAGCCTGTCTACTGCAGGATCCAACATCGCACCAAGGCTAGATTCTTGGCCCCAAGCTCTAGCTATCTTTCCATCAAAGTAATCTGAAGCGCCACCAAGTGCTAAAAGCAATACGGCCCAACCGTCCTGATGCGTCACAAGAGCTAGGTAGAAAAAAAGTGGAATTCCACAAGCCCGCAAAATACTCAACACATTAGGTAACGTCCAATTTGTTCCGGAACCCATTCGCATCATCATGAGAATTCTTTAGTCACGCTCTTTTACGCGGACAGCAACTTGTACTGGAGTGCCTGGAAATGAGAATTCTTCGCGTAAACGTCGTTCAATAAATCGACGGTACGACGCTTCAATCCAGCCACTGGAGAAAACCACAAATTTCGGAGGAGCAATACCAGCTTGAGTTGCGTAATAAACCTTCGGTTGTTTTCCTCCACGGACGGGTGGCGGAGTCTGCCCGATCAGTGCGCCTAGGAAGGAATTTAACTTACTCGTTGGAACTCTCTTCTCCCAACTATCAAGGGAGGTTCTCAAAGCCGGAGCTAGGCGATCTCTATGCCATCCAGTTTTCGCTGCAACGTTAACTCTCTGAGCCCATTCGACTTGATCAAGATGTCGATCAATTTCTCGATCAAGCTGGTCTCGTCTATCTTCATCAACCAAGTCCCATTTATTCATCACGATAACCATGGCTTTTCCAGCCTCTTCGACCATAGTAATGATTCGCAAATCCTGCTCGGAAATGGGTTCGCTTGCATCAAGAACCACCACCGCAACTTCACAACGCTCCAAGGCAGCCTGCGTACGAAGTGTGGCGTAATAATCTGTACCACTTGCTTGATTCGCCCGCTTACGCAAACCAGCAGTATCAACAAATCTCCAAATAGATCCCCCGAACTCTATTAACTCATCCACGGGATCCCTAGTAGTGCCAGCAATTTCGGAAACGATTGCTCGCTCTTCACCAGCTAATGCATTGAGAAGACTTGATTTACCGACGTTTGGACGACCAATGAGGGCAACACGCCGATAACCATCTTGCACCTGTGCTCCACCTACTTCAGGAAGAACGGAAACAATTTTATCTAAGAGATCACCGCTACCGCGCCCGTGAAGTGCTGAAACAAAATATGGCTCACCCAGTCCTAAATTCCATAGCGCGTGCGCATCCGACTCTTCTCGTTCGCTGTCCACTTTGTTAGCGATCAAAATAATCGGTTTTTTTGCCTTGCGTAACTCTTGAACGAGTACATCGTCTTCATCTAGTGCACCAACTTGTGAGTCCACCACAAAACATAGAACATCAGATTCGCGCATAGCTATTTCGGCGCCGGCGCTTACTTGAATAGAGATGCCATCTGGCTTTGATTCCCAGCCACCTGTGTCCATCACGATGAAGCGACGACCGCCCCATTCGCATTCATATTGAATTCTGTCTCTCGTCACGCCAGGCGTGTCTTCAACTATGGCTTCTCTACGGCCAATGAATCGATTTATTAATGTGGATTTACCAACATTGGGACGTCCCAAGATTCCAACTATTGGAAGCCCAAGAAGTGAACGCTCTTTCAGAAGTTCCCAAATTCGTTCGACGGTGTCATCCAAGGAAAGTTGCGTTGAATCAATCACAACACTGTCCTGAGCAATTGTGAGAGGAGAGGCGCTCCGGGTGGAATCAATGACATCTCTTGAATTCAAAGACTTCTTCACTTCCGTGACGCCAACTTCAATCTCTTTATCTCGACGAAGAGCGCGCGCTTCAAGATCAGCGGTGAGATAAATCTTCAGTGCTGAATCAGGTGCTACGACGGTTCCGATATCTCTTCCTTCTACTACGATGCCACGTGTCGCCTCTGAAATATATTTTCTCTGTATCGCGAGTAACTCTTTGCGAACTTCCAACATCGCTGCAACAACGCTTACATGCCCGGTAACTTCCTGCGAGCGAATCTCGTCTGTTATCTCGGTATCCCCTGCGAATAGTTGCGGGGTAAGTGGATTGCAAACGAAACGCAAAGGTGAGCGCTTTAATGCGGCAACTATTTCAGCAGGATCTTTGCACTCCTCGCGTTGAGCTACCCACGTTGCGCCTCGATATAAGGCGCCTGTGTCTAAGTAGTTCCAACCAGCACGGATAGCTACCAACTTAGAAGCGCTCGATTTTCCAGCTCCGCTCGGGCCATCTACTGCTACGACAATGCCCATGCATTCATTCTATTGCCTGGTGTGAGTTATGAATTACGTGAAGCGTGAATGCTCCAACCCCGCGTGCTTAGATGTGTAGTTAACTTATAGGCATCCAAAGAGGAAAGAATAGCCAAGGTCACCAGCCCCGTAAATTGACCCGGTGTATGTTCGATAGTTAGATCTTCCACATTGACTCCAGCGACTGCACACTCGTTAAAAAGAGCTGCTAATTGCCCAGGTTTATCTTGGATCACAATCGGCACATATGTGTAGTCACGAGCCGTCCCGCCATGCTTTCCCGGTATGCGTTCTCGACCCTTATTTCCATCTTCAATAAGTGCGTGAGCTACACGTGAGTCATTGAGGCTCTCAACAAGAATGGTTAAGTCTTTTTGTAGACTTATCAATAAAGGACGGATATGGGACGCATTACTTGAAAGTATTTCCTCCCAAAGCACCGCACTTGAGCCGGCCAAGCGCGTCATATCCCTTAATCCCTGACCCGAAAGCTCTAGCCACGTGGGCTCTCCCGAAGTGAGCGCCTTAGCCAAGAGTGAGGCAAGGATCTGAGGAAGATGTGAGACCAGCGCGACTGCCTTATCATGCTCGGCAGGCGGCATGTGAAAAGTAATCGCCGAACACATTTCGGCCACCTCAGTTGCTATGGCAATGGCATGCTCACTTGTTAAAAGAGTGGGTGTGATGATCCACGGTCTCGAGGCAAACAGATCGCCGCGAGCGGACTGCGCCCCTCCCACCTCTCGGCCAGCCATGGGGTGAGTGAAGCAAAATCTCTCCTCTAGACCATCTATTTCTGACACGTCTACTAGAGGTTTAGTTTTAACACTGCTAATATCTATAAATATCGAGTTGGGATTTAATGCAAATTCACTCTTAATAACCTTTTTGAATGCTCCAATAGGAACCGCAATGATAATTAAGTCGGCGACGTCAGGCTCCCCCGAATAACCAACTAATTCTTGGGCCAGCGCCTGCGCCTCTTCATCGGAGTCGACCATCTCGACATCTACACCTTTGGCCGAGAGAGCCAGGCCTATAGACGTTCCAATGAGGCCAGAACCGATGATTCGAACGCTCTTTAGCCCCATAAGTACTCCATTATTGAGCTAAATCCTGGCGCAAAACACTTGCCCCACCCAGATAAACATGTTCGATTTGTTCAGGGGATCGAGATGAATTGCAATGAATGAGCGCTCGGATAGTCCGCGCAAGGGCTCCTGGGACGTCTATTTCTACTGCACATAAGAGCGGAACTAGCTCGAAACCAAGTTCTCTCGCCGCTCGCGCTGGAAAGGTGGCATTGAGGTCTGCGGTGGCTGTGAAAATAACCGAGATAATTTCTTGTGGGGCCAACTCATTGACTTGAAGAATCCGAGTGAGAAGCTCCTTTGAGCCTTGCGAAATGGCCTCCTCGGTGTTGGACTCAACTTGAATCGCTCCACGTATCGCTCGCACAGTCATGTGAGAATCGTAGCGTGACTTTGAGTAAGAGTGCGGCATCGCCTTAGTGCTTTAAACAATAAAATAGTTTATACGTTTAGCGATAAATGGTTATTAATCCAAGTCGACCAGGGTGCTTTTGAATTCCATTGCCATCCCAATTATATAGATTTATCGATTTTATCCAGCCCAATAACTTGTATTTTTGGCGACTTATCGATAATTCAACCTGGAATATAGATAAAACGATAAAAAGACTATTGTGAAAAAAACCTTAAATAGACTTATTTCTTTAAATCTAAAGCTGTATAGAGATTAGTTATCTCTCCTTCGTTGAGGTCTCGCCAACGACCTTCGAGAGTTTCCCCAAGCGAGATAGGACCGAATTTGGTTCTGATCAATCGCAGCACATCTACGCCTACCGCCTCCATTAGGCGACGGATAATGTGGTACCGGCCTTCGTGGATGCTTACTTCAATCCAGGCTGGAGAGAGCTGTTTAAAGGTCAGGACTCGACCCATCCCATCCTCGAGTTCAACACCTTTAAGTAGTGTTTTCTCGACTCCAACCGGCAATTTTCCATCAAATTCAATGATGTAAGTTTTTTCTAATCCAAAGGATGGGTGCGTGGCGCGAAAGGTCATATCGCCATCATTTGTAAGCAAAATTAGCCCTTCGGAATCCTTATCAAGGCGACCCACATGAAAAAGCCTCTCGGTCCTTAAGTTGATGAAATCTGATAGCGATGGCCTTCCTTCGGGATCGAACATGGTTGACACAACACCTCTTGGTTTATGAAGTGCAAGGTAAGTTTTGGTCAAACTTCGATGAATTGTCTCACCATCAACCATTACTATAGACTTCTCAGCGTCACATTTCGCACCAAGTTCTCTTACGATTTTTCCATCTACGCTGACTCGACCATCTGATATCAGTTCATCAGCACCTCGGCGGCTGGTTATTCCTGCATCGGCAATAATCTTATTAAGGCGCATTTCGGCCATGTGGCTATCCATTCTCGACAGTCATCGCACGGCTGTGGCCGGGCAAGTGTAAGTGTAGAGGTAAGAAATAGGCTTTGCTAATTGAGCGTGTTAGTCGATGAGAGATTCAAGAATCTCATCTAAGTGATCAAGGTCAGGCAAGTACGGCGCTAAGGCTGGAAGGTCTTCGAGGTTATTAAGACCTAGGCGCTCAAGAAAATAGGTCGTTGTCTTGTATAGAATTGCGCCTGTTTCTGGCTCGAGGCCGAATTCCTCCACAAGGCCTCTCGTCACTAAAGTCTTCATGACCGCTTCTACATTAACTCCTCGTATGGCCGAGACTCTGGCTCGTGAAACAGGCTGGCGATAGGCAATTACTGCCAAGGTTTCAAGAGCTGCCTGGGTTAACCGATTCTGCTGACCGTCAAGCACGAATTTCTCCACTACGGAGGCGCACTCAGGATGACTATAGAAGCGCCACCCGCCTGAGATGGCCTTAAGGGTGAACCCTCTCCCTTCGTAGCTCTCTATGAGCGCTGTGAGCGCCGCCGAGATTTCATCCGTTGGAACTTCAAGGACCGTCGCAAGTGTTATTTCAGTAACTGGCTCGTCCACGACCATCAGAATCGCTTCAATTGAGCGCAGGAGCTCAGAATTAGGCATTTTCCCCTCCAGGTTCCACGACATCATATGAGTCGTCTAAAACGATAGGTATATCAAATTCATCGGTAGTCTCAATCTCTCCATCATCTGGGCCTGTCCAACTGATCTGGAGCTCCCCCAAAGCCACCACCTGTTCAAAGCGCAGGGCGCCCTGCCTGTAAAGATCCAAAAGAGCCAAGAATCGCGCCACAATCACCAAAGTGCTTTCAGCATCAAGCACGAGTGCTCTAAAAGTCATCGATCTGGAGCGGCGCAAAGCCTCAACCACTAGTTGAGACTGCTCAGTTACGCTCACTTGAGCGCTGTGTAGATGCTCAACAGCTACCACTGGTGCCGACTTAGGTGTCAAAACCCTCTCTGCAATCGCGGCAAAACGGGCGGCGCCTACGCCGATGAGAACCTCAGGCAAAAGGGCTGAAAGAGCGGGATCCAAGGCGACTATGCGAGCAAAGCTTTTATCGCTTTGCGCAATCCGCTCGCTAAATGTTGCCGCGATCTCTTTAAAGGCGCGATATTGGAGAAGGCGGGCAAAGAGAAGGTCTCGAGCCTCCAGAAGCGCCAAATCTTCTTCATCATCAACTTCCCCGGAAGGCAATAATCTCGCCGCCTTGAGATCAAGCAATGTTGCCGCGATCACGAGAAATTCCGTGGCTTGATCTAATCGCCACCCTTCTCCCGAAATCTCCAAGGCTCGGATGAAGGCGATAAATTCGTCGGTGACGGTACTTAAAGCAACCTCTGTAATGTCCATTTTGTGGCGCGAGATGAGCTGAAGAAGTAGATCAAAGGGTCCATCAAAATTCTCTAGGTGAACCGAAAAGGGGCCAGAGATCTCCTGTACGACAGGCTCGTTGGTTATCTCAGTTTCCACCAGCGAACCGTACTTTACTTTTGAGTCTTTGCGCACTTGCTCACTACGTGGCTAACGCGTACAGTCGGCCGAAAGGTATAGAAAGAGGTTTCTCGCTTGAACGCTAAATCGACAATTGATGATGATGTCGCGACTACCTCAGCACTTCTAGGTCGTCCTCCCATGAGTTTCTCGGTGCCAGCACCGTTGACCACCCACGGACATGCCAAAATCATCGCAATATTTAATCAAAAAGGCGGAGTAGGTAAAACCACTTCAACAATTAATTTAGGAGCTAGCCTTGCTGAATTAGGCAGACGAGTTCTTCTCGTCGATTTTGATCCGCAAGGGGGTCTTTCCCTCGGCCTTGGTGTCAACGCACATAGTCTGCCTCTTGAACAAACCGTGTACTACGCCTTGATGACGCCGAGCGCCAATGTAGATGAAATTGTTTTAAAATCATCGGTTGCTGGCCTTGATTTTCTTCCAGCAAATCGAGACTTAGGAACTGCTGAGACCACATTGGGCGCAGAAATTGGCGGGCAGCAGTATCTCAAGAGAGCGCTCACCCCTCTTCGTGATTTCTACGATGTGATCCTCATCGATTGCCAACCGACCATGGGTCAGCTGACGATTAATGCTCTGGTTGCGTCGGATGAAGTAATTGTTCCCCTCCAATGTGAATACTTTGCTCTTCATGGATTCATTGAACTTAAAGGCAATCTAGATAAAGTGAAGAACTTTCTCAATCCTGATCTTAAATTAATTGGAATTCTTGCCACAATGTATGACAAGAAAACTCTTCATAACAGAGAAGTACTTGGAGCAATTCTTGAAAAATATCCAGAAGATGTATTTGAAACCATAATTTCCAAAACGATTCGTTTTCCAGAAACAACAGTGGTTGGTGAACCGATCACTACCTATGCTTCTTCGTCAACAGGCGCTGCCTCTTATCGACGTTTAGCAAGAGAACTCATAGCCAGAGGAGGCGCACAATGACACGTAGAGCAAGTTTGCCAGGGGCAGATGAATTGTTTAGGTCCACATCACCGGCACTCACTTCGGTGCGCACCACTGACACTGAACCTGCTCGCCCTTTGGTCGCTCCATCAATCGCCGCACCAACTATTTCACCTTCAAAAAAGGGTGTTCGATCTATAGCTCGAAGAAGAGTTACATCCGTTGAAAAGGCGCCATCGGGTCGCGAACGTCATGATGAGAAAATAACTGTCTACCTCTCCCCTGATGAACTCTATGACTTGGATCAGGCTCGATTGCAGTTACGTGGAGATTTAGGTTTAGGGGTTGATCGCGGTCGCATAGTTCGCGAATCTATTGCCGTAATTATTGCCGACTTAGAAGCTAAAGGCGATCAAAGCATTCTGGCACGCAGGTTACGCGGCCAGTAATTAAGTCCGTGCTCGAGGGTGCGAAAGGCTATACGTTTCACGAACTTTATCGATGGTTATCAGTGTGTAGATTTGTGTTGTTGTAACAGAGGCGTGGCCAAGTAATTCCTGGACAACGCGAATGTCTGCTCCTCCATCGAGCAAGTGAGTTGCGTATGAATGCCGGAAAACGTGTGGAGAAACTTTTCCTTCTAAGCCTGTTTGTTTTGCAGCTGCAGTTACTACGTTCCATGCACTTTGACGCGTCAATCTAGTTCCTCGTGAATTAAGAAAGAGAGCGCCTGTGCCCTTCGAGTTTCGGGTGGCCAACAAGGGTCTTGTTCGAGTCAGGTAGTTTTCGATCGCCTTAACTGCAAAACTTCCAAGTGGAACCACTCTCTCTTTGCCACCTTTCCCCCGTAGCTTTAATATTGTTACTGAACCACTCTCGGTTTCCAGAGAAGTAAAATCGCCCAAATTTGAACCAATTAGCTCACTCACTCTGCCGCCACTACTGTAAAGCAATTCGAGTAAAGCCTTATCGCGTAGTGATGTGGGATTATCCAAGCGATCTGCGCTGTCAATCAATAAAAAAATTTCACTTACCGTAAGGGCTTTAGGTAGGCGTTTTGGAAGTTGGGCTACCGCGAGACCGGTTGTGACGTTTGGTACATCAAATTCGTTTGCTAGATATTTAAAAAACGATCGAAGAGAAGAAAGGTTCCTATTGACACTTCCCTGTGAAAGTCCGCTGGAACGTAATCCATCAAGAAATTCCAAAAAATGACTCTCCTCAACTTGAGAGATTTCGATTCCCTTGTCATTCATGTATCCAGAAAATTTTGCAAGATCCCGCTTGTAGGCTTCTATGGAATTAGGTGCTAATCCACGTTCGATACGTAAGTGGTCCAGAAAACTCTGAAATATTTTATTACTCATCGCCTTCATAAATAACTCTAGAAGATCATCGGGACGTGCTTATAGCTATGCGCATCAGCAACTTCTTGATATGTAATCTTTCCGTCATTGACATTAAGACCTTTCGCCAAATTTGAATCTTCTGTCAGCGCGCGCAACCATCCCTTATTCGCAATAGCTAAGGCATAAGGAGTTGTTGCATTAGTCAGAGAATATGTCGATGTTGCGGGCACTGCGCCAGGCATATTTGCCACGCAATAAAAAATAGAATCATGCACTTTAAAAACAGGGTCCGCATGAGTGGTCGCGTGCGAATCTTCAAAGCAGCCACCTTGGTCGATTGCGATATCTACAAGAACCGACCCCGACTTCATCAATTTCACTTGAGCATTAGACACTAATTTTGGCGCCTTAGCTCCATGCACCAATACGGCGCCAATAACTAGATCAGCCTGGCGTATTTCACGATCAATAGCCGCATGAGAAGCAGCCAAGGTCTTTATCCGTCCTGAATACAAGGAATCAATGGTTGCCAAGCGAGAAAGTGATCTATCAATAACGGTTACATCTGCGCCCATTCCCAAGGCGATCACCGCTGCATTAAGGCCCGCAACTCCTGCGCCAATCACGACAACTCTTCCGGGAGCAACACCTGGAACTCCCGCGAGCAATACACCGCGACCGCCATGAGGGCGTTGCAGAGCAGTTGCACCTACCTGCGTTGCCATGCGCCCAGCAACTTCACTCATCGGGGCCAGTAACGGCAAGGAACCATTGACCTCTACTGTTTCGTAGGCAATTGCAATTGAGCCACTTGCGATCAGTGCATCAGTGCACGATTTTGATGCAGCGAGATGGAGATAGGTAAAAAGAATCTGCCCTTTTCTCATCAGTGGATATTCAGTCTCTATTGGCTCTTTCACTTTCAAAATCATCTCAGCTTGCTTCCACACTTCAGAAGCGCTTTGAAGCATCTGAGCTCCTTGTGACATATAATCCTCATCTGAGATTGCGGAGCCTATGCCGGCACCAGCCTCAATGAGAACAGTGTGCCCAGCTCGAATAAACTCACTCACGCCCTCGGGAGTGATTGCGACACGTGACTCGTGGACCTTGATCTCTTTTGGTACTCCAATAATCATATTAATCCTTCAATGCAATAGCGCTGGCAATGAGTCCAACGAATAATGGGTGCGGACGTGTGGGACGCGAACGTAACTCGGGATGAGCTTGAGTTCCCACATAATATGGGTGAACCTCACGAGGTAATTCCACAAATTCTACTAGGTCTCTCTCTTTAAAAATTCCTGAGAACTTTAATCCAGCGGCAGATATTTTCTCTCTGTAGCTGTTGTTCACTTCATACCGATGGCGATGACGTTCAGAAATTTCCAGCAAACCATATGTTTGAGCCACTACAGAGTCCGGATCAAGTGTCGCCTTATATAAACCTAATCTCATAGTTGCGCCCATGTCAGCTTCTCCGGCGATTACTTCTTTCTGTCCATCCATTGTCGAAATAACATGAGTTCCTGAATCAGGATCAAACTCAGCCGAATTGGCATCGACAATGCCTGCCAGATTTCGTGCAGCTTCGATAACCATGCACTGCAGACCAAGGCATAATCCAAGCGTAGGAATTTTATTTAACCGAGCGTACGTAAGTGCGCCCAATTTTCCTTCAATTCCACGCACTCCGAAGCCACCAGGGACACATATCGCATCAACATCGGAGAGAACCGATGCAGCCCCCGCAGGCGTATCACACAAATCACTTGCAACCCATTTGATCGTAATATGGGCGCTATTTGCAAAACCTCCCGCGCGCAACGCTTCTGTAACCGAAAGATACGCATCAGGTAGGTCAACATATTTTCCGACGAGTGCAACTGTTACCTCATGTACCGGATGGTGGACCTTCTCAAGAAGTGCATCCCATTCGCCCCATTTCACATCATGAGCTTTTAAGCCTAAACGTCTAATGACGTATGCATCTAAACCTTCAGAGTGTAAAACTTTAGGTATGTCATAAATAGAAGGTGCATCCATAGCAGCTACTACGGCTTCCAAGTCAACATCGCACATGAGTGAAATTTTGCGTTTGATAGATTCTGGAATAAATCGATCCGAGCGCAACACCACTGCGTCGGGAGCAATACCGATACTGCGAAGAGCGGCAACACTATGTTGCGTTGGCTTTGTTTTCAATTCACCAGATGGGCCGATATAGGGAACAAGAGAAACATGGAGATAGAAAACATTATCTCTACCTACCTCTTGGCGTATCTGCCGAGCTGCCTCGAGAAATGGCTGAGACTCAATGTCTCCAACCGTCCCACCGATTTCAGTAATCACGATGTCAATGTCGGGGGAAGCCATTTCTCTAATACGTTCTTTGATTTCATTAGTAATATGTGGAATCACTTGTACGGTCTCGCCCAAATACTCACCGCGTCGTTCGCGCGCTATGACTCGGGAATAGACTTGACCTGTCGTGACATTAGCTGAACCTTGAAGATCGGTGTCGAGAAATCTTTCATAGTGGCCTATATCTAAATCCGTTTCAGCTCCATCATTTGTTACAAAAACTTCACCGTGTTGAAACGGATTCATAGTCCCGGGATCCACATTGAGATATGGATCTAACTTTTGCATGGTAACGCGTACGCCACGTGAGATAAGCAATCTCCCAAGACTTGATGCAGTGAGTCCCTTACCTAAACTTGAGGCGACTCCGCCAGTGACGAATAGATGCTTAGTTACATGCGGCTGGCCCATGGAAGACGAACCTATCATCAAAGAGCGTTAAACCCTCATTGCCAAGAGTTCCGCGGCGTGTTCTCTCGCACTTGTTGAATTCTCCAGTCCTGCCAGCATTCTTGCAATCTCTTCAACTCTACTTTCCCCAAGTACCTGATTCACACCGCTCGCCGTGATGGTCCCATCTTGACTTTTTATGACTACGTAATGAGTGTCTGCCCACGCCGCAACTTGAGCGAGGTGGGTCACTACGATAACTTGGGAATGTTTTGAGAGAACACTTAGTCGACGTCCCACTTCAATTGCTGCCTTACCCCCGATGCCAGCATCGATCTCATCAAAAATGTAAGTCCCCACAGGATGCGTCGCGGCGAGTACAACTTCAAGTGCGAGCATCACGCGGGAAAGTTCTCCACCCGATGCGCCCTTTGCTAATGAAACCAATGGGCCATCTGTGTGAGATTGCAAAAGCATTGAAACTTCGTCGCACCCCCATTGTGTGAAATCACTTTCCTTCAATTGACCCTCATAATTAATAGACTCAACGCGAGCGAAAAAATTGGTGTGAGGCATCGATAATTGGTGAATCTCATTTGAGACTTTCTCGCCTAAAACTTTCGCTGCATCTACTCTGCCCTGAGTTAATTGCTTTGCTAATTCCACAAGGCGAGTACGCAATAACTTTAACTCTTCCTCAAGTTCACTAATCTTGGTCTCTCCCCCTTCAAGGTCTTCTAAATCAGTGTGAGCACTTCGCGAACGTTTGATAAGGCTTTCCAGCGCTTCATCTAATATGAGATTTTTTTCCCACACTTTGATAAAAGACAGTAGTTCAGCCTTGCGTTCTTGAATGAATTCCAGACGCGCAGGATCGGCTTCCAAGGACTGCAAATAGGAGGAGAGGTTTGGTGACACATCGGCAAGAATGAAAAAGGCCTCAGAAATTTGATCCGAGAAGCTTTCAAGAAGAGCGTCTTTCCCCTTTACCGCATCCAAATATTTTCTCGCCTGTCCCAAGAAATTGATAACACCTTCGTCTTCGTGTTCAAGAACGTTAGATGCTCCCATCGCCGCGATACGCAACTCCTCCACACTTGAAAGTCGTGCTATTTGCTGTTCAATCTCACTGATTTCTCCAGGCATTGGCTTGATTTTAGAAAAACTTTTTACAAAATCTTTCAAGAGCGCAATCTCTTCGTCTCGTTTTGAAGCGCTCTCGCGCATCACACGTATACGATCTTTCAAGTCGTGATACTTTCTCAACTCGTTCTGATAGATTTGCAATACCTTCTCCAAGTTTGAGCCCGCGAAACGATCAAGCAACTCTCTCTGCTTTGCACTTTTTGCGATACTTGAGTTCGCAGATTGTCCATGGATTTCAACGAGTTCGGCGCTAAGAGCCAAAAGAGTGCTCGCAGGAACTGCTACACCTCCGGCTAAAGCCTTACTTTTACCATCACTATTAACCGTTCGTGCAAGAACAAGCGATCCGTCTTCAGTTTCTACTCCGAAAGAATCGAGAACACTTTTCATCTCGTTTGGAATTCGAAAAATAGCACTCGCGGCTAGACGTTCTTCACCTGACCGGACAATCGAACTATCACTTTTGCCACCAAGTACGAGATTTAAAGCAGTCAAGACCATCGTCTTTCCCGCGCCTGTTTCTCCAGTGAGGACGGTGAGACCGGGCGAAATTTCAATGCTGGACTCGGTAATTACACCAATATTCTTAATTCGGATCTCTTCTAGATAAGTGCGATCACTCACTTCGCCATCCTTCAATTGGTAACTTGAATTTCGCAACTAATCGATCGGTGAACAAGGTCGCTTTAATATGAGCTAACTTAATTGTTTGGGCATCTTTTGTTATGACAACGCGATCATTCTCATGAAGCTCAAATCTTCGTAAAGCATCCGCTGAGAGTTGGGACCTGTGAGATTGGATTTCGATCACTATTTCAGAAGAAGGTGAAATTACCATTGGGCGAGAGAAAAGTGCATGGGCTGAAATCGGTAACAGAACGAGGGCTTCAACCTCTGGCCACACAACAGGACCACCAGCTGAAAAGGCATAAGCAGTCGAACCGGTTGGCGTTGCGCAAATAATGCCATCGCACCCCCAACGAGATAGCGGCCTTTCATCAATCTGCAGAAAAAGTTCTATCATCGCTGTTTCACTTCGTTCTACAGTCACTTCGTTAAGCGCCCAACCGGTCGAAATATTTTCTCCATCGCGAAGAATGCGATATGAAAGAACCATTCTTTCATCAATCACATAACTCTTATCTACGACACATTGAGCTACTTCCACAATTGAAAATTTATCTACTTCTGCCATAAAACCTACGCGTCCCAAATTCACGCCAAGTAATGGGATATTTCGAATCCGTGCGACTTCGGCACCGCGTAAAATAGTCCCATCGCCACCGAGTACAACAACTACTTCAACTTCTTCGAGTGATTCAATTGATCTGTTAGTAACGCCTTCAATTTCAAGATCCGAGATAGTGTAAAGAGCGAAATTATTTTTCATTAAAAATTTGGATAATTCGTGAGCAGCGCTCACCGCTTCATCGCGGGATGGATTGACAACTAAAAGTGCGCAACGATTGTTCATCATTGGGGACCTTGCGCAATGGCTCGCTCTAAATCAATTTCATCAATAAGTGGAGCGCCTCTGCGAAGCCAAAGGAAATACTCAACATTTCCTGCTGGACCAGGTAGCGGACTTGCGACAATGCCGCGAGTTCCTAGCCCCACTTCAAATGCAGATCGCGCAACATCCATCACCGCTGATTTTCTTAAGAGAGGATCTCGAACAACTCCACCGGCCCCTAATCTCTCTCTTCCTACTTCAAATTGAGGTTTCACCATCACAGCGTAATCCGCCTCAAGAGTAGAAATCGAAGCTAATGCGGGCAAAACGATGGATAAAGATATAAATGAAAGATCAGCGACTATAAGCTCGATTGGCTCTCCTACTAATTCAGGACTGAGATGGCGAATATTCGTTCGGTCCAGAATTCGCACACGAGCATCTTGTCTGAGCTCCCAGGCAAGTTGTCCATAGCCAACATCAACAGCAACTACTTCAGAAGCACCTCGGCGCAAGAGCACGTCAGTAAACCCGCCAGTGGAAGCGCCAGCATCAAGACACCGCTTGCCCGTGACCGTTATTTCAGCAAAAGCATCTAAGGCACCTGCAAGTTTATGCCCACCTCTAGAAACAAAATCATCGCGTTTGCCCTGTAACGTGATTGAGGTTTGTGCGTCCACCTGAGTCGCTGCTTTGGTAGCTGGGATTCCATTGACTAATACATTTCGTGATTCGATTAAATCGCATGCCTGCTCTCGCGAACGAGCCATCTCGCGCCGAACAAGTTCTGCATCCAATCTAATTTTCACGAAAAACCTTCACTTCTCTCTACTATAAGCCGTCAATGGAAGAGAGGGCTTGCTGCAATTGCTGGTGCAGCGCTTCGTAACGTGGCGCATGCTCTGACACATCTAGAGCATCTATCTCGTTGAGTTCAGCTTTGACTTGATTGACCAGTTCGCTCTCAACGGTATTCTCTTCATTCATTTTTTTCCCACACCTTTCGCCGGAGTTATCTTCGATGTCGTCTTCTTAGCGCTTGCTTTAACAGATGAACTCTTCTTAGCGCTTGCTTTTGGCTGAGGTTGTACAGACTTATTTAATTGGGCAACTTCATTTTGAAGTTTTTCAAATTCTTCTCGACGTATGAACCCCATTCGAGATACCGCTAGCTGGACTTCCTCTTCCACCTTAGTTTTGATCACTTCGCCACTTTCGCGAGCCCAGGAACTCATAGAGGCAATTACTTCTGAACTCTCCCCTTCAGATACTTTGCCAAGAAGGGCGCGCATTGTTGCAAGCAGATCATTACTCATTGCTTCCGATCCTTTCGCGCCAGGCGCGCAATTTAACGTGGACAATAAGGGCATCTGATGCGTGCATCTAATGCTCAGCCTACCTATAAACGGGTTATTTCGAAGGCTTCTATTTGCCAGCGACTGGCAACACCATGGGCTCCCTGCCAAAATCGACGATGAACAGGGCCGTCAATCTGTACCCAATCGCTATCCTTTAGGCTCAGCGCTCTCTTGCGCAGCCTATAACTCCATGCAGCGATATCGAGAGTATCGACCCCAGAGCGACTGTCCGCACGTTCACCTTCGCGAGCGATAACCAGCCTTAACTCTACAATTCTATCGCCACTCGGAAGTACTTTCTCAGACGGTTGACCTGAGATTCGTCCCCTGAGGCACGCTTCGTTAAATGAATAATCTTCTTGCTCGACAGATATTTGAGTAATTACATTTTTCTTTGCCATAAACATTCCTCCCATAGTGATTGCGGGAGATAATTCTTGACACCTACGACATATTAATTACTACAGCAACTTTCATGTGGATAAGAACCTACACAGACGAACGATCCAGCGCATCTGTCACTTCGTCCACATCTACCTGTGCGCATTTCGAAAACCATTCGCGCGCTTCAATAACTCTTCCCGCGGCGTGCAAAGCATCCGCATATGCATATCTCAAACGAGGCGCCCATTCATCAGTTTCATTTTTGAGTTCCTTGCAAGTTAACGTGATAACAGCGGCATCTAACTCCCCCAAGTCACGCCGAGCACCGGCAGCGACTATTCGCATCTCAACTTCTTGTGCTTTATCCAGGCGAGAAACTTCAGGTGACCCGGCCAGCGCCAATGCCTTAAGAGGTTTGCCTAACCCTCTCTCACAATCAGCCATCACGGGCCACGATGAAACGTCACCTGAGATTCTGTTTGCTGCGCGCAATTCTTTTAGTGCGATTTCGTAATGACCTGCTCGGTAAGCAGCGTACCCAGCGCTCTCGCGTACTACAGCAAGGCGACCGGCATGATGGGCTGCAGCTAAAGCGTGCTTATAGGAAAGTTCTGGATCCTCATCCATGTGCATGTTTACACAGACCAGGTGTCGAGCGACCACTTTGGCATTTTCAGCGGAAAGACTCAACAGTTCAGCGCGAACAGTTTTTTCTAATTCTTCCCCTGTAACTTCCTCAGGAATGTCTGGTTCAAAAATACGTGGACGCAGTCGAGACATATCTCGCTCGATTGGCGCTGGGCGTGCACCACGAATATCTTGCCGAGGTGCTCCAGCTCTTGAAGCGCTGCCCGCTCTAGGCGCATTCGTACGATCTGATGAACTACTACGTGGACGCTGTGCAGATGAATCAGAAGAGGTGGTATTTCCACGCACTGGCCTAGCACTTCCAGAACGTGATGACGAAGGGCGTGATGACGAAGGGCGTGATGACGAAGGGCGTGATGACGAAGGGCGTGATGA
>WLNY01000006.1 GCA_009699575.1 Actinomycetota bacterium
CGGAGACGCAGGCATATCCTTCTCGAACAGATATTGCATACGCTGGTGAACCTGGTGCTCACTACGTTCTCGTTTCTACACGCGAAGAGATTGCACCTGCAACTGAATTTCGCTCCTTTCGTATCATTGACGGTGTAGTAACTGAGGAAACCGTCACAATTCTTGGCTAATTTGTAATTAAATTTGGCGAAAGCCTTAAATGTTGGCGATAATAACCACATGACATCATCAGCAATTGAAGTTCGCATTCCAACTATTTTGCGTCCCTACACCAAAGATGCAAAAGTTGTAGAAGCCGATGGATCAACACTTACAGCGCTTATTGCTGATCTTGATCAAAAGTATGCAGGACTTGCAGATCGGTTACTTGAAAATGGTGCGTTGCGACGATTCATTAATATTTATATTAATGATGAAGATGTTCGATTTCTTGGAGGACTTGATGCGCCATTAAAGTCTGGTGATTCCATCACAATCCTTCCAGCTGTTGCTGGTGGCTAAGAGTGGCTCGGTTTGATTCATTAGCTAATTCAGTTGGTCACACACCACTCATAGGCTTACCAAAACTTTCCCCATCTTCATCTGTTCGCCTATGGGCGAAAATGGAAGATAGAAATCCAACAGGATCGATTAAAGATCGAACAGCTTTTGCAATGATTGACGCTGCAGAAGCTGATGGATCATTAAAGCCTGGTGCAACAATTCTTGAACCAACAAGTGGCAATACTGGTATTTCTCTAGCAATGGCAGCTAAAACTCGTGGTTACAAATTAATTTGCGTGATGCCAGAAAATACTTCTCCTGAACGTCGCCAACTTCTAGAAATGTGGGGCGCGCAAATTATTTCATCCCCTGCTGCTGGTGGATCGAATGAGGCGGTTCGGGTTGCAAAAGAACTAGCAATAAAAAATCCTGATTGGGTTTTTCTTTACCAATATGGAAACCCAGCAAATTCACTTGCCCACTATCAAGGAACCGGACCTGAAATTCTTGAGGATCTCCCTACGATTACTCATTTTGTTGCTGGTCTTGGAACGACAGGAACTCTCATGGGAGCCGGACGTTATCTCAGAGAGAAAAAACCAGATATACAAATAATTGCAGCAGAACCCCGATACGGGGAAGTTGTTTATGGACTTCGAAATATCGATGAAGGTTTTATCCCAGAGCTCTACGATGCATCAGTTTTGACTCGCCGTTTTTCGGTTGGCGCAGAAGATTCCGTGAGACGCGTTCGACAACTTCTTGAAGTTGAAGGAATTTTTGCGGGAATTTCGACGGGAGCGATCCTTCATGCAGCCATTGCACTTGGCAAAGAAGCAGTAGCAGAAGGAAAACCCGCCGACATTGCGCTTATAGTCTGCGACGCTGGTTGGAAATATCTGTCGACTGGGATTTATAGCGCGGCTCATGAGAGCGCAGCTGAGGCTCTAGACGATCAACTTTGGGCTTAATCAAATAAATAACTTGTGGAGGGTAGGCTTACCTCTGTGAGCAATGCACCGATTGGTATCTTTGATTCAGGCGTTGGTGGACTCACCGTGGCGCGTGCAATTCTTGATCAACTGCCTAACGAGGAAACGCTTTATATAGGTGATACAGCGCGCGGTCCTTACGGACCAAGACCATTGGCACAAGTACGCGAATACGCATTAGAAACACTTGATTTCCTTGTAGAACAAGGCGTGAAAGCCCTCGTAATCGCATGCAATACAGCTAGCGCTGCGATGCTTCGTGATGCACGTGAGCGATATTCAGTTCCTGTTGTCGAAGTAATTCAACCCGCAGTACGGCGCGCAGTTGCTGCCACTCGATCCGGAAGAATTGGCGTCATTGGAACACGCGCCACAATAGACTCAAAAGCATATCTCGATGCATTTGCTGCTGCCCCACAACTTGAAATCACATCCGTCGCTTGTCCCTCGTTCGTTGAGTTTGTAGAACGTGGTGAAACTTCAGGAGATGAGATTACAAAGATTGCACGCGACTACCTTGCCCCAATCATTGATGCCGATGTGGATACCTTAGTTTTGGGTTGCACCCACTATCCGCTTCTCACAGGTGTGATCTCATATGTAGTTGGCAATGACGTTTCTCTAGTTTCTAGTGCTGAAGAAACAGCAAAGGACTTATATCGAGTACTAGTCGAAGAATCACTCTTGCGAGCTCCTACATCCGCACCTGCCAAACATAGGTTCTTAGCAACTGGAGATGAAAAGGCATTTGAAAAATTGGCCCGTCGCTTTTTGGGACCTGAAGTAGGACACGTGGAACACCAATCTCTATAGTTTTACCCACAACTCACATCGGAGAAAATAATGGCTCGCAATGATGGTCGCACCAATTCAGATCTACGTGAAATAAAATTTACTCGTGGATGGCTAGACCATGCAGAAGGATCTGTATTAGTTGAATTTGGAAAGACGAGAGTCCTTTGTGTGGCTTCTTTTTCTCCAGGTGTTCCTCGATGGTTAAAGGACTCTGGTAAGGGATGGGTAACTTCTGAGTATTCGATGCTTCCTCGCGCCACACATACTCGCTCTGACAGAGAGTCAGTTAAAGGCAAACTTGGAGGAAGAACTCAAGAAATTTCTCGCCTGGTAGGTCGTTCGTTGAGAGCAGTCGTGGATATGAAAGAACTTGGTGAAAATACCATTGTGATTGATTGCGATGTCCTGCAGGCCGATGGCGGAACTCGCACAGCTGCGATTACTGGCGCATATGTTGCGCTAGCCGATGCAATCAGTTGGGCAAAATCTCAAGGTCACATTAAAGAAAATGCACAGCCACTATCAGATTCCGTGGCAGCGGTAAGTGTTGGAATCATTAATGGAGTTCCGATGCTAGACCTCTGCTACGAAGAGGATGTTCGTGCTGATACGGATATGAATGTTGTCTGCAGCGGAGATGGACGTTTTATTGAAGTGCAGGGAACGGCTGAAGGAGTGCCTTTTGATCGTAATCTGCTCAATGAACTTCTTGACCTGGCCGTGACAGGCTGTAAAGATTTGGCAATTATGCAAACCTCATCCCTAGCAAAGTAGTTTCTATGGCTACATCGAAACTCGTTCTTGCCACTCGCAATCAAGGAAAGATCAAAGAATTTCGAAGAATTCTCGATGCTATCTCTCAAGGGGCTATCGAATTAGTTGGCCTTGAGGATTTTCCGGAGACAACTGATGTGGAAGAGACAGGTTCGACTTTTGCTGAAAACGCTTTGATCAAAGCGAGATCTGTCTGCTTGGAAACAGGCCTTCCAGCAATTGCCGACGACAGTGGGCTATGCGTAGATGCGCTAGGGGGATCCCCTGGAATTTATTCGGCGCGCTGGGCTGGTGAACACGGAAATGATCGCGCAAATACAGAGAAATTGCTTATGGAGTTAAAAGATTTCCCAGAACAAGAGCGAGATGCACACTTCACATGTGCTGCTGCTCTTGTTCTACCCGACGGCCGAGAAATCGTCAAAGAAGCCATATTTGAAGGAAGAATCCTCTTTGCCCCCATTGGTAGCCATGGATTTGGCTATGACCCTATTTTCGCACCACAAGGGCTCTTGATCTCGTCAGCACAAATGAGCGCGGAGGAGAAGGATTTGATTAGCCATCGTGGCAAATCTCTTCGTGCGATTGCACCACAAGTTATCCAAATGTTGAGCTCGCTGGGGTAAACTTCTCATATTCGAGTGTGTGAGATAACCGCGCACCGCTACCCAAGGAGTTCACGTGGCTGTCAAGAAAACAACCGCTAAGAAGAGTGCAGTCAAAAAAACTGCTAAAAAATCTTCAGCAAAGAAGTCAACTGTCAAAAAAAGCGCTGTTAAGAAAAGTGCAGTAAAGAAAACAGCTAAGAAGGCCGTGAAGAAAGCTACTGCGAAGAAGAGTGCAGTTAAAAAATCTCCTGTTAAGAAAAGTGCAGTAAAGAAAACAGCAAAGAAAGTAGCAAAGAAGGCAGTTAAGAAATCACCTACTCGTCGCACCTCTGCTACTAACGCCAATCGAATCGTAATTCCAGCAGTCCCAACAACGGGAACAACACGACCACGTGTGGAATCACCAACTGTCGCGGCTCCTCAAACGTTCCAAGCCGAACCAAGCGTGGCTTCAACGCCAAAGAATGCAACCCCAAGTAAAGCTGTTGCTATAGCAGTCGTCGGAATAATTTTGCTCGCCTTGCTCGTATGGTCAAAATCTGGCGACCACGGTAAGCATGGTGATGACAATGCGGCTCCAGCGCCTTCTCAAACTATGTCAACTGAGTCGTCCACACCTGCTCCATCAGAGAGTGCGACACCAGAAGAATCATCAACTCCAAGCGGTGAGCCTGTGGCAAATGTCGAAGCTCCTGGATCTTTTGTTGCCATACGTACACCCAAAGGTATTAAATTGAAGTGGCAAGCACCTGCTTCAACTGAAGGTGTCACTGGATATAACGTAGAAACAAAACCAGCTGGATCTGACTGGGCAATTGTTGCCACTCTTGGTGCAAGTGAACTTTCTCTATTTATGGCAAAGCAAGATTCCACGAGTTGGACACAATTTAGAGTCTCTACAGTTTATTCCGATGGCCAAATTGCACAATCTACGATTTTTGGACTTGCTGGTCAGTACAAATAAATTTAGAAATTATAAAAATACCCTCACCTAAGTGTGAGGGTATTTTTATTTTAACTCTGAAATGATTGCGTCAACATAAACCAGAATTCCTGCTGGAACCAAATGCACTCCATCTGGCCCAAAGTATTCAGGATGGTCTTGCGAAATACTTTTCCAATCAACTATGCGTACATTGGCATAATTTTGGGAAATTCTATTTATTAAATCATTATTTTCATCACGCCATCCTCGAGGCACTGCCGTATTCACCACGATTATTTGTTTTTGATCTTTGATAATCTCAAAGATATCAACTACTTCACTCTCTTGCAGTCGATTATTATTTCCTAAGTCGAAAATTATCGCAGCATCTTTCATACGAATTTTATCGGCTCGTAGCACTTCGATTAATTCTCTTGCCTGACGACCTACCCGGGCATTGATTAATCCAATATCCATACGATTACCCAGTTCATGGCGAATTCCAAGAATGACGGAATCGCCAGCAACCCAGAGCCCCTGAGTAGGATCTTCAACAGTGGTGATAACTACGTCGGTACTAGTGAGTTCTTTCTTTATTTCTGCAATGTTTTTTTCACTGATGGAAATAGCGTGTGCGCTGATTAAAGTTGTTGAAATCAATAGTGCACAGACTGAGCCAATGACAATCAATTTATTTCTTCTACGCTGCCTGGGAAGTTGATATTTAAGACCTCGAAACCAATTACCCACCTGCCCACTGCGAATTGGTAATTCCACAAATCTCAATGATATTTCAGAAAGTCCAAAAACTATAAGAATCCGAAGCGCTATGAGTGCCCATTCAGCTCCTGCTAGGTCGACGCTTGGGCGCGTAACTTGGAAAACTATCCAGTGCCATAGATAAATAGCATATGAACGTTCACCAATCCAAAGCATAAGTCTGCTTGTAAGGAAGGGAGCAAATCGCGATGCAGGGTGAACAACAGACATGAGAATTGCGCAGCCAAAAAGTCCCGCAAGTGGAAAGGCAAGCCTATAAATAGTTGGATTATTTTCGTCCATATAAATAAACAGCACTAGCATTCCTACGAATCCAAAAACTCCCACGCCATCAATAAAATCTTGAGCACGCTTATTTACTTGTAGTTCAAAGTTTTGTGGAATCCAACTCACTGCAAGAGCTGCACCTAAAAACAAGCCAATACTGTGCGTATCCGTTCCAAAATAGATATGGCTGACTCCGGACTCACCTTGTGAATCCAACTGAAAGGACAGCAATAGAAGTGCAACTCCTGAAGTTGCGGCAATAAGTAGCGATGCCAATGGAATAATTCTCTTGCCAAATAGTTTCAAAATCAGCAGCAGAATAAGTGGCCAGATTAAATAGAACTGGACTTCTACAGCAAGTGACCACGTATGTTGCAGAAGCGGTGGGCGCCCGATAGCTTCAAAATAATCTTGGTGTCGATTGACGAGCCACCAGTTGATAGCACCCAGAATCGAGAAAGGAGCGTCAGTGAGAAGTCGCTTTATTGTGTCAGGCGCCCATATGCCGACAAAAAGTACCGTCACAATAATCATGAAAATTAGCGGCGGCCACAAGCGCTTAACTCGAGCAAAATAGAAGGCTCGCAGATCAAGTCCATCACTACGTTGAATTGAATCAAGAATAAGTCGCGTTATTACATATCCTGAAATAACAAAAAAGAGATCCACTCCGAGGAATCCGCCGGGGATCCAAGAGAAACCTAAGTGGTAAAGGAGTACAGCAATAACGGCGAATGCACGTAACCCGTCAACTGCCGGGATGTAGCCCAACCCCTTTTTCTCAGACATTACTACTTACGCTTAGCGGGTGCCTTCTTCGCTACTTTCTTTTTAGAATCAGATGGCGGGGCATCAATGGATTTCTTTGTTCTCTCGCTTTTCACTTTAATTGGATCACGATGAAGCGACACATTATTTGAATCTAGATTCTCAAGAACGTTTGTTTGCAATTCGGCTAGACGCGAAAAAGCGGAGTCCAACCTGACCCGAGTTTGAGCAATTGCACTCTCAGCGGCATCTAGTGATTGCGTCTGAACTTTATACAGTCGCCCGGCTTCAGATATTACGTTGGCAAGCCATTCACGATAGTGCGCAGCTTCATCGTTAGCTGTTGAAATAATTCGATCACCCTCGCGTCGAGCTGCTTGAGATAAATTGGCAACTTCGCGCTTCTTGCTCTCAAGTGCTTCATCTGCCTCACTTTCGGCTTTGTGCATTAACTCTTGAGCTTGCGTTTCTGCTGCCTGCAAATATTTCCTGCCACGATTTTCGGCACCACTAAGGATTGTTCGAGCCTTACTTTCAGCAGAATCAAGTGCCTGCCTTGCTTGAGAGGCTGTTTCGTTTATCAAGCGATCTGCTGCTGCGAGTGCCTTTGCTTCACGCAATTGTGCACTTTTAATCATGGTCATTGCTGTCTCTGTAGCAAGAATTTCAAATTCTTCTTTACTTAAACTATTAACGTCTCTTCGAGCACGTAAATCCGCAAGTTGTGATTCTAATTCACGGATTCGTTCAACCGAGCTTGGTGCATTTTCTTCGCTACCTTTGAAGCCAACCCATTTTAAGAAGCTGTTCTTCTCGCTCATGCCATAAACCTCACTGCCGTAGAAATCGAGTTGGGAAAATAATCTAGGCCTTTAGGTTACGGCAGAAGTGCGCTCCTGCAAAAGCCCGACCCCTCGGCATACGCCTGGAGTGCAAGAAATCCCAATTTAAAGGCGTCTATGTGCGATAAATGGCCATTGACACAGCGAGGTACTGCGAAATCCATGCGGCAAGCACGAAAATATGAAAAAGTTCATGGAATCCAAAATATTTTGCGTCTCGACCAGGTTTTTTCAAAGCGTAAAAAATTGCACCGATTGAGTAAAGGAGACCTCCGATAATTATCGGAATGAGGACCCAAAGCCCTCCCTCTTTATATAACTGGGGAGTGTAAACAATGGCGACCCACCCTAAAAGAAGGTAGTTCGCGACATAGAGCCAGCGAGGTGCACTCAACCAGAAAATACGAACTGCAACCCCAATGAGTGCTCCAACCCAGATTACCGAGAGCAAGATGATTCGGTCATTACCACTTAAGAGTGCCACGGCAAATGGGGTGTACGAACCTGCTATGAGCAGATTAATATTGGCGTGATCCCAGCGCCGCCAAACCTTTTTCTTCTCCGGACTCCAGGGCACGCGATGATAAATGGCAGACACACTAAAAAGCATAATTGCAGTGATTGAATACAATGCCACTGCGAATTTAAAAGAATCTCGACTCAAAATAAAGAGCACCAATGACGCAATAATTACCGCAGGGGTTGCACCTAAGTGAAACCACCCTCGTAATTTAGGTGGAGATTGAATCTGCGTCATTGGGCTCCTGTTGATTAGGTCCTTATTCTACGCCTTTGCTGCAGCAAATCCTTGCTCGAGATCTGCCTTAATATCCGCGATGTGCTCAAGGCCAAGACTCAAACGAACTAAGCCAGGGGTCACTCCAGCTGCTAGTTGCTCATCTGCGCTTAATTGCGAGTGAGTGGTTGTGGCTGGATGAATGACAAGTGAGCGTACATCGCCAATGTTTGCAACATGGCTAAAGAGTGTAAGTGACTCAACAAACTTTTTACCTGCCTCAACACCACCCTTGAGTTCAAATGAAAGTACTGCACCTGGACCCTTGGGAGCATATTTTCGGGCAAGGGCATTCCACTTTGATGTTGGCAGAGCAGCGTAGTTAACACTTTCAACACTTGGATGTGTCGATAGCCACGTTGCTACGGCTTGAGCATTTTCAATATGTCGCTCAATGCGAAGACTAAGTGTCTCTAAACCTTGAGCTAATAACCACGCGTTAAATGGTGAAACAGCTGCCCCAATATCACGAAGTAATTGAAGACGAATTTTGAAGATATACGAAAGATTTGCACCAAATGCAGATCCAACTCCGAGCGCTTGAGCGAAAACAAGGCCATGATAACTTGGATCCGGTTCGTTAAATCCTTTGAATTTATCTGGGTACTTTGCATAATCAAAACGACCTGAATCGATAATGGCGCCAACAACAGTGTTTCCATGACCTGATAAAAATTTGGTAGCCGAATGAATTACAACATCTGCACCGAAATCAATTGGCTTAATTAGATAAGGGGTGGCAACAGTGTTATCGACGATGAGCGGTACGCCCACTTCATGAGCAATTTTTGCAACACCTTCGATATCCAAGATTGAGTTTTTTGGGTTAGCAATTGTCTCTCCAAAGAAAGCCTTAGTATTTGGGCGAACAGCTTTTTTCCATGATTCAAGATCATCTGGATCTTCAACGAAGGTGACTTCCACACCGAATTTTGGGAGTGTGTAGTGAAATAAATTATAAGTACCACCATACAAATTCGGGCTCGAAACTATGTGGTCACCAGCTTGCGCAACATTGAGTACGGCAAATGTAGTTGCTGCTGAACCAGAAGATAGAAGTAGGGCTGCAACCCCTCCTTCAAGTGCTGCAAGACGTTGTTCCACTGCATCTTGTGTTGGATTCATAATGCGTGTGTAGATATTTCCAAGCTCCGCTAAACCAAAAAGATCTGCCGCATGCTTGGTGTCACGAAATTGATATGCAGTAGTTTGGTACAAAGGCAAAGCGCGCGCGCCAGTCGTTGGATCGGCAACTTGTCCAGCATGTATTTGTAAAGTCTCGAAGGACCAATTGTTTTCCGACATTAACGGCTCACTTTCTATTAGCTCCTAATGGAGTCCTGTGGTCACGGGTCAGGCAAGACGTAAAAGTAACAAAATTTGTCAAAAAGTTCTCACGACCAATTCGTTTCTGCAACCAACTCGCATAAGTGACTCCTACCTGAGAGTACGAACCGATTTCACGGTCAGTGAAAGTAGAGCAGATACCAAGGTCAACGCACCAGTGACCCATAGCGCTTCAGAAATTCCAAAATGGGCTGCCAAGGGTCCAGCGATTGCAATTCCAATCGGAGCGATTGCATAGGAGCCAAATGCATCGTAAGCAACGACTCTCGAGTAGGACTCTTCAGGAATATTTGTTTGCATTGCTGTATTCCAAGCCACCATGAAAATTTCAATTGCGAAACCAGAAAAACAAGCACATAACAATGCAATGACAAGTGAAGAATTAAGGGCCAAAGAGAAGTCCCATACCGAAGTTGCTGCTATTAAAACCATTGATATCGCTAAAGGTCTAGGAAACTTTACTCGAAGTGCAAGAATTCCGCCCAATGTCATACCGATAGTAAATGCCGCTAAATTGTAAGACCAATATCGTGGGCCGGTATTTCCTTTGTTAAACGCGAGCGGACCTAGAACTTGAATCATGGCTTCGTAGCATGCATTAATAATTGTGAAGGTAAAAACCATAGTCACAACCCATGATCTGGAGATGAATTCTTTCCATCCAACTTTCAAATCATGGAGCATCGAATTTTTTTCACGCTTGGGCATCGCGGGAAGTTCAAGATTCCATACAAGTATTCCGGCTACGAAAAACGAAACTGCATCAGCTAAAAGTGCCCAGCCAGGGCCAAATAATGACACAAGAGTTCCACCGATAAGGGCGCCGAGGACAAAACCGATATTGGAAAGTAGACCAACTACCGCATTGCCATCTTTGAGTTTCTCCTTTGGCAAAATTTCAGGAAGAACGCCAGACATGGCAGGCCACCACAGCGCATTAAGTACACCAAAGAGGGCTCCCATGAGAGCAAGAAGTCCAACGGAGGGAAAACCTGCCAGAAAAGAAATTGCGCTAACGGCTGCAAAGAAACTTCCAATCATGTCCGCACCACCAACAACGCGGTTACGTTTATATCGGTCACCAATAACTCCACCTACAAGCATTAAAGCAACCATTGGAAGTATTCGCGCTGCCATAACAAAACTCAGATCGCTTCCGTCTGAACCTTTGATTCCCAGTACCCCATAAGCAAGCGCAATTGGAGAGAGACCATTTCCAATATTTGAAATAAAACGAGAGAGAATTAAGGACGAAAACCCTTTATGCGCTTTGAGTTCTTTGAGCTGGGTAATCACTTCAGGATTCTATCGGAAGTGGATGACTTCTCAGCGGCAACTTTGTAGAGTTGCACCCGACGAGAGGGTTTAAATCTGTGAAAAGAAAACGTGAAGTGAAGGCGAGCACTGCGCTTATTCGCGAAAGACGAACATTGAGTACCCAACGAGTAGTTTTTCTTGTCATTGCTGCTGCAGCGCCAATGGCTGCCATGATTGGGAATGTACCTCTTGCACTCGTTTATGGAAATGGCGCGGGCTTACCATCCGCATTTCTCATCGCTTCTATTGTTCTCATTTGTTTTTCTGTTGGTTATGCAGCCATGAGCCGCCGAGTTATTAATACTGGCGCCTTTTATACCTATATTGCTCGCTCTCTAAGTAAGCCAGTTGGCGTAGGTGCAGCGTATGTCGCGCTTGTTTCTTACACAGCGCTTGCATGCGGTCTTGCTGGTGCTTTTGGATATTTCATGCGCGAACTTGTAATTGCAGCTGCAAGTATTTCGATTCCGTGGTTTTACTTCTCAGCTTTATCGATTGTTATAGTTGCAATTCTGGGTTATCGATCTGTTGATCTATCCTCCAAAGTACTTGGAATTCTTATGATTGCTGAATTTGCAATTCTTATTATTTTTGAAATTATTGTTATTTCGAAAAATGGCATATCAACATTTCCCCTTGCTTCATTCACTCCCTCCCAGGTCACTTCTGCCCCGATAGGAATTGCACTCCTGTTTGCTTTCACCAGTTTTATTGGCTTTGAATCCGCAGCGCTTTACGGTGAAGAGACTAAAGATCCAGAGAAAAGCATTCCGCGAGCAACTTATATTGCAGTTTTAGCAGTGGGAATCTTCTATGTACTGACTACTTGGATCATTATTGGTTCAGTTGGCGCAGACAAAGTGATTTCTCTTGCAAATAGAGACGGTGGTCTTTTTGTTCTCAATCTTGTCAATCAATATGGTGGTGAGATTCTCTTTGACATTACTGCTGTCCTTCTGTGCACCAGTGTTTTAGCTGGCTACTCAGCAATTCATAACGCATCGAGTAGGTATCTCTTTGCGCTCGGTCGCGAAGCAATTGCCCCAAGACTTTTCGGCACCTACCACGGTGACTTTTTTAGCCCTCATATTGCCAGCATCGCAGTGAGCATCACGGCTTCTCTGGCCACGATTGGCTTTGCACTTTCTGGTGCCGATCCGTACAAAGTTTTTGCTGCAAGTCTTATAGGTTTAGGAACTCTTGGAATAGTCGCGCTTCAGGCGACGGCATCTCTTTCCGTTTTGGCTTTCTTCCGAAAAAGAAATGACCGAAAGATTTGGCAGGGTGTTATTGCTCCTCTCGTTGGATTCATTGGACTCACCTCTGCATTCGTCCTCGCGGTTATTCATTATAAAATCCTGACAGGCTCAGATAATTCGATTGTCAATGCCGTTCCCCTGGTGCTTCTTGTTGTTGCACTTCTTGGGATTGGTTTCGGTTTTTATCTAAAGCAATCAAAACCAGTTGTTTATGCAAAACTTGCTTCAACTCAATTGCGTGGCCGGAAATCCAGTGCTGTCATTAGAGAAAAAATCTCCTATTCATCTAAGTATTGCCTAGTCGGTGCTGGGCCATCGGGCTTGATCATGGCGCGCGCTCTCACCGCCGAGGGCGTGCCCTTTGATTGGTTTGAACGTCACAGCGATCTAGGAGGAATTTGGGATATTGAAAATCCTGGAAGCCCCATGTATGAAAGTGCCCACTTTATTAGTTCTAAATATACAAGTGGATTCTATGGATTCCCTATGCCACAACATTTTCCTGACTATCCATCATGGCGTCAAATACTTGAATACATACGAAATTTTGCGGATACCTACCAACTAAAAAATTTGATCATTTTTAACACATCCATTAATAAGGCAACACCTCTTCCTGAGGATAAATGGGAAGTTCATCTTTCAAGTGGTGTGGTCAAAATTTATGATGGATTCATAAATGCCACGGGAACAAACTGGCATGCAAGTGCTCCGACACTGAAAGGTTCAGAAAAATTCGGGGGAAAAATAATTCATTCTGTTGATTTCCATAGCGGAGATAATTTGCACAATCATCGCACTCTAGTAGTAGGTGCAGGGAATTCTGGCGTAGATATTGCGTGTGAAGCGGCGCGCTTTTCATCCCAGGCATTTCTCTCAGTAAGGCGTGGATATAGATTCATTCCTAAACACATATTCGGACTTCCAACGGATGCTCTTCTCTCGGGAAAAATTGCACCACCCAAGGGTGTATCAATTACAGGAGATGCAAATAAACTTGTAGACACACTTGTTGGTGATTTAACTCGATTAGGACTACCTGCTCCTGACCATGATGTATTGCAGAGTCATCCAATTATGAATACCCAGGTTTTGTATCACCTGGCACATGGCGATCTAATCGCCAAGCCTGACGTGCAGGAGTTAACACAATCTGGGGTAATTTTCACAGATGGAAGCTATGAAGATATTGACCGAATCATTCTTGCTACGGGATATCAATACCTCACTCCATTTCTGGAGGCCCCAGAGCTAGATTGGAGTAATGGTCGCCCAGATCTATATTTGCGAATCTTTTCTCGTGCCTATGACAGTTTGTATTTCATTGGCTATATCGAATTAGCCGATGCTGCTTATAAGCGATTTGATGAGCAGGCTCAATTGATCGTTATGAACATTCATGCACGTGAAAGCGGTCTGCATAAAGCGGAATGGCGCACGCTAAAAAATAACGATAATCCAGATCTCTCTGGTGGACATACCTATATCAATAGCCCTCGCCATACGAATTATGTCGAAGTCGATACCTATATTGCCTATCTTTCAAGCTTGCGAGATCGCTTTAATTGGCCAGATATCAACGAGGATTCATACAAGGAATTAGTTTAAAGAAGTTCCCATGTGTGGCCATCTTTTTTTGCAATCCCTCGTGATTCAAGTTCTTTAAGATATTTCTTATGTCCACGTTCACCTTTTCCCGTGAAGAGTGGCATTAGAGCGGGTAATTGATTAGGCACAAGCAGTGCAATTCGCACTAGCCATGACTCACTTGGCTTGGGATAAATTTCAAAGCGAGGTTTATCTAACATTTTCATAAAGGCTTTCACGACATCAGCTGTTTGCTGAGGTGGATCCATGAACTGCAAGGAATTCCCACCTTCGATTGCTTCACGATGCAACATTGGCGTATCCGTTGCAGATGGCATGACCGAGCCGGCGATAATTCCTTTAGAAGCAAGATCAAGACTGAGGGAGAGCATTGCACCGCGCAATCCGAATTTGGATGTCGTATACATCGGTGTTTCTCCCAGTGGAAAAATTCCACCCAATGAAACTGTTGTAATAAGTCGTGGATCTGAAGATTTCTTTAAGTAAGGAATTGCCAAACTCATAAGCACCAAGGGCGAAACAAGATTAATATCGAGTTCGCGCTCGATGCTCTCTACACTTCTCTCATCGAATCGATCAGTTGTTGTGATTGCAGCGTTTGGAATGAGCACGTCAATGTGTCCGTACTTTTGGGCAATCAGCTGAATTGATTTTTTAATATGCTCGCGATCGGTGAGATCTCCAGCTATAGCCAAGTGACCTTCACCTGGTAAAGAGGCAACTACTTGCTCAACCCGAGCGGCATTGAGATCAAGCAAAACCAACTTGGCACCTTTCGAGGCGAACTCAAGGGCAAGGTGGGAACCAATGCCACCCGCGCCGCCTGTAATAACAATGACTTTATCGGTGAATATAAATTTCATAGTTTCTCCCCTCCGTTCTTCTACTAAGCCCCCAAGCGAGCGAGAATCCCTTTCATGGTTTCGATTTCAGCACTCTGAGTGCGAACGATATCGTCGTGTAATTTCTTAACATCAAAATTCGTGGAGTCCTCAATCATTTGGACCATATGAAGTGCACCTTCGTGATGCTCAATCATCCCCTGCAAGAACAGCAGATCAAATGTGCGCCCCTGCGCTTTCTTGAGTTCAGCGACCTCAAAATTAGTCAGCATTCCGTTCATGCCCATGTCATGACCCATGTCTCTCGGAGCATCTGACTTTTTAAGCCAAGATTTCATTAATTTAATTTCGACAGTTTGTGCATCGCGAATATTTTTTGCCAATGTGAGTATTTCTGGATCCTTAGAAGCACTAATTGCATATCCCGATATCAGTACTGCCTGTTCATGATGAGGAATCATCATCTGGGCAAACATAACTTCATTTCCTAAGAATCGAGCAGATGGACCGTCAGATCGATTTCCCTCCTGATATTCATGATGCATTCCCATTCGGTTAAAATTTCCTCGATCAGCAATATTAGTGAATAACAGAAAGACTAAAGCGAGTGAAAGTATTCCGATTATTGAAATCAGGATTCCAGTTTTCTTATCGATATTTATTTGCACTCTATTTCACTTTCCTTTCAATGAAATCCCATTTATTTCCATATAAATCTTTAAAAACGATTACCTTCCCATATTCTTCGTCGCGAGGAAATTCTATGAAATTTACCTCGGCTGAGAGCATCCGGGAATAATCTCGATCGAAATCATCGGTGTATAGAAAGAAACTCACTCGACCACCAGTTTGATTGCCAATGGATGCTTCCTGATCACCGTTGACTGCATGTGCAAGAAGAATATGAGCTCCTCTTTCGCGATCTGGGGCGATGACAACCCATCTCTTACCGTTGCCCATATCTGTGTCTTCAATGAGGTCAAAGCCGAGACTATTGGTGAAATATGAAATTGCAGCATCGTAGTCATCAACGACAACGGTAATTCCCCCAAGAAAACTCATAAAAACTGACTCTCGAACATGAGCCGAGATTACTACTTTCCAATCGACAAGGGAGGTCAGCCCTGCCAAACTTCTCGCATGACTTTTAGATCTGCAATTTTCGCTCTGAGTGACTCATACGTTGAACAATCTGCGGCGCGTAGTCCTATGGCGTGCACCCATCTTGGCAACGGACTTAACCAAGATAAATTAGATGACTTCTCCATTTCTGCTGCGCAAGTGAATGCCAATCTCGATCGTGAAACTCTCACAAAGCTCATTGAACTTTCGCCCATAGATGAGATTGATCGAATTGCACAGAGTGTTATGAGAGAACGTTTGGAATCCTCACTTCTACTTCATGACTCAAACGAATTATTTATTTTGTGGAATGTTTTAACATCCCCACCATCTGACATCAGATCTATCTTCGAACTCATGCCCAAAGAGAGCGAAAAAGATTTTGACAATATTGCTAAGCGCCTTGCTGTAGTTGGAAGTGCTCTCACTTCTTGGATAGGAACAATTAGCACCATGGCAACACTCGGGAAGACGACCGCACAGCGTCAAGTTCGAGGTGTGATTGAACAACTCGAGGGATATGCTGATGGTGGTTACAGCGCTATGGTCAAAAACTTTGATCCAATTTCAAAGTACCCATCGATGCATGAGAATGCCAAGCTAGCAGAAAAGGCATGTGCAGACACAGCAAAATATTTACGCGAAGAGTACCTGCCGCTAGCAACACCTAATGATGCGGTGGGTGAAGATAGATACGCGCTGTGGGCGCGCTATTTCACTGGTGCGACATTGGACCTTCGTGCGACGTATGAATGGGGCATTGCTGACCTCAAGCGCATTAACGATCGGATGTGGACTATTGCCGAAAAAATTAAACCCGGTGCCCAATCTCTTCGCGAAGTCGCTGATTTTCTAGATACCGATCCTAAATATCACTTAGATACCAAGGAGGAGATTCTCTCCTTCTTGCAAGATTTCACTGATTCAACAATCTCCCGCATGGATGGTGAATTTTTTGAAATAGATGAGCGAATTAAGAAATGTGAAGTGCACTATGCCCCTGAGGGCAGTGCTTCTGCTCCGTACTACAACGCACCTTCTGAAGATTTAGCAAGACCTGGAACAACTTGGTTACCTAAACAAGGCGACAATGGATTTACATGGTGGCATTTAATTTCAACGTGGTATCACGAAGCTGTCCCAGGACATCACTTGCAATGCGCCACCGTGACAATTGAGAAGGATCGCCTTAGTAGATTCCAGCGAAACAACGCATGGATCAGCGGCTATGGCGAAGGATGGGCGCTCTATTCGGAGCGTTTCATGGATGAACTTGGCGCATTTGATAATCCTGGTATTGAGATGGGATACCTATCCGGGCAAGCGCTGCGAGCTGCGCGTATTGTTGTAGATATTGGTGTGCACCTTGGATACAAAGATGCGGATGGAAATGTCTGGAATGCAGATTCCGTCAAGAAAATTTTGCTCGAAAACGCATTGCAGGAAGATTCAATGGCAGCAAGTGAACGCGACCGATACCTAGGTTGGCCCGGACAAGCGATCTCCTACAAAGTTGGAGAACGCGCCTGGATGCAGACCCGTGAAGACGCTAAAGCTCGTTTAGGTTCCAAATTCTCATTGAAGAAATTTCACACGTATGCTCTAAAGATTGGCCCCATGGGACTCGATCCTTTTGCTGCAGAAATGAAATTATGGGATGGGAACTGATTCAGATTTAAGAACTGAGTGGAAAAAATTCAGTAATTGAATCCTTCTGGAGGAGAGTCAATGAGATCTCTGCGTCCTGAGACTTCAAAATGAGCATATAAAATAACTGTCTCTTGACGAACTAAAGACTCACTAAATCCAAGTTCCAGAGCAATCTCAGAATTAGTCAGACCACCCACTAAGTGTTTAAGAATAATCTCCTGCCGTCTTGAAAGTGGACTATCACTATCTACTGAGCCATCAACACTTTGACGTGGCTTACTCTTGGCTAATTGACGTTGATGCGAAAGAGCAAAACCTACAATTTCGCTGACCGTCAACAAAAACATTTTAATTTCTTCACTCTCGAGACTTTCATTTTCACAATAAAAAGAAATGCAACCCACACCATTAATTGGTAAGAAGTATCCTGACTTCCATTGAGAAAGTATTAACGACCAGTTTCCCATATCAGGATACGTGGCTTCCATATCGGAAGGCCCATTGATGACAATCACTTGATTATTTCGAATCGCATCTGCAGAAGGAGAATTCGAAGTAATGTAAAAACTTCTCGAATCACTGAGAGTTTTGGGATCGAAACCGTATCCGCCAATATTTTCAATCAAGTGGTTATCTTTCACAGATTTAATAAAAATTGTTGAAGGTTGAAAATCCACAAGAGTTTTAAAAGCCAAATATCGAGCGATCTCACCAGGCTCGCGATCAACTTCACTCAGGAAACTCGCTAGCTCTCTGACTTTGAGTAAAAGCATATGGATTCTTGACCTTTCAAAAGTGATTACTCTTGATGAGCGCTCTCTAAGTGATTATCAACAGATCCACTGACAATTATGATTCTAATATTTACATACTGGTGCGGGAGGCGGGACTTGAACCCGCACGTCCGAAGACACAGGTTCCTAAGACCTGCGTGTCTGCCATTTCACCACTCCCGCAAAAGAGCGTCATAGTTTCGCTAGATGCTTGCTATGGAATATGCCTAAGGTTAGAGGTAAGTTTGCTCTGTTGCCAAAACGGCGATCTCATAGAAAGGCACTTCCATCATGTCTGTAACCCCAACTCCTGCAGATAAGTTCACATTCGGGCTTTGGACCGTCGGCTGGCAGGCGAAAGATGCCTTTGGCGATGCAACGAGAGAACCTCTTGACTCAGTTCGCTCCGTCAAGGAACTCGCAGCTCTAGGTGCCTATGGCGTGACATTTCACGATGATGACCTTTTCCCGTTTGCAAGTGATGACGCCGCCCGTCAGGGGTACATCGATCGCTTTAAGAAAGCTCTTGAAGAAACAGGCATGAAGGTGCCGATGGCGACCACAAATTTATTTACTCACCCAGTCTTTAAAGATGGCGCTTTCACATCAAATGACCGTGACATTCGTCGTTTCGCTCTTCGCAAGACAATGCGCAATATCGATCTTGCGGCCGAACTTGGTGCAGAGATTTATGTTGCATGGGGTGGTCGCGAAGGCGCAGAATCTGATGCAGCTAAAGATGGATATGTTGCACTCGATCGATTCCGCGAAGCATTTAACGTTCTTGGTCAGTATGTGACTGATAAGGGATACAACATCAAGTTTGCACTCGAACCAAAGCCAAACGAACCTCGTGGAGATATTTTCTTGCCAACAGTTGGCCACGCATTGGCATTTATTAATTCACTCGATCGCCCAGAGATGTATGGCGTTAATCCAGAAGTTGGCCACGAACAAATGGCAGGACTTAACTTTGTTCACGGAATCGCACAAGCACTATGGCATAAGAAGTTGTTCCACATCGACCTCAATGGCCAGCATGGAGTCAAGTTTGATCAAGATTTGGTATTTGGTCATGGCGATCTGAAATCTGCATTCTTCCTAGTCGAATTGCTTGAGCGTTATAACTACAGCGGTCCTAAGCATTTCGATTACAAGCCTGCTCGTACCGAGGACGATAAAGGCGTCTGGGAATCTGCACGAGCAAACATGCGCACCTACCTCATGCTCAAAGAGCGTGCCACTGCATATCGCAATGACCCACGCGTTATTGCAGCAATGAAGGAATCAAATATTCCTGAATTAGCAGTACCAACACTTGCTGCTGGGGAAACTTGGAAGGATCTTGCAAAGGATTCATTTGATGTAGATGCTGCAGCTGTTCGTGGATACGGATATGAGAAATTGGATCAATTGGCTCTCGAGCACCTTATGGGAGAAAAAGCATAATTACACAATAAATAGAAATGGCCCTGAGATATCTCAGGGCCATTTCTATTTCAATTATTTAACTTGTTGAGCCGCCACGGCGAGATACTGCATCTACGCCAGCTGAAACGAGAAGCACAAGTCCTGTGACTATGAATTTAATTCCCGCTGCATATCCAAGCAGTCCCATACCGTTATCAATAACTGCAACAACAAGACCACCGAGAATTGCATCGCGCATCTTTCCTTTGCCACCAAACAAACTGGTGCCACCAATGACTGCCGCACCAACTGCGTATAGAAGTGTCGAACTTCCACCAGTTGTTGGAGAAACGGAGTTTTGACGAGATGCGAAGATCATGCCCGCAATTGCTGAAAGCCCGCTACAGATAACAAATGCTGCAATACGTACTCTCTTAACGTTGATACCAGCACGACGTGCTGCTTCAGCGTTGCCCCCAACTGCGTAAATATGGCGACCGAATGCGGTGCGTCCGAGTACGAATGTTCCAATTACTAATAGAAAGAGAATTACTGGCACGACGTAAGGGATTCCCTTAAGGCTCACTAATTGTGGGTTATTACTGCGCTCTAAATTAAGTGCAAATACAGCGCCGCCAGTGATAAGTAGCAAGCTAACTGTCTTAATTACCCATAATTTAATTAGTTCAGTTTTTAGCCCTGCCTTGCGTCGGCTATTGATTCGGTTAAGACCGATTAATACATACGCTGCAGCCCCAACAAGGTAGAAGGTCCAACTCAGTGTTGGTGTGAGATTACTATTTTCCACCGCCAAAATTGTCTTGTCTTCGACACGGATTGTTCCGCCTTCACCGGCGAGAAGAAGTAAAAGACCTTGAAACGCCAAGAACGCTGCCAATGTAACAACGAAGGAAGGAATTCCCACTCTGGCAACTAACGTCCCCAAAACGTAACCGAGCAACATGCCCACAGCGATACTCACAGGCAGCGCTAAGTACCAAGCCACGGAATGATTAGTCACAAGAATCACGAGAACGGCCCCACATACACCGGACGCATATCCTGCTGAGAGATCAATCTCGCCAAGAAGCAAGACAAAGACAAGCCCCATCGCAATGACAATTACTGCAGCAGCCTGAGTGAGAAGATTTGCAAAGTTTCCAGGGGTAAGAAACACATCAGAAAGAGAACCAAAGACGAGGCAGAGAACCACGAGCCCCAATATTGCTGGGAGGGCGCCAATATCTCCAGCTTTTACACGTGAAAGATAGTCAGCTGAGGCACTCTTAATAGATGGAGATTCGTGAACTACTTCTGTACTCATGCGTTTACTCCTGAAGGCTCGACTCCGGCTGATTTTCCTGTCGTGATTAATTCGATTACTTGACGTGGAATGACTTCATTTTTATCAACTTGAGCAGCCATGGTTCCCAAATACAGGGCTGCAATGTTATCCGCCACTTCAAATACATCATTGAGATTATGGCTAATAAGAACGACACCAAGGCCGTTATCTGCCAATCTTCTAACAAGGTTGAGCACTTGTTCGGTTTGAGCAACACCGAGCGCCGCTGTTGGTTCGTCCAAAATAACAACTTTGCTATTCCAGAGAACTGCACGTGCAATGGCAACTGTTTGACGTTGGCCACCAGAGAGTGAAGCAACGGTTTGGCGAATCGATTTTACGGTTCGCACACTGAGGCCATCGAGAGTCTTTCGTGCGAGTGATTCCATTTCAGTTTCATTAAGGACTGGACCTTTTTTAACTTCGCGTCCAAGAAACATATTATGAACAATGTCTAAGTTATCGCACAGCGCTAAATCTTGATACACAATTTCAATTCCAAGGGCAGTTGCATCGCGTGGGCCATGAATCTGAACTTTCTCGCCTTCAAATACAAAGTCGCCAGATTCAGGTGTATAGATTCCAGCGATGCATTTAATCAAGGTGCTCTTTCCAGCTCCGTTGTCTCCTACGAGAGCGGTGACCTTTCCTGCATAGACATCGAGATTCACGCCTTTTAAAACATTGACAGGACCAAATGACTTGTCAATATTTCGAAGTGAAAGTATTGGAGTGCTCACCTTGAAATCTCCCTTAATAGATTGTGAAGATAGAATAGTTGTAATTTTCCCAATTAGATATAAAAAATTTCTTAAAATACTCAGAAATATAGATACGGCCCGGAGAAATTACTCTCCGGGCCGTATCTTTTACTATTTTTCTGTCTTAGCTAGGGAATTAATTAGATTCCGTTTGCTGCGCAAAGATCTTCAAGACCCTTGCAGACATCGTCCTTGGCTGCGAAGCCATCTGCGATGACATCCTTCACATTGGCCTTAGTGATTCCAACTGGTACGAGGAGAACTGATGGAACATCAATAGCTCCATTGTTAACTGAACCAGTTGCAGTTGTTGCATCTTCACCGTTAAGCAATGCGATTGCAAGTGTTGCTGCACCTTCTGCTTCAGCCTTGATGGCCTTGTAAACAGTGTTTGAAAGGTCACCTGTAAGAATTGCGCGCAATCCATCAACAGTTGCATCCTGACCGGATACACAGACCTTGCCATTGAGCTTGTTCTTCTTGAGAACAGCTACAGCTGCAAGTCCAAGACCTTCGTTAGCTGATACAACTGCGTCGAGCTTTCCGCCAGCCTTTGATAGCTGCTGTTCGAAAATAACTCCACCCTTTGCGTTATCCCAATCTGGGACAGCTTGATCGTCAACCAAGGTGTAAGCCTTTGAATCGATCAATGGACGCAATACTGAATCGTATCCAGCCTTGAAAAGTGTTGCGTTGTTATCAGTTGGTGAACCATTTAGGTAAACGATGCGAGCTGTCTTCTTGCCGGCTGCATCGAGACATGCCTTGATGCCTTCGCCTTGCAACTTGCCAACTGCTTCGTTATCAAATGAAACGTAGTATGAAGCTGAACCGTTAAGAGTTAAGCGGTCATAGTCAATTGTTGGAACTCCTTGTGCAGAAGCCTTGTCCTGAACTGCCTTAGCAGAATCTGAATCGAGGTTAACCATGATGAGAACCTTGGCGCCAGCAGAAAGCATTTGATCTGCGATTGTCTGGAATGCAGCCTTGTCTCCGTTTGCATTTTGGATATCTACTTTGACACCAGCAGCATCAAAAGCCGCTTGTAAGAATCCGCGGTCAGCAGTTTCCCAGCGATTTGATGAAGCAGCATCTGGAAGGATTACTCCGACGAAACTGTCGGCAGCGGCCTTCTCGCTCTTTGAGCAGCCTGTAAGCACGATCGCAACTGCAGCAATAACTGCAGTGATCGCAATGCGGCGCTTTGTCATATGTGAACTACCTTTCGAAAGGTGACGTCAACCATGGCTGAAACTGTTCCAACCAGTTGAGGGGGTGACATCGAAGGCATACGCTAGCGCCTCGGTCTAAAAACAGCGATATTCCCAATCGGACATTTCGGACTTTGACTCTAACGATTCGATAACGCCAGGGACGTCTCAGAGGGTAGCCTTAGGCGTGTGTCCACCCACCAAGATCTCCTTGCAGCGCATATTCAGGCTGCTATTTCACAGGCGATCTCTGGGGGCCTATTAGTAGGTGAAGTTCCGGTGGTGATCCCGCTCGAGCGCCCTAAAAATCGTGACCATGGTGACTATGCCTCTTCTATAGCGCTACAACTGGCAAAAGCCTCTGGAATGCCTCCTCGAGAAGTGGCGGCAATTCTTAAAGTACATCTTGAATCACTTCCAGAGGTAACGGCCGTTGAAATTGCAGGGCCAGGATTTCTCAACATCACACTGAATCGAGCGAGCCAAGCAGAACTCGTCACAACGGTTCTAAACGCTGGTGAAAAATATGGAACAAGTCACGGTCTCAACGGAGTCAGAGTCAATCTTGAATTCATAAGTGCAAACCCCACTGGCCCATTGCACCTTGGACATACACGGTGGGCGGCAGTCGGTGATGCGCTAGGTCGAGTACTCACTGCTGCAGGCGCCCAAGTAACTCGCGAATTTTATATAAACGATCGTGGAAATCAGATGGATCTATTCGGTCGCTCACTTGAAGCATCTGCACTTGGAAAACCAATTCCTGAAGATGGATATCAGGGTCAATACATTCACGATATTGCGCAAGGACTGGTTGCCTTAGATCCAGGTATTACTTCACTTGCCGAACCTCATCGCGCCGATGAATTTCGTGAACGTGGATATGCATGGCAACTAGGTGATCAAAAGCGGGTACTTGAAACTTTCGGTACACATTTTGATGTTTGGTTTTCAGAACGTTCGCTGCACGAAGGTGGTTTTGTTGAAGTAGCTATGGAAAAACTTCGCAAGCAGGGACATGTCTTTGAAAGTGAAGAAGCAACATGGCTTAGGACAACTGATTTTGGCGATGATAAAGACCGTGTAATGATAAAAGCCAATCGCGATCTCACGTACTTCGCTTCCGACACTGCCTACTATATTAATAAGCGTGATCGTGGATTTGATATTTGCATCTACATGCTTGGTGCTGATCACCATGGCTATGTCGGTCGACTAAAAGCAACAGCGGCATGTGCAGGAGATGA
This sequence comes from Actinomycetota bacterium, assembly GCA_009699575.1. GTDB lineage: Bacteria > Actinomycetota > Actinomycetes > Nanopelagicales > Nanopelagicaceae > Planktophila. Next base: position 23,923 of record WLNY01000006.1, read on the forward strand.
CCCGGAATACAACATCCATGTTCTTATCGGCCAATTGGTAAAAATTATGGAAGGCGGGGAAGAGGTAAAGCTCTCCAAGCGTGCTGGAACCATAATTACGCTTGAGGAGCTAGTTGAAAAAGTTGGCGTCGATGCAGCGCGATATACGCTCATTAGATACCCAGTAGATACTCCAATGATTTTAGATGTGGATATTCTTAAAAGAAATACGAATGAGAATCCTGTTTATTATGTTCAATATGCTCATGCGCGCATCTCTGGTGTGCTTCGAAATGCGCACGACTTAAAAATTTCCTCTGATGTAAAAGATTTTGATCCCGCAGAGTTGGTTCACGATCGAGAGAACGAATTATTAGGTGCGCTTGCAGAATTTCCACGCGTAGTTGCTGGAGCGGCTGAACTTCGGGAGCCACATCGGGTTGCGAGATATCTGGAAGAGTTAGCCGGTGTGTATCACCGTTTCTATGCAGACTGCAGGGTTTTGCCCATGGGAGACGAACCAGTTGAAGCCATTCACATTGCCAGGGCGCATCTCTGCAGCGCAACAAGGCAAGTACTAAAAAATGGCCTAGATCTTTTGGGCGTTAGTGCTCCGGAGAAAATGTAATGAGCATGTGGCCACGCAACGCTTCTTTCAATAGTGGTGAACTATTCCTGTCAGGAATTAGTGCCAAAGATTTGGCTAAAGAATTTGATACCCCTGCATTTTTTATTGACGAAGATGATTTTCGTTTGAGAGCTAATGCATGGAACCAAGAATTGCTAGAAAGTTTTGGTCAGAATGCAGGAACTGTATATTACGCGGCAAAAGCTTTCATTTGCGTTGAAGTAGCACGATGGATTGCAGAGATTGGAATTGGAATCGATGTGTGCACCGGAGGAGAACTCGCTGTTGCTTTGGCAGGTGGGATCAATCCTGCAAAAATTGAAGTGCACGGTAACAACAAATCCGTAGAAGAGATTAATTCAGCTGTAAAAGCTCGGGTCGGAACCATCGTTATTGACTCCCTTTATGAAATAGAGAGAGTTGCGCTGGCTGCAAAATCTGCGGGAGTCGTGCAAAAAGTGTTACTGAGATTGACACCTGGCATCGAAGCGCATACTCACGAATCGATAGCGACTGCGCACGAAGATGTGAAATTTGGATTCTCTATAGCTAGCGGCGCTGCTTGGACTGCCGTGCTTGCCACCCAGAATCATCCAGAGATCGAACTACGTGGCTTTCATTCCCATATCGGATCACAAATTTTTGGAACCGAGTCTTTTGGAATTGCTGCTGATCGACTGATTGAGTTTCTTGGAAAATATCGCGATGAATTTAACGCTGAACTTCCCGAACTCGATCTTGGTGGCGGGTACGCAATTGCGTATGTACCCGGGGATAAAGAACTGACGCCTCACAAAGTTTTACCTGCGCTATTTAAATCGGTGAATGAAGCCTGTAAAAAATATTCTCTCTCTATTCCAAAGATTTCAATCGAACCAGGTCGTGCAATTGTTGGCCCGACGATGGTGACCCTCTATGAAGTCGGAACCGTAAAAGATGTAACGCTAGAAGAGGGTGGCCAGCGCAAATATATTTCGGTGGATGGTGGAATGAGCGATAATATTCGCCCATCTCTCTATGCAGCCGAATACACCGCAGTTATTGCTAATCGTGCTTCCACAGCGCCTCTTACAGATTCTCGTATTGTTGGAAAACATTGCGAAACTGGTGACATCGTTATTAAAGACATTAAATTTCCCAGCGATATAGCGCCCGGAGACCTCATCGCAGTTCCAGCGACAGGTGCCTACGGACGAAGCATGGCCAGTAATTACAACCATGTTCCGCGACCTCCTGTTGTGGCGATTAATGAGTCAAAAGCGCGCATAATTTTGCGTCGAGAGACTATTTCTGATCTTTTGTCGTTGGATATTTAACGCCGAAGCGCGCAAGTGTGAAATAGTTAGGCATGGGCGCCGCAAAGAAGATAATCAATATAGGCATGCTCGGTTGTGGCATCGTTGGAACTCAAGTAGCCACACTTTTACACCTGAACAATGAGGAATTATCTACTCGAGCAGGAGCAGAGTTAGTTCTTAAGAAAATTGCCGTCCGAAATATAAATACTCTTCGCGAGGGAATTCATTCCGATAAATTAACGACGGACGCGCAATCAATCGTCGATGACCCAGACATTGATCTCATTATCGAAGTGATGGGCGGTATCGAACCAGCTGGCGAACTTATTCTGCGAGCGATTAACAATGGCAAATCAGTTGTTACTGCAAATAAAGCACTTCTAGCATCTGATGGTGCAGACCTCTTTAGTGCAGCGCATAAAGCAGGGGTGGATCTTTACTATGAAGCAGCCGTTGCCGGAGCCATCCCAATCATTCGTCCAATGCGCGAATCACTGGTGGGGGATCAAATCACTCGCGTGATGGGTATTGTCAACGGAACAACAAACTATATTTTGACGAAAATGGATGAAGAAGGTCGCGCATTTGCCGATGTCCTCAAAGAGGCACAAGAACTTGGATATGCCGAGTCTGATCCATCCGCAGATGTAGATGGAATTGACGCCGCCGCAAAGGCAGCAATATTGGCAGGACTTGCATTCCACACACGTGTAACAGCTGATGATGTTTTTACTCAAGGGATTTCTTCAATTACGCAAGATGATGTCGCAGTCGCAAAGGCAATGAACCATGTCATTAAGCTATTGGCAATTGCTGAATTAACTTCTGATGACAAAATTTCGGTTCGAGTGCATCCCATGCTAATTCCTAGAAGCCATCCACTGGCCTCCGTTCGAGATGCTTTCAATGCTGTTTTTGTTGAAGCAAAATCTGCGGGTCAATTAATGTTCTATGGTCGCGGTGCAGGTGGAGCACCAACAGCAAGTGCGATATTGGGTGATGTTGTTGCAGTTGCGCGACATATTTCACGAGGTGCAGTAGGCCCGCGCGAGAGTGATTATGCAGATCGCGACATCGCTCCAATCGGCGAAATACGCACTCAATTCCTCATCCGCCTCGATGTTGCTGATAAATCAGGTGTCTTGGCAGCTATTGCACAAACTTTCGCATCTGAAGGCGTTTCAATTCAAACTGTTCGCCAATCTGGTCGAGGAAATGAAGCCGAACTAATTGTCGTCACGCATAGCGCGACTGAAGCTGCTTTGACATCGACAGTGTCCGCACTAGAAAAGATGGATTTTGTCGTCAACGTAGATAGCGTCATTCGAGTAGAAGCTGGTGCGTAATGGGTTTATTTACTAAGAAAAGTGGCGCGCATCAATGGCGTGGAGTAATTGAAGAGTACAGAGACCGCCTACCTGTTAGCTCGAAAACTCCTGTAATTACTTTGCGCGAAGGTGGAACACCTCTTATCCCTGCGCATAATCTTTCTGAAATTTTAGAGAACGAAATTTGGCTCAAATTCGAAGGAGCCAACCCAACAGGTTCTTTTAAAGATCGCGGCATGACCATGGCAATTTCTAAGGCTGCCGAAGATGGTGCGAAAGCCGTCATCTGCGCATCCACCGGAAACACAAGTGCGAGCGCTGCTGCCTATGCAACGAAAGCAGGAATGGTTTCGGCAGTGCTTGTGCCGCAGGGAAAAATTGCAATGGGTAAGTTGGCACAGGCTGTCATCCATGGTGCGACGCTGTTACAAGTTGATGGAAATTTTGATGACTGCCTCACCCTTGCGCGTGATTTATCAGAACATTACCCAGTAGCTTTAGTAAATTCGGTGAATCCGTACCGCATTGAAGGACAAAAAACGGGCGCATTTGAAGTTGTCGACATGTTAGGCGATGCACCAGATCTTCATGTACTTCCAGTTGGAAATGCAGGAAATATCACTGCATATTGGAAGGGGTATACCGAATATCGTTCTGATGGAATGTCGCGACAGTTGCCACAAATGTGGGGATTTCAGGCTGCGGGATCTGCGCCAATTGTTCTCGGGCACGTTGTAGAAAATCCTGACACCATTGCCACTGCAATTCGTATTGGAAATCCTGCTTCATGGCAGCAAGCAATTGCAGCTCGTGATGAATCTGGTGGATTAATTGATTCTGTGACAGATGAAGAAATACTTAATGCATATCGATTAGTTGCAGGGCGTGAAGGAGTATTCGTTGAACCATCTAGTGCGGCAGGTTTAGCTGGTTTAATCAAATATAAAGCGCAAGGAAAACTTCCGCGGGGTAAGAGAATTGTTATCACCGTTACGGGTAATGGATTAAAAGATGTCGCATGGGCTCTTGAAGGCGCAGCCAATCCTGTAGTTGTTCCAGTAGATGCAACGGTCGCTGCGAAAGCGCTGGGGCTTATTTAATATGGCAAAACCTACTTTCCGTGCCAACGCTGTTCAGGTTCAAGTGCCTGCAACAAGTGCAAATATTGGACCAGGCTTTGATTCTCTAGGCCTGGCATTAGGAATGCACGATCGTTATGTAGCACAAATTTTAGATGACCCTGGTTTGGATATAGATATAAGTGGCGAAGGAAGCGATGTGCTTCCTCGAAATGAAAAGAATTTATTAGTTAAGGCTATGTATAAAGGTTTTAAATTTCTCGGCGGCGAACCAAAAGGTGTTGCTGTTCGTGCATTAAATGTCATTCCACATGGTCGTGGACTTGGTTCGTCAGCAAGTGCGATTGTTGGAGGACTCTTGCTCTCTCGAGCCCTCATACTTTCGGGCAACGAAAAAATGAGTGATGGAGATCTGCTTAACCTTGCAACGGAGATGGAAGGCCATCCCGATAATGTTGCTGCAGCAATTTATGGAAATGCCACTATCGCTTGGTCTGAAGACCATCGTGGAAAGAGTGTTGGACGTGCAGTGCAATTAGTCGTCGATCCCCGAATTAGTGCGGTTGCGTTTATTCCATCTAACTCCGTTGCTACATCTAAGGCACGAAAAATTTTGCCAGAGACCGTTCCACATGCAGAGGCAGCGGCAAATACAACTCGCGGTGAACTCCTAGTTCATGCCCTGACTATGCGACCAGATCTGCTTTTTATTGCTACTGAAGATTTCTTGCACCAGAAATATCGTAAAGATGTAATGCCACAATCATTTGAGCTCCTAACTAAATTGCGAGCAGCAGGGGTTGCAGCGTTTATTTCTGGAGCGGGACCTACTGTTTTAGCTCTGCATACGGGTGGCGCAACTGAGATGGCCGAACTGGAGCAAGCAGCAGGGGCTCACTTTGAGGTAAAGAGGCTTGACGTATGCGCAACGGGCGCGGGGATTATTTAACGGGAATTTGTTGCTTACGCCAGGTAGATGCTAAGGTTTTCACATCTGATCGAGCCCGTTCTTTAGGGGAAAAAAGATTTCAGATAAAAGCCTTACAAAATAAACATTCTTCACACACAATAAATCGGTTCCTTGGCGAGAAGTCATAGGACCATAAGCGAAATGAAAACAATGACTGAAAAAGAACCTGTACGTTCAAGTAGTCCAGAGCTTGCCGCAATGACCCTTCCGAAACTCAAGGAAGTCGCATCGCAACTAGGTATTGATGGCGCAACAAAACTGAAAAAAGATGCCCTTGTTCAGGCAATCGCTGACCTACAGGCAGCAAACCGCGAAGCTGCAAAAGCTGAACGTGAAGCTCGTCGCGAGGCACGCAATAACCGAAATTCAAAGAAGGAAGCAGCCCGCTCTGAGGCTCCATCCCAGAGTGATGACGAAGACGATGATTCAAGTGGTCCATCTGATTCCAGTGCCCGCGGTGATCGCGGTGCTGGAAATGATCGCAATCGTGGAAGAGATCGCAATCGTGGAAGAGATCGCAATCGCGAACGTGCTCCACGTGAAGAGCGCGAACCAGTGTTATCTGATGACGATGTCTTAGTACCCGTTGGTGGACTAGTAGATATTCTCGAGAGTTATGCATTTATTCGTACCGGTGGATATCTCCCGGGTCCAAACGATGTCTACATTTCATTGCAACAAGTTCGTCGTTTTGGACTCCGCAAGGGCGATGTAGTTACAGGACAGGTTCGCCAAGCACGCGAGGGCGAGCGCCGCGAAAAATTTAATGCTCTCATTACGCTCGACACTATTAACGGTGTGACCCCAGATGAAGCGCGTAATCGCGTGGAGTTCTCAAAGCTAGTTCCTCTATATCCCCAAGAGCGTTTACGCCTTGAGACAGAGCCAAACATTTTGACCACACGTGTCATCGATCTAATTTCACCAATTGGAAAAGGTCAACGCGGACTCATCGTTTCCCCACCTAAAGCTGGTAAGACAATGGTTTTGCAGGCAATTGCAAATGCGATCACGACTAATAATCCTGAATGTCATTTAATGGTTGTCCTTGTTGATGAACGCCCTGAAGAAGTAACCGATATGCAGCGTTCTGTGAAAGGTGAAGTTATTGCTTCCACCTTTGATCGACCAGCAGATGATCACACCACTGTTGCCGAACTTGCAATTGAACGTGCAAAGCGCTTAGTCGAACTTGGTCATGATGTTGTAGTGCTCCTTGACTCAATAACGCGTCTTGGACGTGCATACAACATTGCAGCGCCAGCATCAGGAAGAATTCTCTCTGGTGGTGTTGATTCAGCAGCGCTGTATCCGCCAAAGAAGTTCTTCGGTGCAGCACGAAACATTGAAGATGGCGGATCGCTCACGATTCTTGCAACAGCTCTCGTAGATACTGGATCCCGCATGGATGAAGTGATCTTCGAAGAGTTCAAGGGCACAGGAAACATGGAACTAATTCTTGATCGCCGCATGGCCGATAAGAGAATTTTCCCAGCTGTTAACGTTGTTGCATCCGGAACTCGTAAAGAAGAAATTCTCATGGGTTCAGAAGAACTCAATATTGTCTGGAAACTACGTCGTGTATTGCACGCGCTAGAACCACAGGCAGCTCTCGAACTTCTTCTTGAGAAGATGAAGGGCACTAAATCAAATGTGGAATTCTTGATGCAAATTCAAAAGACCACTACTGGCCCAGGAAATGAAGGCTAGATACGCGTAAATTTCTCGTTAGCCCCCTTCGGGGCTTACGATTACCCCACTCAAACCAAGAAGGTCCTGGTTCACGATCATGGTTACACATGGCGACCCAGGCCAATAGAAAAGGAAATAACAATGAAGGCTGACATTCATCCAGAGTATAAAGAGACCCAAGTAACGTGTGGTTGTGGTGAGAAGTTCGTAACCCGATCAACTGTTGCAAGTGGATCCATCTATGTTGAAGTATGTTCAGTCTGTCACCCTTTCTACACAGGTAAGCAGCGCATCCTTGACACTGGTGGTCGCGTGGCTAAGTTCGAAGAGCGTTTCGGTAAGAAGACCGCTAAGTAGCTTTGTATCGAGAGCGCAGCACCCCTGTCTTGGGGAGCTGCGCTCTCTTTCATTTTCACAGTAAATAATTAATCTGCAAGATAAGGAAGGAAGGCCCACATGACAAATGATCGCTTTGCATCAGCTAATGACATGGTTGCTGAGTATGCAACTCTTGAAGCACAAATGGCAGATCCTTCCATTCACAATGACCAAGGAAAGGCGCGCCTTCTCGGTCGTCGCTATGCACAACTCGGACCTGTAGTTGCCGGATTTCGAGCATGGAAGAGCGCTGAAGAAGATGTCGTTGCCGCAAAAGAATTGGTAGAAGTTGATTCCTCGTTCGCAGAAGAAATTCCAGCACTCGAACTCGCACGCGATGAAGCTGCGACCAAACTTGAAGAATTGCTTTTGCCTCGTGACCCTAATGATGATCGCGATGTGATCTTGGAAGTTAAAGCTGGCGCAGGGGGAGATGAGTCCGCGCTATTCGCTGGCGACTTACTTCGAATGTATCTTCGCTACGCAGAAAAACATGGATGGAAAACTGAGATTCTCGATATGAATGAGAGTGAGTTGGGGGGATATAAAGATGTCTCCGTTGCCATCAAATCAAAAGGTGTTGCAGAACCAGGTCAGTCTCCTTATGCCCGCTTGAAATTTGAAGGCGGAGTTCATCGCGTACAAAGAGTTCCAGAGACTGAATCACAAGGTCGAATTCACACCTCTGCTGCTGGAGTTTTAATCTTACCTGAAGCCGAAGAGGTAGATGTTGAACTCAACATGAATGATGTTCGCGTAGATGTCTATCGCTCAAGTGGACCTGGTGGTCAAAGTGTTAATACAACTGACTCCGCAGTTCGTCTCACACACGTCCCAACAGGAATTGTTGTTTCTTGCCAAAATGAAAAATCACAATTGCAAAATAAAGAGTCAGCTCTTCGCATTTTGCGCGCTCGATTATTAGCCGCAGCGCAAGAAGCGCAAGAAGCAGCTGCGATGGCTGATAGAAAGAGCCAAGTTCGTACCGTTGATCGCTCTGAGAGAATTCGAACATATAACTATCCAGAGAATCGTTTAAGTGACCATCGAGTCAATTATAAATCTAATAATCTCGATTCAGTCCTTAATGGAGAACTCGACGATGTAATTCAAGCTCTTTTGGATGCTGATAAAGCGGCCAAGTTGGCTCATACAAACTGAGGGTCTTAATGGACATTAAAGAGATTCTCAGAGATGCTAAATCACAATTGCTACTTTCAGAATGTGCAGAAGTTGATGCTGAATTTCTCTTGGCTCATGTCTTAGGAATCACTCGTATGGACCTTCATAACCCAGTTATTGTTGAAAAAGTTGTCAAGGCACTCGACGATGTCGAAATTGCAGTTGAAACATTCCATGAATTGCTTGAAAGACGATTGCGCTACGAGCCACTTCAATACATCACAGGTGTAGCTCATTTTAGAAATCTAGATTTACAGGTGGGGCCCGGAGTTTTGGTTCCTCGGCCAGAGAGCGAACTACTTGTTAGCGCCGTTCTTACACATATTGCAAATTTGAGTGCGCCCGTGAGTGTCATTGATCTTGGTGCAGGCTCTGGCGCACTAGCAATCTCAATCGCAACAGAAGCTCCGAGTGCAAGAGTTATAGCAGTGGAGAAAAGCCCAGAAGCTCTGGTGTGGTTAAAAAAGAATGTTGCTGCCATAAATGAAGATTTGCGCATCGTTGAATCTGATGTAACTGATGCACTACTGGGCGTAAAGTGTGATGTTGTAATTACCAATCCTCCGTATGTCCCAAATTCCCAACAGTTACCGCGAGACGTTTCTGAGCATGAGCCAGCAATTGCTCTCTTTGGCGGTACTGATGGCATGGAAATCCCGCGCGTTTTTATCGCAGCAGCATCTCGCCTGCTTAAACCCTTGGGTTTATTGGTAATAGAACATTCTGAAGATCAAGGTGAAGCAATTCAAGGCGCGCTTGCGTTAGATTTCCAAGATATACGTCTTCATGAAGATCTCACTGGAAGACCTCGTTGGACAAGTGCTGTGAGGAGAAAATAAATGGGCGCATTGGTTTATTTATATATGGGTGAGAGATCAGACCATGTCGAACAAGCTGTTAAAGCGATTCGTGATGGGTACATCATTATTGCTCCCCTTGAAAATAGTTATGTGTACTTATGTGACGCCTTTAGCCATGATGCTGTTCGAGCAATGCATGTGCTGCGAAAAGATCCACTTGGTGTCGCTGCGCAAGTTCTTGTGGGAAATCTAGAAATGGCGAAAGGAATCATTCGCGGTGTTCCGCCGATTGTGGAACCACTTATGGTCAATTTTTGGCCAGGACTTCTCACCCTCAACCTTCGTCCACAAATTGGGCTGACTTGGGATCTCGGCGATGACAACGAACTCGATCTTGTCAGCGTGCGAGTTCCTGTAGCACCATTTGTTTTAGAGGTACTTCAACAAAGTGGCCCATTGGCAGTGGCAAGTGCATCTCCTGTCGGGCGACCACCGCTACTCAATACCCGCGAGATCACTGCCCGTGAAGGTGACATCGCAGCAATTTTCGGAGACGGTGTTTTACAAGGTGGAACGCCGACAACAATTCTTGAAGTCTCCGATGGCGGCGTACGGATGGTGCGTGAAGGCGCAATCACACGCGAAGAGTTGATGACCGCTTCGCCTTTTATTTTCCCGACAAACCAATAGGCTTTAACAATGACTGATACTCCTTTTTATGGTCCGGATTTTGATCTCCTTAGGGCGCAAGATCCAGATATTGCAGGAATTGTGCTCTCGGAACTCAAGAGGCAGCAGACCAATCTCCAACTCATTGCCAGCGAAAACTTCACATCGCGCGCCGTTCTAGCTGCATTAGGGTCAACACTTTCCAATAAATATGCCGAAGGGTATCCAGGCAAGCGTTATTACGGCGGATGTGAAGAAGTGGACAAGGCTGAGAACCTAGCTATATCTCGCGCGAAAGAACTCTTTGGCGCTGACCACGCAAATGTTCAACCACATTCAGGTGCAAGTGCAAATATTGCTGTCTATCAAGCATTCACTCAACCAGGTGACACGGTTCTGGCGATGTCCTTACCTCATGGTGGGCATTTAACTCATGGTTCGAAAGTTAACTTTTCTGGTAAGTGGTTCAATGTTGAATCCTATGGAGTACGTCAAGATACAGAGCTCATTGATTATGACGAACTTCGTGATCTTGCGATTAAACACCAACCTAAAATGATCTGTAGCGGAGCTACTGCTTATCCAAGCCTGATTGATTTTGAAAAGGTTCGCGCAATTTGCGATGAAGTTGGCGCAATCATGTGGGTAGATGCTGCGCACTTTATTGGACTCGTTGCTGGCAAGGCGATTCCCTCCCCAGTTCCTTACGCTGATGTAGTTTCTTTCACCACTCACAAAGTGTTGCGCGGACCACGAGGTGGAATGATTTTGGCAAAAGCTGAACATGCAGCGGCTATAGATAAAGCAGTTTTTCCTGGAATGCAAGGTGGCCCAATAATGTCAGCCGTTGCAGGCAAAGCCGTTGCGCTTAAAGAATGTGCGCAACCTGCCTATCAACAATATGCACGAGATGTCATAACAAATGCACAAGCACTCACCCACGTCCTCGAAGAAGAAGGAATGCGTGCAGTCTCCGGTGGAACACAGACCCACCTCGCACTTATTGACATTCGTGCCACGGGCGTCAATGGAAAAGTTGCTGACGAACGATGTGGAAATGCAGGAATTGTTCTCAATAAGAATTCAATACCTTTTGATCCAGAAAAACCTGGAATCACAAGCGGCATTCGTGTTGGCACACCTGCAACGACGACTCAAGGAATGGGTGTGGCAGAAATGAAAACTATCGCATCACTTATTTCTCGAGCAATTAAATCTGGAGATGATTTGGCAAAGGCTGCTGAAATCAAAAGTGAAGTGCATGCATTGACAGCACGCTTTCCAATTTACAGCGAATAGAATCTTCGAATGCGCGAGTACTTAATTACACTGCTTTTATCAGCAGCAATTTGTTATCTCGTGACTCCTGCTGTGCGGATTATGGCAATCAAACTTGGCGTTGTGGCTGCAATTCGAACTCGAGATATACACACGACACCTACTCCTCGGTGGGGCGGAGTAGCGATGTGGATTTCTATGACACTGACTTTTCTTATAGTAAATCATTTGGAATTAGTGGGAAAATCATTTGGACGCGAGACTCTCGGAATTTTCCTTGCAGGAACCTTTATCGTTTTGCTCGGTATGGCAGATGATCGTTTTCAATTAGATGCACTCACCAAACTTGCAGGACAAGCACTCGCCGCAGGCATTTTGTTGATTTATGGAATCCAGATTCTTTGGTTACCAATTAATGGCGTGATCACACTTCCTCCAAGTATTGGCCAATTTACGACGGTTGTTATTGTGCTGGTCACAATAAATGCTGTGAATTTTATTGATGGGCTTGATGGACTAGCAGCAGGAATTGTTTCGATTGCCGCTGCCGCATTCTTTGCTTTTGCCTATCTTTTGGCAGTTGTATGGGGGTTTAGCCGTGCAGGTGCGCCATCACTGATCACTGCAGTTCTCATCGGTGTTTGCCTTGGATTCTTGCCTCATAATTTTCATCCAGCACGAATTTTTATGGGCGATTCTGGATCGATGTTTTTAGGTTTACTTCTAGCGGCAGCAGCAATAACTCTGACAGGCCAAGTAGATCCAAATGCAATATCAGCTGTTGATGTTGGCCCAACTCTCTTGCCATTACTGCTTCCTTTTGCAGTACTAGCAATTCCTTTAGCTGACTTACTTCTTGCGATTTTTCGGCGATTGCGAGCTGGTCGATCTCCCTTTGCTCCTGACATGGGACACCTTCATCACAGGTTATTACTCTCTGGAAAATCAAATGTGAGAACAGCAATCATTATGTATTTATGGACAGCAACCATTGCTTTTCCAGTAACAGTTTCCGCGTTTGCTCCCATGTGGGTTGCGCTGATCGTTGCCGTTACATTACTTGCTCTCACTCTTTTCATCTCTCGAACGGCAAAGAAAAACGAGGTGCAGAATGTCTAATAAAGGAAGCAACGAATCGCAACTACTTCGCGGTGCACTTGTCCCCACTTTTATTGTGGGAATTGTTGCAATCGGCTTCTCAACATTTTTAGCCGGAACTTCAGGATTCTTCGGGGCACTACTTGCTCAATGTGTTGTCGTTATTTATTTTGCCGTCCATATCGGGGTTTCTAAAATATCGACCAATCTGGATCCCATGAGCACTATGGGATTGGCCCTCTTTTCCTACTTCGCCAAACTCCTTCTCCTTGGCATCTTCCTGTGGGCCCTTACCTCGTGGACTTCGAGGCAGACAATTAATAGAACGAGCTTTGCCATCAGCGCGATTGCCCTTACTTTCGCCTGGCTAGGCGGGGAAATTGCCAGTTATATGAAGTTACGCCTACATTTACCGCTACCGAAGTCCGAATAGTCGCCCACCCCTAGGGAGCCCCATGAGTAACCGTGAAGAGAACGCCCTTTGGTCCATTTTTGGCTACCTTCTCTCGGGACTCATATTCTGGGGTGGCATTGGCTGGGCCCTTGATCGTTGGCTGGGAACGGGATTTTTTCTACTTGGCGGCCTGCTCGTAGGAATGGCTGGGGCGATTTATCTCGTCTGGCTTCGCTTCGGCCGGGATTAAGAAGGAATGTACCTTCTCGCTCCGATTTCACTCAGAGCCCTCTCTGCCAATAAGGTTCCACTAAGAACTTACCCCCTGACGGTCTAATATTTTTAGTCAATGAAAAGGAGTGATGCGTGCGCTCGTTAGTTAGATTTAGCGCAGAAGGCGAAGGCTTCGTCCCGCCAAGCAGCAACGACTTTAATCTCCCACCAATTTTCGGAGATAACGCATATACGACTAAACCAATTCTTCTTGTGGGACTTTCAGTTATTTTAATTTCTGTTTTCTTCCTCCTTTCATCTCGTAAAGCAGCAATTGTGCCTTCAAAGTTCCAATTCGCTGGAGAGAGTGTCTACGCATTTGTTCGCAATGACCTCGCTCGCGATGTTATTGGTCATGAATTCATGCGATTTGTTCCCTACCTATTCACACTCTTTACTTTTATTCTCACCAATAACATTTTTGGAATTGTTCCATTTTTGCAATTTCCAGCAATGTCTCATGTGAGCTTTCCATACGTCCTTGCGATCTTTACATTTGTAATTTTCCACTATGTTGGAATTCGTAAACAAGGAATTGGTAAGTATGTCAAAGAGATTATGTTCATGCCTGGCGTTCCTAAGGCTGCATATGTGTTACTTACTCCGATTGAAATTGTTACCTTCTTCTTGACTCGTCCGTTGACGCTTTCACTGCGTCTCTTTGCAAACATGTTTGCCGGTCACTTACTTCTTCTCGTCTTTATCTTGGGTGGAGATCATCTGCTCAAAGGTGTTATTGGTTTGAAGTTAATTAGCCCATTTGCTTTTGCTTTTGGCATCGGGCTAACTTTCTTCGAATTCATGGTCCAGTGTCTGCAGGCGTACATATTTACCCTGCTGACAGCGCTTTATATCGCCGGCGCCCTTGCCGACGAGCACTAAGAACAACTACTGAAAGGTAAGAAAAATGACAGGCACACTCAACCTGGTCGGTTATGGCCTCTCTGCAATCGGACCCGCGATTGCAACTGGAATGATCTTCGCTGCTTACATCAGCGGTGTCGCACGCCAGCCAGAAGCTCGTAGCGTTCTACAGCCAATCGCATTCCTTGGATTCGCACTTGCAGAAGCTCTTGCTCTCTTCGGCCTCGTACTCGCATTCGTTCTCTAATAGAACGAGTTAATAATGCTTACATCAGTGATCTTGGCAGCAGCCGAGGAAGCCCCGAACCCACTTATTCCGCATACTGCTGAATTAGTTGTGGGCGCGATCGCCTTCACTTTGCTCTTCCTCGTAATGAAAAGCAGAGTCGTGCCAATGTTTGAAAAAGCATTTGCAGCACGTACCGAAGCAATTCAAGGCGGAATTGAAAAAGCCGAGAAGGCTCAGCTCGCAGCTCAGACTGCTCTTGCTCAATACACAGAGCAGCTTTCAAAGGCGCGAGAAGAAGCACAGGTGCTTCGTGAAGAAGCTCGTGTACAAGGCGCAGCAATTATTGAAGACCTTCGCACTAAGGCTCAAGAAGAAGCAGCACGCATTACTGCAGCTGCACATGCATCCATTGAAGCTGAACGCCAACAAGCAGTTACCTCACTTCGTACTGAAGTTGGTGCGCTCGCTGTTGAATTGGCATCAAAGATTGTCGGGGAATCACTTGCTGACCAGGCCCGCCAATCGCGCATCGTGGATCGTTTTCTTGATGACCTAGAGAAGTCTAAGTAAAGGAAGAAATAGAAGATGAGAGTTCATTTCGGTGGCAGAAGTCGTCAATCACTTGTGATTGCACGTGACTTGCTAGATGCTGCCGTAAATGGAGCAACTACAGATGCTGCTTCTGCGCTCTCAGCGGATCTCTTTCTTGTTGGAGAAGTTCTCAATTCAAATATCTCTTTGCGTCGTGCAATTAATGATCCTTCGCGCGACGCACAATCAAAAGCAGTTCTCGTGTCTGAGATTTTTTCAACAAAGGTTGGACCAGCAGCACTTGGCGTTATCACTGGCGTTAGTGCGTTGCGATGGTCGGCATCTTCAGACCTCGTTCAAGTACTTGAGCAATTAGCAATCGAAGCAGAAGCATCCGCGGCAAATATCGCAAATGAATTAGATCGAGTCGAGCATGAAGTCTTCACAGTCTTTCGCGCTATCGCTGGTTCTTTTGAATTGCGTACCGCTTTGATCACTGCAGATGCCATCAAAGCTAAGAGCGCGCTGGTTGAGGATCTTTTAGGAAAGAACGCATCAGCTTCAACCGTAAAATTAGTGAGTCGCCTGGTCAGTAACTGGCGCGGCCGTAGCGTTGAAGCAGGCTTTGATGATTATCAATTTGCACTTGCAGCTAGGCGCAATCGAGTGATTGCACTTGTTCGAAGCGCATCGCCTCTCACAACCGATCAATACGATCGCCTTGTGGCAGCCCTTGCTAAGCAGACTGGGCAACCAGTTCGCGTCAACATTGAAATTGACCCATCCGTCATCGGTGGAGTTTCAGTGAAATATGCAGATGAGCTAGTCGATGGCACAGTTGCAAGTCGTTTGGCTGGAGCGAGTAGATCACTCGCTGGACAGAACGCTTAATAGAGAATTAAAAGAAGAAAGAGACAAGGGAGAAAAAAATGGCAGAGCTAACGATCCGACCTGAGGAGATTCGCGACGCATTGGCGAATTTCGTTAAGTCATATGATCCAGGCGTTGCAGCTCGCGACGAAGTAGGAACCGTTAGCCAAGCTGGTGATGGAATCGCTCGCGTTGAGGGTTTGCCATCAACTATGGCAAATGAACTCTTGCAGTTCGAAAACGGAACACTTGGTCTTGCACTTAACCTCGACGTTCGTGAAATCGGCGTTGTTATTTTGGGTGGCTACGAAGGAATTGAAGAAGGTACTTCTGTACGAGGTACAGGTGAAGTTCTCTCAGTCCCAGTCGGTGATGCTTTCCTTGGTCGCGTAGTGGATCCACTGGGTCGACCAATTGATGGCAAGGGTGAAATTACACCTGACGCCCGACGCGCACTCGAACTTCAGGCTCCCTCTGTTGTTCAGCGCCAACCTGTAAAAGAGCCACTTGCAACAGGTATTAAAGCAATCGATGCAATGACTGCAATCGGTCGTGGACAACGCCAGCTCATTATTGGTGATCGTCAGACTGGAAAAACTGCAGTAGCGATTGACACAATTATTAACCAACGCGATAACTGGAAGAGTGGGGATCCAAAGAAGCAGGTCAAGTGCATCTATGTAGCTATCGGCCAAAAGGGTTCGACAATTGCTGCTGTAAAGGGTGCACTCGAAGAAGCCGGCGCAATGGAATACACAACCATCGTTGCATCTCCAGCATCAGATCCCGCTGGCTTTAAATACCTTGCTCCATACACTGGCTCTGCAATTGGTCAGCACTGGATGTACAAAGGTGAGCACGTACTAATTGTTTTTGATGACCTTTCAAAGCAAGCTGAGGCATACCGTTCAGTCTCATTGTTGCTTCGCCGTCCACCAGGTCGCGAAGCGTACCCAGGAGATGTTTTCTACTTACATTCACGTCTTCTCGAGCGCTGTGCAAAACTCTCAGATGAACTCGGTGGTGGTTCGATGACTGGTTTGCCAATTATCGAAACAAAGGGAAATGACGTTTCTGCATTTATTCCAACAAACGTAATTTCGATTACCGATGGACAGTGCTTCCTCGAGACAGATCTTTTCAACGCAGGTGTTCGCCCAGCGATTAACGTTGGTGTTTCTGTTTCTCGCGTGGGTGGTTCTGCACAGACAAAAGCAATGAAGAAAATTGCTGGACGTTTGCGTCTTGACCTTGCACAATTCCGTGAGCTTGAAGCATTCGCAGCGTTCGGTTCAGATCTTGATGCAGCATCAAAGGCTCAACTCGAGCGCGGTGCGCGCATGGTTGAACTTCTTAAGCAGGGTCAGTACTCACCGTACTCACTTGAGCGTCAGATCACTTCAATCTGGGCAGGTACCTCTGGAAATCTTGACAGCATTCCAGTTGGAGATATTCGTCGCTTTGAAGCAGAACTTCTTGACTTCATTGCTCTCGAGCGCAAGGCAATCTTTGATGTCATTTCAGAGACAAAGCAGTTAGAAGATGAGACTGTTGCCGCACTTCAAGAAGCCATTGATACATTCAAACTTCGCTTTGTTCCAACTGTGACAGGTGCAGTAAATGAAGCAGCTGCCGAAGCTCTTGATTCAGAGAGCCAAGAGCAGATTACTAAGCACGTGCCACCGGCGGTGAAGAAGTAAAAAATGGGTGCTCAACTACGTATTTATCGCCGACGGATGAGATCCGTTAAAGCGACCAAGAAAATTACGAAAGCAATGGAGCTCATCTCCGCTTCTCGTATTGTCAAGGCGCAGCAACGAGTCTCAGCCTCAACTCCTTATGCAAATGAGTTGACTCGCGCGGTAACAGCAGTTGCGACGTATTCGTCGACTAATCACCCATTAACAACACCAAGTGAAAATCCACGTCGCGCGGCTGTATTAATTATTTCTGCAGACCGTGGAATGGCTGGCGCTTATTCAAACAATGCAATCAAAGAAGGCGAGCAACTCGCGGCGCTTCTCAAAGAGCGCGGTCTTGAAACGTCTTCATATCTCGTTGGTCGCAAGGCAGTTAATTATTACCGGTTTAGAAACCGATCTATAGCGGGCTCGTGGTCTGGATTTTCAGATACTCCAACATATGACAATGCAAAGGAAGTTGCTGACTCACTAATCCAAGCTTTCGTCGCAGATTCCTCAACTGACAAATTTGGTGTTGATGAGATTCATATTATTTACACCGAATTTAAATCAATGCTCACCCAAAATGCAATTGCTAAACGCATGTTGCCACTTGAGGTCGTAGAAAGCGATGCGCCAGTTCCATCAGGGCTGCTTCCCATGTATGAATTCGAACCAAACGCTGAAGTTGTGCTCAATGCCCTTCTTCCACGATATATCGAGGCTCGAGTATTTAATGCAATGTTGCAATCAGCGGCATCCGAGCATGCAGCTCGTCGTCGCGCAATGAAGTCAGCAACTGACAATGCTGACGAGCTCATCAAGTCGCTTACGCGCCTTGCGAACGCGGCCCGTCAAGCCGAAATCACACAAGAAATCAGCGAAATTGTTGGCGGCGCAGACGCGCTTGCTTCAGCCAGTACAGGGAGTGAATGATGTCATCATCAAATAATGGAACAGGTCGCGTAGCTCGCGTTATCGGACCGGTTGTGGATATTGAATTCCCAGCTGATTCAATGCCTTCTATCTTTAACGCGCTCCATGTAGAGGTGACCATGAGTGGTCAAACTCGTACCCTTACCCTCGAGGTCGCTCAGCACATTGGTGACAACCTTGTGCGCGCAATCTCAATGCAGCCAACGGATGGAATGATTCGTGGCGCAGAGGTAAGAGATACAGGCGCTGCAATCTCTGTACCTGTTGGTGATGTCACCAAGGGCCACGTATTTAACACACTGGGCGAATCACTTGATGTGCCAACTTCATCTCTAGATATTAAAGAGCGTTGGCCAATTCACCGT
This sequence comes from Actinomycetota bacterium, assembly GCA_009699575.1. Classification (GTDB taxonomy): domain Bacteria; phylum Actinomycetota; class Actinomycetes; order Nanopelagicales; family Nanopelagicaceae; genus Planktophila. The sequence goes on from WLNY01000006.1 coordinate 42,446, forward strand.
AATGCACCAGCATTCGACCAGCTTGAGTCAAAGACAGAGATGTTCGAAACTGGTATCAAGGTTATCGACCTTCTCACACCGTATGTAAAGGGCGGAAAGATCGGCCTATTCGGTGGTGCAGGTGTTGGAAAGACTGTTTTGATTCAGGAAATGATTTATCGCGTATCTGAAAACTTCGGTGGAGTTTCTGTATTCGCAGGTGTTGGAGAGCGTACTCGTGAAGGTAATGACCTCTTCCTTGAAATGACTGAGACTGGCGTTATTAATAAGACCGCATTAGTTTTCGGTCAGATGGATGAACCACCTGGAACGCGTCTTCGTGTTGCTCTTTCAGCGTTGACAATGGCGGAATATTTCCGCGATGTGCAAAAGCAGGACGTTCTCCTTTTCATCGATAACATCTTCCGCTTTACACAAGCAGGTTCTGAAGTATCAACGCTTCTCGGCCGTATGCCTTCTGCTGTTGGCTACCAGCCAACACTCGCAGATGAAATGGGTCAATTGCAGGAGCGAATCACATCGACTCGTGGCCACTCAATTACTTCGATGCAGGCAATTTATGTTCCTGCCGATGACATCACAGATCCAGCTCCACACACTACTTTCGCGCACTTAGATGCAACAACGGTTCTATCTCGTCCGATTTCAGAGCTCGGTATTTACCCTGCTGTGGACCCACTTGATTCAACATCACGCATCTTGGATCCTCGTTATGTCGGAGAACAGCACTTCCGTGTTGCAAACCGCATCAAGCAAATTCTGCAGCGATATAAGGATCTTCAAGACATCATTGCAATTCTTGGTATTGATGAACTTTCAGAAGAAGATCGTATTCTTGTAGGACGCGCCCGTCGTATTCAGCGCTTCTTGTCACAAAATACTTTCGTTGCGAAGGTCTTTACTGGTATCGATGGTTCGTTCGTTCCGCTATCAGAGACAATCACAGCATTTGAAGCCCTTGCTGATGGAAAGTACGATCACATTCCAGAACAGGCATTCTTCATGTGCGGTGGACTCGATGATGTCGAGCGCAAGGCCGCCGAACTAGCAGCAAGTATCGGAAAGTAAAGAATAATGTCTCTTAACGTCGAACTAGTATCGCCAACAGAGCGAGTGTGGTCGGGTCAAGCAAAGTTCATCTCTGCTCGCACGATCGAAGGAGATTTGGGAGTTCTCCCAGGTCACGCTCCGCTCTTTGGCGTACTAGTCGATGGAGTCGTTCGTATCGATAGCGTTGAGGGCGACTCAAAAGAATTTAACATCCAAGGTGGATTTATTTCAGTGGCTAATAACCGTGTTTCCATTCTTACGGAGTCATCTAAGTAATTTAGGCACGCTTTATTTTAAGTAATGCTCGGTTTCAATCACCCTGACTGTTTTCGATTTTCCGCGCATCACAATTGACTGGCTTACGATTCCGTAATTTGTGTATCTAATTCCGCGCAACAACTCACCATCAGTTATTCCTGTAGCTGATAAAAAAACGTCCTCAGAATTGACTAAATCACGCGTGAAAAGCACCTTTTTTAGATCATGACCGGAATCAAGCGCGCGTGCTGTCTCGGCTTCATCTCTAGGATGGAGTATTCCCTGAATCATTCCTCCCAAACAAATCATCGCAGCAGCGGTAATCACACCTTCAGGAGTGCCACCGATACCCATAAGCAAATCAATACCGGTACCCGGTCTTGCAGTCTCAATTGCAGCTGCAACATCACCATCCTGAATGAGACGAATTCGAGCTCCAGCTTCACGGATCTCCTTTAAAAGAGTGTCGTGGCGTGGGCGATTGAGAACAACAACTGTTATATCCCCAACACTTAATCCTTTTGCTCGCGCAACAGCTTGAATATTTTCTGCAGTGCTTGCATTGATGTCTATGGCATCTGCAGCTTCTGGGCCAGTGACAATTTTTTTCATGTAAAAGACATCGCTAGGATCATACATAGCACCTCTAGGTGCTAGTGCAATGACACTTATTGCGCCATTCATTCCATTTGCACATAGTGAAGTTCCATCAATTGGATCCACTGCTACGTCGCACCCTGGACCAAAACCATTTCCAACTTCTTCACCGTTATGTAGCATCGGTGCATCATCTTTTTCACCTTCGCCAATTACTACAACACCAGTCATATCGACGGAATTAATCATCGCTCGCATAGCTTCGACTGCCGCTTTATCTGCAAGATTCTTCTCACCACGTCCCACCCACGGTGCGGCTGCAACAGCTGCCGTCTCTGTCACGCGCACAAGTTCAAGTGCAAGGTTGCGATCGGGAGGCTGGAGCTGTGGCATTTTTATGCTCTTGTCACATCGGCGCCAAGCGCCTGTAATTGTTCGGCAAATTGGGGATAGCCGCGGTCGACATGAAAGGCGCCATCGATTGTTGTTTCCCCTTCGCTCACAAGGGCGGCAAGTACAAGCCCTGCTCCAGCTCGAATGTCATTTGCTTCAACGGGTGCACCTGAAAGTTCGGGAATTCCATGAATCGATGCATGGTGTCCATCTACGGCTATTTGTGCGCCTAAACGGCTGAGTTCATTGACAAACATAAATCGACTTTCAAAAACATTTTCAGTCACTATAGAGTCGCCTTCAGCTACTGCATTGAGAGCGATAACCATAGGTAGGAGGTCTGTTGGAAAACCTGGATATGGCAAAGTAGAGACATCAATGGAACGAGGGCGATGATCCATTTTTACCCGAATGCCATCATCGGTGGATGTGATGATTGCTCCAGCCGATGTTAATTTTTCGAGAGGGATTTCTAAATGCTCGGCACGAGCACCATGAATTGTGATGTCACCTTGAGTCATCACAGCCGCAAAAGCCCATGTTCCCGAGATAATTCGATCAGTAACTGTGGCATGTTGCGCTGGATGTAGCCCCTGGACTCCATCAATCGTAATCATCGGAGTTCCAAGTCCTTCGATACGCGCACCCATCGCAATAAGAAATTCACCGAGATCAACAATGTCTGGTTCTCGAGCTGCGTTATCTATTGTCGTTCGACCGCGAGCAAGAACTGCTGCTGTCATGATATTTTCTGTTGCTCCAACGCTTGGAAAATCTAAAACTATGTCAGCTCCGATTAGGCCATTAGGAGCCGTGGCAACAACATATCCGTGTTCGATGTGAGCGATTGCGCCTAGTGATTCCAGTCCCCGAATATGAAAATCTAAACCACGTGAACCGATTGCATCACCACCAGGAAGTGCAACTTCTGCTTGTCCTATGCGAGCAACAAGTGGTCCCAAAACATTTATCGATGCTCTCATTTTTCGAACGAGGTCGTAATCGGCGCGATGGTGAGGCGCATCAGGAACAGTAATAGAGAGATGATCATTTGAATGCACAACTGTGCAGCCAAGCCTCGAGAGTAAATCGGACATGATGGTGACATCAGCGATATCAGGAACATTTGTAATCACACTGGTCCCTGGGGCTAGCAAAGATGCTGCCATTAATTTAAGTACTGAATTCTTGGCACCGCTCACACGGACCTCTCCTCGAAGGTGAGCTCCGCCTTGCACTATAAATCGATCATCATGTGGCATAGGCCCTGCCTTCCAGTACTTTTAAGACCCGTTGAGTGGTCACATCGTAACCTTCCTAATAGGCTCTCCCCATGGTTCATTTAACTCGAATTTATACAAAGACCGGTGATGACGGGACTACATCCTTAGGGGATATGAGTCGCACCTCCAAGAATGACCCTCGACTCGAAGCCTATGCCACAGTCGATGAGGCTAACTCATCCATCGGCGTTGTTCTCTCTACTGATCAACTCGATGCAGATGTTCGAACGCTTTTGATAAGAATTCAAAATGACCTTTTCGATGTCGGGGCAGATTTGTGTACTCCTGTCTCTGATGCTCCAGCTTTTGAGCCGTTGCGAGTCCTTGAATCACAAATTACATATCTTGAAGAACAAATAGATGCCTATAACGAATCTCTCGAACCACTTCGTTCATTTGTTCTCCCATCGGGCACTCCTGCGGCTTCGCATTTGCACGTTGCGCGAACAGTGACTCGACGCGCAGAACGGTGTACATGGGCTGCAATTCACGCATTTGGTGGTGGAGTCAATCCACTCACCGCGAAGTACCTTAATCGACTCTCAGACCTTCTCTTTGTTTTAGCTCGCGTAGCAAACAAAACTATCGGAGATCAATTATGGGTGCCTGGAGCTAACCGCTAGTTGGCAATGGTCCTGGTGTATTGGGAGTAAAAATATTTCTCTTGCTCAAATCTGGAGCAGGATCTCTATGGCATGTAAGTTCAATTTTTCCTGTCTTGATGTCTTGACGCAAGAGACCATCTTCTTGCACACCTTTAATCTGACTTACCAACATGATTGTCTGTAAATTCCTTGCTCTAGTACTTGGTGAAAGAGTGCGAAGAGTTCCCAATTTCTCTACGGCTAATCCAGTCGTCGTATCTACTCTTTCAAAAATCGATGAAATTTCCCACCATGTACAACTTATTTCTGCAGCAACCGTAATTGCCCCGCAGGCAAGAGTTTCACATTTGCGCAGGTCGTATCTCAACGCATTATTTGATTTATCATAAATATTTGATGCCTCACCTTGAAGCTCTTTTTGATTTGGTATTTTCGCAAAAACATATTTATCGTCGCTGGGTGAGAAACCTTTGGGTGGCCACTTCGCTGAAGGCGAAGGAATAACTTTCTTCTTGGCAACTTTTTTATGTGGTGCGGATTTCTTCGTGGGCTTAGGTTTTGGGGTTGCAGAATGAACAGGCATGACACTGAGCATGAGAAAGAGTGCGACCAACGCACTTAATAGTTTTTTCATTCGCGAGACCACTTAAATGTGCGAGCGGAGAAAAATAGTCCGACGCCAAGCCAGACCAATAAAATAATGGCAATGCGAGAAAGTTCCCATGACCCAGCCACTTCACGCGCTGCAAAAGTGTCGGGAAGGAAGACCGATCGCATACCTTGAGTCAGCCACTTCAACGGAAATATCGCAGCAACCTGTTGCATCCATGCTGGTAAATCAGTAAATACAAAAAATACACCGCTAAAGAATTGCAAAACGATTACCACTGGTGAAACAACAGCTGATGCACCTCGTCCACTTTTTGGTACAGCTGCAAATGCTATTCCGAGGGCTGTTGATGCTGCGCTTCCGATGATGATCAACCATAGAAAGGTGAGCCATTTGAAGGAGCTAGTGGGTAGATGAACTCCAAAAAATAAAACTCCACATGCTAGAAGAAGTGCAACTTGTACTAACATGCTTGAGACGACAAGAATTGCTTTGCCGATGAAATAACTCGTTACTGGCATCGGTGTTCCACGTAATCTCTTGAGTGTGCCAAATTCACGTTCCATAGGAATAATAATCGCTAGTTGTTGAAATCCCGTGTTGACCAGACCGGAGGCAATCATTCCAGAAACAAAATATTGACTAAAGGTGACCCCTGGTGCCAAAGTTGTTTTGAATACAGAGCCAAATATTGCAAGTAAGATAATAGGAAATGCCATCGTGAAAACCACAGATTCGCGTTGTCGAGCGAATTGGCGAATCTCAAGTACTCCGCGTCGTAATCCTAGATTGAGAGCGCTGGGAATATTCACTCAGCACCTCCAATCATGCTCAAATAAATATCTTCAAGCGAAGGACGAGTTATTTGAAGTTCAGGTATATCGCCATCAAATTGGGAGGCAAGCCTAGAAACTGTTTCAGTGGGATTTGTAGTTAATTCCTCTTTACGTTCATCATTAATTTTCCATTGCACACGTGCCATGGCAGTTGCGCGGCCGCCGAGTTCTTTTGGTGTTGATACTTCAATAATCTGTCCTTTATTGATGACGGCTACTCGATCAGCCAGAGCTTCTGCTTCATCTAAATAATGCGTTGTGAGGAGAATAGTTGTACCGGAAATTCTTAGGCCTTCAATGAGCGCCCAGAACGATCGTCTCGCCTCAGGATCAAATCCAGTGGTTGGTTCGTCAAGAAAGAGAAGCTCGGGAGATCCAATAATTCCCAGCGCAACGTCGAGTCTTCGGCGTTGTCCACCAGAAAGAGTGCGAACAAGAGCCTTGGATTTCGATGTGAGTCCAACAGCTTCCATGACTTCATGCACATTTCGCGGGCGCGAGTAGTACCCACTGAAATGGCTAATAGTTTCTAGGACACTGAGGTCGCCAGCATCGGAAGTGGATTGCAAAACAATGCCAATTCGGTCACGAAATTGTCGACTCCGTGCTCCTGTGGTGCTTGGATCGACTCCAAGTACAGATACGGCGCCAGCATCGCGTTTTCTAAAGCCCTCCAGTATTTCCACAGTGGTTGTCTTTCCGGCGCCATTTGGACCCAGTAGGGCAAAGATTTCGCCCTGGTTGATGGTGAGGTCAACGCCATCAACGGCCGATAGTGACCCATAACTCTTTCGAAGTCCGCTGACTTCAATGACGCTCATATGGCAACCATGCCACAGAGAAGGCAAAAGTGCGAGAAAATGAATCCATGAGTCCTAGGCGTAACTACCCCAAGAAGAAACGGCCTACTTCTCAGGATCGCGATATCGCAACCTCGAATCAAACTTTTGAGGAACACCATGAGGGCTTATATATCGTCCGCAAGATAACCGGGTCAAGTTCATCCAAACCATATCGCTGTCCTGGGTGTGACCAAATTATTCCCATGGCAACACCGCACACTGTTGCGTGGATGGAAGATGACGAACAAGGACGGCGTCACTGGCATAACGCATGTTGGGCTAAGAAAAATAACCGTCGCCCAAATACTGAAAGAACGCGCAACGCTCCTAGATATTAACCGAATCTGCCGTTAAGAAATTTAGTTAAGAAAATAATGAGTTTGTCATTTCCTGCGGTGCGTTTGAAGTTTGTAAACGAGACTGGAAGCTGGAATCGAGCTCGTACAACTGTTCGGGGATAAGTAAATTCAAGGATGCCCTCAGGTCCATGTATTCGTCCATACCCACTATCTTTGACTCCTCCAAAGGGAACAGAGGCAACAGCGGCAAATGAAATTGTCGAATTGATTGCAACCATTCCGCAATGAAGTTGAGAAGCAATCTGTTTACCTTTTCTTTTTGACCACACAGATGCACCGAGACCATATTTTGAAGCATTCGAGAGCCTAATTGCTTCATCAGTATTTTTCACTCTGTTGACTGCGAGTGTGGGACCAAAAGTTTCATCGGTCATTGCCAGAGAATCTTCAGGAAGATCGGTAAAGATCACTGGCGACACATATGGAGCTTTCACTGATTTTGCACTTCCATAGATTAAGCGACCACCACTTTTGATTGCCGCTTTGATATGGGATTCAATAACCTCAATTTGTTTTGGCATTGTTGAGGGTCCGTAATTTCCGACACCTGGAGCGCCGGGAGAAATCGTTACAACTACCTCAAGAAGATGAGAAATAAATTTATCGGCGACGCTGTCAACTACGTAGACTCTTTCAGCGCCGATACAGGTTTGGCCCGCATTAGACATAGCTGACCAGATGGTATTTTCAGCGGCCCGTTTGAGATCTGCATCTGCGGCAACAATTACAGGGTCTTTCCCTCCACATTCAAGTACAACTGGTGTCATAGTTTTTGCGCACGTCGCAGCAACAATTTTTGCAGTATTGGTTGAACCAGTGAAAGCCAATTTATCTACTCCACTTTCACACAACGCCTGACCTGTTTTTCCCAGTCCAGTTACACATTGAAAAACGTCTGGCAAACCAGATACTTCAGCAAAAGTCTGAGCGAGCCACATTCCAACACCTGGCGTATATTCACTTGGCTTGAACACGATTGTGTTCCCCGCAGCTAATGCATATGAAATAGATCCCATCGGAGTAAATATTGGATAATTCCATGGTCCAATTACTCCAACTACTCCTACCGGAGATCGCTCGACCGTTGCAGACATGTTGGCCATAACAGCGCCAGGTGAGCGATGCGAAGTGCGCATAACATCGCGAGCGTGACGAGCAGCCCATGAAAGGTGGGAGATTGCCAAGACAGCTTCGAGCTTTGCATCACTTACTGGCTTTCCGGTTTCTAGAGAGATGAGTGAGGTGCACTCGTCAATACGATTAATTAAAAGTTTGCTCCATCGAAGAAGAATTTTTTTCCTGCCAGAAAATCCCAATTCTTGCCAAGCTGCTGATGCTGAGCGAGCATGCGCGACCGCTTCACGAACCTGTCCTTCGGTCCAAATCGGGTAGGTACCAATTGATTCGCCAGTCACCGGATAATATGAATCAAAACTCTTAGCTATAGCCATGACGTACAGAATAGTCGCGAGGTGTTACTTCGCCTAGATAGAATTGCGCGCATGTCAGAACTCATTCGCCCAAGTACTGTTCTGCCATCTATTCGCAGGCCTTGTACCGTAAGGACCGATGACGGAATTGATCTCATTGGTGAAGTTGCCGCGCCGATTGGCCCCAGCGTTGGGGCGATTCTCACACTTCATCCACTTCCGACAGCCGGAGGAATGATGGATAGTCACATTTTAAAAAAGGCAGCTAATAGATTGCCGGCGATGGCCGGTATCACTGTGGTGCGATTTAATACTCGAGGAACAGTGAGTGAAATGGGAGCCAGTGGAGGAGAATTCGACAACGGAAATCTCGAACACTTTGATGTAGAAGCGATGATTGATTATTGCTTTGATAATTTACAACTCGAGAACCTGTGGGTCGTGGGTTGGTCCTTTGGAACTGATCTAGCACTGCGACATGCACGAGATCCTCGAATCAAGGGCTTAATTTTACTCAGCCCTCCACTTCGCACATCAGAAGAAGAGGACTTAATATTTTGGCGTAAAGATGGAAGACCTGTCATAGCACTTGTGCCTGAATTCGATGATTATCTCAAACCAGAACAAGCTCGAATTCGATTTGCTCCGCTCACGCAGATTGAAATTATTGAAGTAGACGATGCAAAACATCTGTGGGTTGGGGAACCTTCTGTTTATCGCGTACTGAGTGAAATTACAAAAATTATTGCTCCTGAGCGCTTGCCGCTACCAATCGAATTTTAAGCTGCATCCGTTCTGGGGAAAACAACTTCATCTAGAATTAGAATTATTGATGCAGCAACTGGCACAGCAAGTAATCCACCCACAAGTCCAAGAAGTGATGATCCAATCAGTGCTGAAATAATAGTGACTGCCCCAGGAACAGCTAATGTTCTTTTCATAATACGAGGTGTGATGATGTAATTCTCCACTTGCACGTAAATGACATATGAAAGAAAAGCAATCACACCTACAGGGATAGAGACTGTGAGAGCAATCAAAGTGACCACTCCACACCCTAGGAAGTGTCCGATCAGTGGAATGAGCGCACACACGAGGACGACCATGGCAATTGCGATCGGAGATGGAAGGCCCAAAATTGCGGTCATTACCAAGACAAATATGGCGCTCATGAATGCAATTGCAATTTGAGAACCAACGAATGATCCAACGCGCGCGATAACAGCATTAGTTAGAGCGCTGACTCGTTCCCTTCGTGAGGCGGGTGCGAAGCGCACTCCTAATTCAACAGCCTGAGGCAATGAGGTAATAAAATAAAGAGTAAGCACAAGAATTGTTAGGGCTGAAAAGGTTCCCGAAAGAACAGATTTTCCAACACCAATAACTCCACCAAATGTTGAAATCAGAAGCGTGCCATCTGATGTGATTGATTTGAGCTTTGTAAGCAGAGTGTCAATAATTCCAAATTGATCGTTGAGATGCCCAATCGTATTATTTGATTTCAAGCTTTGTAAAAGTTCAGGCGCGCGATTAATTAATTGCGATCCTTGCGAAACAACAGGTGGAACTACAACCCAGATAAAGAAAATGAGAAATACGATTACTAAACCGAAAATTACTGCAACGGCTGCAGTGCGGGAGAATCCTCGTCTTTTGATAGCTTCGACTGCGGGATTTAGGCCTGTAGCAAGGAATAAAGCGATGATTATTAATACAAATATTTGAGTCACAGATCCGAGTGCACGGATTAATAAAATTGCTGTCAAAGCACCAAGTGTTGCCACAAATCCAAAATAAAATGGATGCGAACGATTAATTGGAGCTCCAGGGATACCAAAATCGGCTATGGGGCTTTCCTTTTTCTTGAGTCCTGCAGAAATACGCTTTGCAATCGCCATACGGGTATTCTAAAGCCCTATGGCACTGCGCATAACGGGTTCGGGCGAAGAGATCGCCGATGTCACTGGCTTGCCGTGGCAGTGGCCCCTTGAAGAATGGCCCGAAGACCCAACTTTGGCTGAGAAGCGCGGAATTTCGCGCCATATTGTTCGCTTGGTTCGCGCCAGTGAAGAAGAAGGCGCAGAGGTCTATGCAGTAAAAGAAACTGTCTCTGAATTTGCCAATAGAGAATATAGATTATTGAGACAGCTAAGACACTTAGGAGCTCCAAGTGTTGATCCCATCGCAGTTGTTGAAGGACGCGTTAATGCATTGGGGGAAGAAATGCCATGCGCCCTAGCAACACGATTCCTTCCATTCTCATTGCCTTATAGAGTTTTACTTTCTGGAACAGTCTCAGCACATGACTTAATCACTATGGCTAACGCGCTTGCTTTGCTTTTGGTGCGATTACATTTACTCGGATTTTGGTGGGGAGACTGCTCACTTTCAAATACTCTCTTCCGGCGCGATGCAGAAGGATTTGCTGCCTATCTTGTCGATGCTGAAACAGGGGAGTTCCAAACATCTTTGAGTAATGGCCAACGTGAACACGATCTTGATATCGCCCATTTTAATGTCGCAGCAGAATTAGAAGACCTCGCTCTTTCTGGAGTTCTTTATGCAGGAATGGATCCAATTCGAGCAAGTGATGCGGTCATCAAGAGGTATCGCCGATTGTGGGCTGCATTGAAGGATCCCCAATACTTGGATTCAAAAGATCGCCACGCAGTCGAGCGAGCAATGCGCGCCTTACATGATCTCGGTTTTGCCGTGGAGGAAGTATCAGTATCACTCGATGGGGAAACTGACACTCTTTCGTTCCAGCCCAAACTTGTTGCTGCGGGATATCACACATCTCGCCTTAAGGATTTGATGGGACTTGAAACCGAAGAACTTCAAGCAAAAAGACTTCTTGCCTCTTTTGATCGTTTTAGGGCGCGACTGGAGAAACCACGACCTCCCATAGAACAAAGTGCGCAGTTGTGGTTGTCACAAACCTTCCTACCGATTGTTTCTCTCATTCCAGATGAACTCAAAGGACGAATAGAACCGGCACAGATGTTTCATGAAGTGCTTGAACACCGTTGGTATTTGAGTGAAAAAGCAGGTCATGATGTTGGACTCGACTTTGCAGCTCAGTCCTATATTTCTCAAATATTGCCCTATCGACGCGATTCTGGAGCGCTGCTCAATCCTTGAGCGTTTTGCTTAGACCTATTTTCTTGGGATGATGTACCCGTGACTTTGCCACCTAATTTTTCCAGAGCAGTTGACTTGAGTTCACTTGGCAAGCCGCCAGTAGAGATTTCAGAAACATTGCCTGGCGTAGAAGTCACAGCAGAAAACCTCACTGCTGATTTTCTAGAGTTTTCACATACAAAACCAGTGATTGTTATGTGTTGGTCTCCACGTATAGCTGAATCAGTCACAACTTTAGAAGACCTTGGTGCATTGCATGCGCAAGATGGAGACATGTGGGTATTCGGTCATGTAAATATTGAAACACAACCACAGGTAGCAAAGGCTCTACAAACCAAATCTCTTCCCTACGCAATTGCATTTATTGCAGGCCAGATGGTTCCACTATTTGAACAACCTCACCCACGTGAGCAAATCCGATTAGTGATCGATAAAGTTCTTGAACTTGCCGCGCAACAAGGAATTGGAAGCGCACCAGTTGAAAAAATTGAACCAGAAGAAGAGGAAGCTCTCGACGCTTTGGAAACTGGAGAGTATGAAATTGCACAAGCCGCTTACAAGAAATTACTCTCTCGCAAACCAGGTGACACCTTTGCTCTTTTGGGACTTGCTCAAACAGAACTTCTGATTCGCACAAAAAATCTTAATCCGGAGGTAGTAAGAGCAGTCGCCCTGGCCGGACCACATGACATTGAGGCGCAAATTAACTGCGCCGATATTGAAATTATGAGCGCAGAGGTCGATTCAGCATTTGAACGACTCATTCGGTGTGTTCGTGAAACAACGGGAGATGAACGAAAGCGCGTCAAGGATCATCTTGTCTCTCTCTTTGCACTCGTGGATCCAGCAGATCCCAGACTTATCCAAGCCAGAAGCGCCCTAGCTAACGCTCTTTTCTGATGCGCACAATTACGCACGCCACCGAAAAAAGATATGTGGCCTCGTTATTTTTCCTCTTTGGATTCGGAGGCATGGCCTGGATTCCACGCTTTCCAGAAGTAAAGAGCAACCTAGGCCTTAGCAATGGGCAATTTGGCACTTTGATTAGCGCTGGCGCTATCGGCACTGTTATTGGGATGCTAACAGTTGGACATATAGTTCATAAATATGGAAGTCAGAAAATTCTGATTTTAAGTGCAGCACTTCTATTTTCAAATCTTGCCCTGATAGTTCGAACTCATTCAAGTTTTATTTTCTTGATTTCGAATACTTTAATAGGACTCGGTTTTGCTGGGTTTCATATCTCTCTCCACGGACAAGCATTTCTCTCACAAGAAAAATTTGGCCGCTCAACAATTCCTCTATTTCACGGGATGTGGACAACGGGATCTCTTGTTACAGCGATACTTTCAGGTATTTTGGTCGATCGAGTACCACTTGTTGTACATATTGATTCAGTTGCCTGGGTATCTTTCCTGGCAATCGTTTACATCATATGGCGCATAAACCCGGTCGCTCTAGAAGGTAAAAGTCAGGAAGATGATGGGTACTCTTTCAAAACAATATTCACTTCGATTAAAGTGGATTGGCTTGTGAGCACAGGATTGATATTTGCGATCTTCCTAGAATTTGTAGTCATTGACTGGGCTGCGATTTTTACCAAGGAAGAACTTCATATGAGCGCGGGACTAAGCGTTCTTCCATATGTTCTCTTTTCCACGGGAATGATTTCTGGAAGATTAAATTTTGATCGGATTGCTGCTCTCTTCCCGCTTCAAAAATTAGTTGTTGGCTTTAGTCTTTTTGGTGGGTTCTCATTTCTACTTTTTGTAGGAATAGCTTCGTATTTCACGAATAATCACCGAACTGCAGCATTCTGGGTCGCTTGTCTTGGATTCCTTCTAGCTGGTGTTGGTTCATCATTTCTTGGACCCACCTTCGTTAATGCAGGAAATAGGCGTTCTAGTGCGCCTTCAGGGGTTGTCGTAGGACAACTAGGTCTCATCTCAAACTTAATGGCCTTCATTCTTAAAACTATTTTTGCATGGATCGCTCAGATTTTTGGTCTCACTATCGCCTTAGTAATTCCGGCAGTTATGTTGATATGTGTTTTTAAATTTTCTAAGGCTGTAGTTCTAGCCAAATAGTTGCCAGCGGTGGAATTCGCACTTCAGTTCGTAAATCCGCACCACCACTTAATGTGATGGGAGAATTTGTTACTCCACTTCCACCATAAGCAAGATCGTCACTATTAAATACTTCAACCCAGGTTCCAGCTAGTGGTAAAGGCAACTTGTACAACTCGTGAGGCATTGGTGAAAAATTAGTAACACAGACAATTGCACCGCCGTTGTCATCCCATCTGGTGAATGCAACAACATTATGTGCAGAATCATTTCCCACTAACCAAGTGAATCCTTCAGGTGTTGTGTCTCGCTGCCACAATTGCGAACGTGATCGATAGAGCGAGTTAAGTTCTGCAACCTCTATCTGGACGCCACGGTGCTCATCAAATTCTGCTAAATACCACTGGAGACCTGCACTTTCACTCCACTCTTCATTTTGGGCAAACTCACTTCCCATGAAAAGAAGTTTCTTTCCAGGATGAGCCCACATGAATCCGTATAACGCGCGAAGAGTTGCAAGTTTTTGCCAGCGATCTCCTGGAAATTTATTGACCAGTTGCCCTTTCCCATGAACAACCTCATCATGTGAAAGTGGCAACATGAAATTTTCACTCCATGCATAGAGAATTGAAAAAGTCACTTCATTGTGATGGTAGACGCGGTGTATCGGATTGTGTTCTAGATATTGCAAAGTGTCATGCATCCAGCCCATGTTCCATTTAAATCCAAAGCCCAAACCTTCTGATGAAGTGGGCCGTGTTACGCCTGGCCAGGCAGTTGATTCTTCAGCAATCATCATGATTCCAGGATGGGTCCGATATGCAATGGATGTTGCTTCCTGCAAGAGTTTTACGGCTTCGAGATTCTCACGTCCACCGTGGATATTTGGAACCCATTCACCTTCTTTGCGGGAGTAATCCAAGTACAACATCGATGCAACGGCATCTACTCGAAGTCCATCAATGTGAAATTCGGTTAACCAATACATCGCGCTTGCTACTAAGAAATTCCGTACTTCATTGCGCCCAAAGTTAAATATCAACGTGCCCCAGTCTGGATGTTCGCCAAGACGAGGATCGGCATGTTCATAGAGGGCAGTTCCATCAAATTTCGCTAAAGCCCATTCATCTTTAGGGAAATGAGCAGGAACCCAATCGAGAATTACCCCAAACCCATTGGCATGTAATGCATCAACAAGATGTCGGAAATCATCAGGAGAGCCAAAGCGAGATGTTGGTGCAAAAAATGAGGTGACTTGATATCCCCAAGAAGGTCCATACGGATGTTCCATAACTGGTAAAAATTCAACGTGAGTAAATTGCTGTTCTTTCAAGTACTGCACAAGCTGGATAGCTAATTCTTGATACGAAAGCCCTAACTTCCATGAACCAAGGTGAACTTCGTACACGCTAACTGGTTCACGCCACGGTTCTGAAACTGCTCTTTTTTCTAACCATGACGCATCAGACCAGGTAAAAGAACTTTCATCGACAATTGAGGCAGTGTGAGGTGGAACTTCAGTAGCGTGTGCGAGAGGATCTGCGTGATCTACCCAGCGGCCATCGCGTTGTTCAATTGCAAATTTGTATCGAGTCCCTGCTCCGATGCCCTGAATAAAAACTTCCCACAAGCCGCTAGATCCCAAACTAATCATTGGATGAGTATTTTTATCCCAGTAATTGAAATCGCATATAAGGCTTACCGATCGAGCATTAGGTGCCCACACAGAAAAAGCCGTACCTAGAATATTCCCATCTGCGCCTCGGCGAATATGTGCACCAAGAACTTTCCAGAGTTCTTCATGCCGGCCTTCGCCAATTAGGTAGAGGTCAAGTTCACCTAATGTGGAGTGAGGATTAAGAAATGTTGCAGCAATCGCGGCTCTTTGATGAGGTGACTTCTTGAAAAAGCGCGAGAAGAGTGACATCGCGCCTAAATTTTCACATGTGCGATATGAGCAACGCGTCCCACCGGACGTGTTGGATCTAGGCGAATATATGAATGAGCAGACCATGCATAGTTAGCACCATCTAATAGATCCGTGACAGTCATTGCGCCTTCAGGCAGTCCCATTAATTTCATATCCCAATGCACCTGTGTTTCATGTGCGTGATTGGGATCAAGATTTACAACAACAAGAATGAGGTCACGCCCTTCACGTTTGGAATAAGCAATGATTGCATCTGAGTCCGTGTGATGGAAGGTTAAATTACGAAGTTTTTGAAGCGAAGGATGCTTATGGCGGATTTCATTGATTCGAGTGATAAAAGGCGTCAAAGTGAGACCTGATTCTTCCAATCGGGCCCAATCGCGCACCTTAATCTCATATTTCTCCGAATTGAGGTATTCCTCGCCCCCTTCTTTAAATCGAAGGTGTTCATAGAGTTCATAACCTGCATACATTCCCCATGATGGTGAAAGAGTCGCCGCTAATACCGCCCGCATAGCGAACACTGCAGGATTTCCCGATTGGAGATGAAAGGGCAAGATATCTGGAGTATTCACCCAAAAATTTGGACGAAAGTATGGACTCGTTTGATGAGCTACTTCATTTGCGTAGTCAGTGAGTTCTTCTTTAGTGGTTCTCCATGTGAAATATGTGTAAGACTGATGGAAACCAGCTTTACCAAGATTATGCATCATTGCAGGACGAGTGAATGCTTCTGCAAGAAAGATTACATCGGGATGTTTTTCATTCATGTAATTCATAACATCAGCCCAGAAAAAAACAGGTTTAGTATGTGGGTTGTCTACCCTAAAAACATTTACACCTTTACTGACCCATAATTCGATGATGCGAATAACTTCGGCATATATTCCTGCGTAGTCGTCATCAAAGTTAATTGGATAAATATCCTGATACTTTTTAGGAGGATTTTCGGCATAGGCGATAGTGCCATCTGCGCGTTTGTTAAACCACTCTGGATTACTTCGCACCCATGGATGATCAGGTGATGTTTGAAGAGCAAGATCTAAAGCAATTTCAAGACCCAATTTCTTTGCAGCTTTTACAAAATTTACAAAATCTTCCATTGTTCCAAGTTCAGGATTTATTGCATCATGACCACCATCAGAATTACCAATAGCCCACGGGACTCCTGGATCATCTGGTCCTGCAGTAAGTGAATTGTTGGAACCCTTGCGATGTGAAATGCCAATGGGGTGAATCGGAGGTAGATAGAGAACATCAAATCCCATTGCTGCTACTGCAGGTAATCGTTCTGCTGCTGTTTTAAATGTCCCAGAGATTATTTTTCCATCAGCACTTTTTGTCGCACCTTCACTGCGTGGAAAGAATTCATACCAGGCGCCGATTAGAGCGCGATCTCTATCGGCTCGGACCGGACAGTGTTCGGATTGCCCGGAAATCGTGCGATATTGTGAGGCACTTTGGGCTTCAATGACAAATGAAAAATCTCCACGAGTTGGAATTGTAATAAATCCTTTGTACCTGTCGGTGCCTTCCCACGTTTGTTCCATCGCAGTGCGAGAAATTTCTTTTCCCTTGTGATCATAGAGAATTACTTGCGCAGTGAGTGTCTCATGCCCCTCCACGACAATTGTTGCTTGAATCTTGAGAGACTCAGTAGGTGTTGCCTTAACCGGAACAAATTCTCCACCAAAATAAACTGTTGGTGCAATATCTGTTATCGGAATTCGGCCTATCATCCAGATCCCTCAGTGTTGCCCGCATCAGCAGCGCTCACATCATGTATCTGATATTTTTCCATTGCTTGCTCGACAACCTTAAACTTTATTTCACCACTTTTCGCGAGCTGTTGAAGAGCGGCAACCGCAATTGATTCGCCGTCAACTTTGAAATGTCGGCGAAGTGCTCCACGAGTATCTGAAAGTCCAAAGCCATCTGTTCCAAGGGAAGCGAATGGCTGTGATACCCACGGCGCAATTTGATCCTGTACTGCTCGCATGAAGTCGGAGACCGCAATAACTGGTCCCTTCGCATCTGCCAATTTTCTAGAGATGTATGAAGTACGAGGGTTAGAGGGATTGAGCAGATTATGCCGATCAACTTCAAGGCCATCGCGACGTAATTCATTCCATGAAGTTACAGACCAAACTGTTGCAGCAACATCGAAATCATCGGCCAGTAACTTTTGTGCTTTGAGAGCCCAGTTAACACCAACACCAGAAGCCAAAAGGTTCACACTCTTCTTGCTGCGGCTAGTTGCAGGGGAGTATAGGTAAATTCCCTTGAGCAGCCCTTCTACATCGAGATTGGCAGGTTCTGCTGGCTGTACGTATGGCTCGTTATAGACCGTGATGTAGTAGAAAACGTTCTCTGAATTTTCTCCATACATACGACGTAGACCATCTTTAACGATGTGGCCAAGTTCGAAGGCAAAGGCTGGATCATATGAAACCACTGCTGGGTTCGTAGCTGCAAGGAGATGAGAATGGCCATCTTCATGCTGAAGACCCTCACCATTGAGCGTTGTACGACCTGCTGTCGCTCCGATGACAAAACCGCGAACGAGTTGATCTGCCGCTGCCCAGAATGCATCTCCCGTGCGTTGGAAACCAAACATTGAATAGAAAATATAGATAGGAATCATTGGTTCGTCATGAGTGGAATAAGAAGATCCGACTGCCGTAAATGATGCAACCGATCCTGCTTCATTAATACCTTCGTGCAAGATAACGCCTGAAGTTGATTCCTTATACGAAAGCATTAATTCGCGATCAACAGACATATATTTTTGCCCATTAGGTGAATAAATCTTTAGCGTTGGGAATAGTGCATCGAGTCCAAAGGTACGTGCTTCATCAGGAATGATTGGCACGAGACGAGAACCAAGTCCTGGATCTTTAATGAGATCTTTAAGCATTCGAACAAATGCCATGGTCGTAGCAATTTCTTGATGCCCAGAGCCGCGCTTTACTGATTCGTAAGCAGATTCATCGGGTTGCGGAAGTGGTCGTGAAACTTTTCGTCGACTTGGGATAGATCCCCCAAGTTCAGCGCGACGTTCCATTAAGTACTTATGCTCTGCTGAACTCTCAGATGGGCGATAGTACGACGGTAGATATGGATCGAGTTGATCATCAGCAAGTGGAATCTCAAGTCGATCACGGAAGTTGACGATATCTTCTTTTGTCATCTTCTTCATTTGGTGCGTTGAGTTGCGACCTTCAAAGTGTGAACCAAGTGTCCAACCCTTAATTGTTTTTGCAAGGATGACAGTTGGTCGACCATTGTCTTGTACCGCCGCTGTATACGCTGCGAAAAGTTTCTGATAATCGTGTCCACCGCGCTTGAGATTCCAGATCTGATCATCTGACCAATTTGAAACCATTGCCGCAGTTCGTGGGTCGCGACCAAAGAACTGTTCACGCACAAATGCGCCACTTTCTGCCTTGAAGGTCTGGTAATCGCCATCAAGTGTGTTATTCATAAGGTTAACAAGTGCGCCTTCACGGTCTTGAGCAAGAAGTGGATCCCAATCTCTACCCCAAATAACCTTAATAACATTCCATCCTGCGCCACCAAAAATAGATTCAAGTTCTTGAATAATTTTTCCGTTACCGCGAACAGGTCCATCTAGACGTTGCAAGTTGCAGTTCACAACAAATGTTAAGTTGTCGAGTTTCTCTCGTGTAGCTAAACCAATTGCACCAAGTGTGTCGACTTCATCTACTTCGCCATCTCCAAGAAATGCCCAGACGCGCTGATCGGATGTGTCTTTGATATTTCGATTATGAAGATAACGATTAAACCGTGCTTGATAAATTGCATTGATTGGACCAATACCCATCGACACAGTTGGGAACTGCCAAAAATCAGGCATCAAACGTGGATGTGGATAAGAAGAGAGTCCACCTGCTTTATGCGAAAGTTCCTGACGGAATCCATCTAGTTGATCTTCATTAAAGCGACCTTCTAAGAAAGCGCGTGCATACATTCCTGGACTTGCATGCCCTTGGAAGAAAATTTGATCTCCACCACCTGCGTGATCTTGTCCGCGGAAGAAGTGGTTAAAACCAACTTCGTAGAGAGCTGCCGAAGATGCATATGTTGAAATGTGCCCACCAACACCAACGCCTGGACGTTGCGCACGGTGCACGAGAACAGCAGCGTTCCATCTATTAAATGCACGAATGCGTCGCTCAATTGCTTCATCGCCAGGAAATGATGGCTCGTTAGCAGGCGCAATAGTGTTGATGTAATCAGTTGTGCGAAGTGCCGATAAAGGTACGTTGTTTTCACGTGCGTGCTTTAAGAGGTTGAGCATTAAGTACCGTGCACGCACAGGTCCAGCATGTTTAAGCGCCTGATCAAATGAGGCTTGCCATTCAGCAGTCTCACTTGGGTCGGTGTCAACGAGTTGGTCAATGATCTGATCTGGCGCCTCAAATGTTTCGCTCATGGTCATATTCTCCCCCTACTGGCCAGTTAGAGGAAATTCAGAGGGGGTAAGAATTCATAGATTGAGATTGCGCGAGCCCTTGCGCCTAGGCCCATCATTGGGTGAAATTAGCCTGTGGCAACCAGACTCGGCTTGGCCAAAGGTGACCTCATTCTTGAGGTCGGGCATTCAAGTGATTGTGATGAGGACCTGCGCACCCAGATTCGAGAGATCACTGCCACAGATTTTCTCGATGGCGATGTCAATGAAGTCGTTGATGCAGTAATTCTTTGGTGGCGAGATAGTGATGGTGATCTTGTCGATGAATTAGTCGATGCACTTACCTATCTCAGCGAGAGCGGTCCAATCTGGGTGCTCACTCCAAAATCAGGTCGTCTCGAACATGTCCCACCAAGTGACATTCAAGATGCTGCGCCAATTGCTGGACTAAGTCAAACATCAACTATCGCAGTAGCGAAAGATTGGACTGCTACTCGGCTAGTGGCACGTAAGGCTGGCAAACGATAAGTTTCGCCCATGACTTTAACAATTGGCCAAAGCGCCCCAGCATTTGAATTAATGGATCAGCATGGAGTGAAAACTTCCCTCGAACAATTTAAGGGAAAAAAGAATGTCGTCGTACTTTTCTATCCCTTTGCATTTTCAGGAATTTGTACTGGCGAACTCTGCGCACTTCGTGATGACCTTGCTTCATTTCAAAATGATGATGTCCAGTTGTTGGCAATCTCCTGTGACCCAATGTATGCACAACGCGCATTCGCCGAACAAGAGGGATACAAATTTCCCGTACTCGCCGACTTCTGGCCACATGGCGCAGCAGCTACGGCATACGGAGTCTTTGATGAAGCCCGTGGCTGCGCTATTCGCGGAACCTTCGTCATCGATAAAGAAGGCATTTTGCGCTGGCAGATCGTCAATGGCCTCGGAGATGCTCGTAATCTTGTCGATTACAAGGCTGCTATCGCTGCTTTGTAGGGCAAATGCAGGCTCGCGAATTCTCTCTTTTGGATTTGTGAAGTAAGATTCCACAGTATCGAACGGCATAAAAAACCGATCGAGGGTGCTTAGCTCAGTGGTAGAGCGTCTCGTTTACACCGAGAATGTCGGGGGTTCGAAACCCTCAGCGCCCACCAGATTTACATTAAACGCGTTAATTTGAAAGCTCCCCAGAAATTTGAGCAAAATAGGGAGCAAGTTTGAAATAGAAATTCTCCAGTGTAATTCCGAATGATTTTTCAAAGTTCACTTCAAATGATTTCTCAGACGCAAAGGCTCGATAATAATCAAGGACCTTTTCATGCCCATAGGCAGCAACAAGTACTTCAGTGGCACATGATCCAAGCAGGTAGGCTAATCCAACAGAAGCTGTCCTATCCTCTGGGAATTCAACACTGTGCATCAAGGTATTAATTATTTTCGGATTACCTTTTGCCAAGAGATTTTTTAAAGTTTCCTCGGGGAATAGGATGTTGACATAATTCTGACTATCACGTGCATATTGTGAATGAATGCCTCGCCTTGTTGATTTTGATAAGTCGAAAGACGTATAGCCAAGGGCCTCACCGTAAAATTGTGCGCCGCCTTCTATAATCCAAAGTGGAGCTCGACCCCATACACCTTTAGCTAAGGATGCTTGTGCCAGATGAGTGTATTCGTGGGCAGCAGTTGATCTATTCCAAAGCCCTTGATCGATAAACTCTAATCCTTGTTCAAAAATGTACTTATCATTACTCGCCCCCGTTGTAGCCGAGGCATTGCCACAGTAAAGTGCTGTGCAGTTAGAACTATTTAGACCCTGATTTGAAAATCCCGTTTTTTCTAAATAAATATTTTGTGCCCAGGAAACATCCTTTGATGAGTACCAGATCACCGATAAGTTACTTGGTTTAAAGACTGAAGACCATAGTTGTATTGCATTCCCTAAATCACTCTTTGCAATTTTAGTTCTGAAAGGTTCGACACCTTCGCCGATAAAGTAGTTAATTTCTATGCCATCTGCATTCCCGGCATCAGTGATTTGAGTTATCTCTTCTCTAGACTTTTTATACACTCTGTCAAGGTCAAGATTATCAATATCAATGAATGACAGTGGGGTAGTAGGAATTGTTAATCCACCAATGGCACCTATTGGATCACCTACGGCGACTGGATTAATGTTTGTTGTTGCGGGCTTAACATTCTTTACGCCTTTATTCCAGATATTCCTACGACCCGATTTGATGCAGATGTATTTCTTCCCAGAAACTATTTTTTGCAATCCTGTCTTGGAACAGCTGGCGCCTGCTTTTATGGATGCATGTGCAGGCGCAATTAGAAGGGTGCCAGTAATTGCACCTGCAAGCATGTAGGCCGAGGCTCGCTTCATGCTTAAAGAGTACTTCTCTTTCAGTTGTTACATGCAAATCAATTGCATGTAATCTACCAATTCCTGATTCTCTTTAGTTGAAATTTCAACTAAATTAGGTTACGGTTCTCAAGTACCGCATAAAGCGGTTATCCATCGTGAGAAAAAGGAAAATACATGTCAGTTCTATCTTCATTGCCCGCAGGTACATATGCAGTCGATCCATCTCATAGTCGCGTTGGGTTTAGCGCGCGCCATGCGATGGTGACAAAGGTTCGTGGTTCCTTTAATGACTTCACGGGATCAGCGATAATTGCTGATGGTGCAGCTTCAATCAACATCGAAATTAACGTTGCATCTGTTGATACACGAAGTGCAGACCGCGACGGTCACCTTCAATCAGCAGACTTCTTTGATGTAGCCAATTTCCCAAAGATTACTTTCGCTTCAACATCTGTTAAAGATGCAGGATCTGACAAACTAGTTGTTGAAGGAAACCTCACAATCAAAGATGTTACAAAGCCAATTTCAATCGAGTTTGAATACTCAGGAAGCGCAACTGACCCATTCGGTAACGCGCGCTTTGGCTTCGAAGGTGAAGCAGAGATTAACCGTAAAGACTTCGGTCTTACATGGAACGCCGCACTTGAAACTGGTGGAATCCTAGTTTCTGAAAACATCAAGTTGGAGTTCGAGATTTCAACAATCGCAGCTAAGTAAATACTTTAAACGCAGAAGGCCCCGTGGCAATCTCGGGGCCTTCTGCGTTTCTTCTGCTTAGATCAGTGCTCGTTGCGGGCAACCCATCTACCTACTAAACTTAGGCCGTCCTTACATAACTCCATATATTCTCAATCTCAGCGGCCAAGGGAGGCAATAGTGAAAGCCAGCCCCAGTGACCAACGACAAATTCTTGATGTCCAGGCAATGGATTTTGCAGTCGCGACTCTAGGAAATAAGGCCGCCAACCTTCCTGAAATTTCAGAACTCAATAGCAAAACCACAAAGGCCAATAACACTCGAGACCTGCGCATTGCAGCCCAAACAGAGCTCACCGATGTGAAGCGTGAACTTTCCCGCTCCGAAGGTGATGTCGAGCAAGTGGTCTCGCGTATTACTCGAGATGAAAGCCGATTGAATTCTGGAAGTGCAACGCCTAAAGAACTTGAAGGCCTACAGCACGAAGTTGCCACCTTGAATGCAAGACGGGCAGAACTTGAAGAGGTAGAGCTAGAGATCATGATGCGAGTTGAGGGTATTCAAGAAAGAATTGCAACGCTGACTGCAGAAGAAACAGTTCTAGGGGCCGAGGTTGATGAACTCAATATTCGTAAAGAAAATGCTCTTGCTGCAATTAATTCTGAAATTGAATCTATCGCAAGAGATCGCGCGGAAACTGTAAAATCAGTAAGCGCTGAATTAGTTGCACTGTATGAAAAGATTCGTTCTGGTGGTGGAGCAGGAGCTGCAGCATTGAAAGCCGGCGCATGCGGTGGATGTCACCTTTCCATCAACGCTGTTGAACTCAAGCGCATTTCAGATTTGTCTGAAGACGAAGTTGTGCGTTGCGATGAATGCAGATGCATTTTGGTGCGTGGAGTTTAAATAATGGCTCGTCATTTTTCACTCACCGCCGATGGCGGATCTCGTGGCAATCCTGGTCCCGCCGGTTATGGAGCAGTTGTCAGCGAAGATGGGAAAATTGTTGCAGAACTTTATGACTACATCGGAATAGCCACTAATAACGTTGCTGAATATGGTGGACTAATTGCGGGGCTAATACATATTCATGCGCTAGACCCTGATGCAACCGTTGAAGTAAAGATGGATAGCAAATTAGTTGTAGAACAAATGTCTGGAAGATGGCAGATCAAGCATGCAGATATGCGCACCTTGGCTCAAGATGCGCGTAATGCACACACACCAAACCTCGTGAGTTATGCATGGATTCCTCGAGACCTCAATTCGCATGCCGATCGCCTGGCAAATAAAGCCCTAGATTCAAAAGGAGGAGCAACGCAATCCGCAGCCCCCGTCCAAATCAACTATTTAACCGACCGCCTGCGCTCTGCTGAAGTTCCAACAATGATTTATTTAGTACGTCACGGTGAAACAATTTTGACTCCAGACCGAAAGTTTTCCGGTGGTTTTCCAAATGATCCAGAACTCACAACTGTTGGACTCGAACAAGCAGCAGCTGTTGGACAAGAAATTGCCAAACTCAACCCAGATGTATTGATTTCTTCGCCAATGAAGCGTGCTACTCAAACAGCGCAGGCAATTTCGCAATCTACCCACCTACCAATTATTTTTGACGATATATGGGTAGAGCTTTCCTTTGGGCATTGGGATGGATTAACCACCGAAGAAGTTCGTGAAAATTTCGGCGATGAATACGAGAAATGGTTGTGCTCGACAGCTTTTGCAATGAAAGATGGAGAGTCTCATAATTCATTAGCCGCAAGAGTGGAAGCTGGCCTTGATCATATTGTTGACACCTATCCTGGGCAAAAAGTTGTGATCGTTTCTCACAATATGGTTGCACGACATGCAATTCGAATCGCAGTGGGTGCGCCTATAGAATCTGTATTCCATATCGATGTGAAGCCGGCATCATTTACTTCTATTTCGGTATGGCCAAGTGATGGACTGCGTGCACTGCGAAGTGTCAGCGAAAGCGGTCATTTGCGCTGATTGCGCACTTTTCAGCCTTACTGTACCTTTGACAAATGACTGATACAGATAAATCACGCATCGCAGTTTTATTCGGTGGCAGAAATAGCGACAATTTTCGTTCATGTCAGCAAATCAAAGATGTAATTCCAGCGCTTCTCAGTCGCAATTTTGAGGTGCAAGCATTTGGACTCACACTTGAATCATCATGGGTTTCATTTAGCGATCTTGATGCCGTTATGGAAGCAGTTAATCTTGAGGCATTTGAGCTCTCAGATGAGAGTGCTGAAAAAATAAAAGGCACTGAATTATCAATTTTCCCGCCTCAAGAATTCATCTCATTTGATGCCGTTTATCCCCTAGTTATTGGGTTTCCTGGGGCAGATGGCTCACTTGCCGGCCTCTTCGAGAGCCTTGGCGTACGCGTGATTGGATCAGATTCAATTGGCTCGGCAATCGCTTCTGATAAATCAACAACTAAATTACTGCTTGAAGCTGTTGATATTGCAACACCGGCGCACGTCGTAATTCCAGATAAGGCATGGCGCAGAGATGCTCTTTCAAATGTTGCTCGCGCGGCTTCACTGAAGTTACCAATTATTGTTAAGCCAGCTCGAGGAACAAACGGAGTTGGGATTACTTTAGTAAAAAGCCCTCACGGAATGAAAGATGCGATTGGAATTGCACGTAGATTCGATGGTCGCTTCCTTGCTGAGGAATATTACAAGAATGCTCGTCATTTTGAATGCGGAGTACTTGAAGATTCCGAGCGCCGCAATTACATCAGTGCAATTCTAGAAACTAAAACTGTTGATGGAGAAATATTTAATTACGTTACACGCACAGATCCTGCAAAGTATTATCAGGAAATCGTCACAGATCTTCCTGAAGATACTGTCGCACTGATAAAAGAATTAGCCGAGAAAGTTTTTGAAGCAACAAAAATCTCTGGCTACCTACAAGTTGAATTTTTACTCACAGATGAAGGCCAAGTACTTGTCCTTGAAGCCAATGCGCATCCATACGTAGGCCGAGATGGTTCCTTCGCCAAAGTCTGGCTAGCCGCCGGACTCGAGTATGAGGACATTATTTATGCTGCGGTTATGGAAGCGATACGTCGCCCTGTGGGACTTCTTTAAACCACTTTAGATTTATAGGCGTTGTAACCAGCTGTAAATACTTCGGCATAACCCGTTGGTGACCACGCGCTGCGTCCCACAAAGAGGCCGTCACAGCCCTGTAAAGAGGCATACGTCGCTGCATTTGCCTGGTTTACAGAGCCGCCATAGAGAATTGGTGAGCTCTGGTGGCCAATTTCTGCGGCGATTTCTTTGATAATCCGGACAACAGTGCCAACATAGCTTGGATTGGCTTCAACGCCGTTGGCTCCGATTGCAAATACGGGTTCATACGCAATAAGTATTTCGTTTGCAAGCCCAACAAGAGGCAGTAATTGTGAAGTCAGGAACTGTTTTAACTGCGCCTCATCATCATTGTGAGTGGATTCGCCTACACAAAAAAGGACGCGCAATCCTGCTCGTTGTGCCTCGTGTAATTGCTGTGAGATTTCATCTGGACCGTCAAAACGCGCACGTCTTTCGGCGTGGCCAATCATGACAAGGTCAGAACCTAAAGCCTTCAGAGTTGTACCTGAAATCTCACCTGTTACATCTGTGCCACTTGTTGATGAAATGCTTTGATTTCCGATCCATAATTTCGAATCATCAGTTATTTCTTTGAGTTCGAGAAAAAAAGGAATCGATGGAAGTAAGAAAAATTGAACGTCATCATGACCTGATGCTAAACCGATGGCAGTGCGAGTAATTCCCTCGTGGGTTAGGCGGTCAAGATCCCTTTTGGTATTTGATCCAAAATAGAACACATTGCCGCCTAATCCATCGAAGTAAGAAGGTTCTAGAGTACTAGATTGCTACTCCTGCTTCATTGAACATGATGACATCGCTGCTGGTAATTGTTGTCCAGACCTGATCGCCAATTTCGCGACCGAGTTGGTGAGCAACGCGAGCTTTTACTTTCAGTGATCCGTATTCGAGATCAAGAAGGTACTGCCCGCCGATACCAAGAGATTTGCGAACCACTCGTGCGCTTCGTGCTTCTGGAGATTGAGTGGTCTTGACCTCAATAGCCTCTGCGCGAACGCCAAGAACCTTCACCTGCGACGCATGAGAGCCTGCATCAATGGTTTGGGAAAAGAGAGATGAATTAATCCCTGATCCGGCAACACTGATGTGCTCTTTTTCGATGAAGTTGATACCAGGGTTACCGAGGAACCAACCAGCAAACTGGCTCTTTGGCTTCTCGTAGATCTCTTTTGGAGGTGCGCACTGAGTAATTACACCATCTTGCATCAATGCAATTTGATCAGCGAGAGTCATAGCCTCAGTTTGGTCATGTGTTACATAGACAATCGTTTGTGACAATCGACTAAAGACCTCTTTGAGTGAGCGCTTAAGTTCTAGCTTTGCAGTGATATCAATATTTGTAATTGGTTCATCAAAGAGAATGATCTGAGGTTGACGAGCGATTGCACGACCAACCGCAATCTTTTGACGAGTACCGTTATCGAGTTCTTCAACCATCTTATTGAGATCTCCTGAAATTCCAAGAAGATCAGCAACATCATTCACGCGCTTTGAAATTTCACCAGCACTGAGTTTTTCAGAGAGTAGTGGAAGTTCAAGATTTCGCTTGACGCTAGTGCCACGATAAATAACCGGGTATTGAAAAACCATTCCCAGGTTACGACGCTTGGTAGGAACGCGAGTGACATCGATGTCGTCAAAGAAAATGCTTCCTGATGTTGGGGTTTCAAGTCCAGCAATCATTCGCATGAGTGTTGTCTTTCCGCAACCAGATGGTCCGAGGAGAACTGTCACCGAGGACTTAGGAATGGTGAAAGTGATGTCGTTAACGGCTTGAAGATTTCCAAAACCTTTAGTGACGTTCTTTAGATTAATGTCATACACGAGAGACACCTTTACCAATCTTCTTTTCAGAGACAGAGTCAAAAAGGGTAATAGCTTCTGGTTTTATAGAGATAGTGAGATTTCCGGACTCAAGGGCTTTAATGCTTTCACTATCAGTACGTGAAATCACTGTCACAAGTTGAGTGCCTTTGACATCAACGTAGGCCGCAAATTCAGAACCTAGATTTTCCATCAGGGTCAGTTTTGCTCCAACGGATATCGTTCCTGGATGCTCACCAACGAGAAGGCCTTCAGGTCGAATTCCAGCGATTGCCGTTGTGTGATTTCCAGTGATATCAACCTGCGCATCAAAAATAGCTGATTTAAATGTAGATCCTGAGATTGAACCAGAGACGACGTTGGCTTCTGGGAATCCAAGCGTAGTCATTGCGGGCAAACTCAATGGAGTGTCATAGACATCAACGAGTGGTCCCTGTTGAACGATCTTGCCATGAGCCAAAATCAAAACTGTCTTGGCTAATTGCAAAGCTTCAAGGGGATCAGATGTGATGTAAACGAAAGCAACCTTAAGTTTTTCCTGAGTCAGGCGAAGATCTTCAATCAGGCGTTCACGCAATTTGAAGTCAAGCCCAACAAGAGGATCATCGAGTACGTAGACATCGGTTGACTTAGAAAGTCCACGAGCAATTGCTACGCGCTGCTTCTGGCCACCAGAGAGTTCTACGGGCTTCTTATTGAGAAGGTCAGTAATTTTGAGAAGTTCTGATACTCGCTCGACTGCTTCAGCTTTTACTTCAGCTGAGGCTTTAATTAGTGAGAGCGGGTATTCAATGTTTTCGCGGACAGAAAAGTGTGGATACAGTGCAAACGATTGTGGAATGTATCCGATATCGCGAGATCCAGGATCTGCATTAGTGACATCTACGCCACGTACAAATATCTGACCCGCATCAATTTCTTCAAGTCCCATAATGGTTCGTACGAGTACTGATTTACCGTTACCTGGCTTGCCACAGATGACTGAGAAGTCATTGAGGGCTGCAGAGAACGAGAGATCTTCTAGTACGGATTTCTCACCATAGGCTTTGGAAAGCCCTTTAACCTCTAGCGCTGAGTTCGTCATAATTTTTCAATATCTCCTAGGCTCGACCGAGATTAATAAGTGATGGAGTAACAGCGATAGAAATTGCAAATACCACAGCCACAATTGCAAGATAAAGAAGTATCTTCTTTATAGATTTAGCAGCGCCCCATTCAGGCTTGATATTTCCCACTGCAACCTGCAGAGGAACTATCACCATGAGTGCGCGAAAGCCCCAGACGTATACAGGGTAGGAGAAGCTCTGCGCCAGTAGGAGAAGGCAAATTCCAAGAAGCCAGATGATTGTTAGTTGCAGTCTTCCTGCAAACGGAGTCTTAGTTTTCATTTAGACCTCCCCACGAACTGTGCCGAATGTAAGCCCTACAAGTAGGTACTTCTGGAAGAAGAAAATTACCAAGGCGAGAGGCATCACATAGAGGGTTCCAATGGATGCCACGAAGGACCAGTCGACCTGGCCGCCCTTAGTAATGGAGGTGAAGAGACCTACTGGAATTCCGTAGGTCTTCAGACCGCCAAGTTGGAAGTTAAAGAGGAACTCGTTCCAGACGAAAATAATATTAAAGACGAAGGCTGCTACAAGACCGGAACGGACCTGAGGCAAAACGACTTTGAACATGATGTGCCAGCGAGATGCGCCATAGACCATTCCAGTCTCATCAAACTTTGTAGATACGCCATCCATGAAGCCCTTCAGAATCCAGACAGAGAATGGAATCGAGAACATTGTGTAGAAGATGATCAACCCAAGGAATGAATCCTTTAACTTCAGTACGTTAAAGAGTTGGAAGAATGGAATAACGAATGCTGCTGCTGGTACGAAACGTGTAGAGAGCAGCAAGAACATGAGGAAGTCAGTGCCAGCTGGCTTAAAGCGGGAGAACGAATACGAAGCCAAGAAGGCAACAAATATTGCCAAGAAGACTGAAGTAAACGAATAGATAGCGCTGTGTACGAAATACTGCAATGTATTTGAAAAACTCACAGCGTCAACCAAATTCTGAAAAGTTGGCATGAACACGAACTTGGGCGGAATGTCCAAGACAGTATTTTTTGGCTTCAGCGCTGTTGAAATAATCCATGCAATAGGCAGGAAGAAGAGGATCGCTGTGAACCATCCCAGAATTGTGAGGAAACTAATTGGGCCTTTACGTCGGCTTGGTTTCATAACTGTTGTGGTACTCATGCTTGAGCCTCTGCTTTCTTACGTGCATTAAGAACATGTAGGTAGATTGCGGTTAATGCAATTGCGATAAAGAGTAGGAATACTGAAACCGCTGATGCGTAACCCAATTTGAAGGACTTAAATGCGAATCGGTAGAGGGAGAGCGCAATTAATTCCGTGCGATCGCCTGGTCCACCATTAGTCATGATGTAGGTCAAGTCCATTGTTTTAAATGCATCAATTGAGCGAAGAAGAATTCCAAGCATCAAGATGAATTTCGCATGTGGCCAAATAACTGTGGTGACCTGGCGATAGATAGGCAACTTATCAACTGATGCTGCTTCAAGCTCAGCTTTTGGAACCGAACCTAGGGCTGCCAATGTCATGAGCGCCATGAAGGGTGTCCACATCCAGGTATCAACGACGATCAGAGTTGGAAAAGCAAGACTCGAACTAGTAAGAAAATCTACTTTGGAAAGTCCAAGTGAAGTCAAGAAGTAGTTCATAACACCAAAAGTTGGATCAAGAATTAACTTCCAGAAAAGAGCTGTTGCGATGGGAGTAACGACCATCGGCGTAAAGAGAAGCGTGAGAGCAAGGCGCTTTCCTGGCATTTTGTCGTTCTTCCAGAAAAGTACACCAATCAAAATGCCCAGGAATGTCTGGCAGATGATTGCGATTATTAGGAAGAGAAAAGTTCGGGATACAGATTGTGAAAGTTGTTCATTTTTTACAAAGTCAAAGTAATTGCTTAGGCCAGCGTATGTAGCACCATTTGCTGAAGTCAGCGTGTAGTTATAGAAACTAAGACCCAGCATCCAAATTGTTGGAAGGATGTTCATCATGGCAAAGAAAATCAATACTGGCGCCAAAAGCAGCCAACTCATGCGCTTATTTGCACGAGCCGTTGAGGTGGATTTTATTTTTGATTCAAATTTTTCTACTTTTTCGCTCACTTCAATCCCTTTCAAAAAAATAATTCATACAGATTAAATAGAACGAGATTGTCCTAGTGCCTTTAGGAGCAACACTAGGACAATCTCGACTTTCTAGGGTTTTAGAGCTTTAGTGAGTCTACGTTTGCAGGAGGCTCAGTCTTTGTGCGGCCAGCCTTGAACAAGATCTGCTGTTGCTTTGCAGCAGCATATTCAAGAGCAGCAGCAGCAGTCTTAACCTGACCTGTTGCGTAACCGTTAAATGCTTCTTGCTGAACTGCAAGCATTTCTGCATATTCAGGTAAGTGCCAGAAGTCTTGTGAGTTACCTTCTGAAAGCATGAAGAGGAACGGCTTCACATAGTGTCCAACTGCCTGGTACTCAGGGTTTGCGCAAGCTTCCTTGCTCCAAGGCAATCCACCATTTTCTAGGATGAACTTGTCCTGAGTTTCCTTTGTGTACCACCACTTGAGAACGTCAATTGCAACGCGCATGTGATCGTCATCGTTGAATGCGTTGATCACCCAAGGCTGACCACCCATTGCTCCGATGCGCTTTCCGCCCCACTTAGGGATTGGAATTGAAATTACCTTATCTGCAGGCACCTTGTCTGATGACATGAACTTACCAATTGCACACCACTGCCAAGCAGAGAAAACCTTGCCCTGTGTGAAGAGGTCAATCATGTCGCCAATACCAAATGCTGCGAAGTTCTTTGGCTGATACTTCTTAAGGCTTACGAATTGCTCCATTGCTGCAGCGTTTCCTGGTGTATTTAGGATTCCATAAACATCATTTGTTGCTGGATCCCAGATACGTCCGCCTGTTGAGTATGCGAATGGGTAGTAAGCACAGCTAAAGAAGTCGTACTCCTTTGAGTACATCAAAGCTGTTCCGTACATGCCCTTTGAAGGACGGTGGAAGAAGTCAATGATTTCAACTAGATCTGCGTACTCAATCTCGCTGAGTACTTCATAAGTTGAAGCAAGATCTTTTCCAGTCTTCTTCTTAAATGCTGCCTGCTCTTTTGGATCTTCCAACATATCTTTACGAAGGAATACGCCTTGAACGTCTGGCATTTGTGGGAAGCCCCAACGTACGCCAGAACCATCTGGGTACACCTGGTAAGTATTTGTTACGAGGCTTGAGTATGGCTCGATATCTAGATCTGGGTTAGCAGCGATGACATCATCAGCCTTAATGATCCAGCCTGGCTCTGCCAATGCACCTAACCACTGTGAGTCAACGATAAGCAAGTTGAACTCTTGTGATTGTGAAGCAAGTGTTGGTGCAACCTTCTGGAAGAGTTCACCGAATGGTGCCTCAGCAAAAGTAATTGCATTAACTGTGTATCCATAATTTGCTTGTGCATATGCCTGGAAATCTGCCCATTGTGTTTCTGGAGCAGAGCTTGGTGGCCATCCACCGATACGTGAATAGGCGAAGTCAATTGTCTTGCCTTTCATGTTATCTGCATTGCTGCCAAGTAGTGGACTGTCGCTAGCAACAGAACCTGAATCTGAACTCTTGCTGCAAGCAGCAAGTAAACCTGACATTGGAATTGCGGCTACAGCTATCGCGCCACCTTTTAGAAACAGGCGACGGTCAATGTTGTTATCTGTCTTGGTTGACAAGAGAACTCCTTTTCCCCAGACACAACCCGGAGTTGGGTTGTCCTTAGTGGGAATTCTTAGGCAGTGAGCGTGCAGTGTCAAGGGAAAATCAAAGTTTCCTGATAACAATGTTGTACCATTTCCGATATATACCAAATGAAAAACTTGTCCTAACATCTTCAAAATCCAAAGAAAAACCCCAATAGAGAGCGCCCAAATAATGAGAATTGTCGTCGGTTCGGATTTCATCGGAGTAGACCTAAAGAACTCGCTAGTAGAAATACTCAAAGCCAATCCGCTCGTGACCGACATCAAAGATTTAGGCGTCTACACAGCTGATGAAAAAACGGACTATCCCAATATCGGATTCGCCCTTGCCCAATACATCGCAGATGGCAATGCTGATCGTGGCCTACTGGTCTGCGGTACCGGAATCGGGATGGCCATTTCAGCCAATAAGGTTCCTGGCATACGCGCCGCTACCACTCATGACCCATATTCCCTTGAGCGGGCAGTGTTGAGTAATAACTGCCAGGTAATTTGCATGGGCGCTCGCGTTGTAACCGTCGAACTTGCAAAGACCCTCATCAAGCCATGGCTTGACTACACATTTGATGAAGCTGGACCGTCGAGTAGTAAAGTTGCGCGAATTAACGAACTTGAATTGGAGCATCATGAGTAAAGGCACAATCGCTTTCCCTATTGCCGATGGCGTTGAAGATTTGGAATACCACGTCACTCGCATGCGCCTTGAAGAGGATGGCTACACAGTTGTTAGCGCTGGGGTTTCTAAAGGCGACATTGTTGGCAAAAACGGTTTGATTATTTCAGTAGACGTACTCGTCTCAGATTTAAAGGCAGAAAATCTTGCAGGACTTGTTCTTGCAGGCGGATGGGCTCCTGACAAACTTCGCCGTTATGCCGAAGTAAACAAGATTATTAAAGATGTTAACGATCAAAATAAAGTAATTGGCATCATTTGCCATGGTGGATCCATGGCAATCTCAGCAGGAATTGTTGCAGGAAAGAAATCAACTGGATCACTTGGAATCAAAGATGACCTCGTGAACGCGGGTGCAATCTGGGCCGACGAGTCAGCCTTTACAGAAGGCAATTTGGTATGGGGTCGAGTCGTTGCAGATATTCCAAACTTCTGCCGCGAACTAGTAAACGCTCTCAACAAATAAAGAGATTAAGCCCCAGCAATACCATCTGCGAATCCCTGCAAAACAATTGCTAGGGATGTTGCGCCTGCATCTTGGTATCCAATAGCGCGATCTCCAAGGCGTGATGCACGACCTTTTTTGGCTACGAGATCTCTCGTTGCAATAGCAGCATCGAGTGCAGCCTTAGCTGTTGAGGAAAGTGCATCAACAAGTGGACCACCCTTATCAGCAAGAGCTTGAATGTGATCAACTGCTGGAAAGAATGAATCCAGCATGGTCTTATCGCCACGTTCTGCTTTACCAAGAACCTGAATCGACTTAGCCATGGCGTCATAAATGTCTGCCCAGTCTGCAATCTCGTTGAGTTGACCTTTATCGCCAGCTGATGCTGCAGCAGCAGCAAATGCTGCTTCGTATAGGGGCCCAATCGTTGCGCCTACTTCATCGGCATAAGCATCAGCTGCTGCTTGGAAAACTTCGGCAGGAGTTACTGAATCGTCCAGTGATTTCATCGCGCGAGTGACCGCGCGCATTCCGATTGTCATCGAAACGCCATGATCTCCATCGCCAACTTCGCCATCGAGTTCGCAGAGATAATCTTTATTTTCTTCAACTTTTTTCGCTACGTGTACAAGAGCTTTCGCTACGACTGCGCCGTTTACATTTGCCATGAGATTTCCTCTTCCTTAGAGCTTCTTGTACATGCAGGTATCAACAACAGCATTTGTAATCAGATCATGTAGCTCGGTATCAAGGCGCATGAGGCTGACAGAAACTCCAGCCATTTCAAGTGCAGTTACTTGCTCGCCTACATG
Source organism: Actinomycetota bacterium (assembly GCA_009699575.1). Classification (GTDB taxonomy): domain Bacteria; phylum Actinomycetota; class Actinomycetes; order Nanopelagicales; family Nanopelagicaceae; genus Planktophila. The sequence continues at coordinate 77,060 of WLNY01000006.1, forward strand.
CTTGAATCGAATATTGATTTTGTTGGCGTCACAGATCTGCTTCACGCGACGATACACAACATAGAGCTCTTCAGCCGGTGATCCGCCAAGGCCATTGACTAGTAGCGCAACATCGCTGCCCTTGTAATCAAGATCGGCAAGAATTGATTCCATAATTTCATCAATAACAGAGTCAATCCCACGAGCCTTTACACGCTTTACTCCTGGCTCACCGTGGATTCCAAGACCAATTTCCATCTCATCATCTGCAAGAGAGAAAGTTGGCTGACCATTTGCTGGCACGATGCACGAAGAAAGCCCTACACCCACTGTACGAGTGTTGTTATTTGCCTTCTGTGTAGCTGCAACAACTTCATCAAGTGAGGCCATTTGTTCTGCCTTTGCACCTGCAACATGCCATACAAGAAAGAGGCCACCGATACCGCGACGCTTTGATGCTTGATCTTTTGGCGCAGATAAAACATCGTCATTGAGAACAACTGATTGAACAGGAATTCCCATTTCGCGACATTGATCTTGTGCCTTATCAAAGTTTATGCAGTCTCCTTGGTAATTACCGTATGTGTACATAACTCCCGCACCACCATTGACTGCAACAGTTGCTTCAACAACTGGCTTTGATGGGGGAGATGCGAAGATATTTCCAAATGCTGCGCCATCGGCCATTCCCTTGCCGACATATCCAGCAAATGCAGGAAGGTGACCCGATCCTCCACCAACAACGATTCCAACTTTGCCAGCAATCGGAGATTCAAGACGTGCAATGGATCGCTTTCCGACTGGCTTGATGATGTGGTCATTGGCCGAGATGAAGCCTTCAAACATTTCATCGACAACATCAAAGGGATCATTAATTAGTTTTTTCAAGGTCGTGCCCCTTCGGTTAGGAAATCGATATATGCGCAGAGTAAAGGTCGAGAATTGCGTGCGTCAATCTCAGAGAATTTAATCACCAAGTGGAAGTGTCGGAGTTGTTCCAATGAATTTGATTGTGGATTCAAAATCAACTATTCCCGCATCAGATCCCAAGCCGGAAGCCACGAGAGACCCACACGCACTTCCCAGTTGGGCCGCATCAGTTACAGACATTCCACGGGAAAGCCCGGCAACAAATCCCGCACTCCATGCATCCCCACATCCGGTGGTATCGACGAGCTTCACCTGGAAAGCGGGCATGCGAATACGTTTTCCATCTGCGCCGAGAATAAGACTTCCGCGCTCGCCCATTTTAAGGACTACATTTTGCGCGCCAGCTTTTAGGAAGAACTGACACATTTCTTCAGGATCACTTAGGCCAGTAATCATTCCTGCTTCTTCCAAATTGGGCATGAAGTAATCGAGGTAAGGCATGCAAGGAAGAATCTTCTCTGCCATGTTCTCTTGCTTAACGCCCAAAATATCCATCGTCGTAATGGCGCCAGATTCCTTTGCAAGCTTGAGAGCTTTAACTGTGTCTGGCCCATCAAATTTTGGCATGAGATAGAAGCCCCCGATATGAACGAAATCCGCATCTGCGATCGCATCATGCGGAACATCCTCAAATGAAAAGACAGCATTGGCACCCATCACATGCAGCGCAGGGCGTTCTCCGTTAGGGCGAATTGGCAAAATGGAACCTGAAGTTTGTACTCCATCCTTTCGAACGAGGTACTGAGTTTTCACACCGTATCTATTGAGAATTCCAACGAGGATATTTCCCATTTCATCATTGCCTAGCGCGCCAACGGCGGTTACGTCGCAACCCAGTTTGGCCATATCAACTGAAGTGCCAGCCGAAGTTCCGGCGGCGGTAATACGAATCTCATCGATGAGCGAGATACCTTGGCCAGGTGGGATTTCAGATACATATCTACCTAAAACATCCAAAATATGTACACCCATTGAAACTATCTTGGTCACAGTGGCCTCCTCGTAGGAAATTACTTTTCGAACTATAGCGACCCATGTTTCTCTTTCACTAGAGCGCGCACCCTGTGATCTTAATAATATGGCCAGGCTTTCAGCTTCTTACCTATCTATTACACACGTATTACTGTTACGCCATGACATCTACCCACCGCTCGGAGATTTTAGAAACGGGCAATTCAAAGATTAAGTCCGCCCGCATCCTTATCGAGGCTACTCCAGAAAAAATCTTTGCATTGCTTTCTAATCCGCGTCGCCATCAAGAATTTGATGGAAGTCAGACAATTCAAGCCAACATAAGTGGACCAGACAAACTTGTACTTGGTTCGAAATTTGGAATGAAAATGCACCTTGGTGTGAATTATAGAATTCTCAATACCGTAGTGGAATATTCAGAGAACCAACTCATCGCATGGCGTCACGTTGGTCA
>WLNY01000007.1 GCA_009699575.1 Actinomycetota bacterium
GGTTGCGCGTAATAGATCAGGGCAGTGTGGCAACGCCAGCAATGAGGGTAGGAGTGTTCGTATGGCTGATGGCGATAGAGCGCTCCACGAGTTTTTAGTTCTTTGACAAGTAATTTATCTGCATCTTTAAAAAAGAGCCCGCCGACAAGTGCAACATCTGCGAGGAAATGCCCATCAGGTGCAACGGGATTAACAACTGGTAAACCATATGCGCGACAGACTGCAAGGTCGTCTGCTCCGAATGCTGGGGACTGATGCACCAGACCGGTTCCGTCTTCAGTTGTCACATATGTGGCAAGAACAACAAAGTGAGAATCAGGAATCTCAACAAAATCAAAAGGGCGCTTGTACGTTGTGCGTTCCAATTCTTTTCCAAGCATTGACGAAATAATTTCAACGTCGCCATCGAGACTCTTCAGAAGATCTTCGGCAACCACTAGAACTTCGCTGACTTCGTCGCGAGTAACTTTGGCTGCTACGTAGGTAACTTCTGGATGAACAGCGATTGCCGTATTAGAAACAAGTGTCCAGGGAGTTGTTGTCCACACCAAAAGACTTGCAGCTAATTTCTCAAGTGGTCCCGATGTGATGGGAAAACGAACAAATACTGATGGGTCAATAACCGTTTCGTATCCTTGTGCTAATTCATGATCAGAGAGTCCGGTACCGCATCGAGGGCAGTACGGTGCGACGCGATGATCTTGGACAAGCAAACCCTTTTTCCAAATCTGCGAAAGACTCCACCAGACGCTCTCAACATATTCAGGTGACATCGTCCAATACGCTTGATCAAAATCAACCCAAAAACCCATTCGATTAGTCATCGCTGTAAAAGCATCAACATGTCGAGAGACCGATTCGCGGCACTTATTGTTAAATTCTGAAATTCCATATTTCTCGATATCGCCTTTGCCGGCAAATCCAAGTTCTTTCTCAACGGCGATTTCAACTGGGAGTCCATGGCAATCCCACCCAGCTTTACGCGTGACGTATTTACCCTTCATCGTATGAAATCGAGGGAAAACATCCTTAAATACTCGTGCTTCGATGTGGTGCGTTCCTGGCATGCCATTTGCAGTCGGAGGGCCTTCGTAGAAACTCCAACTCTCGCCACTTTCGCGCGCGGCAACTGACTTGTCAAAGATTTCATTGGTGCGCCAGAAATCAAGAATGGAGTGCTCCATAGCGGGCAGATCCACGTGGGTTGGAATTGGGCGAAAGACCATAAGGTCGCCAAGTCTAATGGATGAAGGGGGAGGGCAAACCTCGTGGCGAAGTTGGTGCTAGCGCGGATATCAGAATAGGGTGCGCGGCGTGCCTACAAAAAATCTTAAAAAGAAGGCTGTAGCCAAGAAGGCTCCGGCAAAAAAAGCTCCAGCCACAAAGGCTGTTGTAAAAAAGGCTGTTGCGAAGAAGGCTCCGGTGAAGAAAGCGCCTGCGAAAAAAGTAGCGGCTAAAAAAGCTCCCGCCAGCGCTACAAAGAAAACTACGACCATTAAATCCACCGTCAAAAAAGTTCCAGGTCGCCCCTTCCCGTCAAAAACAACCCTGACTGTCGATGAGAAATCTCAAACAGTGAGCGTTTCTACAATCGTTGCTCCCGTCGCCGTCGCCGTCATCGAAGAGCGCCGCCTGGTTATGCCGCCTCCACCGCGTCCAGTTAAAAGCGGAAAGAAAATTGCGCCACTTAAGCCAATAAAACTAGCGCCCACTCCGATAGTTGTTTCAGATTCTGAAGCGGCCTGGTCTGCAGCCGAGCTCAAGGCAATTCGCGTTGAGCTTGCCAAGGAGTTGGTACGCCTACAAGCCGAGCTAAAAACAATTGAACACGAAATGGATGAACTCATTTCTGATTCCGGAGATGGCGCTGGCGATGATCAAGCCGATGCGGGAACAAAAACATTTGAACGCGAACACGAAATGTCATTAGTTATTAATGCTCGTGACATGGTTCTGCAAACCGAGCGAGCTCTTGAGCGTATTGATACTAAGAGTTATGGCAATTGCGAAGAATGTGGAAACGCGATTGGAAAAGCACGTCTCCAGGTTTTCCCTCGCGCAACTCTCTGCATGCTCTGCAAGCAGAAAGAGGAACGGCGCTAAAAAATCATGCGCACACGCCAATGGCGAACGCTATTTTTAATTGCTTGGGTTGTGTGGTTATGCGATCTTGCCACGAAAGTCTGGGCAGTGAATGAACTCTCTCACAGGGCAAATATAAAAGTTTTCGGCAGTTTTCTTCAATTTACCTTCACCCGAAATTCAGGGGCGGCATTTAGTTTTGCAACTGGTAAGACGATTTTCTTTACGATTTTTTCACTAATTGTTCTAATTTTCATCACGAGATATTCAGGAGTAATTACATCCAAAGGGTGGGCCGTTGTACTGGGTCTGGTTTTAGGGGGAATTTCAGGTAATTTAACTGATCGAATTTTTCGCGCTCCAAGTTTTCTCCAGGGCCACGTCATTGATTGGATAGCCCTTCCGAATTGGCCGATATTTAATCTCGCTGACTCCGCTATTGTTATCGCAGCTGGAATTGCATTCATCCTTTCAGTGCGCAACATTGCGCCGATTGAAAGTGCTAGCGAGAGCAGTGAAAATGACTAGAGTCGCACGAACGCTTTCCGTACCAGAAGGCGTCGAGGGAGAACGCATCGATAGCGCTTTGACACGCGTGCTCGGTCTCTCACGGACAGCTGTTGTTCGACTTCTGGAAGATGGAGACATCACCACCTCAGGTCAACCCATGCAGAAATCAGACCGAGTGACCGCAGGCCAAATTATTGAAGTACTCATGCCTCAAGAAAAAAATTCCGAAGCGATTCCCTTAACTCCCTTAGAAGGACTGCGTATCGTCTATAACGACGATGAAATGATTGTTATCGATAAACCTGTCGGATGTGCGGCGCACCCAAGCCCTGGCTGGGAAGGGCCAACTGTTGTCGGCGCTCTTACGGCTGCTGGATATTCAGTGTCGACTAGTGGTCCAGCCGAACGCGCAGGAATCGTGCATAGACTCGATGTTGGAACCAGTGGTCTCATGGTCGTTGCTAAAAGCGATCGCGCATACACATTTTTAAAAGATGCATTTAGAAATCGAACAGTTGAAAAGATTTATCACGCACTCGTTCAAGGTCATGTAGACCCAACGGTTGGCACAATTGATGCACCCATTGACCGTCACCCTAAAGAGGATCATCGTTTTGCAGTTGTGGCCAATGGCAAAGAAAGCATTACTCACTATGAAGTCATTGAGTATTATCGTGGCGTTTCACTTGTTCAAGTAGAACTCGAAACAGGTCGCACTCACCAAATTCGAGTGCATTTCTCTGCGCTGCGACATCCGCTCGTGGGCGATCTCACCTACGGCGCCGATCCCGTACTTGCCGGTTCTTTGCACATGAGTCGGCCTTGGCTTCATGCCCTCGAGCTACGTCTGAATCATCCGATCACGGGTGAGGCCATGGTCTTTCAGGCGCCTTATCCGCAAGACCTTCAAGAATCTCTGGCGTTGCTTTCCGACGCAGTACTGCCTTAACGACTAGCCTCACCATTCATGTCATCTTTCGCCCACCTTCACGTTCACACCGAGTATTCGATGCTCGATGGTGCTGCGCGCGTGGGCGACCTCATGGGCGAAGTGGCGAGGCAGGAAATGCCAGCTATAGCAATGACTGATCACGGAAATGTATTTGGCGCTTTCGATTTTTATAAAGCTGCCAAAAAAGTAGGTGTTAAACCAATTATTGGCATAGAGGCATATGTCGCACCCGAATCCCGTTTCGAAAAGAAGCGCGTCAAGTGGGCAGATGGTGGAGAGGATGATGTCTCTGGCGGCGGCGCGTATACCCACATGACAATATTGGCGGAAAATAATCAAGGACTCGGAAATCTTTTTAGACTCTCATCACTTGCTTCTCTTGAAGGCTATTACTACAAGCCTCGCATGGATCGTGAATTGCTTGCGAAATATTCAGAGGGCCTCATAGCAACAACGGGTTGCCCTGGTGGAGAAATTCAAACTCGGTTGAGAATGGGTGCCTATAAAGAGGCGTTGCGAGCAGCTTCTGATTATCGCGATATTTTCGGAATGAATAATTTCTTCCTTGAGGTGATGGATCACGGAATTGGAATTGAAACTCGCGTCAAAGATGACCTGCTCAAACTTGGTAAAGAGCTCAAGCTTCCTTTGCTAGCAACTAATGACCTTCACTACACATTTCATGAAGATGCCTCTTCTCATGAGGCACTGCTCTGCGTGCAATCCGGATCCACACTTGCTGACCCAAAAAGATTTAAGTTTGAAAATGACGAGTTTTATCTCAAAAGCCCTGCTCAAATGCGAGAGCTTTTCAAGGATATTCCCGAGAGTTGTGATAACACTCTTCTCATTGCCGAACGATGCAACGTTACGTTGCGTGAGAATGAAAACCTTATGCCTCGCTTTGAAGTACCTGCTGGCCAGACCGAGGATTCTTGGCTCGTAGCTGAATCTGAAAAGGGCTTAGTCGCTCGGATGGGCGATCGCGCAACAGATGCTCATCGCGATCGCTTGAAATACGAACTCGGTGTCATGATCTCCATGGGATTCCCAGGTTACTTCCTCGTCGTGGCAGATCTAGTTGCTCATGCTAAAAAAGTTGGTATTCGAGTAGGTCCGGGTCGTGGTTCAGCCGCAGGATCACTTGTCGCGTATGCACTTGGAATCACAGGCCTTGATCCCCTTGAACACGGTTTACTTTTCGAGCGCTTTCTCAATCCAGAGCGTATTTCAATGCCTGATATCGATTTGGACTTTGATGAGCGACGTCGAAGCGAAATGATTCGTTACGCAACGCAAAAATATGGAGAAGACCGCGTTGCCCAAATCATTACCTACGGAACAATTAAATCAAAGCAGGCGCTAAAAGATTCAACCAGAGTTCTTGGTTACCCATATGCAATTGGTGAAAAACTTACGAAGGCACTTCCACCTTCAGTTATGGGTAAAGACATTTCACTCGGGGGAGTCTTTGACTCCAGTAACGATCGGTATGTAGAGGCAGGGGAATTTCGATCACTCTACGAATCAGATCCTGATTGCAAAAAAGTTGTAGACACTGCACTGGGTCTTGAAGGACTCAAGCGCCAATGGGGAGTACACGCAGCGGGAGTAATTCTTTCTCGAGAGCCACTCCTTGATGTTATTCCGATTCATCGCCGTGAAGCCGACGGTGCAATCATCACGCAGTTTGATATGGGAGCATGCGAAGCTATTGGTTTGCTAAAAATGGACTTTTTAGGACTTCGAAATTTATCTGTCCTTGACGATGCACTACTTAATATCAAATCAAATCAAAATATCGAGGTTGTTCTTGAAGATCTCACTTTGGATGACACAAAAACATTTGAACTACTTTCTCGTGGTGACACCTTAGGAGTCTTCCAGCTAGATGGTGGCCCGATGAGAGCGCTTCTTCGAAGCATGTCACCGGACTCCTTTGAAGACATCTCCGCAGTCATTGCTCTCTACCGTCCAGGCCCAATGGGTGAAAATGCACACAATAACTACGCGGACCGAAAAAATGGTCGTAAGCCAGTGGAGCCAATTCATCCAGAGCTCTCTGAGGCGTTGCAAGATATTTTGGGCGATACCTACGGTTTGATTGTTTACCAAGAGCAAGTAATGGCCATTGCACAAAAAGTTGCAGGTTTTTCACTTGGACGAGCCGACCTCTTGCGTAAAGCGATGGGTAAGAAAAATAAAGAAATTCTAGATAAGGAGTACGTGCCCTTTGAAGGCGGCATGAAGGAAAATGGTTTTGGCAACGCTGCAATTAAGCGACTATGGGATGTTTTGATTCCATTCTCGGACTACGCATTCAACCGTGCACATAGCGCTGGGTATGGCGTTGTCTCGTATTGGACTGCCTATCTCAAAGCTAATTACCCAACTGAATATATGGCAGCTTTACTCACAAGTGTGCGCGATGATAAAGATAAGTCTGCTCTGTATCTCAGCGAATGTCGCCGTATGGGAATTCAAGTGTTGCCGCCAGATGTTAACGAATCTGACGCCGAATATACCCCTCGTGGGAAAGATATTCGTTTTGGACTTGTTGCGATTCGCAATGTTGGGGATTCTGTTGTTGCGTCAATTAAATCGGCGCGGGATAACAAAGGTGCATTTACTTCCTTTGGTGATTTTTTAGCCAAAGTTGATGCACAGGTGTGTAATAAAAAAACAATCGAGTCTCTCATTAAAGGTGGCGCATTTGATTCACTTGGCCATCCTCGCAAGGGCTTAATGGCAATTCATCTCGAAGCAATTGATTCTGTGAGCGAAACGAAACGTGCTGAGGCAATTGGTCAGTTCGACCTCTTCGGATCCGAACCTGGGGCACTCGTTGCGGCAGAGGAAATCATTGTTCCTCCAACCGAATGGGAGAAAGCCATGTTGCTCTCCTATGAACGCGAGATGCTAGGTCTATATGTTTCAGATCATCCACTTCTTGGAATCGAACACGTGCTTCGCGCAGGAACAGATCTATCAATTAGCTCGTTATTAGATGATGGCGCATCTCAGGACTCCATCGTCACGATCGGTGGGCTCATTACAAGTGTCACGCGTAAAGTGACTCGCCAAGGCGCTTCATGGGCTGTTGTCACGGTTGAGGATTTAGAAGGCTCACTCGAAGTTCTATTTTTTGCTAATACTTATAACCAATATGCACTCACACTTATAGAGGACCGAGTTGTAATGATTCGCGGTCGCGTAGATAAACGTGAGGACCAGGTACGTTTTACTGCTCTTGAGATGAAAGCTGCCGATATCACTACTGGGCCATCTGGACCGTTGATTATTTCGTTACCCATTGCGCAATGCACACCACCAATCGTTGATCGCTTAAAAGAGATACTGCGCTCACATCCTGGAAAGCGCGAAGTACATCTACATTTGGTGGAAGATTCAGATCGCACTGTCATGAAGCTTGATGCCTTGGTTACCTCCTCTCCTTCACTGAGCGCGGATTTGAAATCAATTTTGGGGCCTGATTGCCTGTCGGGCTAAAGAAATATCAGGAGCGAGAGTGCTCCCGGGTGCCTTAGAATTGCCCTACAAGTTTGGTTAATTCACAGAATAGGCGTGCTCCGATGATCAGAAAAGTCGATCTGCGTGGCCGCAGTTTAAGTAAGAGTGCCTATCAAAATGAATTGCCACGGGCAGAACTCGATGTGGCCGAAGCGATGCGCTTAGTGGCCCCCATTCTGGAGCGAGTACGACGTGGCGATGAGAGTGACCTGATTTCATTAGCTCAGGAATTTGATGGAATTCAACCTCCCTCTATTAAAGTTCCACGTGAAGTTTTGCGACAGTCACTTGCTGATCTTGATCCAGAAATTCGTACAGCACTTGAACTTTCGGCGCAGAGAATTCGAATCGTTCACCAAGAGCAAATACGTGGCGAGAACACAGTTCGTGTGGTGGATGGCGGAACTGTCACTGAGAAATGGATTCCGGTAGATCGCGTCGGACTATATGTTCCTGGTGGACGTGCTGTGTATCCAAGTAGCGTTCTAATGAATGTGATCCCTGCACAAATTGCTCAGGTTCGTAGCATCGCAGTTGCATCACCGCCACAGAAAGTTTTCGGTGGTTATCCTCACCCAACAATTTTGGCAACATGTGAACTACTTGGTGTTACTGAGGTCTATGCAGTGGGGGGAGCGCAAGCAATTGCACTTTTTGCTTATGGCATGGAGGGACTATGCGACAAATGTGATTTAGTCACAGGACCTGGAAATATTTATGTTGCAGCGGCGAAGAGAGCCCTGCGTGGAGTCATAGGAATTGATTCCGAGGCAGGGCCGACTGAAATCGCAATCCTTGCAGATAAGAGTGCGATCGCTTCAGATATTGCGGCAGATCTCATGAGCCAGGCAGAGCACGACGTGATAGCTGCAGCAATATTGGTTACCGACAGCGAAGAATTAATTTCACAGGTCGAGAAAGAACTTATTGCTCGAGTTCCATTGACGAAACATCACGCGAGAATTCGCGAAGCCCTTGCTGGCGTCCAATCAGCGCTGGTTCTAGTGGATTCAATTGAGCAGGGCCTAGATGTCGTCAATGCATACGCCGCCGAGCATTTAGAAATTCAAACCGTGGATGCCTCCCTTAATGCGCAGGAGATTAGAAATGCTGGGGCAGTATTTATTGGACGATTTTCTCCAGTATCTCTGGGTGATTATTCTGCAGGTTCCAATCACGTACTTCCTACTGGAGGGTGTGCTTGTCACTCAAGTGGACTCTCGGTTGCTACCTTCTTACGAGGGCTGCATTTTATTGAGTACTCGGAGGAAGCATTTAAAGAGATTGCATCAACTGTCATCACTCTCGCAAACGCAGAAGATCTTCCCGCACACGGTGAAGCGATGCAGGTCAGGCTGGATCAATGAGCACTTGGCCAGAATGGTTACCCCTTCGCCCTGAACTTGCACCAATGTCACCCTATGGTGCGCCTCAAGTGCGCGCTGATGCGAGCCTCAATACCAACGAAAACCCTTACGCGCCATCAACTGCTTTAGTCGATGAGATTACAACTCGCATAAAGGATGTCAGTAAGAGCCTCAATAGATACCCCGATCGGGAAGCAATTCAGCTTCGCACTGAATTGGCGCAGTACATAAACTCTCAATCAGGTACCGAATTTGATATTTCCAATATCTGGGCAGCTAATGGAAGTAATGAAATTATTCAATCAATTTTTCTTGCATTTGGAAGGTCTTCAGCCTTAGGTTTCACGCCGTCATATTCAATGCACTCACTCATTGCTAAAGTAACTGCAACTCCATGGATTGATGGAATACGTAGAAACGATTTTTCTTTAGATGTCGATTCAGCTTGTGCCCAGATTTCATCTTTTGCTCCTGCCTTAACTTTTATCACAACGCCCAATAACCCTACAGGTAGCGCAATAACCATAGATGAGATAGAAAAAATTGCTCAAGAGGTTTCAACGCGAGGTGGCCTTCTTGTCATTGATGAGGCTTATGCTGAATTTTCAAGTGAAAAATCAGCAGTGACTCTCATTGCTAAATATCCACATGTACTTGTCATTAGGACCATGAGTAAAGCATTTGCTTTTGCGGGCGTTCGACTTGGATATCTCATTGCTCATCCGCAGGTCATTGATGCAATGCGATTAGTTCGCTTGCCGTATCACCTCAGCACACTAACCCAAGCCGCAGCTAGCGCAGCCCTTGAATTTAAATCTGAACTCCTAGGTACAGTGGCGCAGATTATTTCCGCACGCGAAGCTATGGCTTTCGAGCTTGAACGGTTGGGACTTGTCGTGGTTCCCAGTTGCGCGAATTTTCTCTTATTCTCCGGTTTTGGCATTGAATCGGCAAAACTCTGGGAAAAATTACTTGATAGAGGCGTTCTGATTCGTGATGTGGGATTATCAGGGTACTTGCGAGTCACTATCGGCAGCGCCGCCGAAAATGCACAGTTCATTTCAGTATTACAAGAAATCCTAGGCGGGAGTAAAGAATGAGAACAGCACGAATCGAGAGAACTACAAAAGAATCAAGTGTCTTAGTGGAACTCAATCTAGATGGACAGGGAAGTATTTCAGTTGACACTGGTGTTCCCTTTTTCGATCACATGCTCTCGCAACTTGGCAAACATTCCGGTTTTGATCTCACCGTAAAAACTTCAGGCGATGTGGATGTAGATTCACATCACACAGTTGAGGACACATCACTTGCATTTGGAGAGGCACTGCGAAGTGCCCTGGGAGATAAATCAGGCATCAGGCGATTTGGTGATGCGATGGTCCCACTTGACGAAGTTCTCGTTCAGGCCGCTGTCGATCTTTCGGGACGACCATACCTAGTGCATCGCCAACCCGAAATTGTTGAACTCATCGGTACTTTTGATACCACGCTTGGCAAGCACATCTGGGAATCAATAGTTGCCGAAGCCCATATTGCTCTTCATATTCGCGTGCTTGAAGGTCGCAATGCTCACCATGTATTTGAAGCGCAATTTAAAGCTGTTGCTCGCGCACTGCGTGAAGCAGTGACGGTTGACTCACGCGTTTTAGGAATTCCTTCCACCAAGGGCACTCTTTGATTGCAATTTTAGATTACGGCTCTGGAAATTTACGATCCGCTCAAAGAGCATTCGCAACTTCAGGTCAGGAAATAATTCTTACGTCTGATATCGATATTTGCCTGGAAGCACAGGGTCTTGTCGTTCCAGGAGTGGGAGCCTTTGAAGCCTGCATGAAAGGCATCGATAACATTTCTGCCGCAGACTTAATTAGGAAACGTCGCGTACTTGAAAGACCAACTTTAGGAATTTGTATAGGGATGCAAATCCTTTTTTCAGATGGGCTAGAGCACGGCGTTCATAAGGGAATTGGAATGTGGCAAGGGGAAGTATCAAAAATTGATGCTCCAATTCTTCCGCACATGGGTTGGAATACTGTCGAAGCACCAGAGGGCTCGCAACTATTTGCGGGAATTGAAAACGAATCGTTCTACTTCGTGCACTCATACGCCGCTAAGAAGAGTGTTGGAATAAAGCAAGCATGGACTACTCATGGAGAGAGATTTCTTTCAGCGGTAGAAGATGAGTATCTCAGCGCTACTCAATTTCATCCTGAGAAATCAGGAGAAGCTGGTTTAGCTCTCATAAAGAATTGGACGAAAACACTATGACCTACCTCGAATTATTGCCAGCCGTTGATGTCAAAGATGGACGTGCTGTACGACTAGTCCAAGGCGAGCTTGATCGAGAAAGTATTTACGGCGCCCCACTTGAAGTAGCCCTTGAATTTCAAAACGCTGGCGCAGAGTGGCTTCATCTTGTAGACCTTGATGCAGCCTTTGGACGAGGAAGTAATGCCGAGCTACTTGCGCAAGTTGTCGGTGCCCTTGATATTAAAGTGGAACTTTCTGGTGGGATTCGAGACGACGAGTCGCTTACGCGAGCATTGGCTACTGGTTGTCATCGTGTCAATCTTGGAACTGCTGCACTTGAAGATCCCGAATGGACAGCTCGAGTCATTGGGCAATATGGCGATCGGATTGCAGTAGGCCTTGACGTTCGCGGCCATACGTTGGCTGCTCGCGGGTGGACAAAAGAAGGTGGCGATCTTTTTGAAACTCTGGCGCGCTTAGATAGCGATGGATGCGCACGCTATGTCGTTACTGATGTGACCAAAGATGGAACATTGGCTGGCCCGAATCTTGAATTACTTGCAAGCGTCTGCGCGGCAACAAAGAAACCAGTTATTGCCAGCGGAGGAATATCTTCACTTGCAGATATCAAGGCACTCGCAGAGTTGCGCTCCATTGGAGTTGAAGGAGCAATTGTTGGAAAGGCCTTATATACAGGCGCTTTTACTTTGCCACAAGCGCTAGAAGTTACAGGTCGATGACTCTCTCGGTTCGTATCATTCCGTGTCTTGATGTCACAGACGGACGTGTTGTCAAAGGCGTCAATTTCACCAATTTGGTAGATGCCGGGGATCCAGTAGAAATGGCATCGCTCTACAACGCAGAAGGTGCAGATGAGCTCACCTTCCTCGATATTTCAGCAAGTGTTGCTGGCCGTGAAACCACTCTTGATGTTGTTAGGCGGACAGCAGAACAGGTTTTTATCCCACTCACTGTTGGAGGGGGAATTAGAAGTGTTGAAGATGTCGATCGTCTCTTGCGCGCAGGAGCAGATAAAGTTTCAATTAATACTGCAGCGATTCAATCACCAGAATTAATTGCCGACATTGCAGATCGATTTGGTTCACAGGTGTTAGTTCTCTCTGTCGATGCTCGACGAGCCCGAACTGATTCTGGTTTTGAAGTCACCACTCACGGAGGTCGCGAAGGAAGCGGAATTGATGCACTTGGTTGGATTGAGAAGGCCTGCGCCCTCGGTGTGGGAGAAATCTTGCTCAATTCAATGGATGCTGATGGAACGCGCGCCGGTTATGACATTGGAATGATTTCTGCTGTTCGAGCTATTTCTCACGTACCCCTCATTGCAAGTGGTGGAGCGGGCGCCCTCTCAGATTTTGCTGCAGCCCTCGATGCAGGCGCAGATGCACTCTTGGCAGCAAGCGTGTTTCATTTTGGTGTTCACCGAATCAAAGATGTAAAAAACTATTTATCAAGTCAGGGATATCCCATTCGCGCCCTCCGCGCGTGATAGGGCAGAATTGGCCTATGTCCGCATTTGAACTCTCTCCAGAAGTCCTCACTCTTCTTAAAGATTCTTCGGCCCTTATTCCAGCCATTGCCCAAGATGCAATCTCCGGAGAAGTTCTCATGCTTGCGTATATGAATGCATCTTCACTTGCCCAGACAATTGCTACAGGTAAGGCCACTTATTGGAGTCGTAGTCGGAATGAAATATGGGTTAAAGGTGCGACATCTGGACATTTTCAAAATGTACGTTCCATCGCCCTTGATTGCGATGGCGATGCTCTTTTGATTCAGGTAGATCAATTAGGGCCTGCCTGTCATACAGGAAGTCAGAGTTGCTTTCACCAACTGATTGATGGTGAATTATGAAACTAGAAGAATTTAGAGAATATGCTCGAACAAATAATGTGATTCCTGTTTATCGTAAGCTCTTAGCCGATGGAGAGACTCCTCTCGGCGTGTATCGCAAACTCGCACGAAATGCTCCCAATACATTTCTCCTTGAATCTGCAGAACATGGTGGAGCTTGGTCTCGATATTCATTTATTGGAGCACGCACTGAGGCAACTCTCACCGAAAAAGATGGACTTGCTGTATGGACTGGTTTGAAACCTGCAGGCGCTCCGAGCGGAATAGATCCCTTGCAAGCACTGCGAATTAGCGCCTCACACTTGCATTCGCCTCACATTCAAGGATTGCCTCCACTGACTGGCGGTCTCGTGGGATATATGGGTTATGACACCGTTCGAAGACTTGAGAAATTGCCAGATCTCACTGTAAAAGATTTACCACTTCCAGAATTAGCGTTCATGCTTACAGGAGACCTAGCAGTTATGGACCATAGCGATGGCACTATTACTTTGATTGCTAATGCAATTAATTGGGATGGCAGCGATGACCGCGTTGATGAAGCATGGCACCTGTGCCAAGAAAGACTCGATCGGATGCAAGAAGAACTTCAACAAGGAATTCCAGGGTCAGTTGAAGAACTTGTGCAAGGTTTCATTCCAGATGCACAACGCAATGTTTCGCAGGAAGAATTTATAAAGTCTGTAGCCAAAGTTAAAGAAGAAATCCTTGAAGGTGAAGCGTTTCAAGTAGTTTTGTCGCAAAGATTTAATATGGAATGCACTGCGGAACCTATTGATGTATATCGAATGCTACGTTTGCATAACCCAAGTCCCTATATGTATCTCTTTCATTTCGAAGATGGTCTCAGTGTTGTCGGGTCAAGTCCTGAGGCACTGGTCAAAGTCACGGGACGCGACGTGATGGTGCATCCAATTGCAGGTACGAGAAAACGGTCACATTCTCCAGAGGAAGATAAACGTTTGGGTGAAGAACTTCTCAACGATCCTAAAGAGCGAGCTGAGCACCTCATGCTTGTTGACCTTGGACGCAATGATCTCGGTCGTATCTGCGCACCGGGAACTGTAGAAGTTATCGATTTTATGCACATCGAGCGTTATTCACATGTCATGCACATTGTCTCGACCGTGACTGGCACTCTTGCTCCGTCATCCTCGGCAGTGGATGCGCTTTTTGCTGTATTTCCAGCTGGAACGCTTTCCGGTGCTCCAAAACCTCGCGCGATGGAAATCATTGAAGAACTGGAAACAACCAAGCGCGGTATTTACGGTGGCGCTATTGGGTACATCGATTTCACTGGCAATATAGATACATGTATTGCAATTAGAACTGCTGTGATTTATCAAGGCAACGCCTATGTTCAAGCGGGAGCAGGCATTGTTGCTGACTCGAATGCGCAGAGTGAAAATGAGGAATGTGCCAATAAAGCAGCCGCGGTTCTCTTTGCTATTGCTGCTGCAAATAAGTTAAAGGCTCGCTAATGTCATCGACTCTTGAGTTGATTGTTTCAGTTGTAGTTGTAATTGTCTTGACTGTATTTATCTCCTCGCGGTTTCGAATTTCTAGTCGTTACGAGAGAAGTCACTCACTTCTAAATAACTGGAATAGCTTGGATATGGGCATTGACCCAACTGACGAGGAAGGTCGCACTTCTGATGAGCGTTCTTGATTCGATTATTGAAGGAGTCCGAGAAGATTTAGCGGCTCGAAGACTTTCAAGTGGTGAGATTTTGGAAAGAATGTATTCCGTCAGTCCAGCAATTCCACTTCTTGAGACTCTTCGCGCCAACGAAATGTCAGTAATTGCCGAGGTAAAGCGTTCATCACCAAGCAAAGGTGAACTTTCGAAAATTGCAGACCCTGCTGCACTAGCGGCCCAGTATGAAGAGGCAGGTGCGAGTGTAATAAGCGTCCTGACCGAAAAAAGAAGGTTCGGGGGATCGCTAGATGATTTAGATTCCGTGCGTTCCAGAGTTCGGATTCCAATCCTACGCAAGGATTTCATGATTGATGAATATCAATTTTTTGAAGCACGGGCACATGGAGCCGATGTTGTTCTACTCATCGTCGCTGCCATCAGCGCATCTCAACTCCGAGATTATTACGCGATGACGCTAGAACTTGGAATGAGCGCGATTATCGAAGTACATACTGAGGATGAACTCGAACGAGCGTTAGAGATATCACCGGAGATTATTGGAATCAATGCACGAAATCTTAAAACACTCGATGTGGACCTTGCCGCCTTCTCTTCCCTAATGCCTCGCATACCTGATTCAATAATTAAAGTTGCCGAATCTGGAATTTCAATGCGAGCAGATGTTGAGTTGGCGCGAGATGCAGGAGCATCGGTGATCTTGGTTGGTGAAGCCCTCGTTCGCTCTTCCGATCCGGCTCTCACTCTGCGCCAATTGCTTGGGCAAGGCTAGAATCTCCCAATGAGCAGAGAACTCTCGCCAGGTCATTTTGGAGAATTCGGTGGACGATATGTTCCTGAAGCACTTGTCGGCGCGCTCGATGAATTAGAAGCTGCACATAATGCTGCGCAACTGGATCCAGTATTTCAAGCCGAGTTAGCTCACCTGCATAAGACTTACACGGGGCGCCCAAGCATCATCACTGAGGTTCCACGTTTTGCTGAGCACGCAGGTGGCGCACGGATAATTCTCAAGCGCGAAGATCTCAATCACACTGGAAGTCACAAAATTAATAATGTTCTCGGTCAAGCATTGCTTACTAAAAGACTTGGTAAGAAGCGAGTCATCGCTGAAACTGGCGCTGGCCAACATGGCGTGGCATCTGCAACGGCAGCGGCATTAATGGGACTTGATTGCGTTGTATACATGGGTGAGGAAGATACGCGTAGGCAATCGCTAAACGTTGCACGAATGAAACTCCTTGGCGCCGAAGTGGTCCCTGTTACGACAGGGTCAAAGACTCTTAAAGATGCGATCAATGAAGCAATGCGTGATTGGGTAACAAATGTAGAAACAACAAATTACCTTTTCGGTACCGTTGCAGGCCCACACCCTTTCCCAACTATGGTGAGAGATTTTCAAAAAATAATTGGGATTGAAGCACGATCGCAAGTTCTTGAACTCACCGGACGTTTACCTGATGCCGTTTTGGCATGCGTTGGCGGAGGCTCCAATGCGATTGGAATATTCCATGAATTCATTCCAGATGCTGACGTTCGACTTATAGGTCTTGAAGCCGGGGGAGATGGCGTTGACACCCCAAGACATGCATCTTCAATCACGGGTGGATCTCCAGGAGTTCTCCATGGTGCACGCTCTTATTTATTGCAAGATGAGAATGGGCAAACAATCGAGTCTCACTCGATTTCAGCAGGACTTGATTACCCTGGCGTCGGTCCCGAACATGCATATTTACATGACCTTGGCCGTGCGGAATATCGACCCATAACAGATGCACAAGCGATGCATGCATTTGCACTTCTGTGCAAGACCGAAGGAATAATTCCTGCAATAGAGACTGCGCACGCGCTTGCAGGTGCTCTGCAGGTCGGAAACGAACTAGGCCCCGATGCAATTATTTTGATCAATCTTTCTGGTCGCGGTGATAAAGATGTGCAAACTGCTGCGGCATATTTTGGGATTGAAATTTAAACCATGACATCACTTGATGAACTTTTTGTAAAGACACGTGCTGAAAATCGCGCCGCACTCATCGCATATATTCCAGCCGGATATCCAACACACGAAGGATGCAAAAGAGTTATCGAAACTTTTGCGAAGTCAGGTGTTGACGCGATTGAAATTGGCTTCCCGTATAGCGATCCAGTAATGGACGGACCGACAATCCAAGCCGCTGCAGAGCAGTCACTCGCTGCAGGTACAGGTGCCCGCGAAGTTTTTGAATCTCTCAAGCATGCCACTGAACTTGGAATCCCAAGTGTGGTCATGACGTATTGGAATCCCATCGAAAAATATGGCGTGGATCGATTTGCCCACGACATTGCAGCCAACGGCGGTTCTGGAGTAATTACACCAGATCTCACAATTGACGAAGCAGATCGCTGGATTGAGTCCACTCATAGCAACGACATTAATTCTATATTTGTTATCGCCCCAAGCACTGTCGGGGAGCGACTAGAAAAAGTGACTTCACATTGTTCGGGGTTTGTCTACGCTGCCAGCATCATGGGAGTGACCGGCGCGCGCGGTGGCCTTTCAACAGGTGCATCTGATCTTGTCGCCAGAACACGCGCAGTGACTCCCACCCCTATTGCAGTTGGGCTAGGAGTTTCAACTCGCGAGCAAGCAAAAGAAATCGCAGGATTTGCAGATGGTGTGATTGTGGGTTCTGCCTTTATAAATGCCCTACGCGATGCCCCAGACTTAGAAACTGGCTTAGAACATGTCGCGCAACTCGTGAAAGAATTGGCTCTTGGCGTACGGGAAGGCCGATAATGCTCTTAGGAACGAACACACAGATAAATAAGGAGACCTGCTAGATATGGCTACTCAGAAAAAAAGCGCCCAAGGTGGCGATAAAGTCACTCGGAATCTCGTCATCGGTATGGTCGTCCTTGTTGTGGCCGTGGGTGCTGGAATTTCAATAGCGCAAAATAAAAGCAGCTCGTCTGCTGCGCTTCCGTCGAGTGTTTCTCAAGAGAATGGCTACGGAGTCACATTTAACGGTTCTCTCACTAACGTTCCCGTAATTGATATTTGGGAAGACTTCCAATGCCCAATCTGTCAGCGCTTTGAAAGCCTTAACGGTAAATACATTGAAAAAATTATCACTGAAAAAACAGCGAAGGTTGTTTTCCACCCGCTTTCTTTCATCGGGGCTGAATCAGTGGCTGCTGCAAATGCTGCCGCTTGCGCTTCAGATGAAAACAAGTTCCTCGGTTTCCACCAAGCTGTGTATGCAAATCAGCCTGCTGAAAATTCTGGCGTCATGACAAATGAATTTCTTATCGGCTTAGGTGCTGGAGTTGGTATTACGTCAGAAAAGTTCAAGACGTGTGTCAACACCGCTGCGTACTCTAACTGGGTGACGAACGTCGCGACCGATGGTGGCAAGAATAAAATTAACTCCACCCCAACTGTTTTCATTAATGGAAAAGAAATAAATCGTGGAGATGGAAAGACGGATATGGGACAGTACTTTGATGCTGCAGCATTTGCTGCAGCAGTCGAACAAAAGTAAAACTCGTGTTGCGTTCAATTCCCACGCCTACTATTTCTGTTGTGGAAATTGGTCCACTAACTGTTCATTTCTATGCATTATGCATAATCACTGGCATTGCCATTGCAATCTGGATGGGCGAGGTTCGCTTTAGGAAAAATGGCGAAAACCTGCAAGGCGTAGTTTCAGATATTGCGATGTGGAGCGTACCTGCTGGAATTATCGGTGGCCGCATTTACCACGTCCTTACTTCTCCTGATCAATATTTTGGATCAGGAGGTCATCCACTTGATGCCATTAAAATTTGGGAAGGTGGACTGGGAATTTGGGGTGCGATTTCACTAGGAAGTGTTACGGCTTTTTTTGCATATAAAAATCTTGCAAAGAGTAAAGAACTACCAAAATTCGCATTCTTTTTAGATGCGCTTGCTCCGGGAGTGCTCATTGCTCAAGGGATAGGTCGATTTGGTAATTGGTTTAATGGAGAACTTTTTGGTCGCCCGCTGAATGCCCCATTCGCACTTGAGATACCAGCCAATCTTCGTCCGGTAGGTTTTGAAAAGTTTGAAACATTTCACCCGACCTTTGCCTACGAGGCGCTCTGGTGCTTTCTTATTGCCGGAATACTTATATGGCTCACACCGCGTCTCAAGGCAGGGATGACTTTTACCCTGTATGTATTTCTTTATTGTGTAGGGCGTTTCTTCATTGAAGCTCTTCGAATTGATTCTGCTCACACAATTATGGGATTGCGCCTAAATGTTTGGGTCAGCGTTGTGGTTGGACTAATCTCGCTTGGCGTTTTCGCAAGAATTTCGCGTCAATCAGGTAGGCTCTAAATATGGGCCTGGAAGATGTGTATGCGCGCAATTTAAGTCACCGAACTCATCGCGCTGGCTGGTTACGTGCGGCCGTGCTTGGCGCTAATGATGGACTGGTATCAACTGCAAGTCTCATGATCGGTGTGGCAGCAGCCAATGCCAGCGATTTCCTGATCACAGCCGGACTTGCCGGAATAACAGCTGGCGCAATGTCGATGGCTGTCGGTGAGTATGTATCAGTGCGTTCACAAAACGACGTGGAAGATTCTGATCGCCTTTTGGAAATGGAACATCTCGCCATGGACCCAGAAGGCGAACTTTTAGAACTGACTCAAATTTATGTAGACAGGGGGTTGCCTCCAGAACTAGCCAATCAAGTAGCTGTCGTGATGCATGAAAAGGATGCCCTTGCCGCACATCTTCGCGACGAATTGGGTCAACATCCACATACGAAAGCACGACCTATGCAAGCTTCCCTTGCCTCAGCAGCAAGTTTTACATTGGGAGGTTTAGTGCCATTTATGGGAGCGTTCGCCCCTTCACTGGGTGCAAAAGCATGGAGCATCGTTGGATTCACAATTGCGGGCCTGATTCTGACCGGAATCGTGAGCGCTAGGACAGCTGGTTCAGCAGTGCTTCGTCCAACAGTACGAGTCATTTTTGGGGGATGCGCAGGCATGCTCATCACCGCTGGAATTGGTCAACTTGCTCACGTCAGCGGGTTATAGAGAAAAATCCCAGCGCTAGGCGTTGCAAAACCTCGAGTGCTACTCTTTGGCCACACGCGTGAGTCAGTGCGTAGGCATTTGTAAGAAGAACGAGCACAGGGCCAAAGATGTCCCGCAACACAAGGACACGAGGAGAAGCCAATGGCGCTGCAATCTAATTTTCCAATTGCACAAGGATTATACGATCCTGCCAATGAGCATGATGCGTGTGGTGTTGCGATGGTTGCCACTCTTAACAAAATCCCCACTCATGAAATTGTTGAACAAGGTTTACGTGCCCTTCGAAACTTAGAACATCGTGGGGCGTCGGGCGCCGAGCCAGATAGTGGAGATGGCGCAGGAATACTTATTCGTGTTCCAGATAAATACTTTCAGGAGGTCTGCGAGTTTGACCTACCTACCTCTGGATTTTATGCAGCGGGAATTGCATTTATTGAAAAAGGCACTGAGGTGCGTGCAGACATTGAAAAGATTGCACGTGAAGAAGGTTTGCGCGTTCTCGGTTGGCGCACGCTCCCAATTAATCCTTCATCCCTAGGGAAAACAGCGCTATCTGTCATGCCAGATTTCCAACAACTTTTTCTTTCCGGCGAAAATGGTGAAAGTGGAATTGAATTAGATCGACTCACATTTTGTCTTCGCAAACGTGCAGAACATGCGCTAGGTGTGTACTTTCCATCACTGTCATCGCAGACAATTGTGTACAAGGGGATGTTAACAACTGGACAGCTCGAAGAGTTTTTCCCAGAACTCAGCGATCCAAGAGTTGAATCGCCATTGGCACTTGTCCACTCGCGCTTTTCAACCAACACTTTCCCATCGTGGCCCCTAGCTCACCCATATCGCTACATTGCTCATAACGGTGAGATTAATACAGTTAAGGGAAATCGAAATTGGATGCGCGCCCGTGAAACCCTTCTCGAAAGCGATCTGATACCGGGTGACTTACAGCGGCTATTCCCAATCGTTGAAATGTCAGGCAGCGACTCAGCTTCCTTCGATGAAGTACTTGAACTCTTGTACTTGGGAGGACGATCCTTACCGCATGCAGTTTTGATGATGATTCCCGAAGCCTGGGAAAATAACTCGACGATGTCTCAGAAGCGTCGCGATTTCTATGCCTTTCACGCATCACTTATGGAGCCATGGGATGGTCCTGCATGCGTGACCTTTACCGATGGAAATCAAGTCGGCGCGGTTCTTGACCGTAATGGTCTTCGCCCTTCTCGCTTTTGGGTGACGAAGGATGGTTTCGTTGTTCTTGCCAGCGAAGTCGGAGTCCTAGATATTCCAGCGGATCAAATTGTTCGGAAAGGTCGCTTGCAACCTGGAAAAATGTTCCTCGTCGATATCAAAGCAGGTCGAATCATTGAAGATGACGAGATCAAAGATTCGTTGGCAAACAATGCGCCGTATGAGGATTGGCTTCACGCAGGAATAATCAAACTCGCCGATCTACCGGCGCGCGAACATATTATTTATCCTCACTCGTCCGTCGTGCGTCGTCAACGCGCATTTGGATACACAGAAGAAGAGTTGCGACTTTTAGTAACTCCGATGGCGAAAAATGGAGCAGAGCCACTTGGTTCAATGGGAAGCGATTCACCTATTGCAGCGTTATCTGAAAAACCAAGACTGCTCTTTGATTACTTCACTCAACTCTTTGCTCAAGTGACAAATCCACCGCTTGATGCAATTCGTGAAGAACTTGTAACAAGTTTGGGTGGCTCCCTTGGGCCAGAACATAATTTACTTGATCCAGGACCATCGTCATGTCGTCAAATTTCACTTGCTTTTCCTGTCATCGATAATGATGAACTCGCAAAAATTATTCACGTTAACGCCGATGGTGACCATCCAGGTTTGGCCGCTCATGTTGTGCGAGGACTCTTCAGGGTCGCACAAGGTGGTGAAGGGCTTCGCCAACGCCTCAATGAAATTACTCAGGAAGTTAGTTCTGCCATAGCCGATGGCGCGCGCATGATTGTTTTATCAGATAGAGATGCAGACGCCGAAGATGCCCCAATTCCATCGTTGCTTCTTACTGCCGCAGTTCACCACCACTTAATTCGCGAAAAGACTCGAACAAAAGTAGGGCTTGTTGTTGAAGCAGGAGATGTCCGCGAAGTTCACCATGTTGCACTCCTAATTGGCTATGGCGCTGCAGCAGTAAATCCTTATTTAGCAATGGAGAGCGCGGAAGACTTAGTGCTTCAGGGAGTTATTACAGGAATTACGCCAGAAAAGGCGGTTCGAAATCTCATAAAGAGCTTGGGTAAAGGCGTTCTTAAAGTTATGTCCAAAATGGGTATTTCTACTATCGCTTCCTACACTGGCGCTCAAGTTTTTGAAGCAATTGGCCTATCTCAAGAAGTCGTTAATGAATTCTTCACTGGTACAACAACTCGATTAGGTGGCATTGGGCTCGATCTCATTGCAGCCGAAACCATCGCTCGTCACCACCTTGCATATCCAGTTGGTGGCGAAATCCCTGGAACCAAGCGATTGCCCATTGGCGGGGAGTATCAATGGAGACGCGACGGTGAGCCTCACCTCTTTGACCCAGAAACTGTTTTCACGTTACAGCACTCAACTCGTACAAAGCGTTATGACGTTTTTAAACGCTATACAAGCCATATCAATAATCAGAGCAAGCAATTAATGACCCTTCGAGGTCTCTTCGAGTTCAAGGACCACGCCCCCATTTCCATCGATGAAGTTGAACCTATCTCTTCGATTCTTACACGTTTTTCAACAGGGGCTATGTCCTATGGATCGATCTCTCAAGAAGCACACGAGACTCTGGCGATAGCTATGAATCGTTTGGGTGCGAAATCAAATACCGGTGAGGGTGGAGAAGATCCTGATCGATATCAAAAAATGGAGAACGGCGACTCAAAACGTTCGGCGATTAAACAAGTTGCAAGCGGTCGCTTTGGAGTTACAAGTGATTACCTAGTCAATGCAGATGATATTCAAATCAAAATTGCTCAAGGTGCAAAGCCGGGGGAGGGCGGTCAACTTCCTGGCAACAAGGTATATCCATGGATTGCGAAGGTTCGTTATTCAACTCCCGGAGTGGGTCTGATCTCTCCGCCACCTCATCACGATATTTACTCAATCGAAGATCTTGCCCAGTTGATTCACGATTTAAAGAATGCTAATAAAAATGCACGCATTCATGTCAAGTTAGTAGCAGAAGTTGGTGTTGGCACCGTCGCTGCTGGTGTGAGTAAAGCCCATGCTGATGTTGTTTTGATTTCAGGTCATGATGGCGGAACGGGTGCTTCTCCTCTAACATCTCTCAAGCATGCCGGTGCTCCATGGGAACTGGGCCTTGCCGAAACTCAACAAACCTTGTTGCTCAATGGATTGCGAGATCGCATTGTCGTCCAAACCGATGGTCAATTAAAAACTGGTCGCGATGTAGTTATTGCCGCACTTCTTGGTGCCGAAGAGTTTGGATTTGCAACTGCGCCTTTGGTTGTTTCTGGATGCGTCATGATGCGTGTCTGCCATTTAGACACATGTCCAGTTGGAGTAGCTACGCAAAACCCAGAACTCAGAAAACGATTTTCTGGGAAACCTGAATTTGTCGAAACCTTCTTTGAATATATTGCAGAAGAGGTTCGCGAGATTTTGGCCCAACTTGGATTTAGAACACTCCAAGAAGCAATTGGCCATGTTGAGATGCTAGATACCAGAGACGCTGTTAACTACTGGAAGGCAAGTGGTCTTGATCTCTCACCGCTACTCGTTAGACCAGATGTATCTAGTTCGCTATTTGCCACTCAAAAGCAAGATCACGGATTAGATGCAGCTCTTGATAATCAGCTCATTGAATTGGCAGCTCCGGCGCTTGTCGAAAAGAAGAATGTTCGAATCGATCTTCCAGTGAGAAATGTGAACCGTACGGTTGGAACGATGCTTGGCGCGGAAATCACCCGAACATTTGGTGCGCAAGGATTAGAGGCAAACACAATTGATGTCACCCTGCGAGGGTCTTCAGGGCAATCTCTTGGTGCATTTATTCCACGAGGTCTCACTTTGCGTTTATACGGTGATGCCAATGATTATGTTGCCAAAGGAATTTCAGGCGGTCGAGTAATCGTTCGACCGGATGAGAGGGCATCTTTTACATCACACGAGAATGTCATCGCTGGAAATGTTATTGGGTATGGCGCAACATCTGGCGAGATACTTATCAGAGGTGTTGTTGGAGAAAGGTTCTGTGTTCGAAATTCCGGCGTTACTGCAGTCGTTGAAGGAATTGGCGATCACGGGTGTGAATACATGACTGGAGGAACAGTTGTTGTATTGGGTCAGACTGGCCGCAACTTCGCAGCAGGTATGTCTGGTGGCCGGGCATTTGTTCTTGATCTTGATAGAGATCGAGTAAACGCGGATATGGTTGACGTACTTGCAGTTCCACTGGACCAACGAGAAATTCTGCGCGCGATAATCACCTCGTTTGAGAGTGAGACAGGGTCTACTGTGGCAAGAGAAATACTGTCCACCTGGGAAACTTCCCTCGCGCGTATTTCAATGGTGATGCCTCGTGATTATGCGCGCGTACTTGCAGCTATTGAGCGAGCAACGCGGGAAGGGCTACCCGCAGACCAATTTGTAATGGAGGTGGCAGCACATGGCTGATCCAAAAGGATTTTTAACGACACCACGCGAGACACCCACGAGACGTCCTGTAGATGTGCGCATCAAGGACTGGCATGAAGTCTATGAACCACAAAGTTTTGAACATCTGCAAAAGCAGGCAGGACGCTGCATGGATTGTGGTATTCCGTTTTGTCATCAAGGTTGTCCGCTTGGAAATCTAATTCCCGAGTGGAACGATTTAATTTGGCGCGGGGATAAAGATTCGGCAGTCGAGAGATTGCATGCTACAAATAATTTTCCTGAATTTACCGGACGCCTATGTCCAGCCCCTTGTGAAACTGCATGCGTCGTGGGCATCAATGCTGACGCTGTAACAATCAAGCAGGTAGAACTTCGCACCATCGAAGAAGCTTTTGCTGATGGTAATGTCAAAGCACTTGCACCAGATCGCATATCTGGAAAAACTGTTGCAGTAATTGGTTCAGGGCCTGCTGGGCTTGCAGCAGCTCAACAGCTCACTCGTGCAGGCCATACCGTTGCCGTGTATGAAAGAGCTGAGAAAATTGGCGGCCTGCTTCGTTATGGGATTCCAGAATTTAAGATGGAGAAGCACATTCTTGATCGACGTATCGCGCAAATGGAGAAAGAAGGAACTCGTTTTCGTCCAGGTGTGAAAGTTGGCGAAGAAATTACTGGTTCACAGTTGCGCACGCGCTATGACGCAGTAGTCCTTGCCGTGGGATCCACGCAATGGAGAGATCTACCGATTCCCGGACGTCAAAGCGTTGGTGTCTACCAAGCGATGGAATATTTGCCTTGGGGTAACCAAGAAGCCCTAGGAGAAATCACAGAGAGACCCATCAATGTTGAGGGCAAACACGTGGTCATTTTGGGCGGCGGGGATACAGGTGCTGACTGTCTAGGAACCGCTATTCGTCAAGGCGCAGCTTCTGTGACTCAACTCGAAATTATGCCCCGTCCCAGCGACGAGCGGCCTGCATCTGCACCGTGGCCTATGTACCCGATGATTTATAGAGTTTCAAGTGCTCATGAAGAAAAAGACAATCGTTTATTTTCTGTCAGCACGGAAGAGTTTTTATCCGATGACAATGGAAATTTGCGCGCACTTAAAATTGTTGAGACAGAATTTAAAGATGGAAAATTCTCGCCAGTAGAAGGTACCTCTCGTGAGATTCCTGCTGATTTTGCCTTTCTTGCAATGGGATTCACTGGCCCAGAAAAAAACGTGTTGCTTGACCAATTAGAGGTCACGTTGGATGAACGTGGCAATATAATTCGTGATGATATGTTCCAGTCTGCAGCAGAAGGAGTATTTGTTGCAGGGGATGCAGGTCGAGGACAATCGCTGATTGTTTGGGCCATAGCCGAAGGAAGAAGTGCTGCTAGTGCGGTAGATGCGTATCTCACAGGCGAACCATCACAACTTCCCGCACCAATACTTCCGACAGCTCGAGGGCTAATTGTTTAGAGAGAATAGGTAAAGAACTATGCGTCGCGCCAAAATTGTTTGCACAATGGGTCCAGCAGTTGAGTCTCCAGAGAAAGTCCGAGCGCTCATCAAAGCTGGAATGAATATGGCTCGCCTGAATCTCTCGCACGGTGGCTATCCGGAGCATCAAGAACGTTTAGATCAGGTCCGCGCCGCTGCTAAAGAAGCGGGTGTGCCTGTAGCAATTCTTGTTGATCTTCAAGGACCAAAGATTCGCTTGGCTCGATTCGCCAACGGTCCACATGATCTTGCACGAGGCGACATTTTTACGATCACAATTGATGATGTAGAAGGCACAAAAGATCGAGTCGGCACGACCTATAAGGGCTTGCCTGGAGATTGCAAGCCAGGAGATCGCATTCTCATTGACGACGGAAAAGTAACTGTAGAAGTTACTTCAGTAACTAAAACAGATGTTGTAACGAAGGTAATCGAACCCGGAGCAGTGAGTAATAACAAAGGAATCAATCTTCCAGGTGTAGCTGTGTCCGTACCGGCATTGTCTGAAAAAGATATCGAGGATTTGCGTTGGGGACTTCATGCAGGTGCAGATTTCATCGCCCTATCATTTGTTCGAAGTGCTGATGATCTTAAAGACGTACATAAGATAATGGACGAAGAAGGAATCAGAGTTCCGGTTATTGCAAAAATTGAAAAACCACAAGCAGTTGCCAATTTACAGGGAATTGTTGATGCATTCGATGGCATCATGGTTGCACGTGGAGACCTTGGAGTTGAATTACCTATCGAGGATGTACCTCTTGTTCAAAAGCATTGCGTGGAGTTAGCACGTGAAGCAGCCAAACCAGTCATTGTTGCAACACAGATGCTTGATTCAATGATCACGAATTCTCGTCCTACTCGCGCCGAAGCAACGGATTGTGCAAACGCTGTTCTAGATGGCGCAGATGCACTCATGCTTTCGGGTGAGACAAGTGTCGGAGATTTTGCAATAGAAGCGGTAGAAACAATGGCGCGCATTATTGAAAAAACCGAAGAAGGCGGCCTCAACCGAATTCTTCCGTTGAAACATTCACCTCGCACAAAAGGTGGCGCAATTACCAAAGCAGCAACGGAAGTCGGCACAACAATGGGATCCAAATTTCTCGTGGCATTTACCGCCAGTGGAGATTCTGCAAGGCGTATGGCGCGTTTGCGTTGTTCAATCCCTATCATCGCTCTCACGCCCGATGTCGGTACATATAACCGCTTGGCGTTGACCTGGGGAGTAGAGCCGATGATTGCTCCAGTTGTTTCGCACACTGATGAAATGGTCAAGCAAGTTGATTCGATCATGCTCAGCAGTAAGCGAGCCTCAAAGGGTGAAAACATCATTATCGTTGCCGGTGCACCTCCAGGGCTGCCAGGTTCAACAAATGCGATGCGCGTACATGTAATCGGCGATGCTGTCGATGGGCTTGCACCCGCATATAGATAGCCCACTGAGTCCGCTACTTATATGTAGACTGTGCACTCACGCCTCGGTACTCCAACGGTAGAGAGGGCAGTCTCAAACACTGCATAGTGTCGGTTCGAATCCGACTCGAGGCACATGAACACAGGACGTATTCGCATACTCGTTGCTGAAGACGAAGCGCTCATCCGCATGGATCTTGTGGAGATGCTCGAAGAAGCAGGATACGAAGTCGTTGCGCAAGCTACCAACGGTGCCGAAGCAATTGAGTTGGCGAATCAACACAAGCCAGATTTAGCAATTCTTGACGTAAAGATGCCAGTACTCGATGGAATCTCTGCAGCGCAAGAAATAATAGGAATATCTCCAGTTCTTATGCTCACTGCCTTTAGTCAAAAAGAACTGATTGATCGTGCACGCGATGCTGGCGTAATGGCATATGTTGTGAAGCCATTTACCATTTCCGATTTAGTCCCAGCCATAGAAATCGCAATGAGTAGACATACCCAGATGCAATCACTTATTGAAGAAGTGGCTGATTTGCACGAAAGATTGGAAACTCGCAAAATTATTGACCGCGCCAAGGGCATTTTGATGGCCGCATTAAATCTCACAGAACCAGAGGCATTTTCCTGGATTCAGCGCGCAGCTATGGATCGACGCCTGAGCATGAAGCAAGTGGCCCAGGCGGTAATTTCGCCAAGCGCCGTCCCAGATGGTGGTTAGACGTTACATAATCGAAACATCCTGAGCCTAAATCTGGCTTGTCTTGTGGCTTATCGGGGGGCTACCCTTCACATCTCCCTGTCCCGGGACACAAGAACAGGAAAGGCTTTACATGACAAAGAATCGTCTTGTCTCGCTCGTAGCTACTGTTGGAATCGTTGCAGCGTCACTCGTTGCATTCACTCCAGCGGCTAATGCTGCTTGCTCAGGCAAATTAAAGATTGCATACCAAGGTCCATTAACTGGTCCAGAAGCTGCACTCGGACTCAACGAACTTAATGGTGTTAAGTTCGCTCTTAAGAAGTTTCTTAAGGCAAATCCAAAGGCTAATGTTGATGCAACTGTCTACGAAGTAGACGATCAAGGAGATCCAGCTGTTGCTGGTCCAATCGCTCCTAAGGTTGCAGCTGAAGAGTGTGTAGTTGCACTCGTTGGTCCTGCTTACTCAGGTGCATCAAAGGTTTCACTACCTATCTACCTATCTGCAGGTCTTCCAATCATTACACCATCAGCTACAAACCCAACTCTTCCAACATTCGGTAAGGAAATTTTCCACCGCGCAGTGTTGACAGATGATTACCAGGGTCCAGCAGCAGCACGTTTGATCGTGTCAAAGAACAAGAAGGCTAAAGTTTTCTTGGTTAACGACGCATCAGACTATGCAGTTGGCCTACAAAAGACAGTTGATATCTCACTTGGTAGCCGCGTTGTAGGAAAAGACGTCACACCAAACGGTACAACTGACTTCACAGCAACAATTGCCAAGATCAAGCGTTCAAAGGCAACTGCAGTGTTCTACTCAGGTTATTTCTCACAAGCTGCAGTATTTGTAAAGCAGCTCCGTGACTCTGGTTCAAAGATTGTTTTCGCTTCAGGCGATGGAACTCTTGATAACCAGTTTGTAAAGCTTGCTCGTAAGTCAGCTGAAGGTTCTCTTTTGACAGCCCCAGCAATTCCTTTCGAGACAGCTTCACCAGCACTTGCTAAGGAAATGGTTGCCGCAGGTTGGACTCCTGGTGTTTACACCACAGAGTCATTCGATGCTGCTAACTTCTTCTTCGAAGCAATCAAGGCTGGAAACACTGATCGCGCAAGCATCAACAAGTACGTCTCAACTAAGTCATTCAAGGGTCTTTCAAAGACACTTAAGTTTGACGCTGAAGGTGAAGTATCTGGCGCAGACGTCAATGGCTTCATCATCAAAAAGGGAAAGATCGTACTTCTAGGCGCAATTAAGTAATTAATCGCACTAGGTTAGAAATAGTAAATTGTAAGAACGGATGGAGACGGTGAAGAAATTCACCGTCTCCATCCCTTATACAGAGTTGGGGTAGCTAATGGATTTTGCACTTCTTCGTGATGCATTTTGGGGGCTGACTTTTGATGGACTCGCCCTTGGTGCTATTTACGCTTTGATTTCGCTGGGCTACACCCTTGTGTATGGCGTTCTTCGCCTTATTAACTTTGCACATTCTGAAGTATTTATGATTGGCACCTTCGCCTCCCTTGTTGCCTCTGGAATTATGGGTGTAAAGGTTGAGGATGATCCTCGTACCGGCTGGAAAATGGTTCTCACTCTTCTGGTCTGCCTTCTATTTTCAATGGCAGCGTCGGCAATCACAGCCGTGCTTGTTGAAATTGTTGCCTACCGCAGATTACGTCAAAGAGGAGCCACAAAACTAGCTACGTTGATTTCAGCAATTGGAGTTTCAATCTCTCTCGTCGAATTATTTAGAATTATTACTGACTCGCTTCCACGTGAATTTCCAAGAATTATGGATAAGACTTTTCTATTTTCATATGCCGGTGCCGATATCCGTAACGATAAAGTCATTGTGATTGTTGCTGCCGGGGTAATGATGTTTGCACTTGAGCGCTTCATCAGTAAGTCACGGTATGGAAAAGGTATTCGCGCAGTATCCATGGATGAAACCACCGCCACATTGATGGGCGTTAACATCAATCGAGTTATCACAGTGACATTCTTAGCTGGCGGATTGATGGCAGGCGCTGCAGCGTTCTTCTACATTCTTACTTACGAAAATACTTCATTCAAAGTCGGATTCTTTCTCGGCATTAGTGCATTTACTGCCGCTGTTCTTGGGGGAATTGGAAATCTTAAAGGTGCCCTATTTGGTGGGTTCATGCTTGGAATTCTCGAGACGTATACAAGCGCGGTATTTGGAACTGCTTGGAAGGCTGTAATTTCATTTTCAATTTTGGTTCTGGTCCTACTCATCAAGCCAACAGGCTTATTTGGTGAATCAATCCAGCAAGCGAGGGTCTAATGGCTGATAAGAAGCATAAATTTAACTTGCGTGATCACGCTGCTGATTTCTGGGATGCATCACCACGCTGGCGCAAAGTATCGCTTTCATTCCTATTCATAGCGATTTGTTATGCGCTTCCATTTCTTAACAACCCTCTGATTAATACTCCAGGTTCTGATTTTCAATCAGTCCTCTTCTATCCAGTAGGAATGTATGTGTTGATGGCAATTGGCCTCAACATAGTTGTCGGAAAAAGTGGATTGCTTGATTTGGGTTATGTAGCGTTCTTTGCAATAGGCGCATACACAATGGCGATTCTTGGAACCAAAACATCCTTAAACTTCTGGGAAATTTTACCTATCGGTATGGGATTTGCGATGCTGGCTGGAGTATTACTTGGCACGCCTACTCTTCGCCTGCGTGGAGATTATCTTGCTATCGTGACACTTGGTTTTGGTGAAATTGTTCGTATTGTTGCTGTCAACACTGACGCAATTGGTGGGCCACGAGGTATCGCTGGTATCCCAACGCCGCCAGATATTTTCAATGCAAAGTTCACAATCCTTGATCCAAAACCTTATTACTGGCTACTTCTAACCTTCACGCTCTTGATGATTTGGGTAGTTCGCCGAATGGCTGCTCGTCGTCCAGGACGAGCGTGGGATGCAATCCGTCAGGATGACGATGTTGCCCAGTTAATGGGCGTAAATACATTGAAGTACAAAGTTTGGGCATTCGTGTTGGGAGCTGCCGTGGCTGGAGTTGGTGGAGTCATTTATGCTTCACAGATTCTTTCAATTGTTCCAGACCAATTTAATCTCAACGTTTCAATTCTCATTCTCGCATGCGTTGTTTTTGGTGGAATTGGAAATGTGTGGGGCGTAATTTTAGGAGCAGCCCTACTGGCATTTACTCCCGAAAGAATTCGTTTTCTCAGCCAACCTCGTATTTTAGTATTTGGCGTCGCACTGGTAGTGATGATGAATCTTCGCCCCGATGGAGTCCTACCGAAAAAGAAGCGCGAACATTTTGATCCTGATTGGCACACGATTGAAGAGTCAGGCGAAGGGGAGATTAAATAATGAGTGAGAAATTGCTAGAACTAAAAAATGTCACTATGAAATTTGGTGGCGTGACTGCGCTCAATGAAGTTAATTTCTCCGTTTCAAAAGGTGAAATCGCTGCCCTGATTGGTCCCAATGGCGCTGGTAAGACAACCGTCTTTAACGTCGTAACTGGTGTGTATAAGCCGACATCGGGTGAAGTGAATTTCAACGGTGTTTCTGTTGTTGGTCGCAAGCGTTATCAAGTGACAAAAATGGGAATCGCTCGAACATTTCAAAACATTCGTCTCTTTGGCGAGAGTACTGCCTTGGAAAATGTTGTCACTGGCGCAGATGTTCATTCCAAATCAGGTGTTGTAGGAGCGATTTTTGGAACACCTCGATCACGCCGCGAAGAAGCCGCAGCTCTTGAAAGAGGCCTTGAGCTTCTAGAGTTCATGGGTCTTCGCCATCGCGCTGGTCAACTTGGAAAGAACTTGCCATACGGAGACCAGCGTCGACTTGAGATTGCTCGAGCCCTAGCTACGAATCCACAATTACTGCTTCTTGACGAACCAGCTGCTGGTTTTAATCCAGCAGAAAAAGTCGCTCTAGCTGAGACGATTCGCAAAATTCGCGATGCCGGATACACCGTACTTCTCATCGAGCATGACATGTCTTTGATTATGGGAATCTCTGACCGAGTTGCAGTATTAGATTTCGGGCAAAAAATTGCTGATGATCTTCCATCAATTGTTCAAAATGACCCTCGAGTAATCGAGGCCTATCTAGGAGCACCTGCTGATGCGTCTTGAAATTAAAGATCTTCACGTTCACTATGGCAAGATCGAAGCCATCAAGGGCATCAGCATTGTTGTTAACGAGGGCGAGATTGTTACGCTCATTGGCGCCAATGGCGCTGGTAAAACTACGATGCTCAAAACCATCTCGGGACTTCGAAAAGTCTCCAGTGGTCAGATTATTTTTAACGGTGAAGATATTTCAAAGATGCCAGCGCATAAGCGCGCTGATCTTGGGTTATCACAAGCACCGGAGGGACGCGGAATTTTCCCTGGAATGAGCGTTCTTGAAAACCTGGAAATGGGTAAGTACAACCGTAAAGATAGAAAAATTGAAATGAAGGAAGATCTTGACAAGGTTTATCATCTTTTCCCAAGACTACTCGAACGCTCTAAGCAGGCCGGTGGCACACTCTCGGGTGGAGAACAGCAGATGTTGGCTATTGGCCGGGCGTTGATGGCGCGCCCAAAAGTTCTTTTATTAGATGAACCATCCATGGGACTTGCACCTCTCATGATTGCCAATATCTTTAATATCATTACTGAAATTAATAAAACTGGCGTCACGATTTTATTGGTTGAGCAAAATGCGCAGCAAGCGCTCCAACGTGCACACCGTGCGTATGTCCTTGAAGTGGGTCACGTTGTAAAAGAGGCTAAAGCTTCTGACCTTCTCAACGATCCTGCAGTTCGCGCCGCGTATCTTGGAACCGGTGCTCACTAAGTGGGTTTATCTGGGCGCAAGAATTAAGCAAGTGATACGGGCAGTGCAGGTTCGCTGCCCGTCTTCATTTGTGATGACTATTTCGTAGCAGCACATTGTTTTTCCAAGCGAAACAGCCGTCGCGACACCAGTGACATAGCCACTTGTTGCAGATTTATGGTGAGTTGCATTGATATCAACACCAACAATTCGACGTGTGGGGCCTGCATGAAGTTGAGTCCCAATCGAGCCGAGGCTCTCAGCGAGGACAACGTTTGCACCACCATGAAGGAGTCCGATTGGTTGTGTGTTCCCTTCGACAGGCATACGCGCAACCAAACGTTGAGGTGAGGCCTCCAGAATTTCAATACCCATCTTCTTATCGAGTGCACCAATCCCACGCTCTCGAATTAGTTCAAGGAAATTCTTCTCTTCATCTGCTGGAGTCATGCGCGCAAGTCTAACTTGTTCCATAAGATGCGACCATGACCAAACGCCTTTTACTCATAGACGGTCATTCCATGGCGTACCGTGCATTTTTTGCCCTACCTGCTGAGAATTTCACAACTGCCCAAGGACAGCACACGAATGCGATTTATGGCTTTGCCACCATGATGATTTCGCTTCTGAAAGAAGAGAAGCCAACCCACGTAGCTGTGGCATTTGATGTCTCCCGCAAGACTTTTAGGTCGGAAATATTTCCTGACTACAAAGCCAATCGAGCCAAGACCCCTGATGAGTTTCGATCTCAAATGTCATTTCTACACGACCTCGTGAGTGCATTTGGAATTAATCAATTCGAACTCGAAGGATATGAAGCAGATGACATCATCGCAACAATTACGAAGAGGGCCGAAAGCGATGGTTTTGACGTTCTCATTTGCACGGGAGATAGAGATAGTTTCCAGTTAGTAAATTCAAAGACAACAGTTCTCTATCCAAAGCGCGGAGTCAGCGAGATGTCTCGAATGACTCCGGAAGCGGTGCAAGAAAAATACGGAATGACTCCCGTGCAATATCCAGATTTTGCAGCACTTCGCGGAGACCCAAGTGATAACTTGCCTTCGATTCCTGGGGTGGGGGAGAAGACCGCATCGAAATGGATCATCGAACACGGGTCATTGCAGGATTTACTTTCCAATGTAGATACGATCGGCGGAAAAGTAGGTCAGTCTCTACGCGATTCCATTGATAATGTGATTCGAAATCGTGAGTTGACTCAACTGGTTCATGACGCGCCGATTACATTCGATCTCGATTCACTCAAGTGGGATGGCCCTAACGAAACTCTGGTGACTCCACTCTTCGATGAATTAGAGTTTCGAACTCTGAAAGATCGTCTTGCCCCATTAATGCAGGGAACATCTAAGAAAGTTCCAACAGTTGAAATGAGTTTATTTATTTCCGAGATAGATCCGCATGTACTTACTGCCGATGAAGCGAGTGAGAAAATTGCGAATCACCAGGGTGAGATATCTATTTACTTTGAATTACATGACGAAGTTATACATAGATATGCAGTTGCGCTCTCATCGACAGAGGCGTTTTTAGTTCATTCATCCGAGATGGGTCCGTGGGCAAGCGATGCATCTGTGCAAAAGATTGCTCATGACGCGAAAGCCATAGCAAGAAATGTTGCATTCGATGGAGTTGTATTTGATACAGCCCTTGCTGCATATCTTGTCAATCCGGGAGTGCGAACCCAAGAACTTGGAGATCTACTCGAGCGATGGGGAAATGGCAATACCATCAATGCATCAAGCATCGAAGATAGCTTATTAACAAGTGCTGCTTCGCTCTTTAGTTTGAGAGAATCACTCACGAAAGAATTACACGAAAGAAATTTAACCGAACTTTTTCTCACGCTCGAATTACCTATTGCGAAGCTCCTGGCTCTTATGGAAAAGAGGGGAATCGCTGTAGATCGCAAGTCACTTGAAAAGTTAGCAATGTTTTTTGAGGGTGAAGTTAATCGAGAGACAAAGGCGGCACACGCTTCAGTCGGTCATGAATTTAACGTTGCCTCGCCAAAGCAATTGCAGGTTGTTCTCTTTGATGAATTGAAATTACCTAAGACCAAAAAAATTAAAACTGGGTACACAACAGATGCTGACGCGTTGGCTTGGTTATTTGCAACTTCTAAGCATCCACTTCTTGAATCTCTCCTTCGCATTCGAGAGACCAAGAAATTGGGCACAACAGTGGAAGGCCTAATTTCAGAGATTGCACAGGACGCTCGAATACACACTCACTTTGCCCAGACTGTCGCCGCGACGGGTCGACTCTCTTCAGTGGGCCCGAATCTTCAAAACATTCCGGTTAGATCCGAAGAGGGTCGAAAAATACGAGAGTGCTTCATCGCTGGCGATGGATACGAATCACTTCTTACTGCGGATTATTCTCAAATCGAAATGCGCATCATGGCCCATTTATCAAATGACGCCAATCTCCTGGCAGCTTTTGAATCAGGGGAGGACCTGCACGCAACCATTGCTGCAGAAGTTTTTGGAGTGAAGCCAACTGATGTCGATCCTGAGATGCGCCGGCAAATCAAGGCTATGTC
Source organism: Actinomycetota bacterium (assembly GCA_009699575.1). GTDB lineage: Bacteria > Actinomycetota > Actinomycetes > Nanopelagicales > Nanopelagicaceae > Planktophila. Next base: position 34,917 of record WLNY01000007.1, read on the forward strand.
ATACGGTCTTGCCTACGGACTGAGTTCCTACGGTCTGGCCATGCAGTTAGATCTCACACCACCTGCAGCGCAAGAACTCATGGATAAATATTTCCTTCGATTCGGTGGAATTCGCGATTACTTGCACAGCGTTGTTGAAGCTGCACGCAAGGTTGGGTACACCGAAACGGTTATGGGACGCAGGCGCTATCTGCCTGACTTACTCCACGATAACCGACAAAGGAGAGAAGTTGCCGAGAGAATGGCTCTCAACGCACCGATTCAAGGATCAGCTGCCGACATCATCAAAAAAGCGATGCTCAATGTTCAGGGCGCCATTGAAAGAGAGAAATTAAAATCACGACTTCTCTTGCAAGTCCATGATGAATTAATCCTTGAAGTTTTCAAGGGAGAAGAAGAGAAATTATCTGACCTTGTGAAAAAGGAAATGGGGTCTGCGTTCCCACTTCGTGCGCCGTTAGATGTCAGCGTCGGAATCGGCATGTCCTGGAATGAAGCGGCGCATTAATTAAATCTATTGGTTAGTTGTCGCGTTATCCTTCATTGCTTGGAGATCTTCATCTTTAGTTGGAATTCGATCTGCTGCTGCGAGGCGCCCACGACCGATCGTCAAAATTAAAAAGCCGATTCCGATACACACGCTCGTTGTTGCAAGACATGTACGAGGTGAGTAAGTGTCAGAAATCCAACCACCCATGGCGGCTCCCAGTGACATCAAAGTTCCCTCCACACTCCACAGCCACCCCATCATGGCCGTCGGAGATCCCTTGGGGCGAATCGCCTCCATCACTTCCCAGTAGAAAACTTGAATAGCTCCACCGACGAGTCCCAACGCTGCGCCAGCTAAAGCCATCGACCAACCCGGGTATGTAAAGGCAATCGGAATGGAGACAATAAACCAGGCTGCATATGTTTTGCGGAGAGTGGAAAGCGCTGGTCTGTTTTTTGAAACAAGCCCAGCAAGCAGTCCACCGACTACGTTAGCTACACCCATTGCTCCAAATATCCATGCAGTTCTTTGTGGAAAGCCTTCCAATGTTGAAAACGCTGGAACGGCTACGTCAAAGAGTCCCCAACCAAAACCAATGAAGCACCCTTCAATCATGAGAAGTTGCAATGGTTTATGTTTCCAAATGGGCGCGTGATCTTTCGCTTTCTTCTCGGGAATCCAATTACGCGAAACGTTTGTGAGTCCCAATGACCCACCACCGATGAGCATTAAAATTGCTGCAGTAGAAAGTGCGCTCCCAGGATGGTTCGACAAAGCGAGCGCAGTAGCAACAACAGGGCCGATCACGCCCGCGAAATTCATGACAGCGGTATCTGCGGCATATGCAACGCGCAAGAAATCTGGCGGCACAACTTCCTTCCACAGTGGGCGAATCGACAAGTTAATCGGAGGAGCGCTAAAACCCAAGACGAGAGCAGTCGCAAGAATGAGGTTTTTATCGTGCATGGAGTTAAGCGCAAAGAGAAGAGTTGCATAACCAGGTACAAAAATTCGAAGTGGCCATTTTTGCCCAAAGGTATCCATGATGGTTCCGCGAAGTCCTGCAGTTGCTGCGCCTGCCAAAGAATTGAGGCCAATGGCCAAACCCGCAATCGCTATAGAATTAGTCTCTTGCTGGGCTTTAAAGAAAATAGAGAGACCAATCATCCCGTAGGCAATTCGTGCAGGAAGGGCAGCGAGCACCAAGACCCAGGCATTAGGGAAAGCAAAGAGTTCTTTATAGCGATTCATTTCGGGGTGATTCTAGCCTTGGAAACCACATGTTCGCGCGTAGTCATTGCCCGAATTGACCCCTGTAAGGCTCAAACCGTACGCTTACCCCTTCTATCCCTTCTACTAACTATCCCTACGGAGCACCTTGACTACATCACCAGTAATTGCAGTAAATGACATCGGATCAGCAGCTGACTTTCTAGCTGCAATCGAAGGAACAATTAGAAATTTTAATGACGGCGACCTCGTTGAAGGAACCGTAGTTCAAATTGACCGCGAAGAAGTTTTGGTCGATATCGGATACAAAACTGAAGGAGTAATCCCTTCTCGTGAACTTTCGATCCGTCACGATGCAGATCCGAACGACATTGTAAAAGTTGGCGACAAAGTTGAAGCTCTCGTTCTTCAAAAAGAGGATAAAGAGGGTCGCCTGATTCTTTCCAAGAAGCGCGCACAGTACGAACGCGCATGGGGAGATATTGAAGGCAAGAAAGAGCGCGATGAAGTTGTGGTTGGAACAGTTATTGAAGTTGTTAAGGGTGGACTTATCGTTGATATCGGGTTGCGTGGCTTCTTGCCAGCTTCCCTAGTTGAGATGCGTCGCGTTCGCGATCTCACCCCTTACATCGGCAAGCAGGTTGAAGCTCGAATTATCGAACTCGATAAGAATCGCAACAACGTTGTACTTTCACGTCGCGCATTCCTAGAACAGACTCAATCCGAATCTCGCACGACTTTCCTAAGCCAATTGCAAAAGGGTCAAGTTCGCACAGGCGTTGTGTCATCTATCGTGAACTTCGGTGCATTCGTTGACCTTGGTGGCGTAGATGGACTCGTTCACGTCTCAGAACTTTCATGGAAGCACATTGATCATCCAGGCGAGGTTGTTGAAGTTGGAGATGAAGTTACCGTTGAAGTTCTCGAAGTTGATTTCGAGCGCGAGCGTGTTTCGCTTTCACTCAAGGCAACCCAAGAAGATCCATGGCAGGCATTTGCTCGCACCCACACAATTAATCAAGTTGTGCCAGGTGTTGTGACCAAGCTCGTTCCATTCGGTGCATTTATTCGTGTACACGAAGGAATCGAAGGTCTTGTTCATATCTCAGAATTGGCCGAACGCCATGTTGAGATTCCAGAGCAGGTTGTACAAGTTGATGATGAACTATTCGTGAAGATTATTGATATCGATCTAGAACGTCGTCGCATCTCACTTTCTCTCAAGCAAGCTAATGAAGGCCACGAGGTTGAGATTGAAGCATTTGATCCAACTCAATATGGAATGGCTGCTCGTTACGATGCAGAAGGAAACTTCATCTACCCAGAAGGTTTCGATGTAGATTCACAAGAGTGGAAGCCAGGCTTTGAGACACAGCGCGAAGAGTGGGAGCGTCAATACGCTCAAGCTCAAGAGCGTTTCATGGCTCACAAGAAGCAAAAGGCTGAAGCAAAGGCCGCTGATGCAGCAGCAGAAGATGCTCCAGTTGAGGCATATGTGACATCAACACCTGAGCCAGAGGCAACACCAGAAGCGTAATTAATTTCTACCTTATTAAAGGGAGTTCACGGGAATCATTGATTTCCATGAACTCCCTTTTTTAATACCCAGCGTTAAAGAGGCGGTAAAGTTTGCCCATGTTAGTTGTGGCTTTAACTGGTGGAATCGGCGCAGGCAAATCACTTGCTGCACGCTTTTTCTCTCAACTTGGAGCGCTCGTAATAGATGCCGACCATCTTGCAAGAAGGGCGATTGAACGGGGCAGTGACGGCTTTGATGAAGTGCTCACTCGATTTGGCGATCACATATTGATCAATGGTGACATTGATCGCAAGGCGCTGGGAGAGATAATATTTTCAGACCCACAGGCACGTGAAGACCTTGAGGCAATTATTCACCCTCGTGTAAGAAAAGAATTTGAGGAAGCCGTTCAAAGTCTTACTGGTGATCAGGTATTGGTTTACGAAATTCCACTTCTGGTGGAGACAGGAGCCGCTGGTCGATTTGATTACGTCATAACTGTTGAATCTGAGATTGAGGGCCGCAAAGAGCGACTCCGTAAGCGAGGAATGTTTGACAGTGAGATTGATCGTCGACTCCTCGCGCAAGCTACTCCAGAAGCCCGCGCTGATGTTGCTGATACCGTTATTTACAACGATGGCTCTGAGGATGATCTTTTAAGAAAAGTTGAAAATCTCTGGGAAGATGAAATTCTGCCCCTCTCGCGCAATAAATCTACACTGTAGATAGAGTTCGAGAATGCGTCCTCTTAATGACATCACCCGAACGGTCGAGCCCTTCGCTGTCATTAGTGACTATGTTCCTGCTGGTGATCAACCTCAAGCCATAGAGGAAATTGCAAAACGAATTAATGCTGGTGAGCAAGATGTTGTCTTGCTTGGCGCAACAGGTACTGGAAAATCAGCCACTACAGCGTGGCTTATTGAGAAATTACAACGACCTACCCTTGTTATGGCGCCAAATAAAACTCTTGCAGCTCAGTTGGCTAACGAATTTCGAGAGTTGATGCCGAATAATGCGGTCGAATATTTTGTTTCGTACTACGACTATTACCAGCCAGAGGCATACGTTCCTCAATCGGATACATTTATAGAAAAAGATTCGAGTGTGAACGATGAGGTAGAAAGACTGCGCCACTCGGCTACCAATTCTCTTCTTACTCGTCGTGATGTCATTGTTGTGGCGACAGTTTCGTGTATTTATGGTCTTGGAACCCCACAAGAATATATAGATCGAATGATTAAACTAAAAGTTGGAGACGAAATTGAACGTAATGTTCTTCTTCGTCGTTTCGTTGATGTTCAATATAAGCGAAATGACATGGCATTCGAACGAGGAACATTTCGCGTTCGCGGCGACACTATTGAAATCATTCCAATGTATGAAGAACTTGCAATTCGAGTCGAAATGTTTGGCGATGAAATCGAACGTATAACAACGCTCAACCCACTCACTGGCGAGATTGTTCGCGAAGAGAGTGAAATGTACATCTTCCCAGCTACTCACTATGCAGCCGGGCCGGAAACCATGAAACGAGCCATCGGCGATATCCAAGATGAACTACAGGTTCAGCTCAACCTATTTGAAAAGCAAGGCAAACTCCTTGAAGCACAGCGACTTCGGATGCGAACCACATTTGATATTGAAATGATGGAGCAACTTGGATTTTGTTCGGGGATTGAGAATTATTCACGCCACCTAGATGGACGTGAGCCCGGTTCTGCCCCAAATTGCTTACTTGATTACTTCCCAGAAGATTTCTTGCTTGTCATAGATGAAAGTCACGTGACTGTTCCGCAAATTGGAGCGATGTTTGAGGGAGATGCTTCGCGAAAACGTACTCTTGTTGAACATGGATTTAGACTTCCAAGCGCACTTGATAATCGACCGCTTAAGTGGCCTGAGTTTCTAGATCGGGTGGGTCAGAAAGTTTTCCTCTCTGCCACTCCAGGGCCGTATGAATTGAATAAAGTAGAAGGCGATGTTGTCGAACAAGTCATTCGACCAACTGGGCTTGTTGATCCGCAGATTGTTATTAAACCTATTAAAGGTCAGATTGATGATCTGCTGGAGGAAATTAATATTCGTGCGGCTAGAAATGAAAGAGTCCTTGTAACAACGCTAACGAAGCGAATGTCTGAAGACCTTACCGACTACCTTCAGGAGAAGGGTGTGAGGGTGAGGTACTTGCATTCTGAAGTCGATACTCTGCGCAGAGTCGAGTTATTACGCGAACTGCGAGCGGGGGAGTACGACGTCCTCATCGGAATCAACCTACTACGCGAAGGACTAGACCTCCCAGAAGTTTCATTGGTTGCAATATTAGATGCCGATAAAGAGGGATTCCTTAGGTCGGCCACTTCATTAATTCAAACAATTGGTCGAGCAGCTCGTAACGTATCTGGAGAGGTACACATGTACGCCGACAACATAACTAAATCCATGGCGAAAGCAATCGATGAGACAAACCGTCGCAGAGCAAAACAAGTTGCCTACAACCTGGAACGCGGAGTGGATCCACAGCCGCTGCGTAAGAAAATTGCCGATATCACCGATTTAATAAATCGAGAAGATGAAGACACGCAGGAACTGCTGGCGCAGTCCAATAAAGGTAAAAAGAATAAAAATGGCGGCGCGCCACCTATAGGTCTCAAGCCAAAAAATCATGCGTCTATACCAAGACAGGAACTGGTGGCGTTGATAGAGTCGCTCACAGATCAGATGAAGTCTGCGGCTTCGGATTTAGGGTTCGAGTTAGCCGCTCGCCTTCGCGATGAAATTCGAGACTTAAAGCGCGAACTGCGCTCTATGGAAGAAGCGGGGATTTAGTTGAGCATCGATAAGTTGATTATTCGCGGTGCTCGCGAGCATAACCTTAAGGATGTTTCTCTCGAACTTCCTCGTGAAGCTTTGATTGTCTTTACCGGACTTTCGGGATCTGGAAAATCTAGTCTTGCCTTCGATACTATTTTCGCAGAAGGACAACGACGTTACGTTGAATCGCTCTCGGCCTACGCGCGCCAATTTTTAGGGCAAATGGATAAACCAGATGTTGATTTCATCGAAGGACTCTCTCCTGCGGTTTCTATTGATCAAAAATCAACCAATCGTAATCCCCGCTCAACTGTTGGAACTATCACTGAAGTGTATGACTACTTGCGTCTGCTCTTTGCACGTGCTGGACGACCTCATTGTCCAAACTGTGGCAAAGCAGTGAGCCGTCAAAGTCCTCAGCAGATTGTTGACCAGATTCTCCTCATGCCCGCGGCGACAAAATTTCAGGTGTTGGCCCCTGTCGTTCGAGCGCGCAAGGGAGAGTTTGTTGATCTCTTTGCCGATCTCATCTCGCAGGGATACTCACGTGCGCGTATAGATGGCGAAGTAGTAGCACTTACTGATGCACCAAAACTAAAGAAACAAGAAAAGCACACGATTGAAGTTGTCGTTGATCGCCTCACTGCAAAAGCCGAATCGAAATCACGACTAACAGATTCTATTGAGACTGCTCTACGGCTTGCTAGCGGTATTGTTCTACTCGATTTTGTGGATGCCAAGAGCGCGGAAAAAGAGCGCACTTTTAGTGAACATCTTGCCTGTCATGAGTGCAACTTATCGTTTGAAGAGCTGGAACCGCGATCATTTTCATTTAACTCACCATTTGGTGCATGTCCCGAATGCAGTGGGATTGGCACCAAGTTAGAGGTAGATGAAGAATTAATTATCCCTGACGACTCCATTTCAATTTATGAAGGGGCGATTGCTCCATGGGCTGGCGGGCAATCTTCTGAATATTTTCTCAAGCTGCTCGAGGCACTATCTGAAGAGGTGAAATTCTCACTCGATGCGCCGTGGAAAAAATTATCAGTTAAGGCAAAAGAAGCAATTATCAATGGTTTTGAATATGAAATTCATGTGAAGTATAAGAATAGGTATGGTCGAGTACGTAATTACACCAGTGGCTTTGAAGGAGTAGTGCCATTTATCCATCGTCGTCATGGAGAGACTGATAGCGATTTCAGTCGTGAGAAGTACGAAGCGTATATGCGTCAAATTCCTTGCGGAGTGTGCAATGGAGCTCGCCTCAAGCCAGAAGTTCTAGCAGTAACAGTAGGAGACTTAAATATTGCGCAGATTTGCGAACTCTCAATTGCTGATTGTGCAGAATTTTTAAAGAAGATTGATCTCAATTCTCGCGAGGCACAAATTGCAGAGCGAGTAATGAAAGAAGTGCACGCCAGGCTTGGATTTCTTCTAGATGTTGGCCTGGATTATCTTTCTCTTGCCCGCCCTGCGGCCACGCTTTCAGGTGGTGAAGCACAACGCATTCGGTTGGCAACGCAAATAGGTTCGGGACTCGTTGGAGTGCTCTACGTGCTCGATGAACCCAGTATTGGTCTTCATCAAAGAGATAATCGTCGCCTCATAGAGACGCTGACTCGCCTTCGTGATTTGGGAAATACGCTCATAGTTGTTGAGCACGATGAGGAAACTATTAGGACCGCAGATTGGGTTGTTGACATTGGACCTGGTGCCGGTGAACACGGCGGAAAAGTGGTTGTCTCTGGTAGTTATCAGGATTTATTAGATTCGAAGGAATCAATCACAGGTGCGTATTTGAGTGGACGTAAATCTATTGCTATTCCAGAGACGCGACGTCCTGTTGATACAAAACGTCAGCTTGTTATTAAAGGGGCCAAGGAAAACAACTTGAAAGATATTGAAGTTGCGGTTCCACTAGGGGTATTCGTCTCAGTCACTGGAGTCAGCGGTTCTGGAAAGTCAACTCTTATTAATGACATTTTGTATTGCGTCCTTGCAAATAAATTAAATGGTGCGCGAATAGTTCCTGGTCGCCATCGAACAATTACAGGTATTGATCTTCTCGATAAAGTGGTTCATGTTGATCAATCTCCGATTGGTCGCACACCGCGTTCTAACCCAGCGACATACACCGGGGTGTGGGATAAAGTTCGAGCACTCTTTGCTGAAACGACTGAGGCTAAAGTTCGTGGTTACCAGCAGGGTCGATTTTCCTTTAACGTCAAAGGCGGTCGTTGCGAGAATTGCTCGGGTGACGGAACCATTACTATTGAAATGAATTTCTTGCCCGACGTATATGTGCCGTGCGAAGTGTGCCATGGTGCACGCTATAACCGAGAAACACTTGAGGTTCATTACAAAGGCAAAACAGTGGCGGATGTACTTAATATGCCAATCGAGCAAGCTCATCTATTTTTTGAATCCGTACCAACAATCGCGCGATATCTTAAGACTTTGTGCGATGTCGGTCTCGGGTATGTTCGACTTGGGCAATCGGCGCCCACTCTTTCAGGCGGCGAGGCGCAACGCGTGAAACTGGCAACAGAGTTGCAGCGTCGATCTACGGGACGAACTATTTACGTATTAGATGAACCAACCACAGGTCTGCATTTTGAAGATGTCAATAAATTACTCGGTGTGCTCAGTCGTCTTGTTGATTCTGGAAATACGGTCGTCGTTATCGAACATAATCTGGATGTAATCAAGTCTTCAGATTGGGTCATTGATATGGGTCCCGAAGGGGGATTCCGCGGGGGAATGGTGGTAGCCGAGGGAACTCCGGAAGATGTGTCGAAGATTAAAGCTAGCTATACCGGTAATTTCTTAGCTGAGATTTTGAAAAGTAATCGTAAGTTAGTTTCCAAGAAGTAAGTCCTACTATGGCCGACCCAGCTTCTTATCGACCACGAGACATCCCAGAACTTCCGGGTGTCTATCGGTTCTTCGACGACAACGACAAAATTATTTACGTCGGCAAGGCTAAGAATTTAAGAAATCGACTGGGAAGTTACTTTCAAGGTAACTTGGCTGAAAAGACTTTCAGAATGGTACATCAAGCAGTGCGAGTGGACTGGACCATTGTTGATGGAGAGATAGAGGCTCTGCAGCTCGAATTTAACTGGATTAAACAATTTGACCCGCAGTACAACGTGCAGTTTAAAGATGACAAGTCCTATCCATATTTGGCAGTCTCAATTGAGGATGAATTCCCGCGAATTTTCATCACCCGAAAGCAAAAGCGCCCAGGTCTGAAATATTTCGGGCCGTTTATTCATACGTGGGCACTTCGAAGTACCTTTGAAGTTTTACTCAAAGTTTTTCCGGTTCGATCATGCTCACAAGGTAATTTCGAAAGAGCACAGAAATCGGGCCGTCAATGCTTGCTGGGGGATATAGGTAAGTGCGCAGCGCCGTGTGTTGGCTGGGTTACGCAAGAGGAGCATAAAGACATAGCCAACCGACTCGTGAACTTCATGGCACTTGGAAATGCCGACATCATTCCAACACTTCGGCAGGAGATGGCTCAGGCATCGGCAGTAGAAGAATTTGAACGAGCAGGGAAAATCCGCGACCAAATAGAAGCTCTTACCCGCTCTCGAGAGTCTACAGATGCTGCCATTTCTGAAAATTTAACAGGAGACTTCATCGCTATTCATCAAGATGGCGCCCATGCGGCTGGTTCGATATTTCATATTCATGAAGGGTCAATTAAAGGATCACGTTCATGGATTGTGGATCAAAAGAATTCTCTGGAAGGCGAAGACCGTATTGAATCTCTTCTCTTTTCTATTTATGGTGAGAGTGAGAAGAATGAAATTCCATCACATATTTATATCAATGAATTGCCAGGAGATCTCACTGCGATAACGGGATGGCTAATAGAACGCCGAGGAGCACTTGTCACGATTTCCGAACCTATTCGTGGCGAGAAGGCAGATATCCTTTCGACTGTTAAACGAAATGCGCAGTATGCGCTTATTCAGTACTTGAGTAAGCGAGCAAGTGATTCGGCTGTAAGTGGACAGGCTCTCATTGAAATAGAGGATGAGTTGGGTCTGAGCAGAACTCCATTGCGTATTGAATGTTTTGATATTTCAAATATTTCTGGCACTTCAGTTGTTGCTTCTATGGTTGTTTTCGAAGATGGAGTGGCAAAGAAGAGTGAGTACAGGCGCTTCATCATCGATACAACGGAAGGTTTTGATGACACCCGAGCGATGCACCAAGTTATTTCCCGACGCTTAAAGAGAATGATCCATGACCGAAGCGAAAATCTTATAGACGCAACAGATGCCGGTGCGAAGGTCAGTAGATTTGCATACCCTCCGCACCTAATTGTTGTCGATGGTGGAGCTCCTCAGGTCGCTGCGGCTCAACGCGCACTCGATGACTTAGGAATCAAGGACATTGCACTTTGTGGTCTTGCAAAGAGATTAGAAGAAGTCTGGCTTCCTCACAATAAGGATCCCCTCATTCTTCCACGAACAAGTGAGGGCTTGTATTTGTTGCAGCGAATTCGTGATGAAGCACATAGATTCGCAATTACATTCCACCGATCACGAAGATCAAAGGTGATGCTTGAATCAATCTTGGATGAAATTGATCAACTGGGGCCATCTCGCCGAGCAGCCTTACTCAATAGGTTTGGGTCGGTCGCTGCGATAAAAAAAGCATCACTGCTTGAACTATCTGCCACTCCTGGAATAGGTGAAAAAATTGCCCACATTATTTATGACCACCTGCGAAGCGCTCAGATGAGCGGGGCAGTCAATACATCAACGGGTGAAATTGCAGATGCTTGACAGGTATACGAAGATATCAACATGAACAGCAACGAAGTCCTCATACTTACTGGCATGTCAGGTGCAGGGCGATCCACAGTGGCGCACGCATTGGAAGACCTCGGTTGGTATGTGGTCGATAACTTGCCGCCGTCGTTGCTTCTAGATTTAGTTAGAAAAGGTGCCCAGACTAAATCTTTGGCCATAGTCGTAGATGTCCGCGGCGGTAAATTCTTTGATGATTTGACTGAGGCATTGCAACTTCTTCGAGAATCTGCAGAAAATGTGCGTTTGCTTTTTCTAGATGCATCCGATCAAGCTCTCGTTCAACGTTTTGAATCCACTCGTCGACCTCATCCACTTCAAGGTACTGATCGAATCCTAGATGGCATAACTCGCGAGCGTGAAAAACTCGAAGAGCTTCGTGCTCAAGCAGATGTCGTTATTGATACGAGCAATCTCAATGTTCATCAACTCGAGAAGCGCACCGGTGAAATATTTGCAGCTGGAATGACTCAAGCAGTGAGAATTAATGTACTTTCCTTTGGATATAAGTATGGAATTCCCGTTGATGCAGATTTGGTTCTCGACTGCCGCTTCATCCCGAATCCCCACTGGATTCCCGAACTGCGTCCACTCACAGGACTATCTGATGAGGTTTCAGATGTAGTTCTCACCAGTGATGGCGTTTCAACATTTGTCTCATCGTACGTTTCACTGCTCGGTCAGATGCTGCCTGGCTATCTCCGAGAAGGAAAGAAGTACCTCACTGTCGCAATCGGGTGCACTGGAGGAAAGCATAGAAGTGTTTCTGTTGCGCGCGAAATTGTTCGACAGTTAAATAATTCGAAAAGTGAAGTAGAAATTTCGGCTCATGCTACACATCGAGATGTCGGCCGTGAATGAGCGCTCCACGTTTTGTTGCACTAGGTGGAGGTCATGGACTCAGCGCAACCCTTCGTGCTCTTCGCCCAATCACAACTGAAATAACGGCAGTAGTAACAGTTGCCGATAATGGCGGATCGAGTGGTCGCTTGCGTAAAGAATTTCCCATTTTTCCCCCGGGAGATTTGCGTATGGCTCTAGCCGCCTTGTGCAGTGACGATGAATGGGGACGCAACTGGGCAGAAATATTGCAGTATCGCTTTACAAGTGAGGGACCATTAAATGCTCACGCCGTTGGAAACCTTTTGCTAGCCGCCTTGTGGGATAGAGATGGCGATCCTGTCGCAGGGCTAGACCAGGTGGGCTCGCTCTTGCGCACAGTCGGAAGAGTGCTACCTATGGCCAGCATTCCCTTAGATATTGAGGCAACCTTTCTTAACGATGGAATCACTTCGCATGTGAGCGGTCAAGTTCAGGTAGCGACCGCGCAAGGAGTCCTCGTTTCTCTCTCGTTGGTACCAGAAAATCCAGACGCCAGATCTGAAACGATTCAAGCAATAAGAGATGCCGAGTGGATCACAATCGGCCCCGGATCGTGGTTTTCTAGCGTATTGCCACATTTTCTAGTTCCTGCCCAAAGTAAGGCGCTCATTGAATCTACAGCGCGCAAAATAGTTATTCTCAATCTCGATGCGCACCCAAGTGCTCACGGAGATGAATTTGCGGGGTATACCCCCATGGAACATTTGGAAATGCTTTCATCGTATATTCCGCAGATGAGTCTTAATTACGTTGTGGTTGACTCATTGGGTCTAAATGATTTCAGTGAACTTCAAGCCAGAGTTGAGAGTTATGGAGGCGAATTAGTAGTTGCTAACCTTCGCGATAGCTCAACAAGTGTTCACCATGATGTGGAAAAATTAACTTCCGTTTTGGCACACATCATAGGTAAATCTTTGGTTGGATAAGCACATGGCAATGACAGCAGCAGTAAAAGATGAGCTCAGTAGAATTGCGATTACAAAACCTTGTTGCCGCAAAGCCGAAGTTTCGTCACTCCTTCGATTTGCCGGTGGTTTACACATCGTTTCAGGGAAAATTGTTATTGAAGTAGAGCTAGATACAGCGCAAAGCGCGAGAAGGCTCCGCAAAGATATTTCAGATATTTACGGACATGAAAGTGATCTTGCAGTTCTCTCGTCCGGTGGGCTTCGAAAAGGTTCTCGGTATGTTGTGCGCGTTATCGAAGCGGGCGAGGCGCTAGCTAGACAGACAGGATTAGTTGATGCCAATGGCCGACCCGTTCGTGGCTTGCCGCCACAAGTAGTTTCAGCGGCAGTATGCGATTCAGAGGCTGCCTGGCGTGGTGCATTTATCGCACATGGCTCTTTAACCGAACCGGGTCGCTCATCCTCATTGGAAATTACCTGTCCAGGTCCGGAAGCTGCCTTAGCCCTTGTTGGCGCTGCGCGCCGATTGGGAATCTCAGCAAAGGCTCGCGAAGTGCGAGGAGTAGACCGCGTAGTTATTCGCGATGGTGATGCAATTGGGGTTCTGCTCACAAGGCTTGGCGCACACGAAAGTGTTATGGCCTGGGAAGAGCGACGCATGCGTCGGGAGGTTCGGGCAACGGCTAATCGTTTGGCTAATTTTGATGATGCGAATTTGCGCCGCTCAGCTCGGGCTGCAGTTGCTGCTTCAGCTCGCGTTCAAAGGGCAATGGAAATATTGGGACCAACCATTCCTGAGCATTTAAAGGAAGCTGGAGAACTGCGCATCAATCACGGCCAAGCAAGTTTAGAAGAATTGGGATCTCTAGCTTCGCCCCCCATGACAAAGGACGCTATAGCCGGTCGTATTCGTCGCTTGCTGGCTATGGCCGATAAGAGGGCTCAAGAGCTTGGGATTCCCGATACAGAGGCTAGCCTCTCGCCAGATCTTCTTAATTAGACGTAACTCTCACCTCTGCTACTTCGAGGTAGCGGGCAGGCGCTGATAGGCTTACGTACGTACCCCAGTGTTGTGGCGATTATTTGCCCGTACCCGTTTGCACCTCCCATTTTCACCAGGAAACGCAGCAGGGTATCCATCTGGGTCTTCTAACGTAAGCGAGGTTTACACATGATTAATGTAGGAATCAACGGTTTTGGACGAATTGGACGTAACTTCTTTCGAGCAGCGCTCAACGATCCAAACATCAATATTGTTGCCATTAATGACCTGACAGATAATGCAACTCTTGCCCACCTTCTCAAGTATGACTCAATCTTGGGTCGCCTTGGCCTCGACGTTTCTTTTACAGAAGATTCTCTCACTGTGGGTGGCAAGAAGATCACAGTATTTGCTGATCGCGATCCAGCCAACCTGCCGTGGGCTTCAGTCAAGGTTGATGTGGTCATCGAATCAACAGGTCACTTCACAAAGGCAGCTGACGCTGGAAAGCACATCGCAGCTGGCGCAAAGAAAGTTATTATTTCAGCGCCTGCAACAGATGAGGACATCACAATCGTGATGGGCGTCAACCACGAAAAATATGATGGCGCTAAGCACAACATCATCTCGAATGCATCATGCACAACCAACTGTCTTGCACCAATGGCTAAGGTTCTCAACGATCAATTCGGAATCGTTCGTGGCCTTATGACCACAGTTCATGCATATACAAATGATCAGGTCATCCTTGACTTCCCACACAAGGATTTGCGTCGCGCTCGCGCAGCTGCAACAAATATCATTCCTACTTCAACAGGTGCTGCAAAGGCAATCAGCCTGGTATTGCCAGAACTCAAAGGCAAACTCGATGGTTACGCCCTTCGCGTTCCAGTCCCAACTGGTTCAGTCGTTGACCTCACTGTTGAATTGGCTAAAGAAACTACAGCTGCAGAAATTAACGCAGCCCTTAAAGCTGGCGCCAATGGAGCTCTCAAAGGCTTCATGACATATACAGAAGATCCAATCGTGTCAGCAGATATCGTGACCGATCCATCTTCGTGCATTGTTGATGCAGGCCTGACTAAGGTAATTGGAACAACAGCGAAAGTTGTTGGTTGGTATGACAACGAATGGGGTTATTCAAACCGCCTCGTGGATCTTATCAATTACGTAGGCAAAACTCTCTAATGAGTGATCTTGCTTCACTAGACGTAGTTGGAAAGCGAATCTTTCTTCGATGTGACTTAAATGTCCCATTAAAAGATGGAGCGATCACAGATGATGGTCGCATTCGTGCTTCGCTTCCAACTATTTCTTCTCTTCTCGAGCGTGGCGCTTCGTTAGTAATTGGAGCACATCTTGGTCGACCAAAAGGTGAAGTAAAGCCTGAACTCTCTCTTGCCCCTGTGGCTAAGAGACTCAGTGAACTTCTATCTAAGCCGGTCAAGTTCCTTCCTGGCACCGATGGAAATGTGACCGGAGAGAATGTCGCACAAGCAAGCGCTGATCTTAAGCCAGGTGAAGTCTTGCTTCTTGAAAATCTACGTTTCAGCCCAGATGAAACAAGCAAAGACGAATCTGCGCGTCAGGCTTTTGCACAAGAACTCGCTTCATACGTTGACCTCTATGTGGGAGATGGTTTTGGCGCGGTCCACCGTGCGCATGCTTCAGTAGTTGATTTGCCCGCGCTGCTGCCTCATGCTGCAGGATTCCTTGTTTCGGCTGAAGTAGAAGTTTTGAAAAAACTAACTCACAACCCAGAGCGCCCATACGGAGTCGTACTTGGTGGAGCAAAAGTTTCTGACAAGATCGGCGTAATCTCTAACTTACTTGGGAAAGTCGATGTAATGGCTATTGGCGGTGGAATGGTCTTTACATTCTTGGCAGCGCAAGGAAATGAAATCGGAAAATCTTTGGTTGAAGTTGATCTCATTGAAAAAGTCAAAGAGCTCATTTCCCAAGCTAGAGAGCAGGGCGTTCAACTCATTTTGCCCACAGATATTCTCGTAGCAAAAGAATTTAGCGCTGATGCCGCGCCAACACTCGTGGCATCTAACGAGATTCCGGCAGATCAAATCGGGCTCGATATCGGTCCAGATTCTGCAGCAGCGTTTGCCTCTGCAATTAAGGGCTGTAAAACTGTTTTTTGGAATGGCCCTATGGGAGTCTTTGAATTCCCGGCTTTTGCTAACGGAACAAAGGTAGTCGCTGAAAGTCTGACGCACGTATCAGGAATTAGCGTGGTAGGTGGGGGAGACTCAGCAGCTGCAGTAAGAGCTCTAGGATTTAAAGATTCACAATTTGGATACATCTCTACTGGTGGAGGTGCTTCCCTTGAATATCTTGAAGGAAAAGAACTTCCGGGCTTACACGCTCTTGATCTTTAATATTTTCTCCGTTAACACACTACTGAAAAGAGTCAGCAATGCGTAAGCCGCTCATGGCAGGTAACTGGAAAATGAACCTCAATCATCTAGAAGCGATTGCAGTGGCTCAAAAATTGATTTACAGTCTTGATGATAAAGACTATGACGCAGTAGATGTCGCGATAATTCCTCCCTTTACAGATATTCGCTCAATTCAGACTCTTGTAGATGGAGATCGCCTCCGACTTGTCTACGGAGCTCAAGACCTATCACCCGAGGCAAGTGGCGCTTTCACTGGCGATATATCAGCATCAATGCTTGCTAAACTTGGATGCACATATGTTCTAGTGGGCCATAGTGAACGTCGCGCTATTCACCATGAAGATGATGCACTTGTCAATCGTAAGATTAAAGCTGCACTCGCACATGAACTCACACCAATTTTTTGTGTAGGTGAAGAACTTTCAGTTCGCGAGTCAGGTGCTCATGTAAGCCATGTTGTCCGCCAAGTGCGCGCAGGGCTGGAGGGGCTCACTAAGCCAGAGTTAAAAAAGATTGTCATTGCATACGAACCAGTCTGGGCTATTGGCACTGGGAAAACAGCAACTCCTGAAGATGCGCAAGAAGTATGCGCATCGATTCGTGAAGAGATCGAATCAATTGGCTCTGCCGAGATTGCCTCTAATATGAGAATTCTCTACGGGGGTTCAGTGAAGTCCGCCAACGTAGGAGAAATAATGGCAAAGGAAGATGTCGATGGCGCCCTTATCGGGGGAGCTAGCCTTGATCCCGAGGAATTGGCCAAGATCGTGAAGTTTTACGCGGCCGAGTAATTGCTCGATTTGCTCTTCGAGCAGGTATCCTTACCCACCTACGCACAAGCCTTGAACTGGAGTCATCTACTGTGAAATTAGCTCTCTCGATCCTTCTCGTGATCACCAGCATTGTGATGATCCTGCTTGTTCTTCTTCACAAGGGCAAAGGTGCCGGTCTCTCTGACCTCTTCGGTGGAGGCATCTCCTCAAACTACGGTGGTTCAAATGTCGTCGAGCGAAATCTCGATCGCATCACAATTGTCGTAGGTGGACTCTGGTTTACAGGTGTTGTTGCCCTGAGCCTTGTACTTAAGTAAAACCTCTCACTTTTATTCACGCACGGATTTATAAAGGAGTTCTACATGGCAAGTGCAATTCGCGGAAGCCGAGTCGGCGCAGGCCCAATGGGCGAAGCCGAGCGTGGCGATTCAATCGCTCGTTCACAAGTTTCATACTGGTGCTCTAATGGCCATGAAGTGCGTCCTTCATTTGCTGAAGAAGAGAGCGTTGTCATTCCAGCTGAATGGGATTGTCCAAAATGCGGATATCCGGCTGGTCGCGATAAGAACAACCCACCTAGCCCAATTAAAAATGAGCCTTACAAGACTCACTTGGCATATGTGAAAGAGCGTCGCTCAGATGCCGAAGGCGAGAAAATTCTTGAAGAAGCTCTACGTAAACTTCGCGGAGATGACGAGTAACTAAATTTGCTTGAGTAGTTCAAGTAATTCTGAAATTCCCTCTGTGCGATCACGAAGATGAATGCGCAGCACAGGTAATCCACGAGTGAGCAAAGCGTTCCCATCACCAAGGGCCTGAGCGGTAATGAGTGTATTAAAGGTAAAAGATTGTTCTGGAATTTCAATATCTTTATCTATAGCTCCAGTAACTTGTAGAAAAATTCCGTTCGGTTGTCCGCCTTTATGAAACTGTCCGGTTGAATGCAGGAAACGTGGACCCCAACCAAAAGTTACGGGACGGTGTACCCGTTGCGCCAAAATCTCACGTGATGCTGCAATTGCACTGTCATTGAGGCGATCGAGATACGCCATAATCCCGATGTAGCCATTATTTTTTAAACCACTCATAAATTCTCGAATAATTTCAATCGGCGTTCCTGTGCCCCCAAAGAATTCAAGTGCTGATGAAGTCAGCGATGGGACTTCCTTGGGAATCGACCCACCCCATTGGGTAAGAAGTGCACCTGTTTGCTCTTTGGCTTCTTGAACATTTGGTTGATTAAACGGATCTATTGCCAGGCCAGCACCAACAAGGGCTGTGACCCATTCCCAGTAAATAAACTGCGAACCAAGATCCCCACTTACAACTAGATCGCTTTCGCCCGCAAATGAGATGGCAAGTGCTTCTCCGTCGACAAAGCTATTTGGTCCTTCTATGACAACGGGAAGGCGGCCTACCGATTCTTTACCTGTGGATTCAGCAACTAACTGCTCGATCCAATCGGAGAGGCCGGGCATTGCCGCACCAGCATCGGTGAATGAAAGATATTGTTTTGATTCTGTAATTATTTCGTAAGCGCAATCCAGCACCAACGATGGCTGTCTAAGAATTTGCTCCTTCGTTTCACTCGCGCTATCAATAAGAATGGAGGTATCAATACCGATGAGTGCAGCTGGTGTTAATCCAAATGCACCAAGAACGCTAAATCGACCTCCGACATGGGGATCAGCGTTTACAACTGTGTACTTATCTGCGCGAACTTTCTTATCAAGGGGGGAGTCAGGATCGGTAACAATAACCATGTGATCTTGAGGTGCTAATCCGGCTGATGAAAACTGAGATTCGAAGAGTGTTTTAAATGAGGCAGTCTCAATAGTTGAACCAGATTTCGAACTAATTATTACAAGAGTCTCGTTTAAGTTTCCGCTAAGAGCGTTCGAAATATATTGTGGATCTGTTGAGTCCAAGACAAATAATTCGCGTCCAAAAGTTTGGGCAATCACTTGCGGCCCAAGTGAAGAACCACCCATTCCGCATAAAATCACTTGTGAGAGATTGCGAAACTTTGCGCTGAGGGCATCTAGCACGGGTAGTAAATCTCGAGAGGTCTCAGGGAAATCTACCCAATTCAACCGAATGGCTGCTTCCTGGGCTGCTTGCGCCCCCCAGGTTGCGGCATTTTTCTCAACCAAGCCTTGATGCGCGCGGGTCAGAAGTGCATAGAGTTCGCTGTTGCGATCGATATCTTTTAGACGTTTACCCGAAAGAGTAATCATGTATTGAGGGCACCTGCGACGCTAGAGAGAAGTTCTTCCCATGCTTGTGCAAATTTCTTCACGCCATCAATTTCGAGAGCGTTTGTAATAGCGGGCAGAGAAATTCCCAGTGAATCGAGAGATGCAATCACTTCACGAGAAGTCGAATAAGTTTCTGAAATTGTATTTCCTCGGAAAACACCGTGGTCAATGACAGCATCCAGAGTTGATTGAGGCATCGTATTAACTGTGTGTGGGGCGATGAGTTCAATTACATAGCGGGTATCCTCGTAGGCAGGATCCTTCACACCAGTAGATGCCCACAACGGTCTTTGCATATTCGCTCCGCTTTGGCTAATCGCCTTCCATCGTGTCGAGTTCATTTTCTTCTCAAAGACTTCATATGCAAGGGCTGCATTGGCTATGGCAGTTTTACCCAAAAGTTCTCTCGATTTGTCAGTATCAATTTTCTTGAGTTCCTGATCAACAGCAGAATCTATTCGACTGATGAAAAATGAAGCTACTGAATGTATCTCGGAAGTACTCTCTCCCTGAGCGATTCTCGCTTCGAGTCCTTGCATGAAGGCATCAATAACTTGCTCATAACGGCTGAGAGAGAAAATCAAAGTTACATTGACACTTATTCCCTCTGAAATCAAAGCTGTGATTGCTGGCAAACCTTCGATTGTCGCCGGAACTTTGATCATCACATTCGGTCGGTTGATTAAGGCGTATAGCGTGCGACCTTGTTCTATGGTTTCTTTCGTGTTGTGAGCTAGGCGAGGATCGACTTCAATACTGACTCGACCGTCCACGCCCTTAGACGTGGTGTAGATATCAGAGAAGAGGTCACATGCATTTCGAACATCATCCGTAGTCAGTTTCCTAACCACCTCATCAACAGTTGAGCCTTTCATAGCTGCAATGTCAGCGGCATATTCCTGAGCTCCCGAGATAGCAGAACTAAAAATGCTCGGATTAGTCGTTACTCCAACAACCCCGGATTGCGATATTCGGGCAGGCAACGAGTGTGCATCGGTACCCGTAATTTTTGCCCGTGAGAGATCATCGAGCCAGATACTTGTTCCAGCATTTCTTATGTCATCAATAATCATGAAAGCGCCTTCTTTGCTGCGGCAATTACCGCATCGGTTGTGAAGCCAAACTCCTTGAAGAGAATATTGGCAGAAGCAGATGCACCGTAATGCTCTATTGAAATTGCTACCCCTTTATCACCAATAATGTCGCGCCATCCTTGGGCAATACCTGCTTCGATACTCACGCGAGCGCGCACAGATGGTGGCAACACTAAATCACGATACTGCGCGTCTTGTTCGTTAAACCATTCAATACAAGGAGCACTCACAACTCGAGTGGATATTGATTGTGTTTCAAGAAGATCTGCACTTTCGATGGCGAGGGCTACTTCTGAGCCCGTTGCGATCAGAATAACTGAAGGTACTGCAGTGCTAGATTCCTTGAGAATGTATGCACCCTTATCAACTTGATCAGCGCTGCCGTGTATTGATCGATCATAAACAGGGAGGTTTTGCCTAGAGAGAAGTATTCCGACTGGGCTATTGCGTTTAATAATTGATCTCCATGCATGGGCAACTTCGTTGGCATCTGCTGGTCGAATCACTGCTAAGCCAGGAATGGAACGCAGCGCGGCAAAATGTTCAATGGGCTGATGAGTTGGACCATCTTCACCCAATCCGATTGAGTCATGGCTCCAAACGAACGTTGAAGGTAACTTCATCAGAGCTGCAAGGCGTACGGCTGGTCTCATGTAATCGCTAAACACAAGGAAAGTACCGCCAAAACTTCTGGAGAGTCCATGAAGAGAAATCCCATTAAGAATCGAACCCATTGCGTGTTCACGGATTCCAAAGTGAATAATCCGACCGTATGGATCAGCATCTTTCATCTGCGATGAAGTTGGCAGAAATGACATTCCACCTTCAATGGTTGTGTTATTGCTTTCGGCTAGATCAGCAGAGCCACCCCAAAATTCTGGAAGCGTTTTTGCAAGTGCATTAATTACATGACCAGAAGCCGCGCGAGTGGAAACATCCTTTCCGGCGGGAAATTCGGGAATAGATGCATCCCATTGATCTGGCAATTCACGATTTCGTAGCCGAGTGAGAAGCTGAGCTTTCTCGGGATGGGTTTGTGTCCATTGATCGAATCGAAGATTCCAGGACGCATGCGATTGCGCTCCACGAGCCTTTACAAGACGTGCGTGGTCTAAAACCTCTGAGGGCATGGCAAATGTTTCTTCGGGATTGAGACCGAGAACTACTTTGGTCGCAGCAATTTCGCTCTCACCAAGTGCGGAACCGTGTGATTTAGAAGTGCCTTGGGCCTTTGGAGCTGGCCACGCTATGACAGAGTGCATTCGAATGAGAGTTGGCCGTGACGTCTCTTTTTTCGCGGACACCATTGCGGCATCAAGGGCTACTAGTTCAATATTTCCATCTGTGGCTGCTGCTACATCAATAACATTCCAGCCATATGCTCGATATCGAGCTGAAACATCTTCGGTAAAAGATACGTGAGTATCTCCTTCAATTGAAATTCGATTATCATCATAAATAACTTTTAGATTTCCAAGTTCTTGAGTGCCTGCCAGCGATGACGCTTCTCCGCTTACTCCTTCTTGCAAATCGCCGTCAGAGCAAATAACCCAAATATTGTGATCAAAGAGTGACGCGTCCTTAGGTGAATCTGGATCGAGTAATCCACGTTCGTAGCGCGCAGCCATAGCCATACCAACAGCTGTCGCGACCCCTTGACCCAATGGGCCAGTTGTCATTTCAACACCAGCTGTATGACCGTATTCCGGATGTCCTGGAGTCAATGAATCCCAGGTGCGAAATTTCTTTAAGTCATCTAGTTCGAGACCATAGCCACTGAGAAATAATTGGGTATAAAGAGTCAAGGAAGAGTGCCCGCACGAAAGAATAAAACGATCACGGCCTAGCCAATGTGGATCAGCAGGGTCATGCACTAAGTGGCGTTGAAAGAGAGCGTAAGCAACAGGAGCCAATGTCATAGCTGTTCCGGGGTGACCATTGCCAACTTTTTGTACGGCATCCGCAGCGAGTGCTCGAGCATGAGCAACTACGCGGTCATCGAGTTGCGTCCATCCGGCAAGTGTTGATGTCATCATTTTCTCTATTCTTCTCGCGGTTTTATCTAGGATTAGTAGTGAATGAAAGCCAGACTCGCCACGTTGCGATCCAGACCAGAGTTGAACCAAGTAGATGAAGCGCAACTAGCACCTCTGGAACATTTAGGAAATATTGTGTGTACCCGATGAGGCCCTGAAGTAATGCAAAAGTTATAAAAATTCGTAATCGTTTTTTTGAATAGACATTTGTTTCTGAATGCACATACAGAGCTAATGTGATTCCAAAGAGTGCAATCACTAAATCTGCATGCAGCCACGCAACGTTGTCAAAAAGAAAAGGAAAGCGACGAGCTTGCACATCGCCGGCATGAGGCCCACTTCCAGTTACTATTGTCCCAATCACAAGTACGGCTACCGCTACAAATAAATGTGCTCGACTTAGTACTAGCGACGTTTTATCCGTTGGGGTTACACGCAGAGTTGGAACTTTTGACCGTTGATGTAATGACGAAGCGGCTGCTATGAGAATTGTTGAAAGTAAATAATGTCCAGCAACAGGAATTGGATTGAGGTGGGTAAGAACAGTTATTCCACCAAGAATTCCTTGTCCCAGAATTCCTGCAATTTGGCCCAGCGCCAAAAGTCGCAAGTCTTTTCGATGCGTGATTAAAACAAGAAGTAATGACTTTATGGCTACGACAACAAGCACAAAAGTAAGGAGGCGGTTTCCAAACTCAATCCATGAATGCAGGGTTCCTTCAACTTGGTTCGCAGTCGGTGCAATGGATCCGTCGGTGCACTCGGGCCATGTGGGACAACCCAAGCCTGAGCCCGTGACTCGCACAATTCCGCCAGTGAGGACCAGGCCTGCTTGTAAAAAGAGGAGGAGACCGAGGATTCGAGTGAGCCACGCATGGGCAAGTCTCGTAATCATCTCTCTCATGCGTACAGCCTAGAACCCACGAGCGGGCGCCGCGCGCAGGTGTCCAACTGGTAGTCCAGAGGTATTTACGACACAATACTGTTGTGAAAAAGAGCGCCCAGACGACGATGCAGCCAGCGGAGGATATTCGCACCCGGGATGCTGTCGCGCGCTCAATTCTTGAAAATGGACCCTCTACCGCGGTAGTTCTAGCCCAGCGTCTAGGAATCACCCCTGCTGGAATTCGACGCCATCTCGATCTCCTCGTCTCTGATGGAGTACTCGAAGCAAAAGAGCCCCATGTTGCCCTCGTGCGTGGCAGAGGCCGCCCATCAAAAGTTTTTATCATGACGGATTCAGGGCGCGAGAAATTTGAACATTCGTATGACGATTTAGCAGTTGCAGCGTTGAAATTTATGGCACAGAAATCTGGCAGTAACGCAGTGGTGGAGTTCGCTCAATCACGAGCAGATGACATTTCTCGAAAAGCCACTTTAGTGATGTCAAAGCGTTCGCATAAAGTCGATGCACTTGCACATTTTCTTAGCGAACAAGGATACGCGGCGACGGTTTCACCTCGCGGAAGTGGCGAAGAAATTTGTCAGCACCACTGTCCCATTGCGCACGTCGCGGCCGAATTTCCAGAACTTTGCGAGGCGGAGACGGAAGCGTTCTCAGCTTTGCTCGGAACTCACGTTCAACGTTTGGCCACAATTGCCCATGGCGATGGTGTCTGTACAACTTATATCCCAAAAACTACAACAGCAATACAAACGAAAGGTCGCACATGACAATCGCACATCCTGAACTCGAGGGCATTGGCAAGTACGCATTTGGTTGGGCAGATAAAAACGAAGTGAGCGCTAACTCGCGACGTGGCCTCAATGAAGATGTCGTGCGCGATATTTCTGCAAAGAAATCTGAGCCACAGTGGATGCTGGATTTGCGGCTCAAAGGCCTTGCGCTATTTGAAAAGAAACCGATGCCCACATGGGGATCTGACTTGACTGGAATTTTTTTCGACACCATCAAATATTTCGTTCGCTCGACTGAGAAGCAAGCGACAACGTGGGATGACCTACCCGATGATATTAAGAACACTTACGACAGGCTTGGAATCCCAGAAGCCGAAAAGCAAAGGCTTGTATCAGGAGTTGCTGCGCAATACGAGTCCGAAGTTGTTTACCACTCGATCCGCGAAGACCTTGAAAAACAGGGCGTTATATTTCTTGATACAGATAGTGGACTTAAGCAGCACCCAGAACTATTTAAAGAATATTTCGGTTCGGTGATTCCAGTAGGTGATAACAAATTCGCCGCACTTAATACCTCTGTATGGTCGGGTGGATCCTTTATCTATGTGCCAAAGGGTGTCCATGTAGATATTCCATTGCAGGCATATTTCCGTATCAATACCGAAAACATGGGTCAGTTTGAGCGCACACTCATTATCGCTGATGAAGATTCTTATATTCACTATGTTGAAGGGTGCACTGCTCCAATTTACAAATCTGATTCACTTCACTCAGCTGTTGTTGAAATTATTGTCAAAAAAGGTGCTCGTGTTCGTTACACAACTATTCAAAATTGGTCGAACAACGTGTACAACCTCGTGACTAAGCGTGCAACATGTGCAGAAGGCGCAACTATGGAATGGATTGACGGAAACATTGGCTCAAAAGTAACCATGAAGTATCCGGCCGTTTTCCTTATGGGGCCGCACGCAAAGGGCGAGACGCTTTCGATTGCCTTTGCCGGAGAAGGTCAGCATCAAGATTCTGGAGCGAAGATGGTCCATGCTGCTCCATACACATCATCTACTGTAATTTCTAAATCAGTAGCGCGCGGTGGTGGGCGTACTTCATATCGTGGACTTGTTCAAATTCAAGAAGGCGCACATCACTCTAAGAGCACAGTTAAATGTGATGCACTTTTGGTCGACACTATTTCGCGTTCTGATACGTATCCATATGTAGATATTCGAGAAGACGATGTCTCGATGGGTCATGAAGCAACAGTGTCAAAAGTGAGTGATGATCAACTCTTTTATCTGATGTCCCGCGGACTTGCAGAGGATGAAGCGATGGCGATGATTGTTCGAGGATTCATCGAACCAATCGCTCGAGAACTTCCGATGGAATACGCCCTCGAACTCAATCGACTCATTGAGTTGCAAATGGAAGGCGCTGTTGGCTAATGAGTGTTCTCACAACTAATTATCTCGTTCCGACAGGACGAGAAGAGGCGTGGCGTTTTACTCCACTCAAACGCCTTGCCGGGTTACATGATGGGACTGCAGTAGTCGGGCAGCGTAAATCATTAGCGCCATCACATGATTTTGGTCCTGGAGTTCGCTTCTCTCACGTAGGACGTGAGTTGCTTGCACCACTTAGCCAGAGCGATGATGTCATTGTTCAAAGAGTCAGAGAAAACGCCTTAGAAGTAGCGCACTTGGAAATCTTGCCCAATTCTGAAATTGCGGAACCATTGATGTTTACTCGTGTCCAAAGCGGTTTGGATTCCGCAGAATTTTCGAGAGTGCGAATTACACTTGGAGCTCATTCAAAAGCAACGGTAATTTTTGAAAATACTGGCGACTCTATTTTGGCTGAAGATATTGAATTTGATTTAGCTCCGGGTTCTCACCTGACGTTTGTTACATTGCAAGAATGGGAGTCTAAGACTGTTTTTGCTGCGAGCCATCGAGCATTTGTTGATCGAGATGCAACATTTAAATCAATTTGCGTAACCGTGGGCGGTTCGCTAGTACGAATTCTTCCAACAGTGGAATTTAAAGGCGCAGGCGCTTCGGTTGAACTCCTTGGAGTTTATTTCGCAACAGCTGGCCAGTACTTTGAACATCGAATGCATGTCGATCATTTGGTGCCAAATGCAAAATCTCGAGTGAATTACAAGGGAGCACTTGCAGGAGAAAAAGCGCACACTGTTTGGATTGGCGATGTGTTTATTCGCGCAGCTGCGGAAGGTACAGACACCTATGAACTCAACCGAAACCTTTTGCTCAGTGATGGCGCACGTGCAGATTCAGTTCCCAATCTAGAGATCGAAACAGGGGAGATTGTCGGAGCGGGTCACGCCAGCACAACGGGGCGCTTCGATGACGAGCAACTTTTTTATCTCATGTCCCGAGGAATCGAACTTGATGACGCAAGGCGCCTAGTAGTTCGAGGATTCTTTAACGAGATCGTCATGGAAATCAATGATGAAAAGATCCAAGAAAGAATCATGAATCGTATTGATGGCGAGCTTGCAAAGGTTGGTTCTTAATATGAGTGATTTATCATTTGCATCGTTAATTGAAAATAAGCCGGTACGCATTGAGAAAAACGGCGAATCGATTTGCGTTACCCGAGTAGGTGAAGAAGTTTTTGCAATTGGAGATACGTGCAGCCATTCAGATGCGTCTTTGTCTGAAGGCGATGTCAGCGATCACAAGATTGAATGCTGGCTTCACGGAGCGGAATTTGATTTGCGCACAGGCGTTGCACTCACATTGCCTGCTGTAACCCCAGTGAAAACATACGAAGTAGCCATCGACGGAGATTCCGTCACGGTCAACATTTAATTTATCCAAGCAACGAAGGAGAGCGCCATGAGCACATTAGATATCCGCGGCCTACAGGTCAGCGTCGAAACAGAGAACGGTCCCATTGAAATCCTTAAAGGAGTTGACCTGACCATTAAATCAGGCGAGACTCATGCAATCATGGGGCCAAATGGTTCAGGTAAATCAACTCTTGCCTATTCAATTGCAGGACATCCAAAATACAAAATTACAGGTGGAGTTGTGACACTCGACGGAGAAGACATCTTGGAGATGAGCGTTGATCAACGCGCGAAAGCGGGACTCTTTCTCGCCATGCAATACCCGGTTGAAGTTCCTGGTGTTTCTGTATCCAACTTCCTTCGAACAGCAGTAACTGCTCTGCGCGGAGAGGCTCCAAAACTTCGCACATGGGTGGGAGAAGTAAAGGGCGCGATGGAGGCCCTGAGTATGGATCCTTCGTTTGCGCAACGAAATGTCAATGAAGGTTTTTCAGGCGGAGAAAAGAAACGTCATGAAATTATGCAACTAGAACTTCTCAAGCCTAAAATCGCAATTTTGGATGAGACAGATTCAGGCTTAGATGTTGATGCGTTGCGAATTGTTTCTGAAGGCGTAAACCGAGCGAAAAAAGATAATAATCTTGGCGTTCTTCTCATCACTCACTACACACGCATTCTGCGATATATCGAACCTGATTTTGTCCACGTATTTGCTAATGGACGTATTGTTGAAGAAGGTGGCCCTGAGTTGGCTGAGAAGTTAGAAGCAACTGGTTACGCTGAATACGTAACTAATTAATTTTATCTATGTCACTTGACGTCGCTTCCATAAAAGAAGATTTCCCAATCTTCAAGCGGAGCATTCGCGACGGAAAAAAATTGGTCTACTTAGACAGCGGTGCCACCAGTCAGAAACCACGTTCTGTCATTGAAGCGGAGGGTAATTTCTATCGCCTTCATAATGCAGCCGTACACAGGGGAGCGCATCAATTAGCTGAGGAGGCAACAGATGCGTATGAAGGCGCACGCGAGATTGTTGCCAACTTTCTTGGAGCTCACGTCGATGAAATTGTCTTCACCAAGAGCGCCACGGAATCTCTCAATCTTCTAGCGTATGCCTTCTCAAATGCTCAACCAGGTAATCGATTTGCTCTCCAACCAGGCGATGAAATTGTTGTTACTGAAATGGAACACCATGCCAATCTCATTCCGTGGCAACAACTAGCCGCGCGCAGTGGTGCAACGCTTTCATGGTTTGGGCTTACCACTGAAGGTCGACTCAACCTCGAACCTTTAAAAAAGTTGATTACAGCGAAGACTAAAATTGTTGCGCTTACTCATCAATCAAATGTTCTCGGAACCATCAATCCGTTAGCAGAAATTGTCGCGCGAGCACATGAAGTGGGTGCCGTAGTCATCTTGGATGCGTGCCAATCGGCGCCTCATATGAGTATTGATGTCTCTGCTCTCGATGTAGATTTCCTTGTATTTTCTGGACATAAGGCAGTGGGTCCAACAGGGGTCGGAGTGCTCTGGGGCAAAGCCGAGCTCCTTGATCAGTTACCACCGTTTCTCTTTGGCGGCTCAATGATTGAGACCGTGACAATGACTAGTGCAACGTGGGCGAAAGCACCCAAGCGTTTTGAAGCTGGCGTGCCGAACATGGCGCAAGCAGTTGGACTCGGCACTGCGTTGCAATATCTAACGC
Source organism: Actinomycetota bacterium (assembly GCA_009699575.1). Taxonomy (GTDB): domain Bacteria; phylum Actinomycetota; class Actinomycetes; order Nanopelagicales; family Nanopelagicaceae; genus Planktophila. Next base: position 63,301 of record WLNY01000007.1, read on the forward strand.
GTATCGGAATGGATTCGATTCATGAGCACGAACAAGTGCTTACCAAATATCTTATTGAGCAATTAATATCAATTGACGATGTAAGAATCGTAGGGCCGCTTTCATGTGAGAATCGTGGAGCTTCTGTGTCTTTTACCTGTGGCGATATCCACCCCCATGACATGGGTCAGTTTCTAGATAACCAAGGAATTGCAGTTCGTACGGGTCACCACTGCGCTTGGCCGTTGGCTCGCGCGATGGGCGTTCCTTCGACTACTCGCGCTTCGTTATACCTGTACAACGATATCTCTGACGTAGATGCTCTCACTAATGGAATTCGTGATGCTCAGAAATATTTCGGCAAATGAATCTAGATAATTTGTATCAGGAAGTGATTTTGGATCACTACAAGCACCCACAACACAAGGGATTGAGCGAGAAATTTGATGCACAAGTTCATCATGTCAATCCAAGTTGTGGAGATGAGATAACGCTGAATGTGAATCTTGCGGATTCAACAATTTCAAGTCTCACGTGGGATGGCGTTGGCTGCTCAATATCTCAGGCAAGTGTTTCCATCATGAGTGATCTTTTAATTGGCAAAAGCCTTGACGAAGCCCAAGTAATATTTGATTCGTTCATAGAACTCATGCAAAGCAAGGGTGCGTTAGTAGCTGATGAATCGATTCTTGAAGATGCGGTTGCACTAGCCGGAGTATCTAAGTACCCCGCGCGTATAAAGTGTGCCCTTCTAGGCTGGATGGCGTACAAAGATGCATCCGTTCAGGCACAAAAGTAAGATAGGCAACGACGAGAAAAGGGTATGAAAGATATGACGACTACAGTTGAAGATGTAACAGAGGCGATGAAGGATGTCGTTGACCCTGAACTTGGAATCAATGTTGTTGATCTTGGTTTGATTTATGATGTGATGGTTGACGAAGCAAACATTGCGGTCCTGAATATGACGTTGACTTCTGCTGCTTGCCCATTGCAAGATGTAATTGAAGATCAGACTCGACAGGCACTTGCAGGAATGACAACGGATGTCCGAATTAACTGGGTGTGGATGCCACCTTGGGGTCCTGACAAGATTTCAGATGAGGGACGCGAGCAATTGCGCGCACTAGGTTTCACGGTTTAAGAAATGTCTCATCAAGCAGTGTGGATGAACTACAGGTCCATGACTGCAGACCCTTCTGTTAAAACACAAAAGCTCAAGCCTGGCACAATCAAGCGAATCGCTTCGTTTGCAAAGCCGTACCGAGTAGCGATTTATGTTTTTCTTTTCACGGTAGTGATAGATGCATTCCTCATAGTTGCAACGCCCTTACTCCTTCGAAAGCTGCTTGATGATGGCGTCATCCCTAAGAACGGCCCACTTGTAACCCAACTCGCATTAGCTGTTGGTTTAATCGCTTTAGCCGACGCCCTGATGAGCATTATTGGTAGGTATTTCTCGTCGCGCATTGGCGAGGGTTTAATCTTTGATCTGCGTTCACAGGTGTATGCCCACGTGCAAAAACAATCAATTGCGTTCTTTACTCGTACTCAGACTGGTGCGTTGATCTCTCGAATTAATTCAGATGTGATAGGCGCCCAACAAGCCTTTACGTCATCGTTATCAGGTGTCGTTAGCAATGTTGTCAGTTTGACCCTGGTCACTGTGACGATGCTTATCCTTTCCTGGCAAATCACGATTCTTTCACTCGTTTTACTTCCTCTCTTTCTTATTCCTACGAAATGGGTGGGGAGAAAATTACAGAGTTTGACTCGTGAATCTTTTGGACTCAATGCCGAAATGTCGAGCACTATGAATGAACGGTTTAACGTCTCTGGCGCAATGCTCGTAGCCCTCTATGGAAGTCCAAAACGAGAATTGGATTATTTTAGTTCAAGGGCTCGCAAAGTTGCCGATATTGGAATTTCTATGGCGATGCTTAACAGAATTTTTTTCATTGCCCTAACTAGCGTCGCAGCTGTAGCCACTGCTTTTGCCTACGGCATCGGTGGCCACCTTGCTATTACTGGCGCAATCACCGTGGGCACATTGCTAGCAATCACTTCACTTCTTGCTCGTTTATATGGTCCCCTGACAGCACTTTCAAATGTGCGAATTGATGTCATGACGGCTCTTGTCTCCTTTGAAAGAGTCTTTGAAGTATTAGACCTAGAACCAATGGTTCAAGATCGCACGGGTGCACATGTACTTCTCGATAAAGATTTGGAAGTAAATTTCCACAATGTGTCATTCTCGTATCCCAATGCTGACGAGATTTCTCTTGCCTCCCTTGAATCAGCCGCCCGACCAGAAACTATTCCAAGCGGGGTCGTCCTAAAAAATATTTCTTTCACTGCGCCAGCAGGTACGATGACCGCTCTTGTGGGACCATCTGGTGCGGGTAAGACAACTATCAGCGCCTTGTTGCCTCGACTCTACGATGTTACATACGGGTCTATTACCCTTAACGGCAACGACATTCGTGATCTCACCCTTGAATCGCTTCGAGGCTCAATGGGAGTTGTGATGCAAGATGCTCATTTGTTTCATGCGTCCATCTTTGAGAATTTGCGTTATGCAAAGGATGATGCGACACCAGCTGAGATGGAGCGCGCCTGTCGATCAGCTCAAATTTGGGATCTTATTGCAGCGTTGCCAAATGGTTTAGACACTATGGTCGGTGAGAGAGGTCATCGCCTTTCTGGTGGAGAGAAACAAAGACTGGCGATAGCACGACTTCTACTTAAATCGCCTGCAATTGTTATTTTGGATGAAGCGACTGCGCATTTAGATTCAGAGAATGAATCACTAGTTCACCAGGCGCTCAAAGAGGCGCTCAAGGGTCGTACAAGTATTGTGATTGCACATCGACTGAGCACCGTCATGGAAGCAGACCAAATTTTAGTTGTCGAAAAAGGCAAGATAGTTGAGCGAGGAACGCATGAAGAATTGGTTCAACTCGGCGGGCTATATGCTGAACTGTACGCTCGACAGGACTTAAGCGCTTCTGCGAATTAATCGACGACCGTAGATAACAAGTGCACCAAAGAAAATCCATTGCAGGGCATAGGCCATGTGTGGCCCATCAGTAAGTTCAGGTAACTGGGCGGGTGCAATTGGATTAACTTTTGGCACGGATGCAGAAATGAGATCAATGTAAAAATTCTCACTCTGAGCTCCACTTTGTGCGTTCAGTTTTGAAATAAGAGAACCTTCGGCTCCAACAGCAAAAAAGGATCCACGAGGTAAAGACGAATCGAGTCTGAGTCGGCCAAGAATTTCCATGGATTCAGAAGGCGTACTGACAAGAGCCGGGGGAGTGAGCGCATTCTTTCCTGCTTTAACCCAACCACGGTCAACCCAAAACTTTCTTCCTTCGGTATCTACAAAAAGGGTTAGTTGTTCAAATCCATATTGACCTTCGTAGTATCTGTTACGCAAGAGAATCTGAGATTGCGCATCAAAAGTGCCGGTAGTTGTGACGCTTCGCCACTCGTTTCCTGGAAGATCGCGAAGTGCGTCCAAGAGTGGTATTTGAGCACGAGCGGACTGAGTTGTAATGAGAAAATTTCGGTGATGGCGATCGACGCCCCTGTGATATTGCCATTGAGATGCCCACAAGCAAAACAAAACGAGAAGGAGCGCGATGAGTGATTTTAACCAAGAGTATTTCTCGCGACTCACGTGATGGAGCATATCCCTATTCGATCGAGCGCTGCTTTTCAATCAAGATTGAATCTCCTGGAGCGATGGTCTCGCGACCTGCATTAGCAATGACGACAGCGAAGTAAGGCAGAGCGACTGCGCCAATGAGAGCAAACCAACGAAACGGACTGGGCAAGATCACGGTCAAAATAAAGCAAGCTGTCCGAATCATCATAGAAATAAAATATCTTTTTTGGCGTCCGGGCAGATCTGAACTCAATGAGCGTTGTGCACTTGTGATGTCAAAAATCTCTTTTTCGTCGGCCATGGACGCAAGCCTATGTGGCTTATTGCCTGCCCGCGCGTTTAAATGCGCGAGTTACGCTGCAGTAACAGGATAGGTTTTGTCCATGACCCAACCCTTGGCATTGGTAACTGGTGGTAATCGTGGAATTGGACTTGCAATAGCCCACGCCCTCAAGAAACAAGGTGCTCATGTGGTGATTTCGTATCGAAGCGGGGAACCGCCAGCAGGATTTGATGCTGTTGCCATGGATGTGACTTCCACAGAAAGTGTAGACGAGGCATTTAGGAAAATAGAGGAACAATGGGGAGCGCCGGAGATCATCGTATGTAATGCCGGCATAACTAAAGATGGATTAGTACTTCGAATGAACGAAGATGATTTTGAAACCGTAGTCAACGCCAATCTCACCGGAGCCTTTCGAGTGACTCAGCGCGCAAGTAAAGGTTTACTTAAACTCAAAAGAGGTCGAATAATTTTTATTGGTTCAGTAGTTGGTGCATTGGGATCCGCAGGTCAAGTCAACTATTCAGCTAGCAAGTCTGGACTTGTTGGCATGGCTCGATCTCTTGCACGCGAACTTGGAAGTCGCGGGATTACCGCTAATGTGATTGCGCCAGGATTTGTCGAAACTGACATGACGGCATCTCTTGATGAAAAACGAAGGACTGACATTGCTGGCTCTGTTCCTTTAGGGCGTTTTTGTTCACCAGAAGAAATCGCCGATGTTGTAGCCTTCATCGCATCACCGGGCGCAAGTTATATAACCGGAGCACTTATTCCCGTCGATGGCGGGTTAGGAATGGGGCATTAACCATGGGAATCTTACAAGGAAAAAACATTCTCGTAACGGGAGTGCTCACCGACGCATCTATTGCATTTCACATTGCGCGCATCGCGCAAGATGAGGGCGCAACGGTTCTGCTCTCTTCCTATGGTCGAGTTTTTAATCTAACTACTCGCATCGCAGGGCGACTTCCACAACCTGCTCCAGTTATTAATCTTGACGTGACGAGTAGCGAAGATTTGGAAGCTCTCGCCTCGCGAGTGCGTGAGCATGTTCCACATTTAGATGGTCTTGTTCACTCAATCGGTTTCGCTCCCGAAAGTGCTCTCGGTGGAAATTTCCTAAATACCGCTTGGGAAGATGTAGCAACTGCCGTGCATGTATCGGCATATTCTTTGAAATCTCTCACGATGGCCGCCCGTCCACTATTTAACGCAGGAGGCTCAGTTGTTGGATTAGATTTTGATGCGACAGTGGCATGGCCAAAGTACGACTGGATGGGCGTGGCGAAGGCCGCATTGGAATCCACATCGAGGTACTTAGCCAGGGATTTGGGAGCTGAAAACATTCGAGTAAATCTGGTAGCTGCCGGCCCCATACGAACCATGGCCGCAAAATCTATCCCTGGATTTGATGAATTTGAAAAGGTATGGAATGAACGCTCAGCCCTTGCCTGGGATGTCACCGATCCAGTCCCTGCGGCGCAAGCCGCAGTCGCCCTCTTATCTGACTGGTTTCCCAAGACAACTGCAGAGATAATCCACGTGGATGGCGGCGTTCATGCGATGGGCGCCTAAGCGCCAATTTCTTGAATCGCCTGACTTCCTGTAATCTCTCCTGTAGACCAGTAGCCACAAGCTGCTGCAAGAGGAGTACCGCTCCCACCTCCATCGCTCAGGCGAGTAGGTTTGTCGGGTGAGAGAAATGTACGTTTTCGTACATTTATTTTCCCTTGCGGTTATCGCTCATGCAGCGCTTGCAACACTAAAGCGTATGAACCAACCGAAGGAGAACAAATCAGCACTGAACCGCGCATCAATGATCGAATCCGCACGCCTCAAATTCGTCTCATCGGTTACACCGGTGATCAAGTGGGGGTTGTAGATATCGATGTCGCACTGAAGATGGCAGATGAGGTTGGTCTTGACTTAGTTGAGATTGCACCAGATGCAAATCCGCCCGTTTGCAAGATTATGGATTTCGGAAAGTATAAGTACGAGATCGCACAAAAGGCACGGGAAGCGCGACAGAACCAGACCCACATCGTGGTGAAGGAAGTGCGCATGCGACCAAAGATTGAAAATCACGATTACGAAACTAAGCGTTCGCATATCGAGAAATTCCTCAAAGGTGGCGACAAGGTAAAGGTGACGATGCAGTTCCGAGGAAGAGAGCAGACGCGACCTGAGTTGGGTTACAAGCTTCTCCAACGTCTTGCAGAAGATGTCAAGGAGTTTGCATTTGTTGAGTTCGCCCCTAAACAAGAGGGTCGAAATATGACAATGGTGTTGGGCCCAACAAAGAAGAAGACAGAAGCGGTAGCAGAACAACGTGCAGCACGTAAAGCGAAAGCTGAAGCTGTTGCAATCGACGAGACTGAGTAAAGGGAGCACGACATGCCAAAAATGAAAACACATAGCGGTGCGAAGAAGACCTTCCGCATCACTGGTACAGGAAAGGTTATGCACGAGCGCGCAGGAAAGCGCCACCTTCTCGAGCATAAATCATCCCGCGTTACTCGCCGTATGAGCCAAGAGCAATCTGCAAAACCAACTGTGACAATGACTGCCAAGCGCATGCTTGGCTTGAAATAAGGAGCGTGAAGTTACATGGCTAGAGTAAAACGTGGTGTCCACGCCGCCAAGAAGCGTCGCACAACTTTAGAGCGTGCCAGCGGATATCGTGGGCAACGTTCACGTCTTTTCACTAAGGCAAAAGAGCAAGTAACACACTCCATGGTCTATGCCTTCAACGATCGTAAAGATCGCAAGGGTGACTTTCGTCAGTTGTGGATTCAACGCATTAATGCTGCGAGTCGTGAAAATGGCCTCACCTATAACCGTTTCATTCAGGGACTCAAAGTTGCAGGAATCGAAGTAGACCGTCGTCTACTTTCAGAACTTGCTACCAATGATCCAGCTACTTTTAAGACATTGGTTGATGTAGCTCGCAAGAGCTTGATTTCCGCTTAATCGCGATTACATCATCGCAACCATGATTGAGAGCCTTCACTCGCCACATATCGTGCGGGTGAAGGCTCTTCTTGGTTCACGGGGCAAGAAAGAACGGGGCAGAACCGGTTTATTTGTTGCAGAAGGTTTGCAATGTTTGCGCGAAGCAATTGATCCAGGTGATGGACCGTCGATAGAAACTATTTATGTGACACCGGCTGCAATCAAAAGAGTTGAAGCTGACTCCCTTGACCTCAGTGCACATGAGGTCATCGAAGTAAGTGAGGCAGTCATGCTTGAAATGGCACAGACTGTTACACCACAGGGAATTTTGGCTTTGTGTCATTTCCCAGTACGAGTAATTTCAGATCTAAGACTGAGTGGTTCAACACGCGTTGTTTTTTTGCAAGAGATTCAAGATCCTGGAAATGCCGGAACTATTGTGCGTAGCGCTGACGCAATGGGTATTGACGCAGTAATCACCTCACCTGGCAGCGTCGATATGTATTCGCCAAAAGTTGTTAGATCTACGGCTGGATCTTTGTGGCATATTCCAATTTATGAATCAGTATCACTCGAAGAAGTAGTGCAGGAATTCCCAGGATTCACAGTGATAGCTCTGAGCGCTGATTCCACGGAGAGCATTATGGATCTCTCACTCGATGGAGATATTGTGGCCGTTTTCGGAAATGAAGCCAGGGGAATTGAGGATCTTGATGCCTCAATTTCCCGAGTGAAAATCCCAATGCCAGGTAGCGCTGAAAGCCTCAACCTAGCCGCTGCGGCATCGATTGTGATGTTTGTTCTCGCCAACCAGGCTCAATAACACGCAAGCAATGAAAGTCAGCCAGTAGACTCCAGCCCATGCAATCGGGAGAAATCGCGCAGTGGGTAGTTGATGCGCAGAGCGCCTTTCAAGGTGCGAAGGATCTTGACGAGTTAAAACTTGCCCGACTTGCCCACTTAGGAGATAAATCGGCAATTGCTGGCGCAAGTCGTTCCTTAGGGAATGTCGAACCTTCACAAAAGGCTGAACTTGGCAAAGCAATCGGCGAAGCGAAGTCAGCCATTACCATTGCCTTAGAAACAGCAACTCAGTTGCTTGAAGTCCAGCGAGATGCTCGAGTCCTCGTTGATGAAGTTGTAGATATTACTTTGCCACCTGCTCGTGCCCATAAAGGCGGACTGCACCCAATAACAATAATAAAAAATGAGATTTCTGATTTTTTTATTGAGCAAGGTTTCAGCGTTGCAGAGGGGCCAGAACTAGAATCAGGCTGGCTCAATTTCGATGCACTGAATATTCCAGCTGATCACCCAGCGCGAACAATGCAAGATACTTTTTTCATTGAACCACTTGAATCTGGAATGGTTTTACGTACGCAAACGTCGCCGGTTCAGATTCGCACCATGCTGACACAGGAACCTCCGATTTACATTATTTCCCCCGGTCGAACCTTTAGAGCCGATGAACTCGATTCCACTCACAGCCCCGTGTTTCATCAAGTCGAAGGCCTGGTGATAGATAAAGAGATCACGATGGCTCATCTCAAAGGAACCCTCGATGCATTCGCAGCCCACATGTTTGGGTCGGATGCTAAGACACGATTACGCCCTTCCTTTTTTCCTTTCACAGAACCAAGTGCGGAAGTAGATTTATTTTTCAATGGTAGGTGGATTGAATGGGGTGGTTGTGGCATGGTCAATCCAAAAGTTCTGGCAACATGCGGGATCGACACAGAGATATATAGCGGATTTGCTTTTGGAATGGGGCTCGAACGTACATTGATGGTTCGACATGGAATTTCAGATATGCACGAAATCGTTGAAGGCGATATCCGCTTCACCCAACAATTTGGCATTGGTCTATAGTGCGCGCGCCTTTATCGTGGATAAAAGAATTTGTGGAGATTCCATCTTCGATTACCCCTGAAATGATTTCAGACGGGCTCATTCGGGTTGGATTCGAAGTCGAAGGTATTATTTCGCAAGGCGATTCGCTTATCGGTCCATTAAAAATCGGAAAAGTACTCACAATTGAAGAAATAGCGGAATTTAAGAAACCAATTAGATTTGTTGGTTTGGATTGTGGTGAAGCTGAGGTTCGATACGTAATATGTGGCGCGACAAATTTCACTGTGGGAGATCTTGTTGTCGTGGCGCTTCCAGGCGCAATTCTTCCAGGTGATTTCGTGATTGCAGCTCGAGAGACGTACGGCAAAATAAGTAATGGAATGATTTGCTCAGGTCGTGAACTCGGTATTAGCGAGGATCATGCAGGAATCATTGTGTTATCACCTGATTCTGTCTCCATAGGTGAGGATGCTCTTAGCGCACTTCAAATAGTTGACGTTATTTTTGATGTCGCAGTGAATCCAGATCGAGGATACGCGTTAAGTATTCGTGGAATTGCACGTGAAGTAGCTGCAAGCTTGAATCTAGATTTCAAGGATCCGATAGAAGAAATTAAAAAGATCTCCTTCGACGAATCAGGTAAAGGCCCTGATGTGATTATTGATGATCCAAGCGGTGCTAGCGTGATTTACCTCCGTTCGCTTACAGAATTTAATCCTAAGACGCCGACTCCTTTATGGATGAGTCGCAGACTCGAAAAAATGGGGATGCGATCCATCTCATTTGCTGTTGATGTCACCAACTATGTGATGCTCGAACTAGGACAGCCTCTTCATGCTTTTGATTCTGCAAAGATTACGGGCTCGCTGCATATTCGCAGAGCAGGGTCGTCTAAAGATTTCACTACGCTCGATTCGCAGAAGAGAATTTTAGATCCTCAGGATCTTGTAGTGGCCGATGACTCTAAAGTCCTGGCACTAGCGGGAACAATGGGGGGAGAGGAGTCAGAAATATCACCTAACACAATCGCTATCTCCCTGGAGTCTGCTCGATTTGATCCCGTTTCGATTGCAAAGAATTCGAGAAGACATAAACTTTCAACGGAAGCATCGCGTCGTCTCGAACGTGGAGTAGATCCTTCCCTCGCGCAGTACGCCTCTGCTAGAGCAGCAGAATTGCTAGTAACTGTGGGCGGAGCGAAGTACCTCGGTACAAGTAGCGCCGGTGAACCAAAGTATCCAGCAGTGATTGATTTTGACCCGCAGTATGTTTCGCGAGTTTTGGGCCTTGAAGTGAAACCTAATGTTGTGAAAGAGAAATTAGAAATTATTGGCTGCGATGTTGACGAGGTTAGTTGGAAAGTTGATCCCCCATCATGGCGTAGTGATCTGATAGCCGCATGGGATCTTGTTGAAGAAGTTGCGAGAATGATTGGGTACGACTCGATTCCATCGGTTCTCCCTCCACGTCCTTTGCATGCATCCCTTACACCAAGCCAGAAACGTAAGAGGTTGATTTCACAGACACTTGCTGCTCGAGGGTTTAATGAGGTTCAGACGTTTCCATTTGTTAATGAGGAGACCGTCGCGCAGATGGGTTACGTCGGAGACCGAGCGAAGAGTTACAGGATTGCAAATCCGATGTCGGAGGACGCGCCACTTCTGCGCACCCATCTTCTCCCAGGATTGGCAGCGGTTGCGCAGAGAAATATTGGCCGTGGAATCAAGAATTTTGCGATTTTCGAAATCGGGTCTATTTTTCGAAATACCCAAGATTTAATTTCTGGTATTAATCCAGAAATTGGTGTTCGCCCGGATCCTCAAACGATTGAATCTATTTTTGAAAGCGTCCCACCTCAGTTAACTCATCTAGGTGCCATACTCGTTGGCGATATTTCTCAGAGTTCTTGGAAGCAGAAGTCACGTACGTACGAGTGGAGCGATGCGCTTGGATTTGTTGAGGATATTTTGGAAATATGTGGCTTGAACTGGACTATTGAACGTTCACAATTCGCACCATGGCATCCGGGCAGATGCGCAGAATTTATAGTTGATGGAAAACCTGTCGCTCACGCAGGTGAATTGCATCCTCGAGTAGTCGCTCAATTTTCTTTGCCGCCGAGATCATGTGCCTTTGTAATAAATTTGGATGCTCTTCCAATGTCACAGGTGGTCAAAGCACAAGAAATCAAAGTGATGCCTGCAGCCATTCAAGATGTGGCTCTCCTGGTAGATGAAAAAACAAGTTCCCTTTCGGTCGAAAGCGCCCTTCGTTCTGGAGCCGGGGAACTCCTGGAGTCCATAGTTCTCTTTGATCGCTATGACCAGATCGGGGATCAAAAGATTTCCTTGGGATTCACGCTCACATTTCGAGCTTCTGATAGGACTCTGACAGGCAGCGAAATATCAGCTGCGCGCGAGGCTGCGGTTTTACGCGCTATGAACGATTGCGGAGCCATACTTCGAACTATCTAGATTCATAAATATGCAGAGGTGCGCATATTTATGAATATTGTAGTACCATCGACTCATGAAAACAGCAGTCATTGGTGCAAGTGGGTACGCTGGCGGGGAACTCCTTAGACTTCTGTCGGGCCACGAGGTCTTTAATGTGGAGGTCATAACGGCTTTCTCTCAAGTGGGGGAGCTAGTTACTTCCATCCATCCACACCTGTCAAATTATGAAGGGCAATTATTTACTTCCGGAACACCAGATGAGTTGCGTGATTGCCAACTGATCTTCCTCGCTCTTCCTCATAGCGAGTCTTCCCGAATAGTGGCGAGTCTTCCGGAAGAAGCCCGGGTGATCGACCTAGGAGCAGATTTTAGATTAGAAAGCTCTCATTCGTGGACTACATATTATGGAGGAAATCATCCTGGAACTTGGACATATGGTCTGCCTGAACTTCCTGGTGGTCGAATTGAAATTTCACAATCGCAGAAAATTTCGAATCCGGGTTGTTATGCAACAAGTATCGCATTAGCAACCGCGCCAGCTTTGCGGCACATCGATGCAACAGATGTCGTTATTGTCGCAGCATCAGGAACTACAGGTGCTGGGCGAAGCGCTAAAATTAACCTTCTTGCTAGCGAAGTAATGGGATCTTTAACATCTTATAAATTTGGTGGTGCCCATCAGCACACCCCAGAGATTGAAGAATCACTATCAAGAGTTTTATCAGGACCAGTAAAAGTTTCTTTTACTCCAATATTGGCACCTATGCCCCGAGGAATATTATCAACTGTTACTTCAAAACTGATTTCAAAAATTACTGAGGATGAATTGCGCGAAATATTTATCAATGCTTATAAAAATGAACACTTTGTACGGGTTCTCCCAAAAGGACAAATGCCAAAAACTTCATCAGTTCTTGGGAGCAACTATGTTCACATTCAAATTGCAATTGATTCTCACACTAATAGGGTTGTAATTTCCTGCGCAATTGACAACTTGGGCAAGGGAGCGGCTGGGCAAGCCATTCAAAACGCAAACATTGTTTGTGGCTTGAATGAAACCATGGGACTAGAGCACTTTGGAGTTGGGGTATGAGCCTTCTGCCTAAGGGGTTTTTTAGCGATGCAACATCAGCTGGACTTAAGACTTCAGGAGCCCTTGATCTCACACTTATTGAGAATCAGGGCCCGCGCTTTGATGGAGCTGCCGTTTTCACTTCTAATCAAATTGTTGCAGCCCCAGTATTGTGGAGCAAAGAGGTTATCAAAGGTAAATCCGTGAAAGCAGTTGTGTTAAATTCTGGCGGCGCAAACGCTTGCACTGGTCCACAAGGCTTCATAGATACGCATCACACGGCGGAAAAAATTGGTGAGTTGTTATCGATTTCAGCCGCCGAAGTAATAGTGTGTTCCACAGGGATTATTGGTGAATATCTACCAATGGAAAAAATCATGGTGGGGCTGAATTCTCTCGCTCTCAACAGTGATGAAAATTCTGTGGTGCAAAGTGCGCGTGCGATTATGACTACGGACACCGAGCCAAAGATCGCTACACACCGTGCTCAAGAGGTTGATTTTGTAGGAATAGCCAAAGGAGCTGGAATGCTTGCACCAGCACTGGCAACAATGTTGTGCGTAGTGATGTCTGATGCTGATGTGTCACGCTTGGATATCCAGTCCGTGCTCAGCAGGGTTTCCGATAAAACTTTTAATCGTATTGATTCTGATGGTTGCACTTCTACAAATGACACCGTTCTTCTGATGACCTCAGGTGCATCTGGTATTGAAATGAGTGAACTCGATTTCGAACTGGCGCTTATGGAAATTTGTGGGTCATTAGCTCAACAATTAGTTGCTGATGCTGAAGGTTCAACGAAGACGATTTCGATAACAGTCAATGGTGCTAAAAACGATAAAGATGCTCTTGAAGTTGCCCGATCCTGTGCGCGAAATAATCTACTCAAATGCGCAATATTCGGAAGGGATCCCAACTGGGGAAGAGTGCTGGCAGCTGTCGGAACCGCCGATGCGTACCTCGATCCACAAGCTATAGATGTTTACCTCAACGGAGTTCATGTAGCGAGGAAGAGTGCGCCGGGAGAGGATAAAAACTTGGTCTCATTTTCTGATAGGGAAGTCAACATTGTTATTAATCTCAATGTAGGAGATTCGACCGTAACCGTCTTAACGAATGACCTATCACATGACTATGTGCACGAGAATTCAGCGTACTCATCATGATCGTGATCAAATACGGTGGAAATGCAATGCGTGATGGGAATGGATTTTTTGCAACTGCAATTAAGGATTCCCTCGCAAGTGGTGAGAGCGTTGTAGTTGTTCATGGCGGAGGACCACAAATTAATCAGGCGCTTGCTGAGGCTGGAATCACAAGTGAATTTGTAGGCGGATATCGTGTTACTACACCTGAGATTTTAATCGTTGTAGACGATGTACTCACAAAAAATGTGGGGCCGCGGATTGCAGCGGGTCTCTCAAATGCCGGCGTCCCAAGTGAATCTATTTCAGGAAGGACCTTCTTAACCGGAGAGATTCTTCATCACCTCGTGGATAACAGTGCGGCGCACTTGGGATTAGTTGGGAACGTGACTAACGTACAAACAGATTCATTGCTCCACTTGCTTAAGCAAGGGATCACTCCAGTTGTTGCACCTTTGGCCACAGATTCACAATCAGGACTAGGACTCAATGTGAATGCAGATTTAGCAGCCGCTGCCATTGCTGGCGCGCTGAAAGCCCACACTCTAATTGTGATGACCGATGTAGCCGGTATTTATAGAGATTGGTCAAATAAGGACTCATTAATTTCGGAAATCGCTGCACCTGACTTATCGGTAATCAAGGAAACTTTTTCCGGAGGTATGGCTCCCAAAGTTCAAGCCTGCTTAGATGCCATCACAGCAGGCGCTCAAGCGGTGCGCATTATTGATGGAACCGAACCAACTACTTTAGCCCTGGCTCTTGCGGGTTCAGGTGGAACGTTGGTGAGATCATGAGTAATTTAAATGCACAAAAGAAATGGAACAAAACTCTTCAAGGTAATTATGGTTCACCCGAACTTTCATTGGTGAGCGCAAAGGGTTCTGTTGTCACAGATGCGGATGGAAAGCGCTATTTAGATTTTCTTGGCGGGATCGCGACAAATATTTTAGGTCACGCACATCCAGAAATTGTAAAAGCAGTCTCTAAGCAAATTTCTCAGTTAAGTCATGTGAGTAATTTCTATAGCCATCCAAGTGTTCTGGAACTATCCAGTGCCTTGCAATCCATGGTCAAGGATTCACAAGCCAAAATATTTTTTTGTAACTCTGGGGCGGAAGCAAACGAGGCAGCGCTCAAACTCTCCCGCCTTAGTGGTCGCAAGAAAATCGTGGCGACCCAAGGAGCATTCCACGGAAGAACTATGGGAGCACTCTCACTGACGGGGCAACCTTCAAAGAGAACGCCATTTCTTCCATTGCTTAAAGATGTTAAGCATGTTCCCTTTGGTGATCTCAGAGCCATGAAGAAAGCAGTCACGAAAAAAATAGCGATGGTAATTGTTGAACCGATTATGGGTGAGGCAGGAGTCGTCACTCCTCCCGTTGGATATCTTGCTGGTTTACGTGAAATATGTGATTCGAATGGCGTACTTCTTGTCATTGATGCGGTTCAAACTGGCATGGGAAGAACTGGACAATGGTTTGGCTATGAAGACGAAGGAATAGTTCCTGATGTCATCACAATTGCTAAAGGTCTCGGCGGAGGACTTCCGATGGGGGCAATGATTTCATTAGGTCGTTGTAGTCAATCTTTTAAACCTGGGGAGCATGGAACAACTTTTGGTGCTAATCCAGTGGTCTGCGCTGCAGCGCTTGCCACGATTAAAGTAATTAAGAAGGAGAAACTTTTAGCAAAGGTGTTAAGAGATGAGAAATTCCTTAAAGAATCTTTGAATGGAATCAAGGGAATAAAAGAGGTCAGAGGTAAAGGACTTCTATTA
>WLNY01000008.1 GCA_009699575.1 Actinomycetota bacterium
TCGTTCTCGCCAATGACCCAGTGAGAGAAGGTGTAACCAAGTTTGCTGAAGGTATTAGCTGCAACGGTGAAGGTGTCATCGGTTGCAACGATAAGTTGGGCTGGAGCATTTCCAGTCGATCCTGATCCACCGAAATATGTCACGGTGTGCAGGGCAAGTACTTCGAGATTAAAGACCGCCGAGGAGTACCCGATTTTAGTGCCTTCGGTATCTAAGTTTCCATTTGCATCAACCCAGCGTTCAGCTGTAAGTGTGTATGGAGTTCTACTTTGGGCCAAAGTTGAAGAACCACTTATAACTCCGGTGGTGGTGTCGAGAAAAAGTCCTGAGGGCAGCTCAGGGGAAATTGAATACTTGTTTGCTCCGCAACCAGAATTAGAAGTCGAAGTATTAGTGATTGCTTTTCCTGCGCTGACGGTTTGCGTTTCTCCAGTTGAAAAACTTATAGATGGATCTGGTGAAAGTGAAAAGAATCCACCTGCAGTCACCGTTATTGAATCTGGAAAAATAAATACTTCCCATTGTTCGTCATGAGATACAGAGCGAATTATCCATGTAGCCGGGTCAACATTCGGCCCTGCAATGGCACACCAACCAGCAGCCACATCTGTTCCAGTGTGTCTGGACCCTCCAAAATAAGTAGAGAGCACATGTCCGCTAGTAAAATTATGTTGAACATTTCGAGTGATGGGATGTGCGAGTGATTCCCAGTTTGCAGTTAGGGTTACATTGGAAGTCCCCATTGTGTAGTTGGTTTTTACCCCGGTGGAAGGGCCACCATATACATTTCCATTCGTTCCATTATCTGTCCATCCCATGAACTGGTACCCCAGACGAATCGGGTTGGAAGCAACCGTGAATGAATCACCTTGAGCAACTGGAATATGCGTGGGCACTGGACCTGATCCAAAATAATTCAAGTCATACATAACCGTGAAAGTTTCAGCGTTGTTTTGCCAAATCGCATATAAAGTTGAATCCATTGTCGGCGTATACGTCTCAGTTAAAACAGAACCCGTTGTGGTTTCTGACCAACCTTTAAAGGAGAAATTTCCGACTGTTGAAGATTCCGCAGGAAGATTTTCAAAGGGAATAAAAATAACATCTACTTGATCGGCTGGTTTTGTTCCATGACCCTGATTATCAAAGGCAACGGTGTACGCCAAAGGTCGCGACAATGCGAGGCTACAAGTCGCTCCATCAACTGAGACTGAAAAATGATTATCGGAAAAATCTTCAATGGCACAGCTGGCACCGCCAGCTTTAAGAAGCAAGGAAACATTGCTCGGATCAGCACCCTGACTTGAAGTCGTAATCTGAGATGTTGGAACCGTGATGGACGGACCTGTATAAAGCGCCTGACCTTTGACTAAGCGAACATCGGCGATTTGCCCAACAAATTTGTTTCCACCAATAACTACATCACCCTGTCCACCTGGAATTGGGTCCCCATGATTTAAGGAGTATGTATTGTTATCTGATGGAATATATAAAACTCGTACCCCATCTAAATACATACTGAGAGTTCCACCGACACCTGTCTTAGATAACGCAATGTGGTGCCATGCATGCAAGGCAAATGAATCATAAATCTCTTTATAAGTTAATTGATTAGATGTGGAAGTATCCTCAAGTCCAGTACCGTCGGGACCGTCCCATACGCCTGCTGGTATCTGACGATTCTGATTTACTCTATCCGTGACAAAGAAATTGCTGCCATCGAATCCAAGTCCCCATGCAAAAGAGCTTGGTATTTGATCTTCGTAGGTTCTTGCGGAAGTACTTGACCAAAACGTCGCTACATACTGTCTAGTGCGATCTGCCTCTCCCTCCTGGACCCACATTTCAAGATTAAATGCACCATCACCCACGTCGAGTTTTGGATCGTAAGGAACAATCACTCTTCCAAAACCTGAACCGGAGTCAACGCCAA
Source organism: Actinomycetota bacterium (assembly GCA_009699575.1). Lineage (GTDB taxonomy): Bacteria > Actinomycetota > Actinomycetes > Nanopelagicales > Nanopelagicaceae > Planktophila. Next base: position 1,934 of record WLNY01000008.1, read on the forward strand.
AGCCCACCGATCCAGCTTGCGCCGCTTGTGGGGCGATCATTAAGGGGCAAAGACCTAACAACAGTGTTGCAACGAATAAACGAATAAGACTCTGTCGTGCAGTAACCATGAGTGGTTCCCCTTTATCTCAGACCAGATGGCCAAGTGAATCGATATCGGAAGGTCTTTCCGATATCGGCAAAATATAGGCTATTAGGGGCTTGGGGGCTAGTCCAGAAAGGACGTAATATGCTCACGTGTCGCCTAAGAAAAAACCCTCCCCAGCTCTCGGTCGCAAGAGCGCCTACGTTGCGCGCAATCGGGCACACATACTCAAGGCAACTATTGAAGTTCTGGCTACGGACGGACAGCATCCAGCAGTTGAGCATGTTTCCGAACGTGCTGAAATCGCGATGAGCACCATTTATAAGCATTTTAAGAACCGAGATGAACTCTTTGCAGCGGCGATGGGCGCTGCCATGGCTGATTGGGAGGAGTGGGTTTTTAGCAAGCTCGCCCATATTCCAGATCCATTAGAGCAACTTGTATTCCCAATGCGCATGATTGCGAGATTGAAATCGACTCATCCCACCTATGCAAAACTTATTGAAAATAACCTTGCCCTCTCAGCTACTCAATTGCCATTCGTGGCCGGCTTTCCCAAGCATGTTCATGAATTAATTAGTGCGGGAGTGCTCAAGATGGATCACCCCGATATTCGAATTCAAGATTTCCAGGGTCTTCTTTTTTCTTTAGTTGTCAATCAAAGTACAAACCCTGCAGCAAAAGTAGAAGACGCAGACCTTGCAATAGAAATTGGATTATCGCTACTTAATATTTCAGCGGCAAAAGCTAGAAAAATTTCTCATGCCAAGCTACCTGATTTGAGTGATAATTAAATAGTTGGAAAGAGCTCTTCGAGTAGAGAAATTATTCGCACTTTTATCTCATCTCTAATAACTCTTACGCCTTCAATACCTTGACCGGCGGGATCATCGAGAACCCAATCCTCATAACGTTTGCCCGGATAGAACGGGCACACATCTCCGCATCCCATCGTGATTACAACATCGGATTCTTGAACAGCTTCTGGCGTCAAAATTTTGGGAGTGTTATGTGCAATATCAATTCCAACTTCATTCATTGCTTCTACGGCAACTTGATTAATTGAATCTTTCGGTGCCGACCCAGCAGAGAGAACTTCGACTCGTCCTTGCGAGAGTTCACGTAAAAATCCTGCGGCCATTTGTGAGCGACCAGCATTGTGAACGCATACAAAAAGAACTGTGGGCTTCTCGTTTTCCATAGTGCGCCTACTTTCGTGTAAATAGTACTGACAGTGCAAAACCTAGTGACGCACCCAAAAGCTGAGCGGCAATAAAGGCACCTACCGACGAAGGTGCGATACCTGAAAATGTATTGGAAATACTTCGCCCAATGGTGACTGCAGGGTTAGCAAAAGATGTCGAGGAGGTGAAGAAATAGGCGCCACCTATCCACGCGGGGATAAGTATCGGCGCAAGATTGCCTCGCGTGCCTGAGGCCCCATATTCAATGATGAAAATAAGGCCACAGGTTGCAATCACTTCGCCTAGCCAGATTGCAAATCCCCCACGTGTATGGGTTGATACATTGACGGCGGGAAGTTCAAACATCACATTGGCTAAGAGTGCACCGAATAGAGCACCTGCGATTTGAACAAGCACAAATAGGAGAGCTTCGACTTTTTCAATCTTGCTCTTAACCAGCACCACCAGAGTGACTACCGGATTGAAGTGTGATCCAGAGATAGCGGAGAAAATTGAAATTAAGATTCCCAGAACAAGCACAGTTGAAAGTGCATTAATTAATAACTGCACTCCACCATCATTCGACAAATTCACCGCCATGGCACCAGAACCGACTACAGCAAGTACAAGAGTTGCCGTTCCGATAAATTCAGATGCCAGGCGTTGAATTTTTAACATTTCATCTACAAGGAGAAACTTGGGTACTCATCGGTGACTAGAAGAACGCAATACCCAAAGACTCGGTTCCAATACGCGATTGAGCCAAGAACAATTTTGAGTGAAGATTCTGGATACTCACCTGTTAAGAATGTTTGAATCCAAGCAATGATTGACACAAGAACCGCTGCTAAAGAATAAAAAAAGCCCACGATGTATAACGGAATTGCTAGGAACCATTTAACGAGGGGAAGCCAGCGATTCAAGCTAGTGCCACCTTTGATGTCAGGGAATATCACAGCAACGCGTGGGTTGCGCTCTATAGATGGATATTCATCGGTAAGAAGAAATAAATAAACCAACGCTCGGTTCATCAATTCAATCATTGCGTGATTAAAGGTGAGAACATAACTTGGATATACACCTCGAAAAAGTAGAGTGAGCACTACTGGGATTGCGATTACTCCAGCTGCGCCCCAGCCCCAGTCAGCTGCTTGGCCAAATGAGGCAATAAAAACTAATACAGGTGCGATGAGAATCCCTCGCCAAAAGACTGTCTGCTTATTCCGATTGTGAATATCAACATCAATAATTGTTTCAACTTGTGCGCTCACTGATAGTTCCTCTCCTAGTGGTTCGCCTTCTCCTATCTTAGGTGCCCACACCTAACAGAGTTGGCACCTACTCGCGATACTCTTTGGGTGTGGTGACCGTCGTATATTTTTGGACTTTGCCAAAGCGAATGATTCCTTTTGCATTTTTGCATATGGCACTTGATCGCCGAAAACTTCGAAATTTTTCAGGTATCGCATTTGCCAAGTTATTAGGGTGCGGCAAAGGCGAGACGTTTACTCCTTCGGATGTAGACATTACCCGGTGGGGCTTTGTCGCAACTATCAAGGAGGATGCTCTGGAATCACTTGATACATCGCACATTGTTTCGCGATGGAGATCTCGATCAACATCAGAGTTTCGAGCGGTTCTTGACCCAATTTCATCTCATGGTCTGTGGGCAAAAGAGGAGCCTTTTCAGATTGGTGCCAATATCGCTGCGGTGGGCCAAATAGCTGCAATTACTCGAGCGCGAATCGCACCGCGCCATACCCTCCGATTTTTTAAATCAGTTCCTCCTGTAACCCAGAGTCTGCATGCAAGCAAGGGCTTGATTTCGGCGATTGGAATTGGTGAAGCTCCGATAGGACTTCAAGGAACTTTTTCACTCTGGGAAAGTGCTGCGGATCTGCGTGAATTCGCTTATAAAGGTCAATCTCACGTAAAGGCGATTGCCGATACTTCAAAATATAATTGGTACTCCGAAGAGCTTTTTGCTCGCTTTTCTGTTCGTGAAACCCGAGGCTCAATTACAAGATAGGTCGAGTCGTAGGGCAGAATTACAGTATGTCGATTCGCCATTATTCCCCTCGAGGAAACAGACGTCGGGGAATATCCTTTCGAGCAAGAACTTTATTGGGACTGATTTTAGGTGTAGCAATTGTTCTGCAAATTTCATACCCATTACTCGATGGTGAAGCGCTTCGGATCGTCACTATTTCAACTGTGTATTGGAGTGCTGGAGCAATGGCCCTTCATGCACTTCTCGCCTATGGTCTCAAATATGCATACAGATATTTAGGTGCCACAGTAATTTTTGCATTTCTTATCGAACTCATGGGAGTCAAAACCGGTTGGCCCTTTGGAACATATTCCTATGATGCTTCACTCGGACGCACTCTTGCTGGAGTTCCATTTGTCGTTCCGTTTGCATGGGTGATGATGGCCCACCCACTACTCGTCGCCGCTAGACGAGTGAGCGGTTCATGGGTATTTCTTTATGGAGGATTCGCTCTTGCTGCTTGGGATTTATTTTTAGATCCACAAATGGTTTCTGCAGGAAGATGGCACTGGACTTTTACAGGCGCACATGTTCCATTTCAACCAGAGATTCCATTGTCGAATGCATTTGGTTGGTTGCTTGCGGGGATGGCGCTCATGGCAATTTTAAATCAAATTCTCCCCCGCGACCGCAGACGTGATAGCGCAAGTTTTGGTGCTACGGATTTCTATTTAGCATGGACGTACTTTGCGGGCATAGTTTCAAATGTATTTTTCTTTTCACGCCCTGGCGTAGCGCTCATCGGGGGAATTTGCTTTGGTGCTATCTGGATTCCTTACGTATTTTCACGCTGGCTCGGTAGACCTTAAGGTCTTTCAATGCTGGCACTAGCGTGTGGACTTTCAATTTTCTCACTCATATTTGTGCGCCTTAATTCTTTTCTTATACGAACTCCACAAGAGACTCTCCCAATTAGTGAAAAAATTAGCGTGCTGCTTCCCATGCGCAACGAAGAAGAAAATGTCGCAGAATTAATTCACTGCCTTCAAGCACAAATTAATTGTGAAAATATCGAATTTCTAGCACTCGATGACAATTCTACTGATGGGACTTATCAAGCTCTCATTGCAGCGACATCAAAGGATTCGCGGTTTACAATAATTTCTGGATCACCATTGCCAGCTTCATGGCTAGGCAAACCGTGGGCGCTTCATCAACTCTACAAAGCATCTACTGGTGACTTCCTTGTGACAGTGGATGCCGATGTGCGCATAACCCCTATAGCCATATCATCCTCAATTACTCTGATGAAAAAGGAATCTTTGCACTTCTTCTCCCCTTATCCTCGTCAGTTAGCAGTGACTTTTTCCGAGCGCCTTATTCAGCCACTTTTGCAATGGTCCTGGCTCTCATCGGTCCCTCTGCGAATTGCCGAGAAGTCACATAATCCAGCCTTTGCTGTTGCTAACGGCCAATTTTTTATTTCCACTCGTGAATGTCTAGACACCATTGACGGCTACACAACGATTTCCAGAGAAGTCCTCGATGACATTGAACTTGCGCGAGCATTTATACGAAGCGGTGCAACTGGAACAGTAGGAAATGGCGCGACGATCGCGACCTGTCGGATGTATTCATCTTGGCCAGAAGTGCGAAATGGTTATGCCAAATCTTTACATAAAGGATTCGGTGGAATTTTAGGAAGTATTGTTGCTATTGCTCTGATCGCTCTGACTGGAATTGTGCCACTGGTGTATGGGTTAACAGGATCTGCGTGGGGTTGGATTGGATACGAAATAATCGTGCTCTCGCGCGCAATATCTGCTCGAACTACTCGTGGACGTGCCGTTGATTCTCTTTTGCACCCAATCGCCTGCGCCCTCATAATCTACTTACTTATCTATTCATGGATCATGCGTGGAAAAATCCAATGGAAAGGCCGGACCCTGTGAGCCACGTACTAGTAATCGGCGCTGGAATAGGTGGGATGTGCACTGCAGCTCGATTAAAAAAAGCTGGACATGAAGTAACAGTTTTTGAGAGCTCTGATCATGTAGGCGGCAAGTGTCGAACAGAATGGATTGGAAAGTACGCCTTTGATACTGGGCCATCCTTGTTAACTCTTCCTGCGGTGTATCGAGATTTCTTTCAAAAAACTGGCAAACATTTGGGCCAAGTGGTTCACCTTGATTCAGTAGACCCATCATTTGACTATCGCTTTTCAGATGGCACGAATGTGAAATTCGCCAATCTTTCGCGTCATAAAACACTTGAAGCAATTACAGATTCCTACGGCAGTGAAAGTGCGAACCAGTGGGATCGAATTATGCGCCGGGCAGAACGAATGTGGGATGTTTCTCGCGAACCTTTTATTGAATCCGAACTCACATCAATATTCTCTCTTTTCAAACGTCCAACTGTCTTACGAGATCTATTTATAATCTCACCTTGGAAATCTCTGCGCTCACTCGCTGAAGAACTCTTACCAAATAGGAATCTGCGCTACATCTTGGACCGATATGCCACATACAGTGGTTCTGATCCGCGATCCGCTCCTTCAGTTTTAGCAACAATTGCATTTGTCGAAGAAGCCTTCGGCGCATGGCATATTCAGGGTGGAATTGGTTCGTTGTCCGTGGCTATTCATCAGCGCTGTGTTGATTTGGGTGTGGCCTTTGAATTAAACACACCCGTATCTGAAATTAATCATGATGGGAAAAAGGTCACAGGGATCACCCTGAAGGATGGTCGCACTCTTTCTAGTGACATTGTTGTCGCCAACGCTGATGCCTCTATCGTGTATGACGTTTTGATTACTGGAAAAGTACGCAAACTCCGTATGACTAGGTCACGACTGCATCGCACAACGCCTTCTCTCGCGGGCTTTACGCTGCTTCTGGGCTTACGCCCTGATGCAGACGCACCGCCACTTGAGCATCACACTATTTTATTTCCTGAAAACTATGACCAAGAATTTGATTCTATTTTTACCGAGAAAAAACCGGTGCAGGATCCAACTATTTACATATGTGCGCCTAAAGATGTACACATGGTCAAAACAGAAGGTGGACTAAGTCTGTCTGTATTAGTCAATGCACCTCGGCATAATCCAGAAGGAGTTGATGGTTGGGATTGGAATAATGAAACGTTTAATCGTGAGTACGCTTCTAAAATAATTGACCTTATTGAAGCTCGTGGTATTCCTATCCGCAATCGTTTGGAAGTATTTGAATATCGAACTCCGGCCGATTTGGAGAGAAGTGTGAACGCGCCGGGCGGTTCCATTTATGGCACATCGAGTAATGGTGCGCGTGCTGCTTTTCTTCGCGCTCGAAATAGATCGGCTCTTAAGGGACTTTACTGTGTTGGTGGATCTGCTCATCCTGGCGGTGGGTTACCGCTGGTGGGGCTTAGCGCAGAAATCGTTGCTAACGCAATTGGCCGTACGAAAAACGCATCACCTGAAATGCACTAAAGATATGAAGCACCAAAAACGCAATGGATAACACCGTAACTCCTGGAATGCTCAATTGGAACATCAGTAGTGCCACAAAAATAAAACTAGCTCGAACTGGTCGCTCAGTAAGAGTGACTACTCCAATTTCATGCACGCCGAGCGACTCTGCGCGAGCTCTGGCATATTCTTGAATTGCTGCAACAAGCCAAATTCCGATTGCGATTTTTGCTGGAACTCCCACAAGGTAGAGGCTGTATAGCCAGAGCGCTTCGCTGATGCGATCCACCACTGAATCTAGGAGTGCGCCCCACGCATTTTCGCGATGTTGAAATATAGCGACGCTTCCATCAATTCCATCAAAAAATAGTGAGGCAACTATCAAAATAATTGCCCAGGGAGAGAGTGCGGTTATTGCGGTACCAATGGCTGCGAGAAGTCCAAAAATGGTCAAAACATTGGGCGAAATTCTAAGCAAGGTGCAAATAAGTCCAAAGCGATAGGAGATGCGAAGCCAAGCACCTACAATTCCTGAGGTTGACGCATTGCTATGGAGAACACTCCAGCGCGATGCAAACTCTTCGGAACTTATCATCGAAATTAAATCTCGCTTTCTAATGTGCACTCCCAGGGTTCTGAGGGTAGCGTTACCACGTGAGCGAAGAAACCCTAGCAACTCTTTCGCGCGTACGGGAGCAAGTTAAAAGTGAGCTCAGCGCTTTTCTGGAAACCCAGGCTCAATACCTTGAGGGAATCGGAAGCGAACTTGGGCCAGTCTCCAAGGCCCTTTCGGAATATTTGCTCGATGGCGGTAAGAGATTGCGGCCTCTATTTGCATACAGTGGATTCATTGGCGCAGGAGCGAGCCCCACTCCTGAATACATTCGTGCATTTGCAAGTCTTGAATTATTACAAGGGTGCGCACTTATTCATGATGATTTGATGGATGGTTCCGACACTCGAAGAGGAAAACCTGCCATTCATCGATTATTCGAATCGATGCATCTTCGAGATGGTGGATCAAGTTCGGCCCAACAATTTGGCCAAGCCGCCGCAATACTTCTCGGCGATTTAGCACTTGTATATTCAGATCGAATGCTTCATGAATCTGGCGTACCAACCGCATCGCTCATTTCATCATTTTCCATACATGATGAAATGCGAGTCGAACTCATGGCCGGACAATATCTAGATGTATATGAACAAACGCGAGGAACCCATACAGTTGCTCGCGCGCTCACTATTGCTCGATACAAATCTGGGAAGTACACCATTGAAAGACCTTTGCATTTTGGTGCAGCACTTGCAATAACTGACGCTGCCCAGCGCGCTAGGTTGCATACTCATTTTTCTGATTACGGACTTCCATTAGGAGAAGCTTTTCAGTTGCGAGATGATTTACTAGGAGTTTTTGGAAATCCAGAACTTACCGGAAAACCCGCAGGAGATGACTTGCGAGAAGGAAAGCGAACAGTGTTGATGGCTATGACGCAAGAAAGAATAACTGCTGATGCAAACCGCCAACTTGAATTACTTTTTGGAGATCCCCAACTCACACTTGATGGAGTTCAGACGCTTCGTACAATCATTAGTGAGTCAGGTGCGCCAACCGAACTTGAAAACATGATTGAAGACCTCACTCATACTGCTCTAGGCGCACTAGAACACGAAGAAATCAACCACGAGGCGCGCGAAATTCTTACCACCCTTGCCAATCTTGCTACGAAAAGAGCCCTATAAAAATGGTTGCACAAGTAAAAGGCCCAACAGATCATGTCGTGATTGTCGGTGCGGGCTTGGCTGGTTTGAGCGCCGCTCTACGTCTCGCAGGAGCAGGACGAAAAGTCACAGTGATTGAACGTGAATCTGTTCCTGGAGGACGTAACGGCCTTCTCAATAAAGATGGTTATGCATTTGATACGGGACCTACTGTATTAACCATGCCATCACTCATCAGCGATGCATTCAATTGCGTCGGTGAAGAGATGAAGGACTGGCTAGAACTCACTCCGGTGAAACCTTTGTATCGAGCTTTCTACCATGACGGCAGCCAAATTGATGTGCATGCAAATACCGAAGAGATGGAAGCAGAAATTGAACGTACGGTCAGCGCACAAGAAGCAGCTGGGTATCGCAAATATGTTGATTTTGTAACTAAGTTATACAAGTATGAGATGAATGATTTTATTGATAGAAATATTGATTCTCCGTTAAATCTCTTGACGCCAAATCTAGCGCGATTGATTGCCCTCGGTGGATTTCGTCGACTCTCCCCCAAGGTCAATCAGTTTCTTAAAGATCCTCGTTTGCAAAAGGTCTATTCATTTCAGGCTATGTATGCCGGCGTTAGCCCACAGCAAGCACTAGCAATTTACGCAGTCATTGCCTATATGGACTCAGTCAACGGTGTATTTTTCCCCAAGGGTGGAATGCACGCGGTTCCTAGAGCTCTCGCTGCGGCGGCTGAAAAACATGGAGTGACGTTTAAGTACAGCACAAGCGTGACAAGTATTGAAACTTCAAATTCACGTGCAACCGCGGTCCTTACAGATACTGGCGAACGAATCGAATGTGACGCGCTTATCCTTAATCCTGATCTACCTGTTGCATGGCGTGAATTGCTTGGGAAAACACCTCTATCGGTCAAGCGCCTTAAGTACTCACCATCATGTGCAACTTTGCTTGTGGGTTCATCGAAGAAATATGACCACGTTGCTCATCACAATATTCACTTTGGGGAATCATGGGATGGCGTTTTTGATGAGTTAATCAATAAGAAAGTTTTGATGACTGATCCGAGTGTGTTGGTAACGATTCCAACAAAAGATGACGCCAATCTTGCACCTGCCGGGAAAGAGTCTTATTACATCTTGTATCCGACCCCAAATTTAGATGCAGATATTGATTGGACTAAGCAGGCAAAGCCATATCGAGATGAAATGATTAAAACTCTCGAAGCGCGCGGCTACACAGATTTCGAAGATGGAATCGAAACCGAAGTCATGACGACTCCATTGGATTGGCAAGCAAGAGGAATGGAACGTGGTGCGCCATTTGCCAGTGCGCATACGTTTTTCCAAACCGGTCCCTTTAGACCGCGAAATATGGCATCTGGATTTGAAAATGTAGTTTTCACTGGCTCGGGCACTCAACCAGGTGTCGGAGTTCCCATGGTCTTAATTTCTGGTCGTCTCGCCGCAGAACGTATCGTGGGAGAAAAAGGGCTCACGCCACATGAACGAACTTGATGCTGCAGGAATTCTGGACCCACTTCTGCGTGAGTCTTATACCGAATGTAAACGCCTTAACTCTTTGCATGGAAAAACGTACTACTTAGCAACCTTATTACTGCCCGCACATAAACGACCTTTTGTTCACGCGCTCTATGGATTTGCTCGCTACGCTGATGAAATAGTCGATGACTTGGCATCAACTCTTACGCCAATTGAAAAAGCTGAAGCGCTACACACTTGGGGCCAAGAAGTTATCGAAGGAATTCGCTCAGGAACTAGCAATGACCAAGTAGGCCGCGCACTTATTGACACTGTGCAGCGCTTTAATATCCCGATTCAACATTTCATTGATTTCTTACATTCTATGACCATGGATCTCACAGTGACGAGCTATCAAACGTACGAAGATCTTATGGAGTACGTGTACGGGTCGGCATCTGTTATTGGCTTGCAGATGGTTCCAATTCTTGGACCCCTAACAGAAAGAGCCTATGAACCAGCGGAAAAATTGGGTACTGCTTTCCAACTTGCAAATTTTATTCGCGACGTGGGAGAAGATCTAGACCGCGGTCGCGTATATCTTCCCTTGCAAGAATTGGCCGACGATGGAGTGACTCGGGAGATGCTTGAGAAAAGAGTTTTAACCCCGGAAATTATTAGCGCCTTGAAGTTTCAAATTTCTCGCGTCCGTAGACTTCAAGAGGAAGCACGTCCAGGAATTTTAGAATTAGCACCTGAGAGTCGAGCCTGTATTGAAGCGGCAAGTGAACTCTATTGCGGCATCGTGGATGAAGTAGAAAAAATTGATTACGATGTATTTAATAAACGGGCGAAAACATCCACTGTTCGCAGGTTAAAAGTTGCTCTCCCTGCGTATGTGCGCGCCCTTTCTGCCCGTCAATCCTGATATAGTTTTCAACGCGGGAGCCACTGTGGCTGAGAGGGTCTGAAATTCAGATCGACCGCTTGACCCATCTGGTAATGCAGATGCGGGAGGAGTTACACATATGTCTACTATCGTTTTTACAGCCTGGGGTTACGACGTTTCATTCCTAGAGTTAATTGCATCAGTTACATCATTCATCGGTGTCGGACTTGGTGTCACTGCTAAAAGAATTACGTGGCCATGGTGGGCCCTGAGCAGCGCCCTCTATGCGCTGTTTTTCTATCAGGCTGATCTCTTTGCAAGCAGCGCGCTTCAGTTTGTATTCATTGCTGCAGCAATATGGGGTTGGTTTGGTTGGGGTCCTAAAGGTGCGACACCGTCAAAACTTTCACGCACTCAGCTTGCTTGGTGGAGTACAGCTCTTCTGGTTGGAACCGTGGCTTTGACTCCTGCACTCATTGCAGTGAAGGCTGCTGCTACTTGGTCGGATGCATTTATTCTTGTCGGTAGTGTCATCGCTCAAGTACTTATGGTCTACGAAAAGTACGAGAGCTGGCCGCTGTGGTTCGTCGTCGATGCCGTTGGAACAATTCAATATGCGCGTCTTGGCTATTGGTTTACTGCGGTTCTCTACCTAGCTTTTACAATCATTGCGCTAGTTGGCTGGAGACGCTGGTATGCATCTCATCGAAGCTCTCTCTGATATTTGCAGCACCACTCCTCCTCACATCATTGCAATCGATGGCCGTGCTGGGGCTGGGAAGTCTCGACTAGCTGGAGAACTCCATCGCACGCTTGGTCGCTCTCACACAGTAGCTGTGATTGCCCTCGATGATCTCTATGACGGTTGGGACAGCGCTCTCGATGAGAGCCTGACCAACAATTTGCAGAAAATAGTTTCTGCGCATCAATTATGTAAGCCTATCAACATAAATATTTATGATTGGAATAGTGCAACATTTAACACAACTCGAACAATTAATTCAGTTGACGTCCTTATCATCGAAGGAGTCGGAAGCGGGCAAAGCGTTGTGCGCGAATCTGGGGCGACGACAATTTGGGTCGAAATTCAAGCAAATGAAGGTCTTGCTCGCGTGCTTGAAAGGGACGGCGATTCAATTTCACCACAAATGCAGAAGTGGCTAGTCCAGCAGGAAGAACACTTCAATCAAAGCCAGGTAAGAGAAAACGCTGACTTTATTCTTACCGCTGGCTAAATTGGGCGCGCCATGGGGCGTATTTTAAGAGTACTTATCTAAGATTTCCACGTGTCAGATCTCAGCGGTGAATTCATTGACGGACGGTATGAATTATTGCACCGTATTGCATCGGGTGGAATGGCGAGTATTTATTCTGCACTAGATACCCGACTAGATCGCAAAGTGGCAGTAAAGATTATGCATTCTCATCTTGCTCAAGATGAAGCGTTTGTAAGCAGATTTATTCGTGAGGCAAAAGCAGCAGCCGTCCTCTCCCACCCAAATATTGTCGCTGTTCAGGATCAAGGGTGGAATACAAATGGAGTCCCCGCTGTATTTATCGTCATGGAACTCATTGAAGGATTCACACTTCGAGATTTCATCGAAGAGCGAGGTCGTTTCTCTGTAAAAGATACTTTGCAATACCTCACACCTGTGGCAAGTGCTCTCGCAATGGCTCATCGAATTGGAATTATTCATAGAGACATCAAGCCTGAAAATATTTTAGTTTCCACTGATGGAAGAATAAAAATTGCTGATTTTGGCTTGGCACATGGCGCCCTGATTGGAAGCACTATGACCGCTGAATCCAGCGTCGTCCTAGGCAGTGTTTCATATCTCTCTCCCGAGCAAGTTCAACGGGGAATTTCCGATTCACGAAGTGATGTCTACTCGACGGCAATAGTTGCATATGAATTACTCACGGGTGAAAAACCATTTTCGGGTGATTCGCCGATTCAAATTGCTTATATGCACGTAAATAATCGTGTTCCACGAGTGAGCGAACTTCGCAATGACATTCCTGAAAAACTTGATGACCTCATTTATCGAGCCTCAAGCGTTAATCCTGATGAACGTCCCAAAGATGCTGGGCAATTTCTCGCCGAGCTACAAAGCATTACGCGCGAGCTAGATCCTAAGCGCAACCAAATGAGTCTTGAGTTGGATATTCCCATTCGGGTTGATCAGAAGAAAGTGAAAGAGCGTAAAAAGAAAAATGTTGCGCCAAAAGAACTAACAGTAGAAAGTGCGCGCGAGCCACAGTTGAAAGAAAACACAGCGCCAGTGCGCAGGCGAACTAGCAAGCGAGTTCGTCGAAATCGCAAAATTGCACTTTTGTTGGCAGTATCACTCGGAATTGCGGGTTGGTACGCACTTGTTGGCCCAGGCGCGCGCGTGGTGGTTCCATCCATTGTTGGTGCAACTCTTGAAGAAGCGCAGAGTTCGCTCACACCTCTGGGGCTAAATACAGAAGTAGCAGAGAAGCGATTCGATGAAGACATCGCTGCAGGTAAAGTGATTGATTCTAAACCGTCAGGCGGTGGAAAAATTGATCCCGGTGGCACTGTGACAATTGTTCTCTCGAAAGGAAAAGAGCGCTACCAACTTCCAGTTTTGACGGGCTTGACGCCAGAAGCCGCATTTAAATCGATTGCTTCTCTACCACTTAAAACAGGAACAGTCGTAGAAGAATTTAACTCGACAGTTCCCAATGGATTTGTTATTTCTAGTAATCCAGGTTCTGACGTCAAATTAAAGAGGGATACGGTGATTAATCTCCTTGTGAGCAAGGGTATCGAACAAGCGGAACTGCCCATCTACCTTGGTAAGAGCGGTGAACAAGCACTCAATGAATTAACAGATTTGGGATTTGACGTAACTTCAACATTTGAATTTAGTGAGACTGTTCCGATGGGGGCTGTCATTACGCAAAACCCTGCAACAGCCCAAGCGCCAAAAGGCGGCGTAGTTGCACTTGTAATCTCAAAGGGTTCTCATAACGTCTTCATTCCAAACCTGAACTCCATTGAAGAATCCAAAGCCATTGCCGCCCTCAAAGATCTCAATCTCAAAGTTGTCGTGAAAAAAATCGGTAAGAAGCCACTCAAATATGTAATCAACATGGTCCCGAAATTTGGTACCAAGGTGGCTCGTGGAAGCACGGTCACCATCACTGTAGGCTAGCCAAATGGCCTCTGCTACGAAAAAAACTCTCGCACCTCGCCCACGAATTGGCGCACACACTCCCACCTCCGGTGGCATGGCCAAGCGAGCCATTGGATATGCGCAAACAATCGGGGCGGAAGCGATCCAAGTTTTTACATCTAATCCGAGAGGGTGGGCAATGCCAGATGCTAACCCTGAAGCAGACGCACTCTTTCGTGAGAAAGCTTCCGAGCTAGATATTGAAACGTATGTGCATGCACCGTTTCTTATTAATTTAGGATCGCCAACCGATGCGACATATCGCAACTCACTTGCATCGACGGCATATTCATTGCAGCGCGGAAAAGATATCGGGGCACTTGGTGTAGTGATTCATACCGGTTCAGCTGTTGATGTTAATCATGTTGAGAATGCATGGACTCAAATTCACGAAGGCATGATGCCAATCTTGTCGGCTCTAGCCGATGATTCACCCATGCTCTTGCTCGAACCAACTGCAGGACAAGGTCAATCACTTGTTAAGAAATTAGATGACCTTGCTTACTACCTGAAGGCACTTGAATACCATCCAAAAGTTGGAATCTGCCTTGATACATGTCATGTTTTTGCAGCTGGTCATGACATCAAGAAAAAAGGTGGGATGAAAGAGACAATTGACCTTCTTGTTGAAATTGCTGGAATAGAACGATTCCAACTAGTGCATGCCAATGACTCCATGGATGTGTGTGGCGCGCTTAAAGATCGACATCAAAATATTGGCGATGGGGAAATTGGAATCGATCCCTTTAAGGAACTGCTTGCCCATCCAGCAGTTGCGAACGCTCCCCTCATATTAGAAACTCCTGGGATGGAACCCGAACACGGCAAAGAAGTAGCGCTCTTGAAAAAATTACGAGGATGAGCTCAATTCATGCACTTCGACTTCGGCTAGCTCCATGGGCGCTCTTGCTCGTTGCCGCGTCGTGGGGTCTGGCATTTGTTGTGATGAAGGATTCAATTGCAAGACAAAGTGTCAATAATTTTCTTTTCAGTCGATTTCTATTAGCAGCGGTCGCTATGGTTATTTTGCGCCCTCGTGTTATCAAACTCTTCAATAAAGATCTTCTGATCCGGGGAATGGTTGCTGGATTCTTTTTAGGCAGCGGCTACATCCTTCAAACACTAGGCCTAGAGCGCACAGGTGTTGCCGTAACTGGTTTTATCACTGGTTTATATGTGGTCACCACACCGCTCATCGCCGCCATTTTATTTCGTGAAAAAATTACGGCTCTCACCTGGGGATGCGTAGCGTTAGCAACAGCTGGACTTGCGCTCCTCTCATTACACGGTTTCGCAATTGGTTTTGGCGAACTTCTCGTTCTTGGCAGCGCATTTGCATTTGGCGCTCATATTATTTGTCTAGGAAGATGGAGCAACGGTCGAGATGCTTACGCACTCACTGTTGTCCAAATCTCTACGTGCGCCGTGCTTGCAGGAATTGCCTCGATGGTTGAAGGTGGCTATTCACTCCCTCCTGATTGGGGTGTATGGTCCACGATCGTATTCACGGCAATCATCTGCACCGCCGTTGCCTTCATTGTGCAAACGTGGTCACAGGCATATATGACGACGAGCAAGGTTGCAGTCATTTTGACGATGGAAGTCGTCTTCGCTGCCCTCTTTGCAATTCTTATTGGAGGCGAAAGCCTGACTTTGCGAATTGCCCTGGGCGGAACCGCTGTAGTGACAGCGATGTATGTCATTGTATTGAAAGAAGCATGAGAAACTATGCGCATGGCCATTGACCTCAGATCCGATACCGTAACTCGCCCATCACAAGAAATGCGCGATGCAATTGCATCGGCTCCTGTCGGAGATGATGTCTATGGCGATGATCCGACTGTTAATTCTTTAGAAGAACGAGTTGCACATTTATTTGGCCATGAAGCAGCGCTATTCGCACCAACAGGTTCGCTAGCTAATCAATTAGCAATTCGAATGTTGGTTGCCCCAGGTGAAGAAATTATTGCCGAAACTAATTCTCATATCGTGCGCGCTGAACTTGGCGCCGCCGCAGTATTTAGTGGAATTACAACTCGCACATGGCCTGCAGTGAATGGACTTCTTGTAGCAGATGATGCACTCAATATCGCTAGGCCAAACTCTGGACCATATCTTGTCTCTACTACTGCCATCGCAGTAGAAAATACTCACAACTTTGGTGGCGGAACCGTGCAACCACTGGCGCAGATCGAGAAACTTCGAGCAGGTGCCAATGACTTAGGTCTTGCACTTCACCTTGATGGCGCTCGAATTTGGAATGCTCATGTTGCAAGTGGCGTTTCGTTTAAAGACTATGGCAAGAATTTCGACACCATCAGCGTGTGCCTTTCGAAGGGTCTTGGCGCACCTGTTGGTTCAATCATGATTTCAACGAAAGAGCGCGTAGCTCGAGCTCGCGTTTGGCGCAAGCGATATGGCGCTGGAATGCGCCAAATAGGACTATTAGCGGCAGCTGGCCATTTCGCACTTGATCACAACATCCAACGACTCAGCGAAGATCATCGTCGCGCCAAAGATTTGGCCGTTGCGATCGCGGCCATCAATTCATCTCTCATAGATCCAACAACTGTTGAAACTAATATTGTTGGATTAGATCTATCAGGGCTTCCTATTTCAGCTGCCGAACTCGCCACTCGTTGTAAAGAATCTGGACTCTGGATTAGCGCACTCGGGCCAAAGTATGCGCGCCTTGTCACTCATCTAGATTTTGATGATGCACAATGCGCCCAAGCAATCGAAATTTTACAGCGCGCCCTCAAAGTTTAAGAGCCACTGTTTAACATCTAAACCGTAGGCATAATTTCCAAGCGCGCCACCTGTTTTTACAATACGGTGACATGGAACAATTAAGACGATTGCATTTTTAGCACAAGCACTTCCCGCTGCACGAACTGCGGCAGGTGATCCTGAACGCGCTGCAAGATCTGCATACGAAAGTGTTTTACCTGGGCTGACTTTACGCATCGCCTTCCACGCAGACTGGGAAAAAGTTGCTCCAACTTGGCGAACGGTAATTGCGTTTATCGCAGTTAGATTTCCATTGAAGTAATCAGAAATAAGGTCCGAAATCATAGGAATAGATTTAACTGTCTTAATTTCATGCGCTGCATCCGCAGGGTCTAGATTTTCACTCAGCGCTTTCACGCTTGAAAGATTTGCAGCGACGAGAACATGATCGTTTGCCAAGAGATTGAGTGTGCCAATTGGAGTCTTGTGGGAAGTAAGGAGTAAAGGCACTGTCCAAAATTACCTATCGCGGAGCATCTCCGCAACCAAAAAGGCTAATTCGAGAGATTGCGAATGATTAAGTCGAGGATCGCAGGCGCTCTCATATCGAGTGGCGAGATCGGATTCGAGAATTTGCTCGCCCCCTCCTACGCACTCAGTGACATCATCACCAGTAAGCTCAATATGAATTCCCCCAGGATGAGTGCCCAGTGATTTATGCACTTCAAAGAAGCCTTTTACTTCATCCATCACGTCATCAAAGCGCCGTGTCTTATAACCAGAAGGTGCTTCATAAGTATTGCCATGCATTGGATCGCACACCCAGAGAACCTGCGCGCCTGATTTGGTTACTCCATCGACAAGAGCCGGAAGTGCTTCACGAATTTTTGATGCGCCCATGCGTGTGATAAATGTAAGGCGGCCAGGTTCGCGATCAGGGTCAAGACGATCAATGAGAGTCAGTGCGTCATCAACGGTTGATTTTGGCCCAAGTTTTACGCCAATTGGATTGCGGACCTTGGAAGCGAAATCAATATGTGCGCCATCTAATTGGCGAGTGCGCTCACCAATCCAGAGGAAATGTGCAGATACATCATATGGATTGCCAGTACGAGAATCGATGCGTGTCAACGCCTTTTCGTATTCTAAAATCAGCGCTTCGTGGCTTGAGAAGAAATCAACTGCGCGAAATGCTTCCGGATCAACGCCTGCAGATTTCATAAAATCTAAAGCGCGACCGATTTCTTTTGCCATTTCCTCGTAGCGATCGCCTACTGCGGAATCGCGGATAAATCCCTTATTCCATTCATGGACCTGACGAAGATCGGCAAATCCACCTTGCGTAAATGCTCGCACCAAGTTCAATGTTGCTGCAGAAGTGTTGTAGACACGCACCAATCGTGATGGATCCGGTGTTCTGGATTGCTCAGTAAATTCCAGATCGTTGACAGCGTCACCGCGGTATGCAGGAAGAGTGACATCCCCGCGAGTTTCCAAATCATTTGAACGAGGCTTGGCGAACT
Organism: Actinomycetota bacterium; assembly: GCA_009699575.1. GTDB lineage: Bacteria > Actinomycetota > Actinomycetes > Nanopelagicales > Nanopelagicaceae > Planktophila. The sequence goes on from WLNY01000008.1 coordinate 20,203, forward strand.
GCCCAGCCATGCGGCCAACCTTAATGACAGGAAGACTTGAGTAGTACTGGAGAACCGCGGCCATTTGCAGAATGGTTTTAATACGATTGCGAATTGAGTCCGCAGTCGCTGCTGCAAAAGTTTCTGCGCAATCTCCCCCTTGTAGCCAAAACGCTCTACCCGCTGCAGCTTCTGCAATTCGCGCCTTGAGATTGTCGCACTCGCCTGCAAATACAAGTGGAGGAAAAGATTTCAATTCGGCAACTGCGGCAGTAACAGCTGGACCATTTTCTCCGCCTGGCCATAACGGTTGCTGCGCAGCAACGAGCCCAGGAGTGAAAAGAGTGTCAATTGATTGTGTCATAGTGATAACAGTAGAGAGTCTCGTGGAGTTCGCGTGGGCGAATTATCCAAAGAAAATCTGAGCCTCCGCGTACAGTGCAGGATCAACCGTCTTTAACTTCTCAGTAGCCGAAGCCAGTGGCACGCGAGCAATATTTGTTCCGTGAAGAGCAACCATCTTGCCCCAATCGCCCTCGTGAGCTGCAGTAATTGCATGGAGACCAAAGCGTGTAGCTAGAACACGGTCAAATGCAGTGGGAGATCCACCGCGTTGAATGTGGCCAAGAACAGATGTACGCGCTTCCTTGCCAGTCTTCGCTTCAATCTGGCCCGCTAGCCATTCCCCAATTCCAGAAAGTTTTACGTGACCGAAAGCATCAAGAGTTTGATCTTTGGTAACCATGTCGCCCTCTTGAGGAATCGCACCTTCGGCGATGACGATAATTGGTGCGTAGTGGCTTTGGAAACGAGACTCGACCCACTCGCATACTTTCTCAACCGAGAAAGGAATTTCAGGAATCAAAATACATGCAGCTCCACCAGCAAGGCCTGAGTGCAGTGCGATCCATCCAGCGTGACGTCCCATTACTTCAACAATGAGGGCGCGGTGATGTGACTCTGCTGTTGTATGAAGGCGGTCAATTGCCTCCACTGCGATATTCACAGAAGTATCAAATCCAAATGTGTAATCAGTGTTGCTCAAATCGTTATCAATGGTCTTTGGAACGCCAATAACTTTTACGCCCAATGAATCAAGTTTGGTGGCCACTCCGAGTGTGTCTTCCCCACCAATTGCAATGAGTGCATCAATTTTCATGGCTTCAAGATTTTCTTTGATTCGCTCTACGCCATTTTCAATTTTAAATGGGTTGGTCCGGGATGAGCCAAGAATTGTTCCACCGCGAGGCAAAATTCCGCGAGTTGTCTCAATTGTGAGATCCATTGTTAAGCCTTCAAGCGGGCCTTTCCAGCCATCGCGAAAACCGACAAATTCGTGACCATATTCTTTAACGCCTTTACGAACAACGGCACGAATAACAGCATTTAATCCTGGGCAATCTCCGCCGCCTGTAAGTACACCAATGCGCATCAGTTGAACTCCTATGGAAAGTAAGAAAGTCTTAAAATGTGGTCAACACTGACGACGAGAGTCTACCCTTCTCCTATGGGCAATCAAAAATTAGTAGCAGGCGTTGATTCATCGACCCAATCGGTAAAGGTTGTTATCCGTGAGGCTCACACAGGGGCACTAGTGCGCCAAGGTCGCGGCTCTCATCCTGATGGCACTGAAATTGACCCCCATATTTGGAGAAAAGCTCTCGATGGTGCAATCGCCGATGCTGGCGGGTTAGACGATGTTGAGGCAATCTCAATCGGTGGACAGCAACATGGCATGGTGGCAATAGATAGCGATGGTGAGGTCATACGCGATGCACTCTTGTGGAATGACACTCGATCAGCAAAAGAAGCAACAGATCTCAATAACGAACTTGGCGGCGATGAAGAGACTGCACGCAAAGTTGGTTCGGTATTAGTTGCTGCATTCACAGCATCGAAGTTACGGTGGCTTGCCGATCATGAACCTGCACATGCGCAAAAGGTTGCAGCAGTAGCACTTCCGCACGATTGGCTTTCGTGGCAATTGCAGGGTGGTAAAGATTTTTCACTTTTATTTACCGACCGAAGTGATGCCTCCGGTACTGGATATTTTGATCCCACAACTTCGCACTATCGCGACGAGATTGTAAAACTTGCACTTCGTCACGATGCCGATTACATACTCCCTCGCATCGTTGCCTCCAACCAATTCGGTGGGAAGACAACTGGTGGAATTCCGATTGCAGCAGGTGCGGGCGATAATGCCGGCGCGGCACTTGGTCTACAAGGGGAACCAGGCGATGTAATTGTCTCACTTGGAACAAGTGGCACCGCATTTGCAGTCTCTTCCACACCAACACATGATTCAAGCGGTCAGGTTGCAGGCTTTGCAGATGCATCAGGTCGCTTTCTTCCACTTGTCTGCACTCTTAACGCTGCTCGCATCCTTGATGCTGCAACAAAAATCCTTGGAGTCTCACACGATGAAGTAGGAGCTCTCGCTCTTGCTGCCACGCCAGGTGCGCATGGACTCTCACTGCTTCCCTATTTCGAAGGCGAACGAACACCGAACAGACCAGATGCCCAGGGAGTTTTAAGTGGAATGACTTTGGCTAATTCAAACCGAGAAGATATTGCTCGCGCGATGGTCGAAGGAATGTTGTGTGGACTTGTCGATGCAGTAGATGCGTTAGAAAAATTAGGTGTTGCAGTTGGAAGAATTCTATTGATTGGCGGGGCTGCAAAAAATCCAGCTATTTCATCTATTGCTAGTTCGCTTTTTGGCCGTGAAGTGCTCGTTCCACCAGCAGGTGAATATGTAGCCGATGGCGCTGCTCGACAAGCAGCGTGGGCACTACTCGGTGGCGAAAGTGCGCCGACATGGAACCTTGGCGAAGTCGCTCATGTGAAAAGTGCGCACACGCCTGATGTTGTGGAGAGATATCGAGTATTGCGAGATCGTACGATTGCTTGGTAGTTACTTCTCATCCTTGGTGACGACCATCGTTCCTTCCATAAAAACATTCACGCGAGTTATCAGGAGAAATTGACTTTGGAATTCCAAGTGTGTTCGCACGCCTACAATCGCATCAGCACCTTCTCGGAATGCCTGGAATTGAATTTTATTAAAAGCGCGGTCTAAGGAATTTTCGACGGTCCTCCCTTTGAAAACTATAAAATAACTTAATGATGTACTACTTACGTATCCATAAGTTTCTGCAATTTCTTCATCAACTATGTGGTCAGTTGTGACTACTGTGACTTCATCCGGTGAATTTATCAAATTAATTTCCTTCCAGTCTCTTTTTTAAAAATCAAGAGAAAAGCCAACAAATTTATTCTAACTATAATGGTAAATAATGAGATTTGTACTGAATTACTACAAAATCGTGATCAGTAAATTCTTTCTTTCGCTTAGCCAACAGTGACGAGCCCCTAGTTCTTGTAGATTTCAGAGGCAATTTAGTCAGGGATACTTAGTTCTTAAGCGGTAACGCGAATTCCTTTACCCACAACAACAATTCCACCTTCAGAAACTGTGAAACGCTCGCGATCGCGTTGCATGTCTACGCCGATTTGCGCGCCTGGTTCAACGACAACTCCTTTATCTAGGATGGCGCGTCGAATGACAGCTCGATCACCAATGCGAACTGATGGCATTAGCACGGATTCGTCAACGAATGCACCACTGCCAACCATCACATCAAATGATGCAACAGTGCGATTGACATGACCGCCAGAAATAATCGAACCTGCGCCAACTATGGAGTCCTGGGCAAGTCCGCTTTCGCTAAATTTTGCAGGAGGAAGTGATGGAGGATTCGTAAGCAATGGCCACTCGCGGTTATATAAATTAAAAATTGGATGGATAGAAACCAAGTCCATGTGCGCGTCGTAGTATGCATCCAGCGAACCCACATCTCGCCAATACCCTTTATCGCGATCTGTTGCTCCTGGAACAATGTTATTTTCAAAGTCATACACTTTTGCCAGACCATTAGCCGTGAGCATTGGAATAATATTTCCGCCGATATCGTGACGACTCTCCAGATCTTCTGAATCAACAATGAGTGCTTCTTCCATGACATCTCGTTTAAAAATGTAATTACCCATGGAGACAAGAGAAAGATCTGGATGGCCAGGCATCGCTGGCGGATCAGATGGCTTTTCATGAAAAGCTTTTATAGAAATTCCATCTTGCTCGAGTTCAATGACGCCGAAATCATGCGCTTCTGAACGCGGCATTCGAATAGCTGCAACAGTTACGCCTGCACCAGTGCTCAGATGCGCATCAAACATTTGGCTGGGGTCCATGCGGTACACGTGGTCTGCACCGAAAACTAGAACGTGCTTTGGATCTTCGTCATGAATTAAATTAAAATTTTGTAAAATTGCGTCTGCACTTCCGGTGTACCACCGTGGCCCGAGTCGTTGCTGCGCTGGGACTGGCGTAATGTAGTTTTCAAGAAGCGTAGACATGCGCCACGTAGTTGTGATGTGACGATCCAGCGAATGCGACTTGTACTGAGTAAGAACTGCGACCTTACGCATTTGAGCATTCACGAGGTTAGAGAGTACAAAATCAATGAGGCGGTAAGAGCCACCGAATGGAACAGCAGGTTTGGCGCGGTCTGCAGTCAGTGGCATTAAGCGCTTGCCTTCACCGCCGGCAAGTACAATTCCTAGCGGTAGTTGGACGCGACTCATGGAGCAAAGATACCCTCATCAACATTCGAGTGCTAGGGGCAAAACACATGGAGAACCTCACTGTTGGGATCGTGAGTAAAGAGTGGCCGCCTGCTGTCTATGGTGGTGCTGGAGTTCATGTTGTTCAATTAACGCAAGCATTGAGAGCCAATAATGGCGTCACAGTTGATGTGCATTGCTTTGGCGGACCTCGAACTGATGGCGCCTATGGATATTTCACACCTTCGGGATTTGAAAACAGTAATCCTGCAATTGCAGCAATGGCAACAGATTTGCAGATTGCTGAGAATTTACAGTCGGTTGATGTGGTCCATTCCCACACTTGGTATGCAAATATGGCTGGCCATAGTGCATCCCTGTTGCACGGTATCCCTCACATCGTGACTGCTCATTCACTCGAACCATTGCGTCCGTGGAAGGCTGAACAATTAGGTGGCGGTTACAAGATTTCTTCATGGGCTGAGAAAACTGCCTTTGAAAGCGCCGCTGCAATAATTGCCGTCAGCGATGGAATGCGCGCTGACGTATTGGCTGCATACCCAAATATCGATCCGCTCAAGGTGCACACAATTCGCAACGGAGTAGACACGCAAAAATTTGCGCCACATGAGAACCCAGCAACCTTGGAAAAATACGGAATTACTGGAAGGTATGCCACCTTTGTTGGGCGCATCACTCGTCAAAAAGGGCTCGCACATTTATTACGTGCGTGGAAAAGCGTTCCTTCCGAATTTGGTCTTGTTTTATGTGCAGGAAGTCCAGACGAAGAAGGAATCGGAAACGAAGTTGCCGCCTTGATTGCCGAACTTCAAAAAGAACGTAGCAATATTTGGTGGATAAAAGAGATGCTTCCTCACGATGAACTTACCGCCGTGCTCACGGGGGCCGACGCATTCCTGTGTCCTTCCATATATGAACCACTAGGAATTGTTAATTTAGAAGCAATGGGATGCGCAACCGCCGTCATTGCTTCCCGCGTAGGCGGAATTCCAGAAGTTGTCGCAGATGGCGAAACCGGTTTCCTTGTTAATTACACCACTGATAGCGAAAAATTTGAAAGTGATTTATGTGACACCATTACAAAGGCGCTGAGCAATCCAGTCCTCCTCAGTGAAATGGGCGCAGCTGGTCGACTACGTGCGCAAAAATACTTTGGGTGGGATGCGGTCGCACAGGCTACTATCGCTCTCTATCGCAGCGTTCTTTAATAATTATATTCAGTAAGGAAACATGACACGTCGTAGCTGGCTCCTCTTTGGACTGACCGGGTTTCTATGGGGTATTCCGTACCTGTTTATGAAAGTTGCAGTCGAAACCTTTAACCCAGCAGTCATTGTGTGTGCGCGAGTTGTCATAGGCAGCGCTATTTTGATTCCAGTTGCAATTGCACAGAGATCCTTAGGAGGCGCATTACGAGGATTTAAATACGTCATTCCTTACGCAATATTTGAAATGATTGGTCCCTGGTTTTTTATTACAAGTGCAGAAAAAAACATCTCCTCTGGACTCGCTGGACTTTTGGTTGCAACAGTTCCAATTTGGGCAACGATTTTTGCATCAATTAATGGCGATAAAACAGTATGGCACCATCGTCGACTCTTTGGAATCGTGATTGGTTTTATCGGAGTTTTTGCACTTGTCGGAATTGAATCAATTACAGGAAATAGTTCACTCATTTCTATCGGAATGGTTTTGCTCGCGGCTATTGCCTATTCATATGCAGTCAATATGATCACGATGAAATTGCCTGGGGTCTCCGGGATTGCAATAAACGCTGTCGCTATGGGATTTACGGCAATTTTCTATCTTCCTTTTGCAATACTCCAGTGGCCAGATACCGCGATTCCCGTTAAAGCATCCCTGTCATTGATTTCCCTAGGGATTTTATGTACAGCGCTGGCGTTTGTAGTCTTCTTCCAGGTGATGAAGGAAATTGGACCAGCACGCGCATCTCTTGTCACCTACGTCAATACTGCCGTCGCTGTTTTACTCGGTGTAGTTGTTCTCTCGGAGCCAATTACTTTGGGAATCGCAATTGGGTTGCCATTAGTTCTTGTTGGATCATATTTTGCAAGCCGCAAACCTGTGAGCGTGTAATTTACTTCTCTGAAAAACCTAAACGCTCGAGCAGTTTAGGATCGCGTTGCCATTCTTTTGACACTTTAATATGAAGCCCTAGGAAAATCTTCGCTCCAAGGGCTCGCTCAATATCAGCGCGTGCGCGGATTCCAATATCTTTGAGTCGCTCCCCTTGGTGTCCCAAAAGAATTCCACGCTGTGAATCACGTTCTACATGGATTGTTGCGTGAATGTCATAGAACGGACGGCTTCCGCGTTCTTCGCGTTCTGCCATTTCATCAATAGTAACCATGATTGAGTGAGGTAATTCCTGCAGTGCATCGCGTAATGCAGCTTCGCGAATGAGTTCGCAAATAATTTGTGAAATCTCTTGATCACTCTTCATATCTTGGGGGTAATACTCGGGACCCTCAGGCAATGTCTGTGCAATCAATTCAGTGAGAAGCTCAATTTGATCATGTATCGCTGCCGAAACAGGAATAATTTCATCCCACGTAAAACCTTTGGCAAGAGAGGTAATTCCCAAAAGTCGATTGGCGAGTGATTTCTTCGAGAGCAAATCTGTTTTGGTGATGACCGCAATTTTCTTCGCGCGCGGATGTTTTGCAATTTCCTGAGCAATATAGACATCACCTGCGCCAGAATCCTCATCGGCAGGCAGGCACATAATGATTGCGTCAACTGAATCCATACTCTGTCCGACCACAGCATTGAGACGATGCCCCAGCAGAGTTTTCGGTTTATGTACGCCAGGGGTATCTACGAGGACCGCTTGAAACCCTGGGCGATTGAGAATTCCACGAATTGCATGTCGAGTCGTGTTGGGGTGATGAGAAGTTATTGCAATTTTCGATCCAACCAGTGCATTGATGAGAGTGGATTTTCCAGCATTGGGACGTCCAACAATTGCGACGAAGCCCGAACGAAATTCACTCATGGGAGAAGTCTCTCACTTCTCGCGCGCGTTACCTAAACGATACGAATTCGAAGGCATCGGCAACTGATGTCACTATTTCGGCAGCGCGTTCGCCAATTAGTCGGTGACATCCTTCACTCGTGGGTGAATTAATCGGACCAGGAATTGCCATTACTGGGCGTAAGAGTTCGGCGGCATCTCTGGCAGTTCGTAGTGATCCACTTCGAAATGCAGCCTCAACAACAAGAGTGGATTTAGAGAGCGCCGCAATAAGTCGATTGCGGGTGAGGAAACGCGCTGGAATGGCTGACGTACCGGGCATAACTTCTGTGATGAGTGCGCCGTGTACTGCAATTTCTGCGAAGAGTCTTTGGTGGCCAGCGGGATAATTAATATCTAATCCGCACGCAAGCACAGCAATAGTTATTCCCTCAGCCATAAGTGCACCCCTATGGGCAGCGGCATCTATTCCGTATGCTCCCCCGCTAATAATTGCCCACTCGCGATCAACAAATCCTGCAGCAAATTCCTCAGCGATACGTACCCCATAGGAAGTTGGGTTTCGTGTTCCAACAATTGCAAGTGATGGGATCTGCAATACGGAATTATTTCCATGAACTATCAGCGCAATCGGTGGTGCCAGTAAATCATTGAGCGGTTGAGGCCATTGCGCATCCTCTGGCGTAAGAAATGAACCAAGACTTTTGTCAATAACTGCAAGAATCGATTGGGGATCCGAATTCCGAAGACGCGTAATAACTTTCTCGTGTTTGATTTCGTCATAACCTCCGCGCAAAGCGCGCTCAAGAACATAGTTGACTCCATTTTCTACGATCTCTCTTGCCCAAAAAGGTGAACCTCCTTCAATTGCACTAAAGAGTTGGGCCCGTGCATGCATCGTTTTCATAGTTCGATCCCTTCTCGCAGCGCATAAGCCTCATGTACATCTACAAGCGTTGGGCGATCATGTTGATAGAGATCGGCAAGAGTCCATGAAGTTCGCATGACTTTATGAAGCCCACGCGCAGTCAACCTTTCGCGATCGAGTTCATCATGTAAAAAATTCATAGCGATGCGTTCGGGTTGATACGTTGTTCTTAGAGCACGACTGGGAATTTGACCATTAAGGGAAAAGGGTTCATGTGCAAATCTTTTTGATGCAACTAAACGAGCAGCAATGACTCTTTCTCTCATTGTGGCACTGGATTCTGCTAAATCAGCACGGGCCATATCCACTCGTCCTACAGGATCAACATGCACGCGAATATCGATGCGGTCCATCAGTGGGCCGGAAAGTTTTCCTAAATATCTACGCACCTGCAATGATGTGCAAACACAGCTCGTTCCGCGACCTGTAAATTTGCCGCAAGGACAGGGGTTGGCCGCCAACACCAAGAGAAATCGTGCAGGGAATGTTAAATTGCCAATAGCGCGAGCAATCGTGATGGTTCCAGCTTCGAGTGGTTGCCGCAGGGAATCTAAAATGCCAGGTCCGCACTCAGGAGCTTCGTCAATAAATAGCACTCCGTGATGGGCAAGTGAGCATGCTCCAGGTTTGATGAGATGTGAACCGCCACCGACCATTGCTACCCGGGTGGTCGTATGGTGTGGTGCAACTATCGGAGCCAAGCGCGACATTGGTGATCGGGTCGCAAATGAACCAGCAATGGAATGAACTGCCGTCACTTCAAGTGCTTCTTCTAATGTCAGTGCTGGCAAAATAGTTGGCAGTCGATCCGCAATCATAGTTTTTCCAGCCCCCGGCGGACCGATAAGCAATAAGTGATGACCACCTGTTGCCGCAATTTCGGCTGCTCGTCTTGCTAACGGTTGTCCAGCAACATCCTCGAAATCGAGTGCGGTGTCAACGACTTGTTCTAAATCTAATTCGAGATTCTCGCTTCGCTCCCCAGTTCGAAGCCACAGTAATACTTCATGTAAGTGCGACATAGGGATTATTTCCATCGATGTCATGAGCTGCGCCTCAGCGCGATTAGCCATTGGCACAACGGCGCGAAGAATTCCTGCAGAGTGGGCAGCCATGAGAGAGGGAAGAACTCCGCGCACCGCACGTAGCTTTCCATCAAGTGATAACTCCCCGAGAAAAATGATTTCAGGAATGACGCCCACAGAACTATTAGCGGCAAGAATTGCAACTGCGATTGCTAAATCAAAACTGGATCCACTTTTTGGCATCCATGCCGGTGAGAGTGAAACTGTCACCTTTCGGTTGGGCCATTGCTCGGCGCAATTAACTATCGCAGCTCGCACGCGATCTCGAGACTCATTCAAGGCCGCATCTGGAAGGCCTAAGAGGGTATAAGAGGGAATTCCGTCTGCAATATCTACTTCAACAGTGACAACTGATCCACCAAGGCCTTGAAGTGCGACTCCAAATGTTTGTCCAAGACTCATAGGACACCCACTCTGTACTCGGTTGAGAACCCACCCGAGGAGTCAATGAGAACAGCTGCAATGTCGATGCGATAATCACAACCCAGACACTTGTGCGTTGCAAGCCAGGCAAGAGCTAGACGTTGTAATCGTTGCGCCTTGACTGGAGTAATTGCTTCAAATGGATGGCCAAAGGCAAGTGATGAGCGCGTTTTTACTTCCACGAAAGAAAAGAATCCATCGGGTGAGAGCGCGATGATGTCAATCTCGCCTTCGCGAATTCTCCAATTGCGTTCAATGATTTCGAAGTTCTTCGAAATCAGTTCTTTCACAATCACTTCTTCGCCAAAGGCGCCAAGGACTTTATTGTTTTTCTTCACAGTAGGCATGAAAAGGGAGCCTAGTTTTACTCGCTGACGGTGGAGCTCAAAACTATTTTAAATGTTGATAAGTGCCGCGATGTTAGAAAAAGAACGTCTATGTTCTATGCACGGACCTAAAGAAATTAATGATTGTGAATGCACGGCAGTGATATAGCCCTTATGTTGGGCAAATCCATACCCTGGAAAATCTGAATTCATCTCGCGCATGATTCGATCTCTGGTCACTTTGGCAATAATGGATGCTGCGCTAATGCAATGCGCGACTTGATCGCCTTTCCAAATTGCTACATTTGGAATTGTCATTCCTTCAATGGCATACCCATCGGTGAGAACATACGCCGGAGTAATTGAAAGTCCCTGAACCGCACGCCTCATGCCATCTAAATTTGCAGCATGTACACCGCGTGAATCCACTTCACTGGCAGGAACGATCACGACAGAAACAGACAAGGCTTTGGCCATAATTAGGTCGTATAACTTTTCTCGAGCACTTTCCTTAACCGCTTTAGAATCTTTTACCGCAGCAAGCTCTTGATCAAATGGATCTTCCAGAATGACACTTGCAATAACAAGTGGCCCTGCGCATGCGCCACGACCGGCTTCATCAACTCCTGCAAGTGGAGAAATGCCTGCATCGATAAGTGTGCGCTCGATTGCAATCACGAGGAAATTATTTCAAAACATCTATCTTCGAAATTAATTTCGCATTATTAAATGGCCAAATTACCGCAACCACTCGCCCTGTTACGCGAGTCAATGGCACCTGCCCCTTATTGATATCGTCCTGGTGATATCTCGAGTCTGCCGAAGCTCCGCGGTGATCTCCCATTACCCAAATTTTTCCCGTAGCCACAGTGATATCAAATGTCATTTCACTTGGTTTATTTCCTTTAAAAATATAGGGCTCATCTATTGATTTCCCATTAATCATGAGTCTTTCCTTCGCATCGCAACAGATCACATGATCTCCTGCAACTCCGATTACTCGCTTAACCAAGTACTGCTTGGCAGGATTGGGCAAAATGCCTACTGCGACAAAACCTTCTTTAATTTTTGCGACAATAGAACCTGAATTGGATGCATCAGGTTCAGGTAACCAGTGTGCTGGATCGCGAAAAACTACAACATCACCACGTGAAATTGTGCGTGAAATGAAAGGCACCTTATTGACGGCAACGCGATCTTTAATCTGCAATGTGTTTTGCATCGATCCAGATGGAATAAAGAAAAATTGAACAAGAAAGCTTTTTATTACTAATGAAACCAATAAGGCCACAATGACCAAAATTGGAAACTCACGAAGGACAGAGCCCTTGCGAAACATTAGAAATTATTACGCTTGCTCGGCAGGAGTTTCGCTTTCAACAACTGCTTCAACAACTGCTTCAACAACAGCTTCCACTGGTGCTTCTACTGGTGCTTCGACAACAGCCTCAACTACTGGCTCTGGAATCACTACAGGTTCTGGAGTTGAAAGAATTCCGTCGCCGTATCCTTCAATGCCATCGCGCTTTTCGCGAATCTTGGCAGCCTTACCGCGAAGGTCGCGTAAGTAGTACAACTTGGCGCGACGTACATCGCCTTTCTTAACAAGTTCAATCTTCTCAATTACTGGTGTGTGCACTGGGAATGTGCGCTCCACTCCGACACCGTATGAAACTTTACGGATTGTGAATGTTTCGCGAACTCCATCACCTTGGCGACGGATGACAATTCCTTGAAATACCTGGATACGGCTCTTGCTACCTTCGATAACGCGAACATGGATCTTGAGTTCATCGCCAGCGCGAAACTGTGGGATGTCTTTGCGCAGTGAAGCTGCATCTACGACGTCAAGCACGTTCATTTCATATCCTCTGTTCGAATCAGTCGCGCTAGTTCTAGCGGCGCAAGGGGCTTATCCTGCCACATGAGTGGCCTTGAGCGTAAATCGGCAGAATTACTCCGCGAGCGCTTGGGCCATCAATGGATGAAGATAAGGGCCCGCTGCGAGAGTAAATGAGCGTGTGGGCCCATTTTCCTTGGTGACTCGCGCGCCAGCCTCGGATGCAATCAACGCACCGGCAGCCAAATCCCATTCCATGAGTCCTGCCTCGAAATAACCATCTAACTGGCCTGAAGCTACGCAGCACAGGTCAACTGCGGCGGCGCCAAATCGTCGGATATCTCTACACCGCGGAAGCAAAAGTGCGACTTGCCGCAATTGCTCCTCACGTTCTGTCACATCATATGAAAATCCGGTACCTATGAGGGCTCGATTGAGTTCAATCGGATCATTGCATGAAATTCGTGAATCATTGAGAAATGCTCCTCCCCCACGACTTGCATGCCATCGTGAATTAATTGTTGGGGCAGTGACACATCCAACTATTGCTCCGGATTCATCTTTAGCGGCAATACTGACATTCCACCCTGGAAGTCCGTAGAAATAATTTACTGTTCCATCGAGTGGGTCGATGACCCATGTGACTCCTGATTGAGTTGGTCGTGATGCGCCTTCTTCGCCGATCATTCCATCATCGGGACGCACTTCAAGAATAGATTTCACAATATGGGCTTCACTTGCTTTATCCATCTGCGTGACGATATCCATGGCGGAAGATTTGGTAGAAAGTTCCAATATCTCCGGGCGTTGCGAGAGAAGGTCTGCGGCCTCACCTCCTACGCGAATAGCAAGTGCTAAGAGTTCGTTTATCTCGGAGCGATCGCTGATAATTTTTCCCATCGCACCACACTACGCGATAGTAATAGAATAAGGCCATGTTTTCTGCGTATGGCACGCTCTTTCGTATTCCAGGTGCACTACGTTTTTCATTTGCGGGCTTTATTGGCCGCATGCCAATTGCGATGGATAATCTCGCATTAATTTTTATCGTCGTTGATAAGAGTGGTTCCTATGCACTTGCTGGAGCGCTCAGCGCCGTTGCATCGATAGTAGTTGCCATGGCAGGGCCTTTTTGGGCCCGCAATTCTGATCGCTATGGTCAGGGAAAAATTCTTATGCGTCTTGCGCCTATTCGCATTGCACTCTTTTTGCTCTTTGTCGGCCTCGTTACGTGGGGCGCGCCAATTTGGACGTGGTTCATCTGCATCATTTTTGCCGAAATGACCGCTCTCAATGCGGGCGGAATGGTTCGACGACGCTGGCTACATATTTTGAAAAAAGATCCTGCCCTCACTGAAAAGCATTTGGTGAATTCTGCATACTCATTGGAAGCTCTCGTTGATGAGATTGTATTTATTTTGGGTCCGGTCGTAGCAACATTTTGCGCCACACGTATCTCTCCTGCTGCAGGAATTATTGCTGCAGTAATTTTTATTGCAATCGGTTTGCCAGCACTTGCTGTAATGAAATCCACAGAACCGCCGCCGATTCCGCGTAGTCTTGAAGAACCTCACCCTCCAGTTTTAAGTAACAAGCGAGTTCAGTCAGTTGTATTCCCCTGCGTTCTGATTGGTGGATTTTTTGGCGCCATGGGAATTACAGTGGTTGGTTTCGCCCAAGAGCGTGGCGCAGAAAATGTTACAGGGCTCGTTCTTGCCATCTGGGCACTTGGTAGCGCAACGTCTGCCTTGATCTCCGGTGTTATTCATTGGAAAAAAACTCATGCGGCGTTATTTCTTATTTTTCTCGTTGGGCTTTTCTTAGCCTCGCTTCCATTACTTTTCGTACATTCCATTCTGGCGCTCTCGATTGGTTTATTTCTCAACGGATTCTTTGTCGCGCCACTCATTATCAATGCCTATGGTGTTGCAGAAAACGCTGTGCCATCGGGACAAATCACCGAGACCCTTGCGTGGGTTGTCGCTGGAATGCCACTTGGCGGGGCTGTATCGAGTGCCATCGCGGGATGGGTCATTGATACCCACGGCGCGCAAGCCGCGTATTGGGTTCCGATCGCCTTTTCTGGGGCAGCAATTCTTGCCACTGCGCCTTACTTCTCTACTTATCGGGCCGCTATCGGTTACGATCGCCATCGTGACTGACCTTCGTTTTATAGGCAAAACGCCAGATGGCGTGAGTGTGACCCTTGCCGATACTAATGAGAATGAATTCACACTTCGCATAAGTGATTCACTTCGTTCAGCTATTAATGCGCCTCGACTCTCTTCGGTCCCATCGCAAGATGATGCCAACCTCACTGTTGCTGAAATCCAACGGCGACTTCGTGCGGGCGAATCAGCGCAGGATCTTGCACAAGAATCTGGGACTTCCATTGAAAAAATTGAACGCTTTTCTGGTCCAATCATGCAAGAGCGTTCCTACATAATAGATAGAACACACGCAATTGTTATGAAAAAAGAATTAGGTGAAGATCCACAAACTCTTTATGACATGGTGATGTCTCGCTTGCTTCCTCGAGGAGTTGGCGAAGATGCACTTGAGTGGAGTGCTTGGAGACATCACGATGGAACATGGAGCATGTCACTGAGCTATCCCAATAATGATGGCCATGGGGACGCTGTATGGCATGTTGATCTGAGTCGCAATGCAGTGACTGCTAACGATGAAAATGCGCGCTGGATGATGGGTGAGCAACCAGCCCCCCACAAAAATTATGAACGGCCTAGCCCGGCATCTCAGATCTACACCGAAACTCTTACTTCGGTACATACCGAGGTGCGCGAAGAGCCTGACGCAGAAATACGCGAAACTCCGCGCCTTATCGCAATTCGCGATGAACCAGATGCAGCAGCTCGACTCGATGGTGTAACAGGTCGCGCGAAGGTTCCTTCATGGGATGAAATTATGTTTGGTAAAACAACCACTCAAGAAGAAGAAAACTAATTCACTTCTCGCATCAGTAGAGGAACCTGACGTTCAATATCACTGCGGCCTCCGTGATGGCCTACCATCGCTCCTTCGAGATTCTCCCGATGAGCCTCAATGAGTACCAATCCCCCTGTTGGGATTGCGATCAAATCCCCCATTCGATCCAGGGCATCTGAGGTGACAACTGGGCCAAATAATTCTTGGGTTACAGCTTCCTCTCGCGTGTAGACATCGGCACCTGTACCTAAGAATGCTCTCCACCGAGCAGCTACTTCATCTCGCGCCGACTGCGAACTGAGAGTTTCTTGCAGATAGATATGTCGAGCACGAGGCTCTCCTGCGACGAGTTCAACATCATCGAGCAAATTATTGTCATGTCCCAAAATAATTTTCTCTTGCACATTTATCATCCCATGGTCGGCTGTTAGCCACACTCGAGTTCCTCGTGGAAGTTGCGTAACCAGTGCTTTGGCAACAGCGTCAACGTGAAGCAAAGCGGCAATCCATTTATCTGATCCAACGCCATCGTTGTGACCAGCGGCATCAAGATCGTTTATATATACATAGACAAATGAAGGTTCTTTCTTGAGTGCTTCTTTTGTTCGATCGATGAGATCAGAGAGAACATTGGCTCCGCGATACGTCGCACCTCGAAATACTGCTTGCGTGAATCCAGTATTTTCATAACGCTTCGCTGCTACATGAGAGACAAATATTCCTTCGGCAGCTCCTCGCTCAAAAAGCGTTGGAACTGATTGCCACATGACAGGATCGACTCGTTCATCCCACTTGAGAGAATTTAAAATTCTTCCACCGCTTCGTGGGACTCGAACGGTGTATCCCAACATTCCATGAGTACCGGGAAGTTCTCCCGTCATCAAAGTCGCCAAACTTGTTGCCGTCGTTGAAGGGAAGGAAGTCTCAATATTTCCCCACTGCGTAAATGTTAAAAGTGTTGGAATGTATTGGGCATATGTGGATAGGACATCGGCTCCGAGACCATCGACTAGGAAAAGAACCTCTCGACGGTGCGTAGATTCGGGAACGGACAGAGTATTTTCCGCTGTAGATAAACCTAAACTCGAAAAAATCGAGGGGGTTATCTCAGATAAATGCATACGTACATCTTGCCACTATTGTTGGGGCCATGACTGCGCTATTAAATGACATTTTAAAATATTCTGACGAAGTAAAAAAGGCACTTGCTGCAGGTTCACCAGTAGTTGCACTTGAGTCGACCATCATTAGCCACGGATTGCCGCGACCATCAAATCTGACTGTCGCCCGCGAAGTCGAAGCCATCGTTCGTGAACATGGTGCGACTCCTGCCACTATTGCTGTGTTGGATGGAAATGTGCACATCGGGCTCAGCGATGACCAACTCGTGGCAATCGCTAATCGCGATGACATCATGAAAGCGTCCAGTCGGGATCTCGCTATTGCTGTGGCCTTTGGAAAAAGTGCAGCAACGACTGTCGCTGCTACGGCGCACTTAGCAGTTCTTGCTGGCATCAGAGTTTTTGCAACAGGAGGACTCGGTGGAGTGCATCGCGGAGCAAATGAGTCATTTGATGAGTCAGCAGATTTAACTGCGCTCTCCGCACTTGATATCACTGTTGTATGTGCTGGCGTAAAATCGATTCTTGATGTGGGAGCCACATTAGAAAGATTGGAGACGTTGGCAATAGGAGTTGTTGGGTACAAAACTAATAATTTTCCTGGTTTTTATCTCACAGATTCTGGATTTGAAATTGAACATGTTGCCAATAGCGCAGACCAAATTGCACAGATGATCAAGGCTCGCACAGCTATGAAGACAAATACTTCAGCGCTCATCGTGGCAAATCCAGTTCTTCATCAAATGGATAAGAAACTTCACGATGAAGTTCTTGCCAATGGACTTGCTGCAGCCGATAAAGAAGGAATTACAGGTAAAGCTGTCACGCCATTCTTGCTTGAATATTTTCATACTGCGTCCCAGGGCGATTCACTTCGCGTCAATATAGAAATTATTAAATCCAACAGCGCTCTTGCTGCAGATATTGCAGTAGCTCTAGGCAAGTAGAACCTCGGCAGATTATGAGTCAGCCACGCGTTCTGTGTATCGGCGATGTCATGCTCGATGTCGTTGTGAAGATTCAAGGCGAAATTCACTTCGGCAGTGACACTCCTTCGAAAATCTCCACTCACGGTGGAGGGGCTGCTGGCAATGTGGCCTCGTGGATTACCTGTTGCAATGTAGGTGCGGAAATTGTTGCCCGTGTGGGCGATGACCCAGCAGGGCTTGCCATCACCACTGAATTTGATGCGCTCGGAGTTACCTATAACAACTTAGTTGTAAAGGGATATCCCACTGGAGTTGTCGTCGTCCTCGTTGATAAAGATGGCGAAAGAACTATGTTTCCAGAAACGGGCGCCAACTCTGGATTGCAAGTTCGAGATATGCCGATTTTAGAAGACTTTGTTGCTGCATATATTTCTGGTTACGCCTTACTCGATCCGCGTTCTCGACCTGGCGTACTAGAAATGATTAAAGTAATTCGCAATCACACACTTCCAATCTTTTTTGATCCTTGCACAATTGGTGCAATGAACGATGTTGAACTATCTATTATTCGCAGTTGGTTACCTCTCATGGACGCAATATTTCCTAATGAAGAAGAAGCGCTCTACATCTCTGAAAGTTCCAACCTGGAAGATGCAATGTCGCGTTTGCTGGAGTGGACACCCATGGTGATTGTTAAACGAGGAGCGCAAGGTGCAGCTGGAATTATTCGCGGATCAGGTGCCATCTTCGTCCCTGCAGTTCCTGTAGCTGTCGTTGATACAACAGGTGCCGGTGACTCATTTGCAGCGGGCTTCATCGCTCAGCATGTCAAAGGCGGAGATTTGGCCTCATCACTTCAATCAGGAGCCCTCAGTGCGGCCCAGTGTGTTGCAAACATCGGGGCACGTCCGCAAGTTGGTCACGCACTTTAACGACACTTATTGGCACAATCGCCCCCATGGCAACGGCAAAGAGTACGAAGAAGAGCGCTGCAGCAACATCTGCTGGCGGCAAAGGGAAAAAACCAGTCGGACCTAAAGCTGGCGAGTATCCAGGAAAAATCATCGATATCGATGTCTCTTCTGAAATGTCTGAGTCCTTTCTAGAATATGCCTATTCAGTAATTTATTCGCGCGCCCTTCCAGATGCTAGAGATGGACTCAAGCCTGTTCACCGCCGCATTTTGCACCAGATGTCTGAGATGGGTCTTCGTCCTGAAAAAGGTCACGTTAAAAGTGCTCGAGTAGTCGGTGAAGTCATGGGTAAATTGCACCCACATGGCGACTCCGCCATTTACGACGCACTGGTTCGTATGGCGCAATCATTTTCAATGTCATTGCCTCTCATTGATGGGCACGGAAATTTTGGTTCACTCGATGCCGGTCCTGCAGCTATGCGTTATACAGAAGCTCGCCTTGCAAAATCTGCGCTCTCCATGGTCTCTGAAACAGATGAAGACACTGTTGATTTTGGTGCAAACTATGACGGTCAAATTTTTGAACCACAAGTTCTCCCTGCGGCATATCCAAACTTGCTCGTCAACGGCGGCTCTGGAATTGCCGTGGGAATGGCTACCAATATGGCGCCACATAATCTGGGTGAAGTAATTTCAGCAACCAAACACCTCATTGATAATCCCACTGCAACCCTTAAAGCGCTCATGAAATATATTCCTGGCCCAGATTTTCCGACCGGTGGAGAACTCGTTGGTCTCGAGGGGGTTCGTGAAGCGTATGCCACAGGTAAGGGCTCATTTAAAGTGCGCGCTTCAGTTGAGATCACAAAGGTTACTTCACGCAAAATGGGAATTGTTGTTCGCGAACTTCCCTTCACGATCGGACCCGAAAAGATTGTTGAACGAATTGCCGATCTGGCAAAGGCCAAGAAAATTACTGGAATCTCAGACATCATCGATCTCAGTGATGGCCAAACGGGAACCAACGTTGTTATCGAATTAAAAAATGGTTTCGAACCAGAACAAGTGCTCGAGCAGTTATATAAATTAACCCCGATGGAAGATGCCTTTGCCATCAACGCCGTAGCACTTGTGAAAGGTCGACCTCAAACTCTTGGTCTTAAAGAGCTCTTGCAGGTCTTTATCGATCACCGCATTGATGTCGTGCGTAGACGCTCTAATTTTCGTAAAAACAAGGCTCAATTACGTCTGACTCTTGTCGATGGGCTTCTGAAAGCAATTATTGATATTGATAAGGTCATCAAAATTATTAGAGCAAGTGATGATGCATCAGTTGCAAAAGATGCGCTGATTAAAGGCTTTAAACTCAATGACGAACAGGCAACCTACATCTTGGATATGCCACTTCGTCGCCTGACAAAGATGAGCAAAATCGAACTTGAATCCGAACAAAAGGAACTCAAATCCATAATCGCTGCCCTCGATACTCTGCTCAAGAGTGAAGATGCGATTAAGAAGCAGGTATCAACTGAATTAGATGCTGTTTCAAAAGCTTTTGCCACACCTCGTCGCACAAAAATTGGCGCTGCATAAGAGGGCGATTTCATACCCACGAGAAATTGTGGGAGGATATGGCAAATGATCTCCACACAAAGCCTTGAATTACGTGCTGGAGCTCGCCTCTTAGTAAATAACGTAACCGTTCGCATCAACAACGGTGATCGCATTGGTTTTGTTGGCCGCAATGGCGCTGGAAAATCTACTCTTGCAAAAGTCCTTGCTGGCGAAACAATGCCTTCAGGTGGCGCAGTTAATCGCACTGGCAAAATTGGTTATCTCCCCCAGGATCCACGCACTGGAGAAGATCAAGGAACTGTCGTTGATCGCATTCTTTCTGTGCGCGACCTAGATCAAATTGCAAGGCGCATGACGGCAGTCGAGCACGAGATGTCCACGACCGAAGGCGAAGCGCTTGAAAAAGCGATGGATCGCTACACCCGCGTGGAAGCAGAATTTAGCGCTGCAGGTGGATACGCGGCTACAGCAGAGGCTGAAGCAATTGCCTCATCGCTGGGAGTTCCAGAAACACTATTTTCCCAAGAGTTATCTGCGCTCTCTGGCGGTCAGCGTCGTCGTATCGAACTTGCGCGCATTCTTTTTAGTGGCGCTGAGACATTGCTTCTTGATGAGCCAACAAACCACTTAGATGCTGACTCCATCATCTGGCTTCGAGAATATCTCACCAAATATGCCGGTGGCCTTGTCATCATCTCTCACGATGTTAATCTCATTGAGACTGTCGTGAATAAAGTTTTCTACATTGATGGAAATCGAAATGTTATCGATGTTTACAATATGGGCTGGAAGCAATATTTATTGCAGCGCGAACAAGATGAACATCGCCGTAAACGCGAACGCGCCAATGCCGAAAAGAAGGCTGAAATCTTACAAAAGCAAGGCGAGAAGATGCGCGCGAAAGCTTCAAAGGCAACCGCTGCCCAAGGAATGCTTCGTCGCGCTGAGAAGTTGCGTAGCAGTCTTGAAGATGTTCGCGTTTCAGATAAAGTCGCCAAACTTCGCTTCCCCACTCCAGCTCCGTGTGGAAAAACTCCTATCTCTGCACACGATCTTTCCAAGAACTACGGCTCACTTGAAATCTTCACCGACGTTGGTGTCATCATCGATAAAGGTTCGCGAGTTGTCATCCTTGGTCTCAACGGCGCTGGAAAAACGACGCTGCTACGTATCCTTGCTGGCGAACTTGAATCTGATACAGGTGAAGTAATTGCTGGCCAAGGACTCAAGATTGGTTATTACGCCCAGGAACACGAATCACTTGATTTTGAGAGAACAATTCTTGAAAACATGATGAGTGCGACTCCAGATATACGCGAGCCAGAAGCGCGCAACGTATTGGGTTCATTCCTCTTTACTGGCGACGATGTACATAAACCCGTCAAAGTTCTCTCCGGTGGTGAAAGAACTCGTTTAGCTTTGGCAGTACTCGTTGTCGGCGCTGCAAATGTACTTCTCTTGGATGAGCCAACAAATAACCTTGACCCAGCTTCTCGAGCTGAAATCCTGGCAGCCCTCGGCGAATATCAAGGATCGGTTATCTTGGTATCGCACGACGAGGGCGCGGTAGCTGCCCTGAAGCCTGAACGAGTGATTTTACTTCCTGACGGTGATGAAGATATTTGGAAAGAAGAGTACTTCGATCTTATTTCAATAGATTAAGCGTCGATTCGGTCACGATCTATTTCAGCAGTTGAAATAAAATCTTTACGAGGCGCAACATCATTACCCATCAATAGCTCAAACATCGCCTCAGCCGCGGCGCCATCTGTCACAGTTATGCGACGAAGTGTGCGTGCATTGGGATCCATGGTTGTCTCACGTAATTGATCCGCATCCATTTCGCCAAGACCTTTATAGCGCTGGATAGGTTCTTTCCATTTCTTTGATGCTTTACTCAAATCGCCAGTGATTTTGCGCATTTCATCATCTGAATACGTGTAAATGTATTCGCCTTTTTTGCCACCTGCACCCATCGTTTCAATTCTATGCAGCGGTGGGATTGCGGCGAAGACTCGACCTGCATCGATCAGTGGTCGCATGTAGCGATAGAGAAGTGTGAGCAGTAGGCAGCGAATGTGTGCGCCATCAACATCTGCATCAGACATCAAAATGATTCGACCGTATCTGGCATCATCGAGCTCGAAAGAACGTCCTGAACCAGCGCCAATCACCTGAATAATGGAAGCGCACTCAGTGTTATCGAGCATTTGAGACAGTGAAGCCTTTTGAACGTTAAGGATCTTTCCGCGAATCGGCAAGATTGCCTGGAACTCTGAATTTCGCGCAGCCTTTGTAGTTCCAAGGGCAGATTCGCCCTCAACGATAAAGAGTTCAGTGCGGGTCACATCTTCAGAACGACAATCGGAGAGTTTGGTTGGCAATGATGAAGACTCCAGCGCATTCTTTCGACGCTGAAGATCTTTATGTGCTCGCGCTGAAATACGAGTGCGCGATGCGCCCGCAACTTTTTCTAGAATTAAGCGACCATTGGCTTTATCGACCCGGCGCGTTGTGTTGAAAAATTCTTTCATTTTTTCAGCTACGACTGCCGTGACAATACGTGTGGCTGCTGCAGTTCCAAGAACTTCCTTAGTCTGACCTTCGAACTGAGGTTCTGACATGCGCACGGTTACGACAACTGTTAATCCTTCTTGGATGTCATCTTTAATCACATCAGCTTCGTTATTTTTCAACGTTTTTGTAGAACGAAGGGCTTCGTTAAATGCTTTTGTAATTGCGCGTTCAAAACCTAATACGTGAGTTCCACCTTTAGGCGTTGCAATAATGTTTACGAACGAGCGCATCGTTGTATCAAAGCCCGTGCCCCACTTCATGGCGATATCAACTTCCATATCGCGCTCCACTTCGGTGGAGACCATGTGGCCCTTATCGTCTAGAACCGGGACAGTTTCTTGATAATGGCCGGTTCCATAAATACGGATGACCTCACCGATGGGTTCATCGGGTTGCAAAAATTCGCAGTACTCAGAAATCCCACCTTTATGGTAAAAAGTTTGAGTCGTCTTTTCTTTCGTACGATTATCATTAACGATAAGCGTGAGGCCTGGGACGAGAAAAGATGTTTGGCGAGCGCGAGAGTAAATGTCCTCGAGGTCAAGAGTCGCTTCTTTTAAGAATATCTGCTTATCACTCCACCATTTAATGCGGGTACCCGTGATTTTGCTAGAAATCTTTCCAATAACTCGAAGTCCTGATTTCGCTTCAAATGAGGCACTAGGGCCTTCGCCATCAAAAATTCCTGCCGCACCGCGCTGAAAGGACATCCAATAAATTTTTCCATCACGATCAACTTCAACATCGAGGCGAGATGCAAGGGCGTTTACGACAGATGCACCCACTCCGTGGAGTCCACCTGATGCGGCGTATGACCCGCCACCAAATTTTCCGCCTGCGTGTAATTTAGTGAGGACTACTTCCACTCCAGTCAGGCCAGTTTTTGGCTCTTTATCTACTGGAATTCCGCGGCCATCATCATGGACCTCGACCGAGCCATCGGCTTCCAGGTTAATTTCAATATTTTTACAATGCCCCGCGAGCGCTTCATCAACGGAGTTATCAATAATCTCCCAGAGGCAATGCATGAGCCCCCGTGAGTCTGTGGAACCGATATACATTCCTGGGCGCTTACGAACGGCGTCAAGGCCCTCTAGGACCGCTAAATCCTTTGCGGTATAGCTATCCTGTGCTGTGTTGATTTGTTGTGCATCTTTAGCGGCCACGGTGGCAAAGGTTATCTTGCCAATGGGGACATCACCGGCCTAACTCGCCGAAACTGTCTCAAATAATGAGTTATCCCTCATATATTTCAAATAATTAATTAAAAAGGTTAATTATCCCATGCGAGGAATAAACAGACATGGTTTGATGTTCCTACTACGTAAGCCATCCAAGAACGGAGAGAGATATGTCAGAACAGATGATTCTTGAAGCAGTACCTCTTAACGCCCTTGATCGTTGCGATCGATGTGGCGCTCAGGCTTATGTCCGCGCTGTATTACTCAATGGCGGAGAGCTTCTCTTCTGCGGTCACCATGGCAAGGAATATGCCGAGAAGTTAAAGACTGTGGCTGCCAAGATTCAAGATGAGACTGCAAAGCTCGTCGAGACTCCAGCTATTTAATCTTATTTTTACTTAATTTCCTTGCGCAACAAATCCAGCATCACGATGTGAGCCATCGCAATATGGCTTCTCTTTAGAGTGCCCACAGCGACATAAAGAGAAATCTGTTTTCGTTTCGAGAACATTTCCCTCTGCATCAACGAAATCAACTGTTCCAACAACTCGTATTGAGCCATTTGGCTTTACTCGCATGGTGACTTTTTCACTCATGATGGGACTCCTTTGTAATTCTTAATCGAGGTAATCGCGCAGCACCTGGCTACGTGATGGGTGGCGCAATTTAGACATTGTCTTTGACTCAATCTGGCGGATTCGTTCACGAGTGACGCCATACACCTTGCCGATTTCATCAAGAGTCTTCGGCTGACCATCGGTGAGCCCAAAGCGCATCGCTACAACCCCTGCTTCACGCTCTGAGAGCGTATCTAGCACCGAATGCAACTGTTCTTGCAAGAGAGTAAAGGAAACGGCGTCAGCTGGGACAACGGCTTCCGAGTCTTCAATGAGATCACCGAATTCTGAATCTCCTTCTTCACCTAATGGCGTGTGAAGGGAGATCGGTTCGCGACCATATTTTTGAACTTCCACAACCTTTTCAGGTGTCATATCAAGTTCGCGGGCTAGCTCTTCAGGCGTCGGTTCGCGACCAAGATCTTGAAGCATCTGACGCTGTACACGAGCCAACTTGTTAATGACTTCCACCATGTGCACTGGGATACGAATTGTACGAGCTTGGTCAGCCATCGCACGAGTGATCGCCTGGCGAATCCACCATGTTGCATAGGTCGAGAATTTGTAACCCTTGGTGTAATCGAATTTTTCAACGGCGCGAATAAGTCCGAGGTTTCCTTCTTGAATGAGATCCAAGAAAAGCATTCCTCGACCTGTATAGCGCTTTGCAAGTGAGACAACGAGTCGAAGGTTTGCTTCGAGCAAGTGATTCTTCGCGCGCTTGCCATCTTCGACAATCCACTCAAGTTCGCGCTTGAGTTTCTTCTCAATTTTCTTATCTGTAGCTAATTTAAATTCAGCAAATAGTCCTGCTTCGATGCGAGTAGCAAGCTCCACTTCGAGCTCTGCATTAAGAAGTGCTACACGACCAATTTGCTTAAGGTAATCCTTAACTGGGTCAGCAGTTGCACCTGCAGTCATCACAGTCTGGGCTGGAGCATCATCTTCCTCGGATGCTTTGAGCGTAAATGCATCCTTTTCATCGCCAGATGCTTCCTCTGTCAGATTAACAACGCGAGGCTGATTTCCTTTTTCTTCAGCCTCTGAGTCCACAAGCTCGACTGCTTCAGCAATAAGAGTTTCAACATCTTCGAGCTCAACTTCTTCGAGTTCAACATCTTCTCCGTCAATTTTTGCAACTACCGGCTTGCCGCCTTTTTCAACTGCAGCAACAACAGGTGCTTCAACAACTACTGGAGTAGGGGGTGCGATGAGAGCAAGTTCTGTTTTCTTCAACATGCGAAATGGAGATCCAAGTCCAAGTTTCTTTAGTTTTTCTAGCATCACGGGAACAGTTGCGTTGAGTTCGCGCGCTTCATCAACGAGCTCTTTATCAATCTTCTTTGGGATTCGATTAATCGATGTCACTCCACGAGCTTCGAGTTCTGCAAGCACATCTTTATGGCGAATCGAAGCGTTCTTAGCATCGACTATCAGTTGCACATCTTTTGCATCTAAATCTTTTTTCAAAGGAATTTTTACTGGGGCAACCTTCTTAACGGGTGCGACTTTCTTAGCAACTGCTTTTTTTGCAACAGCTTTTTTCACTGCCGCTTTCTTGATCGGTGCTGCCTTCTTTACTGGCGCCGTTTTCTTTGCAACAGCTTTCTTAGCTACAACTTTTTTTGTTGCCGGTTTTACTGCTGGCTTCTTGGCCTTGTTTTTGAGCGCACTAAATACAGCCACAATTATCCTTTTGTTTTCTCTTCTGGCCCCGAACCTTGGTGTTCGATCGCGAAGAGGCGATGGCTATATTATAATTTGTCCACAGGGCAAAATGCACATCGAAAACCCGTATTTTGGCTAAAAACTACAGGGACAGCGCTCTTCGGATGACTTCTCCCACTGCTTCGACTTCAACAAGAAAGCCGTCATGGCCAAAAGGTGAAGAAATAACGATGGCTGGCTGGGCATGCGGAGCTAAATCTGCAATTTCAGCCTGTAAACGCGGTGGAAAAAGGCGATCTGTGTCGATTGATACAACGACAACGGGAATCTCAATAGATTCCAACGCTTTGGCTACTCCCCCGCGATCTCGGCCGATATCGTGTGAATTCATCGCCTCCGTCAAGATGATGTACGTATTGGCATCGAATCGTTTGGCTAATTTCTCGGCCTGATAATCAAGATAAGACTCCACTGCAAATCGTCCTGTGTCATCGCCTTGCAGCTGACGTCCAAATCGAACATCCATTTCGGCTTCCGTGCGATAGGTCAAATGAGCAATGCGCCTGGCGATACCCATGCCTTCAATCGGGCCGCGATCTTTATCGTAGTAATCGCCTCCAAAAAAGTATGGATCGCTGCGGATGGCTCGAATTTGAATCGAAGCGGTTCCGATTTGATCCCCCGTTGCAACCGCCGACGAACCGATGGTGCAAATCGCACCGACACGATCTGGGTATTGGACCGCCCATTCAAGAGCGCGCATTCCACCGAGAGATGGACCCACAGCCAGAAGATATTTCTTTATTCCCATGGCATCGGAAAACGCAATTTCAGCTTCGACCATGTCGCGAATTGTCAGTGAAGGAAAACGTGAGCCATATCGAGTGCCATCGGGGGCAACGCTAGATGGACCCGTGCTTCCTTGGCACCCGCCGATGACATTGGGGCAGATAATAAAATATTTATCAGAATCAAATGGCAATCCTGGACCCACCATTGATGGCCACCATCCAGGAACATCAGACCATCCAGTCATGGCGTGATTGACCAATATTGCATTATCTCGAGATGCATTTAACGTGCCCCATGTTTGATAGGCAATTGTTATCTCTTCAAGCGTTTCGCCGCTTTCTAGTAGCAAAGAGCCGATGGCAATAAATTCTCTGTCGCCTGGATCGTCACCATCGATCCATGCACCTGTTATATCTGGGTTCACAATAAAATCCTTCATGCGCTTGCGCATCCATCGCTGGCTGCACCGAGTCGTCACCCGGAGCACCCCGCCGCGGTGGAGGGTTGCCGTCTAGTAAGCCGGGGCTAGTACCTAGAACTCGTGACCTGATGCAAGCCTAGCAAGGTCTGTACAGATGCGAAAATTATTCACCGAAGATCGCAGCGCACACCTTGGGATGGAGTTCAGAGCGCATTGCAGTAAAAGATGAGGCAGGCCAGTGGGCGCTAAAGACCCTGCGCAAAAGTAATGCCAGTGAATAACTAGGGTCATCATCTAGGGCTCTACGTAATGACTGTTCGGCTAGCGCATCTTCGCCTCGCTCATAACTCAGTGCGGCAAAAAGACAGGCAACCGGTGCGATGAAGTGCGGTGGCGCAAGATCGCTGAGTTCGCGCCACATCATCCAATAGGTATCAAGAGTTTGTGCGCTATGTGAGCCCAATCCAAAATCGCGCACCTGAATGTCAGATAAACGACCAATTACACGAGCTTTCAGTGCGAAATTCGTACAGGGCGTTGTGCTCATATATTCCCCAGCTAAATCAACTATTGATTTAGCCCCATCTTGTTGCATGGAGTTGAGGTCATCGCTCTGGCTATCGATTGCAAAGGATGAAACTTGATCATCGAAAGTTCCATCAAAATAGTTTAGGGCAGTTGTCATAAGAATTTCCTCAGTTCATAAAACGAGTAGGGGCGCTGACAACTTTGAGGGTTGTGACGCGAATTGTTTTGATGCGACCAGTAACTGCTCTGATGGTTCCGTTATTGCTCCATGTCCCGCCCCACGTTGCAAGGAGGGTGACTACATACGTTCCGGGTTGAAGATAGGCATGGCGAATTCCTCCATTGGGATAAGGGCCACCAGGATCTGTTGTGGATTGAACTCCTCCATCACCAAATGACCACGTAAAAGATGGGTGCAAGGTGACATCGACTACTTCACCAATGATGTTAAATCGTTGAACATAGGTCGTGGGTAAATCTGACCAAAAAAATACTGGCACTCTCACAAGTGGTTCAAAATCAGGTTGATAAGCCACCCCACCAGTTGGTATCGCTTTCTCAAGTCGGTCAGCCAGAGAAATAATGGCTGACGTAGGTTTGGCAATCTTTTTCTTCTTCATAGCCGGTTTTCTCACATATGGTTTGCGAACCACTGGTTTTTTAATAATTGGTTTCTTAACAACTGGTTTTTTGACCACAGGTTTCTTCACGATGATTTTCTTAGTGACAGGTTTCTTCACTGTTGTTGTCTTCTTGGCGCTTCCTTTCTTGCCGGTAATAATGATTTTGCCATCTTGAGTAAATACGTCAATGCAGGCGGTGGTTGCGCAATCAGTAGCCCCGCTTGCATGAGTAAGTGGCGCCGACGTGATGAGGAGTGAGGAGATGAGCAGGTATTTCATAGGTAGATTCATAAGTCGCAAGGCTAAATATCTGTTGGAGGACGCATAAATTCGTGGTGCGAAGGTGTGGATAGATATGCCACTCTAGAACCATGGTTGCGCGCGATGGAGATGGCTGGGTCGATTGCGACTGCGGCAATCGCCATTGGGGACTCCACGGCGCTGCTGGATTAATGATTATTCGGGACGCAACGATTTTGCTTCAGCACCGCGCACCGTGGGTGCATAACGGAGATACATGGGGTATTCCAGGTGGTGCTCGTGACTCTCACGAAACAATCATTGATGGCGCAATTCGCGAAGCAATTGAGGAAACTGGGATAGAACCAGAATTCCTCACCCCTCTTGTAATCCACGAAGATAATCATGGCAACTGGCGCTATGACACAGTGATTGCTCGCGCCACTAATAAACTCATTGCCCACGAAGTCAACGATGAATCACATGAAGTGCGTTGGGTGGAGATAGAAAAAATTGATGCAATGACGCTTCATCCGAGTTTCATTAAATCGTGGCCAGCAATAAAAGCCTTAATTGCCAATCTCGATGATCTGATCGACCCACTCCAACTGTAAGCGTGGGATGTGAGCTACAAAAATAATTGTTGAGCCGAGTTGGGCTAATTCTCGAAATACATCTTTAATAACTTCAACGCTGTGCGCATCTTGAGATGCCAACGGTTCATCGGCAATCAAAATCGGCGTTGACTGACTCAGGGCGCAGGCGATAGAGACACGCTGTTGTTCGCCCCCTGAAAGAGTGGAAAC
Source organism: Actinomycetota bacterium (assembly GCA_009699575.1). GTDB lineage: Bacteria > Actinomycetota > Actinomycetes > Nanopelagicales > Nanopelagicaceae > Planktophila. The sequence continues at coordinate 49,366 of WLNY01000008.1, forward strand.
AAATCGGTTAGCTAGATTGTCAATCTCCAGCACTTCCAATGCAATTTGAACATCATCATGCGTGCCAGCCATTTCCAGAATTTCACGCACCGTGTAGGCAAGTGCGAATCTTTGACTTTGAGGCACAACAGCGCGCAATTGCGCAGCCTCTGTGATGCTCAGGTTTTCAAGTGGTGCGCCACCAATGGAAATTGATCCCGAAGCGATTGGAATATCTCCTGAGAGGGCTGCAATTAAAGAGCTTTTTCCAACACCATTGGGACCGATAATGGCAGTGATGTTTCCTGGGTGCGCCGTAAAAGAGATGTGCTCAATGACTGCAACACCATCTCGGTGGATACTTACATCTTTGACTTCGATCATGAAATTTTCCACACTGAACTTCGGGTACTTACAAGCGCAATCAACACTGGCGCGCCGATAAGTGAAGTCAATAATCCGATAGGTAATTCATTAGGGCTTGCCACAGTGCGAGCTGCGGTATCGGCAGCGAGGACTATGGCAGCGCCGATAAGTGCGCCGTGAAACAACACAGTGCGATTGGTTGGACCATAGAGAAATCGCGCAATGTGCGGCGCAGCTAAACCAACAAAGGCAATCGATCCAACAGTGCTCACGGATGCACCGACGAGGAGTGAGAGAGCACCGAGAGCAACAAATCTGATGATGCGGGAATCAAACCCACGATGCCGTGCGGAGTCATCTCCAAGAGAGAGAACATCAAGTGAAGGCGCAATTCGTGCAGCAATAATGAGTCCAGCTACAACGGATACCGCAAGAGCGATGAGATCTTTATTTGTAACAAGTGCCATAGACCCGAAGTTCCAAAAAGAAAGTGATCGGGCATCTGCTCGAGAGGCAATCGATGTTGCAACACCAACAACTGCTGCCAGCATTGCCGATACTGCGATTCCAACGATGACCAGAGTCATGCTTGACGCACTCGATCGACGCGATGCCAATGTGAAGGTAAGCATTGTTGCAAGAAATCCACCGAGGGCGCCGCACACGACAGCGCCGAATGAACCAATCGATACTGCGCCAACTAAAACTCCAAGTAACACCCCTGTTGCAGCTCCAGCCGATGTTCCAAGAATGGATGGCTCCGCTAATGGGTTGTTGCACGCGCCTTGCGCCATCACACCTGCTGCTCCAAGAGTCGCGCCAATAAGTAGCGCCGCAACTATGCGCGGAAAGCGAATATTCCAAATAATGTCGTGTCCGCTTTGGTCACTGTGTCGCATTGGATGAAGAAGCACGTTCCACACGTTATCGACGTGGGCTGCTCCGAGAGTAAAGGAAATAGAAATGAGCGCCAGCAAAATAGCGATGCTTACAAATGCCCCTCGCCTACTGCTCACTCTATGCATTAGGCAGCTACCTTCATTATTTCTTTCGACAGAAGTGCAAGCATCGATGGAGTTCGCGGTCCAAAAGATAAGAGCAATGAATCATCAACTGCGATGATGCGAGAGTTCTTACCCGCATCCGTTTGACCCACGCCAGGTAATGCAACCAGACCTGTAACGCCTCCTACTGATTCGAGTCCTTTTGTCATGACCAGAATGATTTCGGGATTAATTTGAGCAAGAGCTTCAGCAGTAAGAGTATTGAACGGATGAGGCATAACCTCGGCTCCCACATCACGGGCGCCAATAGCATCAAGTAAAGAATCTGCTCCAGACCCTGGGCCGCCCATAAGGTAAATAGAACTTGTTCCGCGAAGATATAAAAAGACCATGCGCGGTGCTTTTTTCATATGAACACTTGCTCGCTGAATCTCCGCTTGTATACGAGTATTGAGCGCTGTAGCGCCAGATGAAACACCGAGGGCGTCTCCGATTGCTAGTACTTTGGGAGAGATATCGACAAGAGTCCAGCTTTCAGGAATTTTTTTCACCGAGATTCCTGAAGCAACTATTTGATCAATCGCACTTTGCGGTCCAGTCGATGCATCAATGAGGACAACATCGGGATGTGCAGCAATAATTTTTTCAGGAATTACTTGATGGCCTGAGGTGACGATAGGAACGGAGAGCAGTTGCGCATCAGTACTTGCAATGTCACGTCCTACGAGAATATTTTTTAATCCCAGGGCTGCAACAATCTCCGCTGCTCCGTTAGCCAATGCAATTACTCGCTTACTCGTGGGAACCTCTAGAGATATTTCGTCTGCACTCAGTGTGACACTTGTGACATCACTATCGTGAATCTGAGCACTATCGACTCGAGGCTCTCCCCCGCACCCACTCAACACACACAGCATGAGCGTTGCAATGAGCAGATGCACTTTCCTCATGTTTCTATTCTCTCAGCGATTTAGCCGACATGTATCACTGTGTTGTCGGATAAGGCCATCGGGTCCGCGTTCTACTGTTATGAACTATGAGGGCGAGAAATGTGGCAGTAGTTATTTGCGTATTTCTTCTCTTCTCCTGCGCAGAAGCACACGCGTCATCACGGAAAAGTATTTCCGGACCTGCAGGGCAAGTACTTGCTGCGTCGAAAACTCTCGTCACCAATGGAGCGCGAGTCAAAGTAACAGGTGAGAATTTTGATGAGACCGTTGGAATTTATCTTGGGTTTTGCGTAGTACCCAAAAAAGGATCTGCGCCAACTCCCTGCGGTGGCGGAATAAATAAATCTGGAATTGCAAATGCCTCGTACTGGATTTCTTCCAATCCACCACCCTATGGAGTCGGGCTTGCTCTTCCCTTTATTGCCGGAGGTCGTTTTCAGGCCACTCTGACAATCCTTCGAAAAATTGGAAAATTTGATTGCGCGAAAGTGAAGTGCGCAATTACGGTTCGAGCCGATCACACTCGAAGTGATGATCGAAGTTTTGACTTGTTTATCCCTATGAATTTTTCTAAGACCCCAACGAAATAAGGAAGTACACACTATGAAACCAATAGCTCGCATCACTGCAATAGCAGCAGTTCTTGCTCTTCTACTCTCCCCCATCAGCGCTGACGCGATGACAACTTTCAATGGTGGCCCATTGACCAATCTTGATCCCACCACTGCAACTGTCCATATTGCTTTATCAAATTTCTCAACTAAAGGTGGCCTCTACATTCAAGAGTGCGTGGCTGGCGTTGATGGTGCTCGTCCATCTATGTGCAACAAGGCTGCCGAGCTCTGGATTTCAAATGATTCGCATGCTTCTTTTGCACCTACTGCTGACATCATCTTTAAACCACAAGCGATGTTTACATCTGGAACAACGGCCGTTGATTGCCGAGTTTCCATGTGCGGAGCTTTCTTGCGCTTTGATCACACCGTGCAGGGTGATACATCTGAGGATCAATTCATTGCGCTGACCTTTAAAGCAGGTGGCGTTGTGGTGCCAACACTTCCAACAGATGAAATCACCGCAACTCTTGGTGGGGCAACTTTAAGTACTCGCACGCCGGTGGAATTTGCCTATCGTTCTCCCGCCTTAATCATTGCGACATCCAAAGCGGGCGCACCATTGACTTATGCCTCCCTTGCTCCTGAATGCGCACTTGATGGCACTCGTGTCACAGCGCTCAAGGGAAGTGGATATTGCGATATTGCACTGACTTCTGCTGGAACATCCAGTGCTGCCGGTGTCACCGCACATTTTCCATTGAAATTAATTCCGGGTAACCAAACGATTATTGCCAAGGCAATGCCAACTACATTGAAAGCAAAAAGGAGCGCAGTGCTCTCCAAAAAGACAACCTTTGGCGCTTCAATTAAATACAGCGCCAGCGGAGCATGCGTTGTTAAAGGCAATACTCTTCGCGGAGTTCGCGTTGGTACATGCACACTCAAAGCCAGTGCTCCAGCAAAAGCTGGCATGTGGAACAGTATTGAAAATACTTACAGAATAAGTATTAAGTAGGTCTAAGAAACGAGTGCTCGCAGGCCGTTGATGCAAAAGGTTGTTGTTGTTGTAATTTCAACCTGGGCATCGCGGCCTGCTTCAATCCTCTTTGTAGCAGCATCCGTAATGCTTTGAATAAATGCTAGGGCTTGATCGATATCTACAACTCCTGCTTGGACCAAACTATTTTTTAACGGGGCCAGTAGGGCGCGGTGCGCCTGACCAATTGCCATCGCCCGATTTGCGGGAGTCGATGTTGCATTGAGTGCTTTAGCAAGCAGATGTCGCCCATCGGAAATATATGTCAGCGCTGCTTCAATCCATGCCTGGATGCAGGAGAAAGGCTCTGTGCACTCTTTCACGGCATCTTTTAAGATCAGTGCAAAGCCGTGAAGTTCTTCGATGACAAGATCTGCAGTGAGTTCGGCGCTACTTCCAAAATATTCATAGACCGATGTACGAGAAAGTCCCGCGCGAGTGGCAACAGCTGCCACAGTAATTGCAGCGCCCCCTGATTCAAGTGCAATGCTTGATGCGGCTTCAATCAGCTGGGCGCGACGCCAATCCCTGTGAGATGCAAGGTCTGAAGTTTCTATGCGCGGCATGAGACTAGTCTGCCATTTTCTTTGATAGCCGGCGCAGGGAATCTTTCACGATTGCAGTATCAGATGTGCGCCAGAGGGGTGGCATCGAATTAAGTAAGACACTTCCATAGCGTTTTGTCACAATTCGAGAATCAAGAATGGCGACAACTCCTCGATCATCAACTGATCGAATCAATCGCCCCGTCCCTTGCGCCAGCAATAGCGCTGCGCGAGGCAATGAAATCTGCATGAATCCACTGCCTCCTGAGGCGTCAGCTTCTGCAGCGCGCGCGGACATGACGGGTTCATCAGGGCGCGGAAATGGAATGCGATCAATGGCGACCAAAATGCATGACTGCCCTGGAACATCAACGCCTTGCCATAGTGACATCGTTCCAAGAAGGATTGATGTTTCATCACTTGCAAATCTTTCAACCAGTGGGCCAACTGCATCGCCTCGTTTTTGCGTAATGATTTTGATGGGCAATTCAGCAAGCACTTCGCGCAAATGCGCATCAGCTGCTTCGACTCCGCGCCACGAACTAAATAGCGCCAACGTGCGCCCACCTGCTGCATCAATGAGTTCGCCAAGTTCGGTTAAAACTTCCTTGCTTGGACCATCGCGTCCAGGCTCTGGTAAATGTTTTGGCAAATACAAAACACCCTGGTTGGCAAAATCAAAAGGCGAGCCGACATCGAGCATCTGCACATTTGAAGGATCAATATCTCCGGCCTCCGAATCAGATGCTTCACTATCTACTTCAGAGCCCACGACAAAACCGATGCTCTTAGCCATTGCATCAAAACCTGTACCCACTGTCAAAGTCGCAGAAGTAGCAATAACGGGGGTCTTTGTTAGAAGATTTGCGCGAAGAACTGCTGAGACCGATAACGGGGCAAGATGCAGAGTTGAAAATGTTGGTTCATACCAGAGCACTTGCGCAACTCCTGGTCGTAAAATTTTTCCAGCCGTTGTATTAACTTCTGAAACCGCGCCTTTGACTCGCGCTCTTTCAGCGATTGCATCTGAATCAATAATTTCCTCGTCTGCATTAATCAACTGCACTATCGCAGCGGCAGCTTCCCGTACTTTTCGAATGGGTGCCTCAAGAGAGGATGGGATCTCCTCGAGTCGTCCTTGTCGCGCTGGGTTATCACGAACATCTTGGCCGTAGTCGGCCATCGCATCATGAAAGTTATCTGCAGCTTTTGTGAAAGCCTCTGAAAGCTTGCCCGGCATGTGTTTGCGAGCCATCGCAGCTGCGCGAATCACTCGAGTGGCAGTGAGTTCTTCGGTGACTGCTTGGGTTGTTCGATCCATAAATTCATGAGCTTCATCTAAAATAACCGCATCTCTTTCAGGCAAGATGGGATGTGAATCTACAATTTCAATAGCGAGCAAGGTGTGGTTAGTGACCACAATATCTGCGCCTTGCGCCCGCGATTTCGCCAGTGCTGCAAAACATGTTGTGCCATAAGAGCACATATCAGCACCTACGCATTCACGCCCTGACAATGAATTAGCAGCCCACACTCTTCGATCAACATCTGGTGCGTCGTCTCGATCACCTGAGACGCCTGGAGTTTTCGCCCAGGCATGTAACCGCTTGGCATCTTTTCCAAGGCTAGATACTTCTAGAAGAACCTCGCCATCTGGGTCGGCGTCTTCGCTATTCATTTTTTGTTGGCAGATGTAATTTCCCACGCCTTTATAAATTCCATAGGAAATTTCGCGACCCAAAACTTTTTCAAGCGCCGGAACAACAGCGGGAAGATCGCGCTCGACCAATTGACGTTGCAGCGCCAAAGTTGCAGTTGCCACCAAAACTTTGCGCCCATGAACAAGAGCTGGAACGATGTAGGCAAGTGACTTTCCAGTACCGGTACCGGCTTGCACCATCAAGTGATGGCGATCGGTAAGCGCATTTGCCACCGCCTCGGCCATCTCAATTTGGCCCTCGCGCGGCGACCCACCAATTGCAGCAACGGCTGCATCAAGGGCGGCGCGTACCTGCGCCGAAAGTTCACTCATGAGTGCACCCTAGTCACTTGACCCGACGGAGAGCGAATACTTCCTAGCCATCGCTGCCCCAGTCATTTCTAAGTACGTAATCGCATCACTCATTGCATCCTGGCTAGAAAGAGCGAGTGATTTCAGCGTGAAAACTGCCGAATCTGCGGGGGCACTTTCTTTTACATAGTCGCCCACACAATAATAAATTTCAATTCCTGCACTGTGTGCACGATGAGTGAGATCACCGAGAATTTTTCCTGAAAAACTTTGCGCGTCGAGTTGGCCTTCACCAGTAATGACAAGATCGGCGCTGCGAATCTCGTCATCGATGTTAGTCATCTTCGAAATTAATTCTGCACCGCTTGCAAGAGCAGCACCCCACAATGTTCGAAGCCCATAGGCACTTCCACCTGCCGCCCCGCTTCCAGCGCAATCTGCCCTACCTACAAGGGAAGCGAAATGTCGAAGACCATTTTCAAGTGCAATCACATCGCTATCACGTGCACCCTTTTGTGGAGCGAAGATTGCCGCCGCGCCATTGGCGCCAAGTAATGGCGCGTTGACATCAACGAGTGCAACAACTCCATCGACTGGTGGCGCAATGACATTGGTATTGAGTATGCGATCAATTGTTATAAGTGATTGCCCACCCAGTGGTATTGGTACACCTTCGCGATCAAGGAATTGATATCCCAAAGCTGCCAGCGCCCCGGTTGCTCCATCGGTGCTTGCAGACCCACCAAGTGCGATAACGATTTTTCGAACGCGCGCATCTGCACATGCATTTGCTAGAACCTGCCCCAACCCAAAAGTGTGTGCGCCCATCGCATCACGTGTGGCCATAAGAGTGAGCCCCGAACTCTGCGCGAGTTCGACATAGGCTGTTGCCTCACTGCCCAGTAGCCAATACGCACGAACATCGCGCCCATCTGGTCCAATCACATCTACATAGGTGCGCACGGCATCTGGTTGTACCGCTTCGATCGCAAGTAAAGTGCCTTCCCCGCCATCGGCCATAGGTATACAGATAACTTCATCATCTGATCTGAGCGAGCGCCATCCTCTGGCAATAGCGTTTGCAGCCTCGCCACTTGTTGCGCTGCCCTTAAAAGAATCCGGTGCAATCACAATGCGTGCCATCTGGCAATCCTTGCACACGAGCCTAAAATCTCTGCCTCAATTTGTAGTTGAAATTTCAACTACATTGGTATAGCCTCATCCCATGAACACCCAACAGATGCCCGCTCTCTACATTGGTCATGGCGCACCGATGATTCTCGATGATGCGCTCTGGACCTCGCAATTAGCAGCGCTCTCTTCTAGCATCGCGCGTCCTACCGGGATTTTGATCGTCTCGGCCCACTGGGAAAGCGCACCTGTCACTTTAAGCAATCCGCGCGCTGGCACTCCATTGGTTTATGACTTTGGAGGTTTTGCGCAAAAGTTTTACGAGATGACATATAAAACTCCGGATGCATCCGCCCTTGCTTCAAAGGTTGCAGCGTTGATGCCAGCTAATGAACCCATCGCGCAGAGTGCGCGCGGGCTCGATCACGGCGCATGGGTGCCACTTCGCGTCATGTATCCAGATGCCGACATTCCGGTCTTGCAGATGTCGATGCCGACCTCAGACCCTGGTCGATTAATGGAACTCGGCCGACGTCTTCAACCACTACGCGATGAAGGCATCCTCATTATCGGTTCTGGCTTTATGACACATGGTCTTCCATACATTCGCGATTACAGCCCAACTGCCCAAGCCCCTGGATGGTCTACTGATTTTGATACATGGGCTGCAGAAGCACTCGCCCGAGGTGATGTGGATACGTTGGCAAACTTTAGAGAACTCGCACCTGGATTGCCCTACGCCCACCCAACCGTTGAGCACCTGACTCCCCTCTTTATTACATTGGGCGCTGCAACCTCACCTGATCGCGCGCCCGAGACAGTTATTGATGGCTTTTATATGGGCCTTTCTAAGCGTTCCATTCTTGTTGCATAAGTAATTTCCGCTCTCCTGCCTTTACTATTGGCAAATGCTTGCATGGAGTTACATGGCGATGATTGCTTTCACCATGGTCGGATCTTTCTGGCTTGAAATCGCTTTGAAAGTTCGCGTTCTTGCCCGCTTGAAACGAGTAATAAAAAGTATCCTCCCCATCGCAATTCCATTTCTTATCTGGGATGCCTACGCCATTAATCGCGGTCATTGGTATTTCGATCCAAAACAAATTCTTGGAATCTTTGGACCCTTTAATATCCCACTTGAGGAATTTCTTTTCTTTCTCATCATTCCCATCGCTGCAATCATGACTATCGAAGCTGTTCGCGCGGTGAAGAAACATTGGACTATCGGAGATGAAAAGCGATGATCTATACCCAAATCGCCGTTGTCGCAGTAATCGCTGCTATCACCGTGGATCTAGTCATCATTAAAAGCCAGCTCATCCGAAGCGCAACGTTTTGGACCTCGTATGCAATCATCCTTCCATTTCAATTACTAACTAACTGGTGGCTCACTTCGCGCTCCATTGTTATGTATAACCCTGATGCATTTATGGATGTACGAATCGCTAGTGCGCCAGCTGAAGATTTGCTCTTTGGGTTTGCATTAATTCTTGGAGTCTTAAGCATGTGGGTTTTCTGGGGTCGCCGCGAAAAATAAAATGTAGATACAAGAAAAATCCCCCACACAATTAGATCGTGTGGGGGATTTTTTTAAGGATTTTTTTATGAGCAACCAGATGTGTTTCCACATCCTTCGCATACATAACAGGCACCTGACATACGCATCTTCACGCCACATGTCATACACAAAGGTGCATCAGCTTTGACTCCCGAGAGAGCCTCCATGAGTTCAGTTGATGATCCGTACTGCTTTGCCTCTGCAGGAGCAACTTCGATCTTCACTTCAACTGACTTTGCTACTGGCGCTGCTGGAGCAGTTACTGCTGCGACCGGTGCAACAACTACGCTCTCATCTTGCGTGTATTCACCTGTATCGAGTGCACGTTGGCGCTCTGATGAAGTGTAGAGACCCATTGAGCTACGAGTGTCATATGGCAAGTAATCAAGAGCTAGACGACGGAAGATGTAATCCATCATGGATTGCGCCATGCGGATATCTGCATCATCTGTCATACCTGCTGGCTCGAAGCGCAAGTTGGTGAACTTCTCTACAAATGTTTCTAGAGGTACGCCGTATTGCAAACCAATTGATACTGCGATTGAGAAAGCATCCATTACGCCGGCAAGAGTTGAACCCTGCTTACCAAGCTTTAAGAATACTTCACCGAGTGTGCCATCTGCATAAGCACCAGCAGTCATGTAACCCTCTGCACCGCCCACTGAGAACGATGTAGTTGTAGCTGGGCGAGATTTTGGAAGACGCTTACGAACTGGAGCAGCAATTACTGCAGCTTCAACGGTTGCATCTTTCTTCTTCGCCTTGCCATCAGAGAGTGGCTGACCAACCTTGCAATTATCACGATAGACAGCAAGTGCTTTTACGCCAAGCTTCCATCCTTGGTAGTAGACCTCTTCCACTTCTTCCACAGTTGCATCTTCTGGAAGGTTGACAGTCTTTGAGATCGCACCTGAAAGGAATGGTTGGCATGCAGCCATCATTCGTACGTGGCCCATTGGCGCAATTGAACGTGCACCGAGCGCGCAGTCAAAGACGTCGTAGTGCTCAAGCTTGAGTCCTGGTGCATCAATGACGTGGCCATTAGCTGCAATGAATTCGACGATTGCTTCGATTGTCTCTTCTGTATATCCAAGTTTGCGAAGAGCTGCTGGAACTGTCTGGTTCACAATCTGCATTGAACCGCCACCGACGAGCTTCTTAAACTTAACGAGTGAGAAGTCAGGTTCGATACCAGTTGTATCGCAATCCATCATCAAGCCAATTGTTCCTGTTGGAGCAAGAACTGAGATCTGCGCATTGCGCCATCCATTCTTATCTCCTGTTGCAAGACATGAATCCCATGCCTTATTAGCCTCTGTCCATACATCACGATCAAGTGTTGTCTCTGACTTGGCCGCAGATGAAGCTGATGCATGCTTGCGCATGACGCGAGCATGAGCTTGTGCGTTACGTGCAAATCCATCGTAGGCACCAACAATGCCAGCGAGTTCTGCAGAGCGCTTGTATGTAATACCAGTCATCAGTGATGTGATTGCACCGGCAAGTGCGCGACCGCCATCTGAATCGTATGCAAGTCCTGATGCCATCAAAAGAGCACCAAGGTTTGCGTATCCGATTCCAAGTTGGCGATAGGCCTTTGTGGTGTCGCCGATTGCCTCTGTTGGGAAATCAGCGAAGCAGATTGAAATATCCATCGCAGTGATGATCATTTCAGCAGCTCTACCAAATGTCTTTGCATCAAATGAACCATCGCTCTTGAGGAACTTCATCAAGTTCAGTGATGCCAAGTTACATGATGAGTTATCAAGTGACATGTACTCAGAGCAAGGATTGGAGGCATTAATGCGACCTGTCTCTGGGTTTGTGTGCCAATCATTGATGGTGTCGTCATATTGAATTCCAGGATCAGCACATGCCCATGCGGCTTCTGCCATCTTGGTAAATAAGGTACGTGCATCAACTTTTTCAATAATTTCGCCAGTTGAACGAGCCTTGAGTCCGAACTCTTCGCCCTTTTCAACAGCGCGCATGAATTCATCTGATACTCGAACTGAGTTGTTAGCATTTTGATACTGAACAGAGATGATGTCTTTTCCACCCAGGTCCATATCAAACCCTGCATCGCGAAGAGCGCGGATCTTCTGCTCTTCTGACACTTTGGTCTCAATGAATTCTTCGATATCTGGATGATCTACATCTAGAACAACCATCTTGGCTGCGCGACGGGTTGCGCCACCAGACTTGATTGTTCCAGCCGATGCATCTGCGCCACGCATAAATGAAACTGGGCCTGAGGCTGTTCCACCTGATTTGAGTAGCTCTTTTGATGAACGAATACGTGACAAGTTTAATCCAGCACCTGATCCGCCTTTGAAGATCATTCCTTCTTCGCGGTACCAGTTAAGAATGCTTTCCATCGTGTCATCAACCGACAAGATAAAGCATGCGCTTACTTGCTGTGGTGAATTCGTTCCAACGTTAAACCAGACTGGGGAGTTAAAGCTAAAGATTTGGTGCAAGAGCATATGTGTAAGTTCGTGCTCAAAGATTTCTGCATCTTTATCAGTTGCAAAATATCCATATTCTTTTCCTGCTTTTGTGTAGGTAAGTACAACGCGATCAATGACCTGCTTAAGAGACCACTCGCGATTTTCAGCACCTACTGCGCCGCGGAAATACTTGGTTGTAACAATGGTCGAAGCATTTACTGACCAGAAGTCTGGATACTCAACACCGCGCTGTTCGAAAACAGTCTCGCCGGTTTTCCAGTTGCTCTGCAAAACGTCGCGACGTTCCCAGTTCACTTCATCGTAAGGGTGCACACCCTCATTGGTATAAATGCGTTCCATTGAAAGACCTTTGCCGGTCTTTGTTTTGGCTGGTCGGTTGATGACCGTATCTGACATCTGTATATCCCCGTCTTCTTTAGTTCTTGCTTGTAATTTTTTGCATTGCGGAATTGCTATCTACTTTTTCAGTGCTTTTTACTTCACGAGTGATTGGGGAATTACTCGTTTCTTTCGATGTGCTCGGTGTTGCTGTGCTGGAGGAATTCGCACTCGAAGGCAGAGCGCGCAGTAAAGCGATCTCGCCTTCGAAATCTTCAAGGGAGGTAAAGTTACGGTATACCGAGGCATATCGCAGGTAGGCGACCTCATCGAGTTCGCGAAGTGGCGCCAAGATGGCCATGCCTACTTCTTGAGCTTCAATTTCTGCCTGACCTGTTGCGCGAAGTGTTTCTTCCACTCGTTGAGCCAGTAGAACAAGGTCATCCTCATCCACCGGCCGTCCTTGGCACGCCTTTCGTACGCCGACCAAAACCTTTGCACGGCTAAATGGCTCCGTTGCACCGCTTCGCTTAATAATGTTAAGAAGGGCGACCTCTTGTGTGGAGAAACGCTGTCCGCACTCAGGGCATTCGCGACGACGTCGGATCTGTGTGCCCTCTTCAACCGGGCGAGAATCGACCACGCGCGAATCATCATGTCGGCAGAACGGGCAAATCATCTCGGCGTGTCCTCTCTTCTAGGTCCCACTTTTTCTCACAATTGGCTGTAAAGAAATCTGTGAGCGGAACTGACAAAACTACCGTAAAAACACTACTTATGGAAGTTTTAACTGTTTCGACCACTACATATAGGGGGAACTGTAAAGCATTTCTTGAGAGTTCGCGTGATTTAGCCACAATCTATTCTTATAGGGCGTGTCGCGCCCTGGCTAGTTCAAAATAGCTAGCCATCCCCCAGAACTGTTTATTTAAAAAGTGCGCAGCATCCTAACGAAGGGGAATGCGAATCTTCTGCCCAGCAAGTAAGTCGCCAGCGCCAAGAGAGTTCACGGTGATGATCTCATCGACCATTGCGCGTACATCTGAACCATCAGCCATCGCAGTTGCGATCGACCAGATGGAATCTCCAGGGGCCACAGTCAGGACCACATAGCTGCCAGCCGCTGATGGACCAGCAACATCGCCCGCTCCGGCCTTGAGAGCAAAACTTGCCACCATGGCAATGGAGAGGGAAAGAACCACGAGAAATCGCGCTAAGCGTCCACGGCGAGTAAGTGTGCCGGACGGATTGGAAGCTCTCAAAGTAGTGCTAGACACTGTGTTTATCGCGATTGTACTCATGGTCATCTCTCCTGCTACCTGATGTAAACCTTGGGGAAGGTTTTCGAACACTTGTTCGATATAGCCATATTAAACACCCCACCACTGACAATTGCAACATTTTTTCGAACAGGTGTTTGAATTTTTTCCCATCGTGGCCTACCCTTATCTCTTATGAGCACATCGAAGAAAACCTCCCCCGTATCTGCCACCATCACCGAGCTTCCCGATAGCCCCGCCGGTGAATCAGGGCTCACCGCCCGCCAACTCAAGATCCTGACCGCGATCAAGGAAGCCCTTGATACCAACGGCTATCCACCCAGCATGCGCGAGATTGGCCAGGCCGCGGGCCTTGCCTCCCCTGCTTCGGTGAAATATCAGCTCGAGACCTTGGAGAAGAAAGGTTTCATCCGCCGCGACCCCACACGTGGACGCGCGCTAGAAGTGTTGTTACCTGAGGAGAAGACAGCTGAGAATTCAGCGCCTGTTGATGCCACTCGTTTGGTTCCATTGGTTGGTCGCATCGCAGCTGGTGGTCCGATTACCGCCGAGCAAGAAGTAGAAGAAACATTCCCATTTCCACAATCCCTCGTTGGAACAGGTGATCTCTTCATGCTTAAAGTTGTTGGCGAATCAATGATTGATGCCGCAATTTGCGATGGCGATTATGTTGTCATTCGTTCGCAGAAAGATTGCAACAACGGTGAAATCGTTGCAGCGATGATTGATGGCGAAGCAACTGTAAAAACTTTCTCACGCAAAAATGGTCACATCTGGTTATTGCCAGCTAATGATTCATTTGCGCCTATCGATGGCGACCAGTGCGAGATCTTGGGCAAAGTCACCGCCGTTATGCGCAGTATTCGCTAAATCTTTACGTAGATAGCTCCTGCGTTTTCACTGACTTCATACTTTGGAAGTGCGCGCGTTGCTGGTCCTTGCTTCACGGCTCCTGTAAGCCAATCAAATTTCGATTGGTGACATGGACAGACCAATATTTTTCCTGATGGTTCGACAGCGCAGTTTTGATGTGTGCATGCACCGTTAAGCGCTGTGAGATTTCCACCTGATCGCGAAAGAACTACAGGTTTGCCTGAAACAGTGACCACTTTCGATCCACCCTCTGCAACATCGCCAGACTGCGCCACCTTGACTTGATCAGTAGGAGTCGATGGCGTGGATGTGGATGCTGAGGCGCTCGCAGAAGCTTTGGGTGAAGCGCTGGCTTTAACCGGAACGCCTTTATTCCAGACTAGTTTTGAATTCTTTTTCACACATGTGAATTTCTTGTTGCGATAAATAACGCTCTGTCCGACCTTTGTGCACTTGAGTTTTGGAGCATCGGCCGCACTTGCACCATCGCCTAAAAAGAGCGCGATAACTGAAGCTGGGATGACTGCAAGAACACCTCGGCGTGCCATGGACTGGCTGAGAATATTTTTCATAGGCGCAAATCTAGCCCTTGAGGGAATATGCGCGAATCGAATTCTCGGTACCGATTGCGGTACTGACCCTCTTTGCATCGGTAAGTGACCATTCGCCCTTATCGACCCACGCGCCGAGTACTTCAGTCAGGCCATTGCGAAAGAGTCGAGTGCCAAGGTAGGTCAGTTCTGGTAATCCCCACGCATCGGATGAGAACAAAATTTTCCTAAAGGGTGCGAGCTCAAGGGACTCGGCAATAATTTCTGGCGAACGAGCCCCGGCATAGTTAATTGCAAGGCCCACATCAATAAATACATTGCGAAACATTTGTGCCAAATATCCCGCGTTCCGTTGGTATGGATAATTGTGCAACAACATGATTGGCACGTTGAGTTTTTCCGTCATGCGAATGAGCTCTGTCATCAATAGCGGATCGCACTTATGCAAATTAAGGTCCGGATCGCCATATCCAATATGAAATTGGATGGGTAGACCCAAATCAATGCCCTGCCAAATAACGTGGCGAATAATGATGGGATCCATCAAACGCGTACTCGAATCTTTGGCAATATCTTGAAACCATTGTCCAAGTGCAGTGCGCACCTCTAGTTCACTCGGACGCGTTGGGTCAAAATCCAACCCAATGCGATAGGCGGCAATACTTTTAAGTCCCACTGCCGTGCGCGCTTTCTCGGCCAAGAAGGTGGCAAATGTTGCACTGAAATCTTGCGCTGTTGTTCCACTAGTCTCGGCATGAAATTGAGCCAAAGTTTCCAAGCGAATAACTTCATCAACTTTTGATCCAGTGAGTTCGCGCATTCCATCGACTCCATGGATTTCATCGCCGCGATATCCCGTCTCAATCAGATAGTGCGAAATTCCAGCAGCTGTGAGAAGCGTGCGATTTACGTGATCACTACCGAGTTCGATGCGGCGTGCGAAATATTCATCAGCGCTTGCATGAGCGGCAAGACCCAATAGCGGTGCGCACCAGCGACGGGTAGCAAAACCAACTTGAGTCTCCATCGCCTCGTGCACCGACTTTGGTGTGCGATCTGATTCAGTGATCATGTTCGCAAAATTTTCAGGTGTTGGGTTTTCTCGCACTACGCCGTGCACATGGTGATCGGTGAGTTTAATCGCCTCAATATGTTCGCGGAGCTCTTCAGTAGACGCTGACATAACGGGCGCACCTTTCTTCGGGGGTGAGGTCTTTCATTTCGGCAGCTTCACTGGCACGGATACCAATGAAGGTAGAAAGCATGTCAGGGTCAAACCACCCTTGCACATCGAGATCGCGCGATAAATACTCAAGGGCCTTCTCCAAGCTTTCAGGCAGTGGCGTTATGCCTTCCACCGTATCGAGTTCGGCATCTATAACGCGCTCGATAGCTAGTCGAAGGCGCAACCCTTCAGTCATTGCATGAATCAAAGCACCCAAAACAATCCATGGATTAGCAGTGGCATCGGCTGCGCGATATTCCACATTAAAACTCTTGGCCTGATCTTGATGCGCGAATTTAATTTGCGGACAAATACGCAAAAGCGCCTCGCGATTCTCCTTTGCGATACAAATACCGCCCGCACTCCATCGATGTGGTTGCAAACGCATAAACGAAATTTGGCTCGGAGCAGTAAA
>WLNY01000009.1 GCA_009699575.1 Actinomycetota bacterium
CAGTGCCCCGAGTGGGGGTCGAACCCACACTGGGAGGATTTTAAGTCCTCTGCCTCTGCCATTGGGCTATCGGGGCCACGTGTAATAACGCCTGAGTGTACTTCAGATACGAGGGGGTAAAGCGCAAAATTTGGCAGCTTTGCGAAGCACGGAATCCAACATCGGGCGGGTTAATTTTCCAGTGAATGTATTTTGTTGACTGGGGTGATAACTCGCAATAACTAGATATTCGGTTCCCTCGTGCGTGTATTTGAGTGAGGCACTATGTGCAAATTTTGGAGCTTTTACTTGATGCCCTAGATCGTGTAACCCTTTGAAAAGAGCGGTCCAAGCAAATGAGCCAAGTGCTACAAATGATTTTATTGAGGGTTCGATGAGCGCAAGTTCGCGATTAAAAAAATGCCCGCATTCATCACGCTCTTGCGTTGTTGGTTTATTATTAGGTGGGGCGCATCGAACAGCCGTGGAAATTCTTACTCCAAAGAGTTCTTGTCCATCGTCACGGGAAATACTTGTCGCAATTTTTGCAAGCCCTAATCGATGGAGCGAACCGTATAGCCAATCTCCCGAAGAATCTCCCGTAAATACGCGCCCTGTGCGATTAGCACCGTGAGCACCTGGCGCTAATCCGATGATCAACATCCGTGGCGATTCTGACCCAAATCCAGGAATAGGTTTTCCCCAATAATTCTGATCTGCATAGGATTTTCTTTTTACGTGAGCGATTTCTTCACGCCACTCTACTAATCGAGGACATGCATGACAGTTAATTATTTCTTTTTGTAGAAGGCGAAGATTTTTTGCTTTAGACAAGTGACCAAGCCATCCCATCTAAAATATCTGATTCTGAAGCAACAAATTCCTTTGCACCCGTGGCTTTCATAATTTCTGAAAGTACTAGGGAGCCGGCGGCGAAAACATCTGCTCGACCTGGATGGAGAAATCCAACGCGTGCCCGATCATCTGGTGTCATAGTTTGAAATTTCTGCGAAACAGCGTGGGTGCTCTCAGCTGATACTCGCGCTAAGTGAATCGCGTAGCGGTCATATGAGTCGAGACCGAGGGATGCTGCAGCAACTGAAGTCGCTGTGCCAGCTACTGCGATAAGCGTTTTAGCTTGAGTTATGGGCACTACTGCAGCCGCGCTGGCAATTGCTTCTTGAATATCTGCGCGGGCGTTTTCAACCTCTTGCGCAGTTGGTGGGTCTGAATGGAAATTTCGCTCAGTCATTCGAACGCATCCAATATCAACGCTCTTTGCAAATTCAACATGCGTCGTTCCGTACACAAATTCGGTGGATCCCCCACCAATATCAACAACCAAGAATGGGCCATCGGATTCTTTAAAATCGCGAGTGGCGCCAATAAAGGAGAGCGATGCTTCTTCTTCGCCAGAGATTACTTCGGGTTCAATGCCAAGGCGCTCTTTAACGCCATCGATAAATAAATCACGATTTTTAGCATCTCGCGTTGCACTTGTTGCGCAGAATCGGATCTTTTCAACTCCTCGGCGCGAAATTTCCTTTGCGAAGATATCGACCGCGGCCAGTGTGCGAGTAATCGCATCGGGATGAAATTCACCAGTCTTATCAACGCCTTGTCCCAGTCGAACAATTTCCATGGTGCGGAAAATTTCGTGAAAATTTTCACCCTCGATATCGGCGATTAATAAACGAATTGAATTTGTTCCACAATCTATGGCTGCAACTCTCATTTTTCAACCTCGGTGCTACAGGGTTGATCAAGCCACCATTGTGGAAGTGCTGCAAGTGCTTCATCACCTAGTGGATTGATCCCTGAGCCTGCACCAAGTGAATGAGCAACGAGAGAGTGAAGACATTTCACTCGTGTTGGCATGCCCCCAGCCGAAATATTTTTCACTTCTTCAACGTCTATTCCAAGTGCATCTCTATCTGAAAGGTATGCCTCGTGAGCTTTTCTGTACTCACGTGCAAGTTCGGCATCGCTTTCAAGGCGATTATTCATCTCTGCCATAAGTCCAGAGGATTCAAGGGTTGAAATTGCTCCGGTAAGTCGAGGACATGTGGCGTAATAGAAAGTGGGAAAAGGCGTGCCATCACTTAGTCGTGGTGGAGTTTGAACTACTGCCGGTTTTCCGCATGGGCAACGGTAGGCGATTTCGTGGACATCACGAGGAGTGCGTCCTAATTGAAATTCAATACATTCAAGATCGCCAGGTTGAATTGAACTCACTTGGTTTGAATTTCAGTAATAGATGCAATCAATCGCAGGTACCACGGTTGACCAACAGGAAGGTCTTTCTCCGGAACGCTTGTTGAAATTTTTTCTTGTGGTGCGGTTGGATCACTGATGATGTATTGGCGTTCACCGGGCAATACAAAATGTAAACGCGAACGTGCTTGGGATGCAACGTATTCTGGATCGCGCCAAAGTTGTAGATCGCGACGCGCTTGTGCAAGTGCAGCGTTAGTAGTCTCGTACTGATTCTGCAGCGCATTTATTTGAGCGCGTTGAGTGATGTAGTGCTTGATGGGTGGAGCAATCGTTATGGCAAGGACGAAGAGAATTCCAGCCAGCGCAAATGCACGACTATTGCTACGTCGACGAGAGAAGTTAAGACGACGACGAGCCATTACTTATCCCTTAAAGCGAGGAAAAGCGCTTCGACCTGCGTAGATTGCGCCATCTGCTAATTCTTCTTCAATGCGAAGAAGTTGGTTGTATTTAGCAACGCGCTCTGTACGTGCAGGTGCACCGGTTTTGATTTGTCCACAATTAGTTGCAACCGCTAGGTCAGCAATTGTTGTGTCTTCTGTTTCGCCTGATCGATGGCTTAACATGCTTGTGTAATGAGCGCGATGAGCCATCTCGACAGCATCAAGAGTTTCAGTCAACGTACCGATTTGATTAACTTTCACGAGAAGTGAGTTGGCAGTTGAGGAATCAATACCGCGCTTGAGGCGAATTGGATTAGTTACAAATAAATCATCGCCCACGATTTGAACTCGCGATCCAAGCGAAGAAGTCATTGATTGCCAACCATCCCAGTCTTCTTCGTTGAGTGGATCTTCGATGGATACGAGTGGATATGAATCTAATAATTCCTTGTAGTAAGAAATCATTTCATCTGAAGTCTTGAGAGCGCCTTCGAATTTGTACTTTCCATTTTCGTGAAATTCTGTTGCTGCAACATCCATTGCTAGACCAATGTCTTGACCAGGCTTTAGTCCTGTCATTGAAATAGCTTCGATGATGAGATCAAGTGCCGCGCGATTGCTTTCGAGGTTTGGCGCAAAGCCACCTTCGTCACCGACGCTCGTTGCAAGGCCACGCTTCTTAAGAACTGATTTTAAGGCGTGATAAATCTCTGCACCCCAGCGAAGTGACTCGCGAAATGTTGGTGCGCCTATTGGTGCGATCATAAATTCTTGAATGTCCACATTTGTATCAGCGTGGGCTCCGCCATTGAGAATGTTCATCATGGGCACAGGCAAGATATGTGCATTTGGGCCACCTAGATAGCGAAAGAGTGACAAGTCGGCGCTTTCTGCCGAGGCTTTAGCAACCGCAAGCGACACACCCAAAATTGAATTGGCTCCAAGTTTTGATTTATTAGGAGTCCCATCAAGTGCGATCATTTCGGCATCAATGATTCTTTGATCTTGAGCATCAAAACCAATGATTGCTTCTGCAATTTCATTGTTGACGAATGCAACAGCTTTTTCAACACCTTTACCAAGGTAGCGAGATCCACCGTCACGAAGTTCAGATGCTTCAAACGCTCCAGTTGATGCCCCGCTTGGAACTGCTGCGCGAGCCTGGGTTCCGTCTTCTAATTCGATTTCGACTTCAACCGTTGGATTTCCACGGGAATCAAGAATTTCACGAGCGCCGATTGCTTCAATAATTGCCACAGTAAATCTCCTTCGGGTAAGTGCTAATCCTACCGTGCCTCTTCGGCAGAAATTTCGCTCATTATTTCAATCGCCCTCTTTCGAAGGGCGTTCTCCGGATCAATTCCACTGGCGTGGGCCCACGCTATGACGGCCAACAGTGCTTCACCTACCGACGCATCTGATGCGACCTCGTCGTGGTTTGGCTGAGTAGGAATCTGAAGATTGACCTTGTATTTTTCGGCCCTGTATAGAAGTTTATTTACCAACGAGAGAGCCGGTTGCGACAGTGCAACGCCATCGAGAGCAGATGTCCGGCCCTTCTCTGCCGCTTTTATTTCTTCCCAATTTGCAACTACTTCTTCAGTGCCAGTCACCGAAGTGCCACCAAAAACATGCGGGTGACGATTAATTAATTTCTCAGTAATTGTTTGCGCGACATCTTCAATCCCAAAAGGCTGGGTTGGATGCTCCTGCGCAATTCGAGAATGAAAATACACCTGCAAGAGAAGATCGCCGAGTTCTTCTTGCATACCCGTTCGATCATTACTTTCTACGGTGTCGATAAATTCGTAGGATTCTTCAAGTAAATATTTTATGAGTGATTCATGGGTCTGTTCGGCATCCCAGGGACATCCATCTGGTGCGCGCAACTGATCCATTACCTCAACAAGGCGTTGGAGGTATGAAGTGCTCATACGAGAGTATTACTTGGTCGCTGGAGTAACTGCAGAACCTGCAGCATCAGTTGCAACGATGTTTGCATTGACCGCATCCCAAACGCCGTAACGTGGGTTAACGACAACTTTTTCTTCATTTGCCATATCAACGACTAGTTTTTGAATCTGAGTTCCAATGTCAGCTTCTGCAACACCAGAGGCAGTCAACGCTTGGCTTAACTTGTCAGAGATGATGATGCTCTGGAGGTACAAGTCAAAGTCCAGAGGAGAAATTCCGGCACCAACGAGAGCCGTAGGAAGTTTCTCGACTCCGCCAACTTGCTCCAGAATGCTTGCTCGTCGTGTATCAATTTCAGCTTTTGAAACAGTCATCTTCACTTTTTTAGAAACATCATTGAGAATTTGTGAAAGAAGGTGCAAACGTAGTTGCGAACGATTGAGATCTTCGCCAATCTCCAATTGCATTTGAGATGTATCGATCTTTGCACGTTCTGCCAAAATAGAATCGATACTTGCTTGAACCGTAGCCTGTGAAATTTTTGTATTACCAACTGTTGCTGCGGCGCCTACTTGCGAGCAACCTGATAACAAAAGGGTTGCGATGACACTTGTAAGAGCAATTATTTTCTTCACGATGAACTCTCTTTCGCATTTGGTGCCAGTTGGCTCACGGCCTGTGTTACCCAGGCCAGAAGAGAAGTATCCACCATCTCAGGACCACTTTCTGACGGGCTCCACGAAGCACTCTTGGGCATTGCAACTAAAACAGTCGAGGTGGCCCCTTTATAGAGTGACCCGGGATACATCCGAGTCAATCGCAGTTGGCGTGATTCGGGGAGTGCAAGTGGAGCAAGACGAAGGAATTTCCCTTGAATAACAACTTCGCGAAGTTGAGCCGACTTTGCGTGTGCTCGCAGCGCCGCAACGCCAAGTAGTACCTGTGCTTCTTCTGGGAGTGGACCGAAACGATCAACTAATTCTGCGCGAATAGATTCAACATCATCATCGATACGAACATCAGCTAGTCGGCGATAGAGATCAAGGCGAAGGCGTTCCCCAGGAACGTAATCGTGTGACAAGTGCGCATTAATTGGAAGTTCCACTTTGCATTCATGATTAGGTTCTTCGGTCTCAATAATTCCACTCTTGAAATCTTGTACGGCCTCTCCCACCATGCGCATGTATAAATCAAATCCAACATCTGCGATGTGGCCCGACTGCTCTCCACCCAAAAGATTTCCTGCGCCACGAATCTCAAGATCCTTAAGAGCTACTCGCATTCCTGCACCCAGTTCGGTATTGGCTGCAATAGTTTTTAATCGATCATGAGCGAGTTCCGACAACGGCTGGTCAGCTGGATACAGAAAATATGCATATGCGCGTTCGCGACCACGGCCAACGCGACCACGTAATTGGTGAAGTTGTGAGAGGCCAAATCGATCAGCTCGTTCAACTATCAGGGTATTTGCATTCGCAATGTCTAGTCCGCTTTCCACAATCGTCGTACAGACAAGCACATCAAAATCGCGATTCCAAAAACCAAGAATCACATCTTCAAGTTCCCCTTCACTCATCTGCCCGTGGGCGATCCTAATGCGCGCTTCGGGCACTAACTCCGAAAGTCTCGCCGCAGTACGATCAATTGATTCCACACGATTATGGATATAAAAAATCTGCCCATCGCGTAGAAGTTCGCGATGAATGGCAGCTGCAATTTGTGCTTCTTCACTTGGGCCTACATAGGTCAAAATTGGATGTCGCTCTTCTGGGGGCGTTGTAATGGTCGACATTTCACGAATGCCCGTCACGGCCATTTCCAGTGTGCGTGGAATTGGAGTCGCAGACATGGCTAGTACATCCACAGTAGTTCGAAGCTTTTTAAGCGATTCTTTCTGTTCTACACCAAAACGCTGTTCCTCATCAACTATGACAAGACCTAAGTCTTTGAAAATCACATCATTGGAAAGCAATCGATGTGTACCAATAACAATATCCAGGGCTCCTGAAGCCAAATGCGTAATGACTTCTTTGCTCTCTTTTGCTGTATTAAATCGAGAGAGCCCCGCGACCTTTATCGGAAATCCTGAATATCTCTGTTCAAATGTATTTGAATGCTGTTGCACAAGAAGTGTCGTTGGAACGAGTACTGCAACTTGCTTTCCATCTTGGACAGCTTTGAAAGCTGCGCGTATTGCAATTTCAGTTTTTCCATAACCCACATCGCCGCAAATAATTCGATCCATTGGATACGGACGTTCCATATCTCGCTTTACTTCTTCGATGGTAGAAAGTTGGTCAGGTGTTTCAATATATGAAAACGCATCCTCGAGTTCGCGCTGCCAAGGAGTGTCAGGCGAAAAGGCATATCCGGGTGAAGATGTTCGCGCGGCATAGAGCCTGATGAGTTCACCTGCAATTTGCCGTACTGCTTTTCGAGCACGGCTCTTCGCTTTTTGCCATTCTCCGCTTCCAATGCGGTGAATTGTGGGAGTCTCTCCACCAATGTATTTACTAACAAGCTCAAGTGAATCGGTGGGAACGAAAACTCGATCACCTGGTTGTCCTCGTTTGGCTGAGGCATATTCTAGAACTAGGTATTCGCGCGTGACCCCTGCGACTGTGCGCTGAATTAACTCAACATATCTTCCAATTCCATGTTGTTCGTGAACGACAAAGTCGCCAGTTTTTAATTCAAGTGGATCAATCGTGGCCTTGCGCTTGGAAGGAAGTTTTTCGCCACTTTGAATTGCGCCTTTAGATCCCGATAAGTCTCTCTCAGTAATAAACAGGAGTTCACAATCTGGATATGAGAAGCCGTGCGCAATAGGCGTTGTTGTGATGTTAACAGTACCTCGTGTGGGTTCGGCGACAAGGGATTCGACAGTTCGCACAGGAAGATCAGCGCCTCTGAGAATTCCAGCATACCTTTCAACCATTCCATGTCCATGAGCTGCAAAAATAATTGTTTGTGAAGCACTAATTGCTGTTGATAATTCGGCAATGAGTCGGTCAGTATTTCCTCTAAGAGGGTCGATGGGATGCGCATCAACGAAATATGTTCCGACATCTAAGTCGCTACCAAAAGCATTAAAACTTCGCGATGTGAGGTTAAGACTAGAAATTTGAGCGGCAATTTCATCCCACGTCATATACGTGCCAGAACCATCATGGATTGGGGATGCACCACCACTTGCAGCATTGGACCAAGAGGCGGCTAGGAATTCTTCATTTGTTGCGAGCAAGTCTGCCGCTCGTGACTTAATGCGCTCGTAATCAAGAAAAATGATTTCGGTATTTTTGGGCATTCGATCGAGAATCGTTTCTTGTTTGTCAATCAGAATTGGAATAAGCGATTCCATTCCCTCGGAAGTAATGCCTTGAGAAATTCGATCGAGAATTTCTCTTCCCAATGGGTATTGGTCGATCAGAGATAATGCGCGATCTCTAATTGTTTGAGTCAGTAATAGTTCTCGACATGGATACACGGCGAGTGATCCAATAACTGGCGCAAATGTTCTCTGATCGGCTACCTCGAAATAACTCACATCCTCAATCTCATCGCCAAAAAAATCGATTCGAATAGGGTGGGATGAAAGCGGCAAGAATAAATCAACAATTCCACCACGAACGGCAAATTCACCTCGGCGTTCAACTAGGTCAGTTCGGTTGTATGCAAGATCAGTGAGGTGTGAAATTAATTTCTCCAGTGCAATTTCGTTTCCTATTTCAAGGTATAAAAGTGGCTCTTTAGCTAAATCACCAATTATTCGATGAATAAGTCCTCGTACGGGTGTTACAACAATTGGATGCGATGTGCGCTTTTTTTCAAGCTCCACCAATGTTGCTATGCGGCGCGCAACAGTGTCACTTCGTGGGCTTAAGCGTTCATGTGGCAACGTTTCCCATGCCGGAAATTCAAGAACGTCGCTATGAAGTTCGCGCAGTTCTGTTGCGAGATCTTCAGCAACCCGACTCGATCCACAGACAAGCAACACTGGACGTTCGCGCGCCCGAAGTGCCGTTAAAAAGGAATACATCGCGCTGGGTGCAACAATTGATGCACCTTCTTCAAGGCTAGACATGAGGGCTTCGTTGCGGCCGAGAATTTTGAGAATCGCCTGCATCACACACCCTCCACACGCATCTGGCCCCAACTTCCAAAGGAAGGGGGCTAATAAATGAAGTCTAGAGCAGTTCAGACCTCTGCCATGATTAGCCAGTGCCCACAACAGATCCTTCACGCGCGATTGGCAGCGATGATGCGGGGCTACGTGCTGATGTTCGCAAACTTGGGGATTTGCTTGGTCAATCCCTTGTTCGCCAAGAAGGTAA
Source organism: Actinomycetota bacterium (assembly GCA_009699575.1). Classification (GTDB taxonomy): domain Bacteria; phylum Actinomycetota; class Actinomycetes; order Nanopelagicales; family Nanopelagicaceae; genus Planktophila. The sequence goes on from WLNY01000009.1 coordinate 8,888, forward strand.
AGAGTTACTCGATTTGGTTGAGGCGGTACGAAAAGCAATTCGTGATGGCGATGGCGATGATTTGTTGGCATCGATTTCTATTGACGAATCCGTACAACTAGTTCGTGCTTTTAGTACCTACTTCAATTTAGCCAATGTCGCAGAACAGGTGCACCGCGCTCGAGTATTAGCTCAAACACGTTCACAAGGTGGGTCCTGGTTATCTCGAGCGGTTGACAAAATTGCAGAAGCTCAAAAAAATCAAATACCTGGCCACGAATTTACAACTGCAGACGTAGCGCAATGGGTCAATGAACTTATGGTGCGTCCGGTGTTTACTGCCCACCCTACGGAAGCTGCTCGACGTTCAATATTAAATAAGCTCGGCAGAGTCGCAACGCTTTTAGATCAATCAACTGACCCCAATCAAAATGCACGGCTAGCAGAGACTATTGATCTCTTATGGCAGACCGATGAACTCAGAGTTGGACGCCCAGAGCCTCTTGATGAAGCTATGAATGCGCTGTACTACCTGGATGATCTTTTCCGAATGACCGTGCCAGAAGTTCTCAATGATTTTCGAAATGAAATGGCACGGCTCAATATTGAATTGCCTGTAACTGCCAGACCTTTAAGTTTTGGAAGTTGGATTGGTGGGGACCGTGATGGAAACCCCAATGTCACAGCTGAAGTAACAACTGATGCAATGGTTTTACAAGTAGGTCACGCCATCCGCGTGACAATTGATGCAATGAATGATTTGCGACAAATGCTTTCAGTGTCCACTCGTATTTCAGGAGTCTCAGCAGAGCTACTCGCTTCTATCGACGAAGATCTGAAATACATTCCTGAATTCGAAGAACGATTCTTGCGCCTCAATGTCCAAGAGCCGTATCGCCTCAAGGCCACAGCCATTGTGCACCGCCTGGCTTTCACACGAAATCGCCATGCTGTGAATGGCCCACATGTTGCCCATCGTGACTATAGAAATACATCAGAACTTGTCGCTGATCTCGTTTTGATGCGGGATTCACTTTTGGCAAACCGTGGCGAACTTATGGCAACAGGGCTACTTGAGCGCACAATTCGTACAGTAAGCGCATTTGGGCTTACCCACGCAACTTTAGATGTGCGTGAACATTCAGATGCACATCATCACGCACTCACTCTTTTGCTGGGCAATGGATACGAAAATTTGAGTCACCAAGAAAGATTTCCAATTCTTGCCGCCGAATTAGGTTCAGATATTCGCCTTGACCTCACCCGACTTGATGCTGCGGGAAAACGAACCTTCGATACTTTTGTTGCAATTTATGATCTCATCGAAAGATTTGGTCCAGAGGCTATCGAGACGTACATAGTTTCAATGACTAAAGGTTCCGATGATTTGATTGCCTCAGTGGTTTTAGCAAAACAAGCAGGACTTGTCGACGTGGCAAAAGATATTGCAATTATCGGATTTGCACCTCTTCTTGAAACTGTTGCCGAACTTAAAGCTGCTGGAGAAATCCTTGAAACTCTTCTCGCAGATCCAACATATAGAAAAGTTGTATCACTGCGAGGAAACGTACAGGAAGTCATGCTGGGCTATTCTGATTCGAATAAGGATGCCGGTATCGCGACAAGCCAGTGGGAAATTCACCGCGCCCAAAGACGGCTTCGCGATGTTGCAATGAAACATGGAGTAACACTTCGACTTTTTCATGGTCGTGGTGGATCTGTTGGTCGCGGTGGTGGGCCGACCTACGAAGCCCTCGTTGCACTTCCATGGGGATCTGTAGATGGCCAAATAAAAATGACTGAGCAAGGTGAAGTCATCTCGGATAAGTACGCACTTCCATCTTTGGCACGTGAAAATGTTGAACTCACTCTCGCAGCCTCACTTGAGGCAACAGTCCTCAACCGAAGCCCACGCCAGAGTCCAGGTGACCTTACCTTGTGGAATGAGTGCATGGATCTCGTCAGTGAAAATTCATTTAAACGGTACCGATCACTCATTGATCAACCTGACTTACCTGCCTATTTCTACGCATCAACTCCTGTCGAACAACTCGGAGAAATGATGCTTGGGTCGCGTCCGTCTCGACGCCCAGATGCAAGTGGTGGCCTAGATAGTCTTCGCGCAATTCCTTGGGTCTTCGGTTGGACACAATCACGTCAAATTGTTCCTGGTTGGTTTGGTGTTGGTACAGGCCTTAAAGCAGCACGTGAATCTGGCAAGAGCGATGTCCTCGCCCACATGCTAAAGGAATGGCACTTTTTCCATACCTTTATTAGCAATGTAGAAATGACACTCGCAAAAACAGATCTCGATTTAGCCAAGCGTTACGTACAAGCTCTGGTTCCCTCTGATTTGCATCACTTCTTGGACTTGATCACAGAAGAATTTGAACTTACCTGCGCTGAAATTCTTTTGCTCACAAATAAGTCCGCCATCTTGGGAGACCAACAAATACTTGCCAGGACTTTGCAAGTACGTGATGCCTACCTAGCTCCATTGCATTTGCTGCAAATTAATCTTCTCAATCGAGTGCGCACTAATGAAGGTGAAGTTGATGCAACGTTGCAAAGAGCACTTTTGTTAACGATTAATGGTGTGGCTGCAGGACTTCGAAATACAGGTTGATTTCAACTGTTGTAATTTTGTTGTGTTTGTTCTAAACCCTGTGAAATCAATGACTCCACAACATCAGCGCCACGGGCAATAAATTCCGCAAGATCTTTCTTTTCCGCGGATGAAAAAGCTTTCAACACAAAATCGCCAGGATCCTGTTGTCCCATTGGTCGACCTATTCCCATTCGTACGCGGAAATATTCTGCAGTCCCAAAGGATGAAGTTAAAGATTTCAAACCATTATGGCCATTATCTCCACCAGCAATTTTTGATCGAATAGCAGCAAAAGCAATATCTAACTCATCATGAATTGCAATGATGTGATCTGGTTGGACTTTATAGAAGGAGGCAAGCGCCTTAGTGGGGCCACCTGTTTCATTCATATAGCTTTTCGACTTAGCGATAATGACAGATTCTGCATCCACTCCAACGCCGAGTTTAAAGGCAGCGACATCACACCGAGCTTTATGCGCACTCCATTTAACTCGGTGACGCGAAGCTAATTCATCAACAACCATCTGGCCGATGTTGTGACGGGTAGCGAAATATTGTTCCCCTGGATTACCCAGTCCGATTACAAGCCACACCATGAGGCAAGGCTAGCGGTTAGGACTCCTTCTTCTCTGCTTCTGCAGCAGGTGCTGCCTCGGCAGCAGGAGCAGCTTCTTCAGTTGATGCAACTGAGCGCTCTGAAAGGTGTACAACAATCATCTTTGGATCTGAAATAAGTGCGCTACCTGCAGGAAGTTTTACATCTGCAGCATAGAGCGATAGGCCAGCAGCAAGACCAGTGAGGTCAAGATCAAAGTGGCTTGGAATTGCAGTTGCTTCAACTTCAACATCAATTGTGTGGTTAACGTGTTCAAGAATTCCATCGCGGTCATGCTCACCTGAAGTATGAACAGGAACAGAAACAACAACTTTTTCACCACGACGAACAATGACGAGGTCAATGTGATCAATTGTTAAACGGATGGGATGGCGCACAACTGCTTTAGGAAGTGTGAGCTCCGTCTTGCCATCTACAACAATGTCAAGGAGAACGTTTGAAGTCTTGAGAGCAACGCCGAGTTCGCGTGCTGGAAGAGTGATGTGTGAAGGCTTTTCACCATGTCCGTAGATCACTGCTGGCACTAGCCCATCGCGACGTGCACGACGTGACGCGCCCTTACCAAATTCGGTACGACGGGTTGCGTTGATGCTGATCTCGGCCATGTGGTGCTCCTTTTAATTATGATGAAAATTTCTGGGTAAAACTTTCGGCTTATTTCACAAAAGTCCCAGCAGGAGTAGCTACCTGCACCGTCGATAACGGAAGTTAAAAACCCTCGCCGGAACGTCGCAAACTGTACAGACCAAGGCGCAGGCAGGGCAAATCGGGCCTAGCTATGCCCGTCAAAGAGGCTAGTAACCGAGCCATCTTCGAAGACTTCGCGAATTGCTCGTCCAAGAAGTGGGGCGATAGAGAGAACTGTTAATTTGTCGAACTTCTGATCTTCTGAAATCGGCAAAGTATTTGTGGTGACAACTTCACTCGCACGGCAATTGCGAAGTCGTTCAACGGCTTGCCCAGAGAGCACGGCATGCGTGGCGGCAATAATTACTTCCTTTGCTCCGCCTTCAAAGAGGGCGTCCACGGCTTTTGTGATTGTGCCAGCAGTATCGATCATGTCGTCAATAACGACGCATGTTTGCCCAACAACATCACCTACAACACGCCCCGTGATTGACTCGTTAGGAATACGAGGATCTCGAGTCTTGTGAATGAAAGCGATAGGGCATCCGCCTAATAAGTCTGACCAGCGCTCAGCAACGCGTACGCGACCAGAGTCGGGAGAAACAATTGTCAGGCGAGAGCGATCGACTTTTGAGCCAACGTAATTGGCCAACATAGGAAGGGCGAAAAGGTGATCAACTGGCCCATCAAAGAATCCTTGAATTTGTGAGGTGTGAAGATCAACAACCATCAGACGATCTGCGCCAGCTGTTTTGAAAAGATCGGCCATGAGTCGAGCAGAGATTGGTTCACGTCCACGATGTTTTTTATCTTGACGTGCGTATCCGTAAAACGGTGCAACAACAGTGATGCGTTTGGCAGATGCGCGCTTGAGAGCATCTACCATGATGAGTTGTTCCATAATTTGTTTATTGACAGGAGTTGAATGGCTCTGCAAAACAAATGCATCACAGCCACGAACGCTTTCTTCGAAACGAACAAAAATTTCACCATTTGCAAAGTCATATGCTGATGTGGGTGTGATTGGAACACCGAGCTCTGCAGCAACATCTTCAGCTAACTCTGGATAACCTCGTCCTGAAAAAAGTCGTAACCGCTTTTCGGATTTTAGCCGGAGTTCGCTCATGGGCTCAGCCTTTCTTATTGTTGACTTCGTCGCCAGTATGACGCGCAGCAGCTTCTGCAGATTTTGTACCCAAACGTTTGCGCAAGACCCAGCCTAAGACATTTCGTTGACGCGCTCTGCCAACACCCATAGCTCCTGGCGGCACATCTTCAGTGATGACAGATCCAGCAGCGGTGTAAGCGCCGTCACCAATTTTTACTGGCGCGATTAACATTGAATCGCTACCGATTCGAACATCATCGCCAACAAGTGTCTGATGCTTATTCACGCCATCGTAATTCACAAAAATTGTTGCGGCCCCGATATTGGTGCCTTGGCCGATTGTGGCATCTCCCACATAGGAGAGGTGCGGCACTTTTGAGCCATCTCCCAGTGTCGAATTTTTCATCTCCACAAAAGCGCCAACTTTTGTGTGATTGCCCAAAAGAGAATCTTTGCGCAAATACGAATATGGGCCAACATTGGAATGCGCACCGATGGTGGATTCAAAACATTGAGACTCGTTAATTGTTGCACCCTCTAAGACAACGCAGGATTCAAGTGTTGTCCGTGGCCCAATTACTGCGCCGGTTTCAATACGTGTTGTACCGAGGATAGAACTTCCAGGGTAAATGGTTACATCACTAGCAATCATGGATGTTGCATCTATCCAGGTAGTTGTTGGATCAAGAATTGATACTCCCGCACGCATGAAATCGTCATTTATTCGATCTCGAAGGTAGGCCGCACTTTCCGCTAATTGAACTCGATCATTGACACCCAAGGTTTCTACAAAATCATCAATCAGGGCAGCAGCGATTTTCCCACCATCATTGCGCATAATCTCAATTACATCAGTGAGATAGAGCTCGCCTTGAGAATTTGAATTCTTCAATTTTCCAATTGCTTCGAGTAACTTCGAACCATTAAATGCGTATACACCAGAATTTACTTCAAGGATTTCTTTTTCGATTTCTGTTGCATCTCTCTCTTCAACAATTCGTAAAAGAGATTCGTCATCTGCTCGAATAATTCTTCCATAACCCGTTGGGTCAATATGTTCAGCGGTTAGTACGGATGCAACATATCCACCGTTGTTATGGTGCTCTATTAATTGCGCGAGAGAGTGCCCGGTGAGCATTGGTGTATCACCTGCGAGAACTAAAACTGTTCCACTCGGAGGATTGATTGCGAGCGCTAGCTGAACAGCGTGACCAGTTCCACCACGGTGCTCTTGGTGAACTGTTTTTATTTTAGGTGCAATTTTTTTAAGGTGCGCTTCAACACTTTCTCGTCCTGCTCCAACAACAACACGAATCTCTTGTGGGGAAAGTTCTTCAACTGCTGCGAGTACATGACCCACAAGAGATCTCCCTGCAATTTCGTGAAGAACTTTAGGCGTACTCGATTTCATACGAGTTCCTTCACCTGCTGCCAGCACAATGGCGCAGTCGAGTGAGCTGCCTGTGCCTTGTGGTGGCGTCATGCTCCGCCACCAGGTATCGATCCTGGACCCTGGGCTTCAAAGGCCCATGTGCTAGCCACTACACAATGGCGGAACCCGTATTCTCCCTCATCCCAGGGAGTACTTTCGACCATTAGAGTTCTTTTCACGTGAGTGGCTCATTACGGCAGGAGGCAGGCGCATGGCAGATGAAGTAGATCGCTTAATCTCCGCGTGGAAAGCGCAGCGCCCAGATTTAGACCTCTCCCCCCTTGCGATTGTGAGCCGAATTACCCGCATCTCTCGCCACGTAGACATCGAAAGACGAAATGCCTTCGCAGATCTAGAGACATGGGGTTTTGATGTGTTGGCCGCGCTTCGCCGAGCTGGTGAGCCTTTTCAGTTAACACCCAGCGCTCTCATGCAGGAAACGATGGTCACAAGTGGAACCATGACTAATCGATTAGATCGTCTTGAGAACCTAGAACTTATTACTCGCGAGCCAGATCCCACAGATGGACGAGGTTCCATCGTTACATTAACCCCTGTCGGAATGCGCACGGTTGATAGTGCACTGACTGAATTACTTGATCGCGAACGAGAATTTCTCACTCCACTCAATAAGGAAGATCGGGCAGAACTTTCTCGACTCCTAAGCATTCTTGCCGCACATTTTGAAAGTAGTGAAGATTAAATTATTTTTGCTCCATGAACCGGGCCATATGCACGAGCAACACTTCCAACTACTCCACTTGAAGTCAGGGCAACAGCTAGATCAAGACCCTGATCTTCATCAGCAACTAAGAACGCAACCGTTGGACCGGATCCAGAAACAATCGCTCCAAGAGCTCCATACTCCTGGCCAACATCTAGGATCAGTCGCAATGCTGGACGTAATGAACAAGCTGCAGGTTGTAAATCATTGACCAATAATTTTCCAACGTTTTTAGAATCAGCGCTGAGAAGTGCTTGCATAAGAGAATCGCTGATTTGTGGTTCAGAAATTTCAGAACCCGCCCGTAATCGATCGCATTCGCCATAGACCGCTGGAGTCGATAATCCAAGGCTGGAAAGCGCTAAAACCCAATGGTAGGTGCCGCGCGAGAGGGCCGATGTCAGTTGATCTCCATGACCTTGACCAATAGCAGTGCCTCCATTGAGCATAAATGGCACATCGCTGCCTAACTCTGCGGCAACTTCAATCATCTGATCTCGAGTCATGTTCAACGAATATAAATAATCAATTGCCATAATTGCAGCCGCGGCGTCCGCGCTTCCACCAGCCATACCTCCGGCAACAGGAATTGATTTCTTAATTTCCATGTGAGCATCAATATTAAAGTCATATTTTTTTGAAAGTATTTCAGCGGCTTGCATTGCAAGATTGGTTTCATCGGCAGGTACACCGTGGCGTTGATCTCCAGAAATTGAAATTGTCGTACCCGAACCATCGGTGCTTTTAGTCAGTGTCACTTCATCGAAAATTGAAATCGCTTGAAAAACAGTAACAAGTTGATGATAGCCATCGTTGCCACGAGGACCCACTGATAGTTGCAAATTAACCTTTGCTGGTACACGAACGGTGACGGTATGTATTGGCACGTTATGACTCTATTCTGGCAATCGCACAAAAATCTTCAATGAGCAGAGATTCACCACGAAGTGTCGGATCAATTCCAGCTTTCGATAGGTGCGCTTCGGCAAGCGCCGAACTTCCATAGACTCCTGAAAGAGCAGAGCGGAGCATCTTTCTTCTTTGCGCAAAAGCTGTATCGATGAGTGAAAATACTTTACGTCGAAGAGCTTCATCACCTGGTTGTGGACCCCTTTTAAAAGCAACAAGTTTGGAATCGACTCCTGGGATTGGCCAAAAAATCGAACGTGAGACTGTTCCAGCACTAGATAAAGAAGCCCACCAAGCAGCTTTTAGGGATGGGATGCCATATTCCTTCGTGCCAGGTTTGGCGCTCAATCTATCTGCCACTTCTGCTTGAACCATGACAACGCCTGAATTCAAACTGGGGAAAATTTCCAACATATGCAGAAGCACTGGTACGGAAATGTTGTACGGCAAATTTGCCACCAACACCGTGGGCTCTTTCGGTAGAGATACAAGAGTTAATGCATCTTGGTTGATGACAGTAAAACTTTCAGACTTTTCGCTATGGCGTGCAACTGTTATTGGTAAAAGTTCAGCGAGCCTGTTGTCAATCTCGACGGCAATTACTTCTCGTGCATCTTCGAGGAGAGCCAAAGTTAAAGAACCAAGTCCTGGACCAATTTCAAGTGCAATATCTGAAGGAGTTACTCCAGCAGTACGAACAATTTTTCTGCATACATTTGCGTCAATTACAAAATTTTGGCCCAAGGATTTTGCTGGCTTGAGATCTAACTCAAGTGCAAGAGCGCGGATTTCTGCTGCGCCGAGAAGACTCATTCGAAGGACCCAAAAATTCTTTCAGCATTCGCTCCAAGAGCTAGAGCTAATTCACCGAGATCTTCATTTCGCTCGATTGCCATTGCTCGGACAATCGTGGCAATTTGTGCTGGAGTGTTCAGTGAACCTCTATGAGGACTTGGAGCTAGAAAAGGTGAATCTGTTTCTACGAGTAATTGATCATGCGGAACAAGTTTGAGAGCTTCGCGCAATTCTGGAGCGTTTTTAAATGTCAAAGTTCCCGCAAAGGACAAAATGTATCCGCGCTCAATACACGTTTTAGCCATTTCGACATCACCTGAAAAACAATGGAATACAGTCTTTTCCGGTGCCCCTACTTCAAGCAAAATGGAAAGTACGTCGTCGTGTGAATCTCGATCATGAATGACAAGTGCTTTGTTGGTGCGCTTTGCAAGATCGATATGCCACTTAAAAGATTCTTGTTGCCTGGCACGAAGCTCGGGTGGTGTGCGGAAATAATCCAACCCCGTTTCACCGATTGCGCGCACTCGGGGATGTTGGGCAAGAGATTCGATGATAGCTAAATCCGCGCTCAAATCTTCGACGACTGGTGCTTCATTGGGATGCAGGGCAACTGCTGCCAAAACTCTTCCTTGCCAATGTTCGGCGGCATCCACACACCATTTGGATTGCTCGGCAGAATAACCAACCTGTATTACTCGATTGACTCCAACAGACTGCGCATCATCTAAAACTCTCTTGACTGCATCCGAATCTGGTGCATCGTTAGTCACAATCTCTAAGTGTGCATGCGCATCAACTGTCGGGAATGGAAGAGCTTCGGGTAAAGGAGCCTCCTGGCGATCAATATCGCGATTGTGTCGATCAGCCACGAATTGCTACTCAGCTAATTCAAGTCGCGGAAAAAGAACTGCAGTTTTTGTAATTTTTGCCCCGACTGGAAGTTGCCCCCATGTTGCAACATTTCCTATTTTTTGAGAATTGAGGTCACCTAAGACATCCTGTGCGCCAAGGCTTTGCCATAAAATTTCACACGTTGCCGGCATAACTGAGTTAAGCAAAACAGCGAGAGCTCGTAAAGATTCAGCCGTGTTGTAGAGAACATCTTCCAACTGTTGTTGATTCTTGGGATCTTTTGCGAGAATCCACGGTTCTTTTTCCGTTACATATCCATTAACTCGCTTACAAAAATCCATCACAGCGTTAATGCCGCCTTGAAAATCCAATTCGCAAATGGCAGAATCTGCTTTCGCTGTTGCAGTCGAAAGAGCGGACTCAAGGTCAGCATCGCGTGCAACTGCTGGCAAAACCCCTGCGCAATACTTCTCCACCATCGCCGAAAGTCGGGAAGCTAAATTTCCAAAGTCATTAGCTAGTTCGGATGTATATCTTGCATGCATGTCTTCCCATGAAAAAGAGCCGTCGCTTCCAAATGGAATGGCTCGAAGGAAATAATATCGAAAGGCATCTACGCCAAAATGATCAGTAATGTCACTAGGGGCAATGCCTGTCAGTTTGCTCTTACTCATTTTTTCGCCACCAACAAGTAGCCATCCATGTGCAAAAACTTTCTTAGGTACAGCCAGTCCCGCAGCCATGAGCATTGCAGGCCAGATCACTGCGTGGAAGCGCAAAATATCTTTCCCTACAAGGTGAACATCTGCTGGCCATGTTGCTGCAAATTTCTTTCCACCTGGAGAATCAGGATCATCAGTGAGACCAACAGCAGTCGCATAATTGAGAAGGGCGTCAAACCAAACGTAGACAACCTGTTTCGTATCCCACGGAACAGGAATTCCCCAATCGAAAGTTGAACGAGAAATGGAAAGGTCTGAAACACCACCCTCTAGAAATGAAACCACCTCGTTGCGAGCACTTTCTGGCTGACATGCCTCGGGATTATTTCGATAATGTTCTAAGAGAGGTTCTACAAATGCTGAGAGTTTAAAAAACCAATTCTCTTCATCGACTAGTTCAACTGGCTTGCTATGTATCGGGCAGAGTTTCTCACCATCAGCATCAATGAGATCACCTGGTAATTTAAATTCTTCGCAGCCAACACAGTATGGCCCTTGATATTTTCCAGAATAAATAAATCCATCATCTTTAAGTCCTTGCAAAAATTTTTGAACACGTTCTGTGTGTCGAACTTCCGTGGTCCGGATGAAATCATCGTTAGCAATATTAAGAGCAGCCCAGTTGGGTTTCCATGCATTTGCAACAAGTCGATCAACCCACTCTTGAGGAGCAACCCCGTTGTCGTGCGCGGTGCGCATAACCTTTTGCCCATGCTCATCAGTACCAGTTAAAAACCATACTGATTCTCCACGTTGGCGATGCCAACGAGTGAGTACATCGCCAGCCACTGTTGTGTAGGCATGGCCGATATGCGGAGCATCATTGACGTAGTAAATAGGCGTGGTGAGATAGAAAGCCTTCTGCGTTGTGCTCATTTCGCTATCTTATTAGCATCCACAACGGCTGCATAAACGATTCGCTTAGGCACAGAAAATTCTTCGGTCACAGCGGCAATAGCTTCTTTTCGATCCATCCCAGCGGCTTCAAATTCGCGTACACGTGCCACCATCGCATCTGAAGTAAATATCAACGAGCCTTCTAGAGCGCCTTCGATTACAAGTGTGATTTCTCCCAATACCTCATGAGTCAGAGCCCAAGAATGTAACTCTTGAACGGTTCCTCGAATCGTCTCCTCATACTGCTTTGTCATTTCTCTACAAATTGCGCCACGTCGATCAGGACCAAACGAACGAAGTGCATCCTCTAGTGATTCCGGTAAACGATGTGGCGCTTCAAAGAAAACCATCGTGCGTTCTTCGTGTTTGAGAGATTCAAAGAATTTCATGCGGGCACCACTGGTCCGCGGAGGGAATCCATCGAATGAGAAGCGATCCGTCGGAAGTCCTGACAAAGTGATAGCCATTGTTACGGCGCTTGGGCCAGGTACTACCGTGACAGATATTTTTTCTGCCACTGCGTCACGAGTGAGGCGAAATCCAGGATCGCTAATCGATGGCATTCCCGCATCAGTTACAACCAAAACTGTCGAACCGGATCGGAGTAGTTCGAGAATTTCAATAGTACGAGACTCTTCGTTCCCTTCAAAAAAAGATATCACTCTTGCGGTAAAAACAGCGCCAAGATCCGAAGCGAGGCGGTGAAAGCGCCGCGAATCTTCCGCCGCAATCACGTCAGCGTTCACTATCGCCTCGACGAGGCGCACAGAGGCATCTTTTGGATTGCCCAGCGGGGTAGCTGCAAGTATTAGAGGCATGGCGCCATTATCTCAGTATTTTTGGCTCAATGGTCTAATACGCTGGCGCAATGATTGCTGCACTTGTTCCGGTACTCCTAGCGATCGCATCATTTCTTATCCGCGTGATAAATCTTGGCACCCCAAAAGGTTTCGTTTTCGATGAGGTTTATTACGTCGATGGTGCGCGAGACTTCCTAAAGTACGGCGTTGAAGTAACTGGTAACGCACCCGAATTCATAGTGCACCCTCCACTTGGAAAGTGGTGCATTGCCCTTGGCATCAAGCTATTTGGCAATAATGAGTTTGGGTGGCGAATTGCAGTAGCGCTTGCCGGAACTTTGATTATCCTTCTGATTTCTCGCATTGCACATGTCATTTTCTACTCTCCTTTTCTTACAGCGCTAGCTGCTGCCCTGGCTTCATTTGATGGACTCCTACTTGTGCATTCACGCACAGCATTATTGGATCTTTTTCTCACTCTATTTATTCTTTGTGCAACATATCTCTGGTTTCGAAAAAAATACTGGGCGTCTGGAATATTTTTTGGACTCTCATTAGCAACAAAATGGAGTGCGATTTATTTCCTAGCACTCTTTGCAATTGTTGCTTTGTATCGAGTTTTCACTGAACATTCAGGAAAAGCACTTATCAAACCCACATTGAAAACTTTCGCACAATTTGGATTACTCCCTATTTGTGTCTACATATCTTCATGGATTGGGTGGTTTTCCAGTAGTCGAGGATGGGATCGTCATTGGTCATCAAATCCCTTTACATCACTATGGCATTATCACGCAGAAATTTTAAATTTCCATGTAAATTTGTCGCAGTCTCATCCATATCAATCCAATCCTTGGAGTTGGCTGATTATGGGACGACCTACATCTTTTTTCTACGATTCTCCCAAGGGCTGTGGCGCTAAAAATTGCGCACAAGAAGTAATTGCTCTTGGAACTCCAATTCTTTGGTGGATTGCAACTCTTGCTCTTATTGTTTTAATCGGAATGTGGAGTTATCAGTTATTTCATCGTCGTGTTGATAAAAATCTCAGTTTCATTATTTACGGTATTGCGGCAGGATATTTCCCTTGGTTTCTTTTCCAAAAACGAACTATGTTTACTTTTTATGCAATAGTTTTCGAGCCATTCCTAATTTTGGCAATTGTGTATTGTGCCCGAGAATTTATAGATAGAGCCAAGAATAGGTTCCTTGCACACTTATTTGTCCTAGGAATTCTCGCTGTTATCTTTATTAATTTTCTATATTTCTACCCGATTTTCACAGGAGATGTCATTACTTACAACGCCTGGCTCAAGCGCATGTGGTTTCCTTCTTGGATCTAATTACTGGTTAGAAGCTCTCAAGTGATCTAATCGCTTTACTGCTTCCTCGGCTAGTTGTTGATCAAAGACTTCATCACGTGATGGACTTGCAGCGGTGAGAGCCTCTCGCGCAAGGCGCTCTTGTTCATCGCTCCACTGTCCAGGGTGAGTCAGATCTATCGTGCGTTTTGCGACAACAGCTTTTGGCGCATTGACATAGGTTGGCACCGGAATGTCATTTGGTTGCCAAAGGTTACGTTGATTTGCTGTCCCTCTTGGCAAAATCACAACACCAGTGAGTTCGCGCTCCGAGAGTGGAATCCAGTGATCTTTTGTGGTTTGTGACTTGGTTGTAAGAATTTCGGAAAGGTTTGTTGAAGAAACACCAGCAACATCTCTGTGTAATTGATTAATCCGTCGCGTGTGAATTTTTTGCGAGTTAATCTTTCGACGCACATGTGCCACATACATAATAATTCCGGTCGCAGGTATGAGACTAAATATTATTCTGATTGAGTTCATCGCACCACCAATGAGAGTTGTGAGTAGAGAAGTAATAAGAATAAAGAAAACAATTCTTCGTTGCATGAGACTCTGAGCTACTTTTGCTTCGTGATCTAAATCAGTATGGATTACACCAGTGCCAGATGATCCACCAGGAGTTCCATTTGCGACAACACGTAAGGCGCTTTTATATCTTTCAATTGACTTTCCAGAGAATTCATTTCGGTCATGAACCCACCGTGGCAGAAAATAGGCAACCCACATTCCTGCGATTGCTATGTAAATTAAACCCGATGCCATGATGGTCAAAGATAGACGGGGAAGCTGGCGCTATCGTGTATTTACGCCCGTATTTTGCAAATTAAATGACGGCTGGATTTTCTTTAACAAAACAAATGTGGTCTCGCCAGATTCCGTCAATATGCAAATATCGCGGCTTTTCACCCTCAAGGTGGTACCCCGCTTTTTGCGCAACCTTGCGCGAAGCTTCATTTTCTGGCCGCAAGTTTATTTCAAGGCGATGAAGTGAGAGGTGCGAAAATCCATAGGCAGTTATCAATTTCACTGCTTGAGTTGTAAAACCACGTCCTGCATATCTTTGATCAATCCAATAGCCGATGTGAGCGCCGCGAAGCGCACCGTAAATGATTCCTCCCATGGTTATTTGGCCAATGAGTTGATCACCATGCCACATCACTAGGGAAATTGACCTTCCTTCTCGGCCTTCTCGATTGAGCACCCTGATCATTTCGAAATAACTAGGCAATGGGGATTCCTCTTGCCCGCTATTACTTGGAATTCGCGGCAAGGTTGCCTCCCAAGGGGCTAGCCATGCTCTGTTATGTGCCCGAACTTCAAACCACTTCTTACGATCACGTAAACGCAAGGGGGCAAGAGTTATTTCATCGGATCTTAAAATCACAGGCCACGTACTCACGGTGAGAAATTAAATTTCTCTGCGCTCAAGTATGACCACATTAACGAGTGTGCCTGCAGAAATATTCTCATCTTTTTCAGATATGGCAATGAGAGAATTGGCATCAGAGAGAGTGGAGAGTTCATCTTGAGACATCAACGCCTTTACCGACTTACGGTCATCAGAAAGTCGCGCCCGTAGATACGAACGTTCACCGGGTTTTGTCGTGATTGCCTTCTCAAGGGAAGCTTTAATTGATGATCGGTGAATATCCATCGCCCCAATCATTGTCCTAATCATTGGCCTAACAAAAAGCTCAAAAGAAATGTAGGCACTGATTGGATCTCCAGGTAATGTCACAACAGGGGTGAAGTCGGGACCGATTAAACCAAAGTTGTGAAGTCCGCTACCTTCAATACCGAGATTGATTGTCGTAATTTCGCCGATGGATTCAAGTGTTCGAGTGATGAGCGCAAAGGAATCATCATGTCGCTCACCGCTAATTACGATTAGATCAGCTCTAACTAATTGATCTTCAATAACTTTTCTCAACTGATCTTCATTTTCAGGTATCGAATGCACTCGAAATCCAACAGCGCCTACTTCTCGAACTGCAGTTGTTAGAAGCCAAGAATTGGTCTCAAATTCTTCCTCGCCCACCAATTCTTTGCCCGGCTCAACCAGATCGGGTCCTGCCGAAATAATCACGACGCGAGGATGTGGACGGGTTGGCAGGTTCACAAGTCCAATAGATGCTGCGAGGCCAATTTGAGTCGATCGAATACGGGTACCCTCTCGAAGCACAAGCCTCTCTCCGGCGTAGACATCTTGTGCGAGGGTTGCACCGTGTGCATCCAATAGGGGCATATCGAAAGCATCGAGGGGCTCGCAAATTGCAAGCAGTGATGAGAGAAATTCATCAACTCTTGTGTGCTCTAACATAATCACACAATACTTGTTAACTGTTCACATCTAGGGGATTTGCATGGAAGAAATGGAAGAAAAGTTAGAGTTGCGCAAGAAATTCCGTCTTGAAAGGGCGGGACTTTATATTTCTTCGTCGTATTCAAATCTTCTTTCAACTCCTGAAATCTTGGACGCAAAGGTTCTCACTAGTTATTTCTCATATGGAAATGAACCGAGCACTTATGAATTAAATAAGTCTCTCATCGCTGCTGGCAAGAAATTGCTACTACCGAGGGTAAATGGTGGAAATATTGATTGGATTGTGTGGGATGGCAATGAAAAACTGCTTCAAGAGAATAAGAATATTTTAGAACCTACAGGTGAAGTAGTGACTGATACATCAGATGTTGACGTAGTAATTGTTCCTGCATTGCGAATAGACACCGATGGATATCGCATCGGACAAGGCGGTGGTTTCTACGATAAAGCACTTCCGCTTCTGCCCGGCTGGAAAATTGGAATTGTCCATCCAGGTGAACTCATCAGTGAAATTTTACCGAGAGAGCCTCATGACATTGCTCTTGATGCGGCTGCTACTCCCGATTTAATTGTTCGATTTAAGCGTTAGGTAAATTTCGAGCCATAACGATTCTTTGAACCTGGTTTGTTCCTTCATAGATTTGAGTTAATTTGGCGTCGCGCATCATTCGCTCCACTGGATAATCAGAGACATACCCATATCCACCGAGAACTTGAATCGCATCTTGCGTAACTTCCATTGCGATATCACTTGCAAAACACTTGCTAGCTGCTGAAAAGAATTTCAAATCTTTCTCGCCATTTTCACTTTTGACAGCAGCAGCATAAGTAAGTTGGCGAGCCGCCTCAATTTTCATCGCCATATCGGCCAACATAAATTGAATTGCTTGGAAATCAAATATCTCTTTTCCAAATTGTTTGCGTTCATGAGAATAGATTGTTGCTACGTCAAGTGCGCCTTGGGCCAAACCTAACGCTTGGGCAGCAATCGTGATGCGTGTGTGATCAAGGGTGTCCATTGCGAGTGCAAAGCCTGCACCAACTTCGCTAATCCGTCGATCATCGGAAATTGTCACATTATCAAAATAAACTTCTCTCGTCGGCGAACCTCTAAAGCCCATTTTTTTCTCAGGTGCGCCGAAAGAAACTCCAGGATCACTTTTCTCAACTATAAATGCGGTTATTCCCTTGGAGCCCTTCTCGGGATCCGTTTGCGCAATGACAGTGTAAAACTCCGAAACCCCGGCATTTGAAATCCATTTTTTACTTCCGTTAATAATCCAAGCATCACCTTCACGTACCGCCTTGGTGCGCAAAGCGGCAGCATCAGATCCTGCTTCGGATTCCGAAAGACAATAAGAGAATCCTTTTCCTTGAACTAGAGGGGTAAGCCATCTCTTCTTCTGATCATTGTTCCCACCGAGAATTAGGGGCAGTGAACCTAATTTATTCACGGCTGGAATGAGCGATGATGACCCACAACCGCGAGCAATCTCTTCAATAATAAGGACAACGGCTAGAGCATCTGCTCCATCACCACCAAATTCAGTGGGTACATGTGCGGCGTAAAGTCCTGCTTTACGAAGTGCATCGGCTGCCTCTTGGGGAAATCGATGTTCTTCATCAACGGCTGCTGCATGTGGAGTAATTTCATTTTTAACAAGTGCGCGAACGCTCGCTCGCAATTCTTTATATTCCGATGGTAAGGAAAATAGTGATTCCATTACTTCTCCACCTTTCGATCCTTGGCAGCTAATTCCGAGAGATACACGTTGTACTGGGCTAGATCATCGGGCTGTCCTAGGGCTGCCATTCTTTCTATATTTCTATCGATTCGCTTGGTTTCATGCGAATCATCTCGTACCCACTGAATAAACGTCGCAACAAGTGCAATAAGAATTGGTAATTCACCCATACCCCATCCGATTGCACCGCCTGCATGCTGATCGGCAAGCAGGTCCAGCGCCCAAGGACGTTGGAGAGAGGCGAAGTAGCCTTGATCGATAAGAGTTCCGGTAGACATGAGAGCGATGGAAAAAAATGCGTGAATGCTCATCGCAGCAAATAAAATAACTATACGAACAATGTGTGGGACTTTTCTCGGATTAGGGTCCACTCCCACAATGACGTGGAAAAATAATATACCAGCCAAAATAAAGTGAATATTCATAAAAAGATGGCCCTGATGACTTTGCATCATTCCACCGAATAGTGATGTGAAGTAAAGAACGAAAAGAGATCCATCAAAGATGGCAAGTGCGACGATTGGATTTGTTAACACTCTTGCATATCGAGAATGAAGCGCAGCAATAAGCAATCCTCTAATTCCTCGTTCCGTTGAGGTGCGCCCCTGTGGCAAAGTGCGAAGTGCCAGCGTTATGGGAGCGCCCAGAACTATTCCAATCGGGGCAATCATTCCAAGGACCATATGCGCAACCATGTGATATGAAAACGAGAAATGTGCATACACCCCGAGTCCACCGCTTGTTGCAAAATCGATAGTCGCAATTCCCAGAGCAAATGAAATCGTTCGCCCGATCGGCCAAGAATCACCTCGGGCTTTTAGAACACTCACGCCTTTTACATACAGCGCCACAGCAAAAATTAGCGCCCCGATGACAAAAACGTCGGCATCATAGGCAAGAAATACTCGTGAAATTGTTGGTGCATCTGGCATCGATATTCCGGCTACTGATAACGCTGCATTAAATGCAGGCTCAGCGCCTCGCAAAGGTGGTTGATTAGATGAAAGCCAGGCTCCGAGAGCAAGAGTAATAATCATTAAAATAACTTCAAATGTAACTAACTGTAAAAATGCTGGCCACGCAATCGCATCCCCCGCGCTTTTTAATAATTTCTTCCTATTTACATATCCGATGCCAATCAAAACTATCGTAAGGATTATTTTGGAAATAACCACAAATGCATATGTAGTTTTCCATGCACTTGCAAAATCCAGTCGTGCCCAAGCATTTATTGACCCACTCATTACGACTGCTAAAACGGCCCACAATGCGAGCACGCTAAAACGGGGATATACAAAAGCTCGATCCTCTGGTTGAAACAAGCCAAGGGCTATAAGCCCACCAACCCAGAGTGTGAGTGCTAATACATGGACCACTAGAGAACCGATAGCCAAAGCATGCGATCCACTCGACGCTGAATGACTCTGAAAAATCGGAGCAATCACCCCAAGAAGTGAAAGCAAGAAAAGCAGAGCAACAATCCCAGTCTTTTTCACACTTCCTATCGTGATAAGAATAATGAACGCAACGATAGTCTGGAAAAATAAGTACTGTCCGAGAGTAATTTGAAAGATAAAAGATTTAATCACTGTGAGATCTAAAACGTCACTGAAAGACTGACCCAAGATATTTGCTAGAGTCAGTAAAATATTAGTGATACTGGCTAAAAACCAGAGCCCTGCTGATAATTGAACTGCTCTCTTTAACTTGAGTGAGGAGGTGCTTAAGGTTCCTTCAACATCTAAAACTAGAAAACTCAAGGTGAGTAACGAACCTACAGTCGCAAAGCTTCCAGTAATACTGATGAATTTAGAAAAAGTCGTTAATGCAGCAATCATCTACCTTTGAAAATCTTTCTCGCATACAGAGAAAGTCCGATGAGGACGGCAAATGCAAGAACAAGCATTCCAATTACAAATGCACTTGTACCCCAACTTCCATTATTTGTTTTCCCTGGCGTTGGAGTCTGAGAGGTGGTGATAACAGGTGTTGCACTTGGAGTCGTGATAACTGTGGGGGCAGAGAAATTAAATATAAATGAACCTTCAAGTGGAATATCGTTTTCAGTCAGCAATGTGTACGTCACCGTATAGGCGCCGCCTACAGTCAGTGGCTTTAATCCAACAACTGCATTTGCGCCATCGATTGCAAGTGTTCCATCATCAACACGCAAACCACGTGGGTCTGTTACCACGATTGAATTGCCCATATCGATCAATGGTGCTTCCGTTGAGATTGTTACGGCACTAGGAGAGCTTGAGACAGTTGAGTCCGCAAGCGGACTCGTTGCTATTAGTGAATTCGCAGATGCTCCAGCCATGAACATCATCCCTATGAGGGAAATACCCACAATCACTGCGCTACGTTGGAATTTCACGTTTCTCCTTAGGCTCCAATTCGCATCTATCGTCTCACTTCTTTAGACTTTATCTCTAGTCCTACGCGCGTGGTCGTTGATCACGTTTCATCACATTTTGTACGTAAAGGAGCCCGACGTGCCTACCTACCAATACGCCTGCACGGTCTGTGGTCACGAATTTGAAGCATTTCAGGCGTTCTCTGAAGATTCCCTAACCACATGCCCTCAATGCAAGGGTGAAATTCGCAAGGTGTATTCAGCAGTCGGGGTCGTTTTTAAAGGATCTGGCTTCTACAAAACTGATTCCGCAAAAAGTCCATCCTTACCTGCAGCTCCTGCGGCGCCGGCAGCCCCCACACCTGCTCCTAAATCTGAATAGATTTCGACCGCTAACTATTCGTGATGAGGCGGTTTGTCAGCTTGAATTTCCTGATCTCGTTGAGAATCCTCTTGAGGGCGTTCGTGATCAATTTCATCAGAAGTCACTTTAGGAAAAATTTCGGTCATTTTTCTACCCATCTACAATTAAGACTGCAAGCCTACCTCCAATCACCGTACATAAGAACTTTGGGAGCAAATTAAGCATGTTTGAGAATCTAGGTCGTTTTATTGTTCGTAGGCGCAAGAGTGTTCTCATTCTGTTTGTGATTGGGATTCTCACCGCTGGTGGAATCGGTTCACTGGCATTTGGGAAACTCGACAGCGGTGGATATTCAGATATGGGAAGCGAGTCAGCCAAGGCAGCCACATATCTCACTGACAAATTTAAGGTGCAAGAACCAGTTGCAGTCTTTGTCATCGAATCTAAAAACGGTGACGTCACAAGTGCGACAGCTGCGGCAACTGCAGTAGAAGCAGAAATTGGAAAGACCGAACATGTTTCTAAAACTCTTTCATACTGGAGCACTGGTGGCGCACCAAGCATGAAATCCACTGACTCCAAAGCTGGATTTCTTTTTGTCTACTCAGACTACGCAGCCATTGATTGGAATTCGTTGGGGAAATTGGGCGGAGTCCTTCAAGAGAAATTCGATGGCGACCGAGGCACAATTCATGTTTACGCTTCTGGGGCAGGGGTTATTACCCATGCAATCAATAGCAAGATCACAAAAGATCTTGCTCTAGCTGAGTCAATTGCAATTCCACTGACATTTTTTCTACTCGCATTCGTATTTGGAGCCTTAATCGCATCTGCCATGCCACTAGTGGTAGGAGTTAGCGCAATCCTTGGAGCTTTCTTCATTATTTATCTTTGTACATTTTTCTTAGACATCAGCGTGTTTGCACTCAACTTGATTACCGGCTTAGGCCTAGGTCTTGGTATCGATTATGCACTTCTTATGGTTAATCGATTCCGTGAAGAACTCCATGCGGGAAAAAGCGTTGAGGATTCAGTTATCGCAACAGTTGCGACTGCTGGAAAAACTGTTTTTTATTCTGGGCTAACAGTTTTTGTCACACTTGCCTCGCTTCTCTTTTTCCCACTAAATTTTCTTAAATCCTTCGGAATTGCAGGTGTCTCAGTTATCTCAATTGCCGTACTTAGTGCTCTGATTCCACTTCCTGCACTTCTGGCACTTCTCGGTAACAAAATTGATAAAGGTGTTGTGAGAAAGCAAGGAATTATTCCTAAAGAAGATGGTCGCTGGGCTCATACTGCGCGCAACGTGATGAATAGACCAATTCCTGTAGTTATCGGTTGTCTGCTTGTTCTTGGAATTCTTGCAGCTCCAGTAACAAATATTGGATTTGCTCAAATTGATTCACGCGTGCTCCCTGCATCAAATCCTGCAGCAACAGCTGCCGCATTGATCGACAGTCGTTTTGGCGGACTAGAGGGCAGTCCAATCGAAGTTGTCATTCCTAATGGGAAGGGTCAAGAGGTTCAAATTAATTCTTACCTAAGCAAAGTTAAAGGCGTAGAAAATATTTCTCGTGTTGGCGCACTTGAATATTTTGGAAGCGATGTGCGAATACAAGTAATTCCTACCATCGGGGCACGAACAATTGGTTCACAGAAAATTATCCATGAAATTCGCGCCATTAATTCTCCATCCGGCACCCTCATTGGTGGAGCAGCTGCCGACTTCACCGACTCACAAGATGGAATTTCGCGATCATTGCCGTGGGCACTCGGTTGGATTGCCCTGACTGTGCTCCTTCTTTTATTTGTATTCACTGGATCAATTATTTTGCCAATTAAAGCTGTACTGCTCAATGTTCTCTCACTTATTTCAACTTTAGGCGCGATTACGTGGATTTTTATCGATGGTCACCTCAAGTGGCTTGTTGGGGATTTTACTGTCACGGGAACTTTAGATACCGGATCGGTCATCCTTGTGGCAGTAGTCGTATTTGGACTGTCCATGGACTACGAACTGTTCTTGCTCTCTCGTATTCGCGAAGAACATCTATCAGGAAAATCCAATATCGAATCGGTAGCAAAAGGCTTGCAAAGATCTGCTCGCATCATTACTGCAGCTGCGCTGTTGCTTGCAGTTGTTTTTGCTTCTTTCATTACGAGTGGAGTCACATCAATCAAGATGCTCGGCTTTGGTGTGGCACTGGCTGTAATGCTCGATGCAACCCTTGTTCGTGCGCTCTTGGTCCCTGCGTTGATGCGCCTTTTTGGGGAACGTAACTGGTGGGCACCTGAGAAGTTAAAGAAAT
This sequence comes from Actinomycetota bacterium, assembly GCA_009699575.1. Taxonomy (GTDB): domain Bacteria; phylum Actinomycetota; class Actinomycetes; order Nanopelagicales; family Nanopelagicaceae; genus Planktophila. The sequence continues at coordinate 31,421 of WLNY01000009.1, forward strand.
TTACTCTCACTCATTAATACGTACATTTGTTAGAAAATAAAAACCTGAGTCCATTTTCATCTCACTCAATGTGTCCTTGGCCGGAGTCGGACCGGCGACCTACCGCTTAGGAGGCGGTTGCTCTATCCACTGAGCTACAAGGACGTGCCCTTATTGGCAGGTGAGAATCTTCCCACTAAAGTCAGAGTTTCAGTAATAGAAATGGAGCCAACGAAGATGGCTAGAGACTTTAATGTCCTCGTCATCGGTTCGGGCTTTGGCGGATCAGTTGCGGCGCTACGGTTGCGAGAAAAAGGCTACACAGTAGGAATCCTAGAAGCCGGAAAGCGCTTTGAAGATAAAGATTTTCCGAAAACTTCGTGGCGATTACGTAAGTTTCTTTTTGCGCCAAAACTTGGACTCTATGGAATCCAGCGTATTCATGCGTTACCCGATGTACTCATTCTTGCTGGTGCAGGCGTTGGCGGTGGGTCACTTGTCTATGCAAATACTTTGTACCAGCCTTCTGATAAGTATTTTTTGGATAAGCAATGGTGCAACATTACGGATTGGAAATCTGAACTTTTGCCGTGGTATGACCAAGCGCGAAGGATGTTGGGCGTAATCGAAAATCCATTCTTTTCACCAAGTGATAAGGCGATGAAAGAAGTTGCCGAGGAAATGGGAGTCGGGCATACATTCAAACTTGCTCCTCTTGGTGTTTTTTTTGGCGAAGGCGAAGGAATAGAGAGTGCGGATCCATTCTTTGGCGGAAAAGGGCCATCTCGTACTGGCTGTACTCAGTGCGGTGCATGCATGAGTGGTTGTCGCTTTAATGCAAAAAATACTTTGCCAAAGAATTACCTTGGGCTTGCAGAATTATCTGGCGCTGAAGTATTTCCCATGACGACGGCAACTCGTTTTGACCAATTGCCTGATGGACGATGGAAAATTATTGCAACGAAAAGTCATAGCTGGTCAGGACGAAGAGAAGAAATTTTCTACGCCGATGATCTGATTATCGCGGGTGGAACGTATAACACTCAAAAATTAATGCACCGGATGAAAAGTGATGGCGCACTACCAAAAGTATCAGACCGATTGGGCGATTTATCTCGAACAAATAGCGAAGCACTTACTGGCGCTTTGATGCAGACAAGAGATATTGACTTTAGTCGCGGAGCTGCAATCACTTCATCTTTTTTCCCTGATGAGAACACCCATGTCGAACCAGTGCGATACGGCAAGGGAAGCAATGCCATGGGGCTTCTACAAACCATCATGACTGATGGTTATGTCGCAAAAAATCGTCGCAGACAATGGCTTCGTGAATTCTTGAAAAATCCTAGTCTTCTACCGAAAATTCTCAACGTTCGGCGATGGTCAGAGCGCACCGTTATTGCCTTGGTAATGCAAGATGTTGAGTCATCGATCTCGGTTAAACCTAAGCGAGGAATATTTGGATGGCGCCTGACTTCAACAAATGATTCGGATACTCCTAATGCAACATACATTCCGGCAGCAAACGAAACTGTACGACGAATTGCAAAGAATTACGGTGGTTTTGCTGGAGGACATGTAGGCGATCTGATTAATGCACCTTTTACGGCGCACTTTGTTGGCGGATGCGTTATTGGTGATAGCGATCAAACAGGTGTCATCGATCCATATCATCGAGTGTGGAATTACCCGACGCTTCACATTGTTGATGGCTCCACAATTACAGCAAATCTTGGTGTGAATCCATCGCTGACAATTACTGCACAAGCAGAACGTGCACTTTCATTCTGGCCAAATAAAGGGGAGAAAGATCCACGGCCGACGCAGGATCAGCCCTATAGTCGTCTTGCAGCTGTTAGACCACATCAACCATGTGTACCAAAAGGTGCGATTGGCCAATTACTAGGGAGTGATACGTGAGCAATTGGGCAATAGTTACGGGTGCAACCGCGGGAATTGGTGAAAGTTTCACTCGCCTTCTTGCATCAAAGGGATTCAACATTGTGTTGGTAGCTCGCGATACATCAAGATTGCAGGAGCGAGCCAGCTCTTTAGAAGAAACTTTTTCGATTCAAACGCATGTCATTTCTGCAGATCTTTCAACTGCACAAGGGTGCGCATTGGTTGAGTCCTTTATTAAAGATAATCACATTGAAGTGCTCATTAATAACGCTGGATTTGGTATCAATAAATCGTTTTCCGTCAGTGATTTGGATGCAGAATCTCAACTCCTTGATGTCTTAGTACGCACACCGATGCGGCTTATGCACTGTGCAATCGGGCAGATGGTTGAGAGAAAATCTGGCACCATCGTCAATGTCTCATCGGTCGCAGGGTGGATTGCGGGCGGCACCTACAGCGCATCAAAGTCATATCTGACTGTCTTGTCCGAATCCCTTCACACAGAATTATCTGGCACGGGTGTGAAGGTAAGCGCCTTGTGTCCAGGTTTTACTCGAACAGAATTTCATCAACGAGGGCGCATGAAAATGAATGGGTTGCCAAACTTCATGTGGCTTAATTCCGATGTTCTAGTAGCCAGCGCGTGGAGAAGTAGTCAGGCTGGCAAGCCGCTCTCCATTCCAGGATGGCAGTATCAAATCTTGAGTGCAGTGACTCGCTTCGGCCCTCGCCCCATGGTTCGCAAAATTGGGATGAATGTGAGAGTTCGCCAACGGTCAAAAGGTACTGCCTGATAATTCACAGATCTTTCCTAGTATTTAAGGGCGCTAAGTGAGGGCATAAATAAGGGGTATTAGATACGATTGGCCCACACTCACAGGAGGTTTACATGTTTCGCAAGGTCACCACTTCAATCGTCGCAGTCATTTTTGTTGCCGGATTCATCACTGCCGTGCCAGCAAATGCTGCAACCAAGATCAGCAATGGTGTCTCATGCACAAAATCTGGAGCCTCGACAAAGTACAAAGGCACCTCATACAAGTGCACCAAAAACCCAACTGTGAAGAACGCGAAGTTAACGTGGGTTTCTGTTGACTGCATCAATATTGCAGCGGCTTACAAGAAATCGATTAGCAATCTGGCTGTAGTGAAAAGTTCGACAGATGCAACGGTTGCAACTTTGGATCAAAAAGCCGCAGTTGCTCAAACAAAACTAGTAGCCGCACAAACTAGCCTCGCTGCCGCGATCGCTGCTGGTGAGCCGACGTCAACTATTAACCTCTGGAAAACAGCAATCTCTGGCTATACGCGTCTGAGCCCAACAGGAAGCACATACCTTCTTAATCGCCAGAATGCCTTGGATTTCTACACTCAGACTAAAGATGAGACAGAGCAGGGTCTGACAATGCGCAACTTAATCTGCAGCAAGGGTATGTAGTCCCGCTTCCCCTATTGCAGTTCTTTACATAAGGCACTTAGCATCGAAAGGTGCGCGTTTTTTATAAAGTACTCATACTTTCAGCGCTTCTTATCCACGTAGCATTGCGCTACGTCCAAACACAGCCATCACAATTACTTGATCTCTATTTTTATAATTCTTTTGTGATTGTTGCGATGTGTGTGATTCTTTTCGCTCCCGCATTTAATGACTCTATTTCGCGAATATTCCTTACAAGCGCTGTTGCTTTCTGGGGAGTCGGTTCTCTTGTCTCTTCACTCTCAGCTTTTTATTCAATTGAAAACTGGGGTATTTCTGATATTTGTTACTCACTTTTTTATCCTTGCGCATTTATCGCTCTTCCCCGAATCCTCACGACTCGCGCCGCAATGAAAGCAGTTGAGGTCCTTGACTCGGCAATCATTGGACTTGGCTTGAGTTCTTTGGGGGCCGCACTTCTCATTGAGCCAGTTCTGCCACATTTTCAAGGTGATTCGCGCAGCGCCTTCTTTGCCGTTCTCTACCCCGTTGGAGATCTCATTCTGATATCAAGTGTTTTGACTCCAATTATCTTGCACCGAATTTCCATCCGCACATCACTTGTTGCCCTAGGTGTTTTGATTTTCGCTGTCTCTGATTTTTCATACCTATGGTTACATGTCAATGGTCTCTATCGATTTGGTTCGCTCGGCGATGACGGATGGCTTTTAGCTTTACTTATACTTGGAATCTCTCTCTACTCACCTCCGCGTAATTCACGCATTGATGAATCACTTCATCCAATTTTTGTAGCCCTGGCAATTTTCTTAAGTGCAACTTTGCTGGGAGTTATTGCAATTCGTCCTGGTTTTTTTCCTTCATTTATAATAATTCCGGCGCTTGCAACTCTCATCCTCGCATTTGTTCGCATGACAATAGCTCTTCGCCAAGCGCAAAATATTGGTGATGAGCGCACACTTGCACGAACTGATGAACTCACTGGGCTGCCCAATCGAAGGAATCTCATGGCTGAACTTGAAAAGTTCTCCGAGGTTGAAGGTGCGCTTCTCCTGATGGATCTCGATGGCTTTAAACCGATTAACGACACGTACGGCCATGAGGTTGGTGACCAAATCTTGCGCCTCGTAAGTTTGCGATTCTCACGTGCCCTGCCTCACGGATCAGTTCTTGCTCGCCTTGGTGGGGATGAGTTCGGTTTGATTCTGCGAGGAAATATTGAGTCCATCATGGAGGTCGCACTGGCGCTGCGTGCAACTCTGAGTTATCCATTTGTTGTCGGCAATGTTCCAATCGAACTTGGTGTCAGTATTGGCGTAGCCCGAAATGATGGTTCATCGAATCTGCTCAAACAAGCCGACCTTGCTATGTATCAGGCTAAGCGAGAGAAGAGCGGCGTGGCCCAATTTCAAGAATCTGGGTAGAGCTCTTTCTCAACCTTGATTTCTTGTAACCGTTCGAGGGATTCGATTCGCTCTATTGCGTGATCAACAATTCTCTTGCTATAGCCGTGTGTATATCCCTCATCAAATAACCAGGGCTCATGGATCTGGGAATTATTTAGATGGGCGAGTTCCGGAATGTACTTACGAACATATATTCCTTCGGGATCAAATCGCTTTCCTTGTTCCATCGGATTAAATACTCGGTAATACGGCGACGCGTCAGTTCCGCATCCAGCTGTCCATTGCCATCCATGTGCATTGGAAGCAACATCGAAATCAACTAGATGCTCTTTAAAGAAGTCTGCGCCATGTTGCCATTCGAGGTGAAGATCCTTCACGAGAAAAGATGCGACGACCATACGAACGCGATTATGCATCCACCCTTCTTGGACCAACTGACGCATTCCAGCGTCAACAAATGGGTACCCGGTGCGCCCTTCTTGCCAAGAAGTGAGTTTTTCTTGAGGAGCGTCATAACGCATCTCTTTAAATCGAGGTGCGTAGTAGTCGTTTTCAGTGTGAGGATTGTGATGCAAAACGTCAGCATAAAATTCGCGCCAAGCAATCTCTTTACGAAAAGTATCGTGAGCTTTGCTGGCTCCTAATTGCGCCAACAAAGTGCGTGGATGAATCTCACCCCACTTGAGGTGAGCACCTAATTTACTTGTGCCATCCATGCCAGCGAAATTTCGATTCTCATCGTATTGATCAAGTGCCCTTTTTTGGAAAGTTTTCCAACGAGCAAGTGCCGCCTTTTCGCCAGCCGGAGAAATTTCTGCGCCTTTCGGAATCTCCCAATCTGGAAAATTTCGATCTGCATCTGAAGGAGTTACCGCTTTGAGATTCTTTGGGGCAGCCGCTGGTGCGCGCCAACCGTGAACACACCACGCACGATAAAAAGGTGTGTAGACCTTGTATGGGGTCTCATCACTTTTACGCACACGACCCGGCGCAACAGCGTACGGACTTCCGGTGCGTGTTAGGACAATGCCAGCACTTTCTACTCGTGCATCTCGAGTAACACCGTACGGTTCATACTCGGCAGAAATGTGAACTGACGTTGCGTCATACCGATTCATTAAATCGCGAAGAACCTCAACTTGATCACCAACACAGACGTGCAATGTGTTTCCTAAGGATTCATCAAGTGCGCGCAGTGATTGCCCGAGATAGGCAAGTCGCTTGCTTCCACTTGTTGCAATGAGTGATGGATCCAAAATAAATACGGGAACAATCTCTTCGCCTTCATCAATTGCTGCAAGCAGCGCTGGATTATCCGCAATCCTTAGATCGCGGCGAAACCACATAATGCTGCGTGCCATATTTATTAGGCGTGCAGTTGAATTACTGAGTCATCCCACCCTGTAACTTCTTCAGGTTTGCGAGGTGCCTTGCCGATGTAACGAGCAGATGGACGAATCAAGCGGCCAGTGCGCTTTTGTTCGAGAATGTGCGCGCTCCAGCCAGCTGTACGTGCTGCAGTAAACATCGATGTGAAAAGTGGACCAGGAACTTGCGCGAAATCAAGAACGATTGCCGCCCAAAATTCAACGTTTGTTTCAAGTACGCGCTCTGGATGGCGCTCGTGAAGTTCTGCTAACGCAGCTTTCTCCAGTGCGAGCGCTACTTCATAGCGTGGTGCGCCGAGTTCTTTGGCTGTTCGACGAAGCGTGCGAGCGCGTGGATCTTCTGCGCGATATACACGGTGTCCAAATCCCATCAAGCGTTCGCCGCGATCCATAATGCCCTTAACGTATGCGCGTGCATCACCTGACTTTTCAACATCTTCAATCATTCCAAGAACGCGTGACGGAGCACCACCGTGCAACGGGCCAGACATTGCACCAATTGCTCCTGAGAGAGCAGCTGCAACATCGGCGCCCGTTGATGCAATGACGCGAGCGGTGAAAGTTGACGCATTCATTCCGTGTTCGGCCGCTGACACAAAGTACGCGTCGATTGCGCGAACATGCAATGGATCAGGCTCTCCACGCCAACGAATCATCATGCGTTCTACAACTGTATGTGCTTTATCGATTTCAGATTCTGGCACTGGCGCTTGTGAAATTCCACGAGCGGATTGTGCAAGGTATGAAAGAACCATGACAGATGCGCGTGCAAGATTGCTTCGTGCTTCTTCATCTGAGATATCTAATAGGGGTTTGAATCCCCACGCTGGTGCCAGCATTGCAATGGCAGATTGCACATCTACTCGTACATCACCTGAGTGAACCGGTAGAGGAAACTTTTCAGCTGGTGGAAGACCTGGATTGAATTCATCATCGACGAGTAAGCCCCACACATTTCCAAATGAGACGCGGCCGACAAGGTCATCTATGTCAACGCCGCGATAACGAAGCGCACTGCCTTCTTTGTCTGGTTCTGCGATCTCTGATTCAAAGGCAATGACGCCTTCTAGACCGGGCTTAAAATCATCAGACACTTGGATACTCCCTCGATTAGGTGTCCATATTCTGCCCCTACTTAGGGGGTCCTGACGACCATGTATATTCAGATAGCCCTCATATTGAAAGTGACGTTAGATACACCTATGGAGAATTCAGGCAAGACCGCAACTACCCGCGAAGAAATTGCTGCGATGCGCCGCTCCTATGGTGAAATCGGTCTGGAGACATTATCGACAGATCCCATCGAAGCGTTCACCGAATGGCTCCACGAAGCCGCCGCCAATCCCATCATCGTCGAAGCTAATGCAATGGTCCTATCGACCCTGGGTGTTGGCGAGAAAATTTCAAGTCGAACAGTTTTGCTTAAAGACATTTCTGACGGAGGTTTTACATTCTTCACCAATTACTCTTCTCGCAAAGCACATGCAATTGAGTTAAATTCGCAAGTAACGTTACTTTTCCCTTGGTATGCGATGGAGCGACAAGTAATTATAAGTGGCGACGCACAAAAAGTAGATCAAAAGGAATCCGAAGAGTATTTTGCATCACGCCCATGGTCATCTCAGATTGGGGCATGGGCTAGCACTCAATCACAAGTTTTATCTTCGCGAGAAGAACTTCAGATGCGATATGAAGGTGCTGCGAAAAAATGGCCAGAGGGAACAACAGTTCCTTGTCCCCCACATTGGGGTGGATATCGCGTAGTACCCATCAGTATTGAATTTTGGCAGGGACGATATTCGCGACTCCATGATCGATTGCGTTTTGAAAGAGCCGACAGCTCTGCGGATTGGGAAATGACACGCTACTACCCTTAAACTAAGGGTCATGAGCATTGTTATTCCAAGTAATTTAAAGCCAATTGACGGACGATTCGGATGTGGTCCATCAAAGATTCGCACTGAAGCACTTGAAGCGCTCTATAAAAGTGGCACATCAATTCTTGGAACATCACATCGTCAGAAGCCTGTTAAAAATGTTGTGCATCGCGTACGTGAAGGTTTGAACTCACTGTTTTCACTTCCAGAAGGTTACGAAGTCATTCTGGGTAATGGCGGAACGACAGCATTTTGGGACATCGCAACTTTCGGATTGATTGAAGAGAAATCCCAGCACCTTGTTTTCGGTGAATTTTCATCTAAATTCGCATCTGCTGCAAAAAGTGCGCCATTCCTAGCAGATCCAACAGTTATTAAATCCGAGACCGGCTCCCATCCATTGGCTGTTGCAGAAGCCGGTATCGATTCGTACGCATTGACTCACAATGAAACAAGTACTGGCGTAGCAATGCCTATTCTTCGCCCAGCAGGTACTGAAGGCGCCCTCGTGCTTGTTGATGCGACAAGCGCTGCAGGTGGCCTCATGGTTGATGCCAAAGAATTTGATGCTTACTACTTTGCGCCCCAAAAATCTTTCTCATCAGATGGCGGCCTTTGGATTGCACTGATGAGTCCTGCAGCTATTGCTCGAGCTGAGAAAATTAAGGAATCCGCACGTTGGACTCCAGCATTTCTAGATCTCAACATTGCAATTGAAAATTCTCGGCTAGATCAGACATATAACACTCCAGCTGTTGCAACATTTGCTTTGCTTGCCGATCAAATTGAATGGATGAATTCAAATGGAGGCCTCTCATTCTCAACTGGGCGAAGTGCTACTTCTTCGGCAAAAATTTATGCTTGGGCCGAGAAAACTTCTTACGCCACTCCTTATGTCACTGACCCAGCAATGCGCTCGAAGGTTGTCGCCACAATAAATTTTGATGACTCTATTGATGCCCTCAAGATTGCTGCAGTCCTTCGTGAAAATGGAATTGTAGATACCGAGCCATATCGCAAATTAGGTAAGAACCAGCTACGTATCGGAATCTTCCCATCGGTAGAACCAAGTGATGTTGATGCGCTGCTTGCATGTATTGAATATGTAGTCGCTGCTCTCTGATGACTTTAACATTTAAGCGAGACACCGTCTTTTGGACAATCTCAATGCAAGTTGCAATTGTTAATTTCTATTTAGGTGGATTTGGTCCAGGCCAACCATTATTGCGTGCAGATCAGGGCACCTCTCTCACCGTAGCGGGATTACACGGCACCGCAATGGGTATCGCCTCCATTATTGCCGGCTTTGTTAATGCTCGACTTGTACATATTTTTGGGCGTAAGAAACTTACGTGGCTGGGTTTAATACTTTTCTGTGTTGGAGTGTTCATTTTTGTCATCTCGCCCCCAGTACAACTCACACTCTTCGCAACTCTACTTTCAGGACTTGGTATTTCAACAGTCGTCAATAATATGGTGACTCGATTAAGTAATCACTTAGGACCCAAAGCGCCTCATGCAATTGCTCAAGCATCTGGAATTGCTTCTGCTGGATACATTCTGGGAACGATTTTGATTGGCACCCTTGCGGGCACCTCGATCAGTTGGAGACTCGGACTGCTCTTAGTAATTCCTGTTGCAATTGGATTGGCAATTGCTGTTCGTGGCAATCTTTTAGAAGAGGCACACGTGCAAGATGCCAGTGGTCCCCAAAGCGGAAAACTTTCACGTGCCTATTGGATTGCATGGGCAGGATTCTTTGCTTGCATCTGCACTGAGTTTGGCACAACATTTTGGGCCGCAGCACTTCTTCGAGATCGAGTTGGATCAACAGCGGCAATTGCAACCCTTGCAATCGTTGCATTTGGAATTGGTATGGGACTTGGCCGCTGGTTTGGCGGGCTCGCACTTCAACGATTGCATTTGGATATCCAAGCAATAACTTTGATGACTATCCAATTTGCTGGCTTCATAATTTTTTGGTTTTCGCACAACATGTTGCTCTCGCTCTTTGCGCTCTTTGCCATGGGTCTAGGCGTCTCCATGCAATTCGCGCTGGTTTCAATCAGACTCATCGCTTTAAGTGATGGACGGCCAGACCTTGCTATGGGGCGTTCTTCGCTTGCTGCTGGCCTGGCCATTGCCCTAGCGCCATTTATTTTAGGACTTCTTGGCGACAACTTTGGAATATCTCGAGCCTATGTAATGGTTCCAATACTTATTGTTTTCGCAGTTGCAAGCATTGTTTTTGTTCCAACTGAGCGCGCTCAGAGTCGAGGTGCTCGTGAATTACAGAACTAGGCGAATAGTCACCCTGGTCGCCTTAGTTGGCCTCGTTCTGATTATCATCGTCAGCGGCCTTTAAAACTGATTCAACGCTAATATCTTTTGGAACTCCCGCACGGCCTCTAAAAACTAATCCAATTGTCACTGCTGCTGCAAGGGAAATGAAACCGCAACCCGCAATAGTCCATCGAACACCGAAGAGCTCTGAAAAAATACCAATCAGTGGTGACCCAAAAGGCGTCCCTCCCATAAAAATCAACATGTAAATTCCCATAACTCGACCACGGATGGCAGGGTCTGAATTAACTTGCACAAGTGAGTTTGCAGTAATCAAAGTAGCCAGCGCCGCTAATCCACATACTGGAAGCCAGATTGCATACCAAAGATAGCTTGGCATAAGAGAAAGGATTATGACGCAGATCGAAAATACAACACTGCCCCGAACGACAAAGTAGGTACTTCGAAATCGCTCCAATCGAGCGGAAATGAGGGCTCCCGAGAGAGATCCGATTGCTATAAATGTGCCAAGTAACCCGTACGACGCAGGACCTTTACCAAATATTTTTGTAGCAGCGAGAGCATTAAAGATTTGAAAATTGAGTCCGAATGTTCCCATAAAGAAAACTATCAAGATGGCAACATAGAGATCTGGTCGCGCTTTCACGTACTGAAGTCCTTCGCGCACACTGGTCATGCTGGTGCTCTGTACTTTCAAAAAAAACTTATCCTCACGAAGGTTAAGTAACGCAACAATGACACATGCGTATGAGAAAGCATTGACCAAAAATGATGGCCCTGTGCCAAATGCCGCAATGAGCCAGCCAGAAATTGCGGGCCCGATCAGGCGCCCGGCATTAAAGTTTGCAGAATTTAAGCTCACCGCATTGGCAACATCGCTTTCGCCAACTATTTCAGCAGTAAAAGATTGGCGAACGGGACCATCGATCGCGCTAGAGATTCCTAATGCAAGTGCAAGCAGACAGACGTGTGCAATATTTGCGATATGTGTGATTTCCAATATTCCCAAAATGAGGGCTGCAGCTCCGCCACCAACGTTTGTCCAAATGAGAACTGTTCTTTTATTAAAGCGATCAGCTAAAGCCCCACCATGAAGGCTGAAAAAGAGAAAGGGTGCAAATTGCAAAGCAGTAACTATTCCCAAATAGGTGCCGCTATGCGTCAGTTCGAGAACTAGCCAATCTTGAGCAATGCGCTGCGCCCAAGTGCCGATGTTTGAAACCGCGTTTGCTGCGAAAAGAATTTGATAGTTTCGATGGCGAAATGAGCGCCAGTTTCCACTCTCATTTATTTTCATTAACTAATCATAAGGAGTAATATCAACTTATGGGCAAAGAACTTCGAAAAGTAATCCTTGCAATTACTGTTGGAACAATTTCTTGGTTTGTTGCGGGCGTTATTGCCCTTGCCGTTGGAGCACAGGCAAAAGTAATTTGGACGTGCGTTATAGGTGCAGCACTTGGAATTGTGGGAACTGTCTACACAATCCGCCGAGCACGTAAAACTGGAATTTAAATTTCGAACTTAAGCTTCTAGTTGGCCAGCAATTCCACGTAATACTTTACCAAGACGTTCTGCTTCAACTGGTGAAGGGTGGCGACCATGACGCAGGCTGTTTCCAACTTTATCTAAAATCTTAATTGTGTCTTCGATCATTGCAGCCAAATCATCGCTATTGATTCGATTATTTGCAGCAAGAGATGGTGGTGCGTCAATGATTTTTACAGAAAGTGCCTGAGGCCCACGACGACCATCAGCAACACTGAAGTCGAGTTTGGTTCCTGGCTTGATTGTTGACACACCTTCCGGCAATGAAGTTGCGGCAAGATATACATCTTCACCTTCATCAGATGCGATGAAACCAAAACCCTTTTCGAGGCTAAACCATTTAACGCGGCCTGTAGGCATGGTGGGAACTCCTTGTTTACTGCGGTACTCGTGTAAGCCGCGGATGCGGAACAGAGGTCTACTTTATCAGAGGGTCGCTTCCGAGTGCGCGCCGCATCCGTGGTCAACTGAGACTACGCGCGCATCTTCAGGTGATATTGCGTTGGCACATACGCCAAATGCGCTGCGCATCGAGCCTGCGATAGGTAGGAAGAACGCGCATGAGGAACATGGTTTTGGTGCCATTTGTGCAATTGGTGCCTGTGGCCCACGATCACTTTCATACCAACGCTTGCTTGCTTGATCGCGACCCTCAATGGACATCACGCGCGCACGGCCAAGCCCTAATTCAAATACTTGCATTGCATCGAGATCTTCATCGGAAATAAGCGAAGCAACGCCTGGAACAAGTCGCGTGTCATCGAGTGAACTGGGAACAATATCTCCCACACCGACATCACCCGGTTGGATGCGATCGCGATAGGGAACCCACTCTGGTGCAAGGAGTGCATCAGGGCCAGGAAGAACTACAACATCGCAAATCGTTGGTTCGGAATCTTCGTCAACTTTTGCAATCGTGACAACCCAACGCCACCCTTTATAACCAGCAAGGTTGGCTTCGAATAAATATGTTGCAATGCGATTCTCTTCATCAAACTCAACGGAAATATCTTTGCCAAGAAGTGCAGGGTCGCCAGCATCTGCTAGAGCAGCGCTACGTGCTAACTCAAGAGCATCAAAGCTCTCGGATTTCTTCTTCTTTGTCATGCATACAGGATAAAGCAGAACGCCACCCTCGAGGTAATCGAGGGTGGCGTTCGTAACGCTTTACGCGTGAATTAGAAGTCCATGTCTCCACCAGGACCCGCAGGTGCTGGAGGATTCTTCTCTGGCTTATCTGCAATAACCGCTTCAGTTGTAATGAAGAGAGCGGCAATTGAAGCTGCGTTTTGGAGTGCAGAGCGCGTGACCTTTGCTGGATCGATAATGCCAGCTTTAATCATGTCTACATATTCTCCCGTTGCTGCATTAAGGCCATGTCCTGCTTCGAGATGACGAACCTTTTCTACAACTACGCCACCTTCAAGACCTGCGTTGATTGCGATTTGCTTGAGCGGTGCCTCAACTGAAAGTTCAACAATCTTTGCACCCGTTGCTTCATCGCCTTCAAGCTTAAGCTTTGAAAAAGCAATCTTTGCTGCTTGTAGAAGTGCAACACCGCCGCCGGCAACGATTCCTTCTTCGACGGCTGCTTTTGCATTTCGGACTGCATCTTCAATGCGGTGCTTACGCTCTTTGAGTTCTACCTCAGTTGCAGCACCTGCTTTGATAACAGCTACTCCACCGGCAAGCTTTGCAAGACGCTCTTGCAACTTCTCGCGATCGTAATCTGAATCGCTCTTCTCGATCTCTGAACGAATCTGGGAAACACGACCCTTAATCTGCGCGTCATCTCCGCCGCCTTCAACAATTGTTGTCTCTTCTTTTGAAATAACAACTTTGCGAGCGCGTCCTAGAAGTTCTAGTCCTGCTTGGTCTAACTTCAAGCCAATTTCTTCTGAGATAACAGTTGCACCTGTAAGGATTGCAATGTCTTGCAACATTGCTTTACGTCGATCTCCAAATCCAGGTGCTTTTACAGCAGCTGATCTGAAAGTTCCGCGAATCTTGTTAACGACCAAAGTAGCAAGTGCTTCTCCTTCTACGTCTTCAGCGATGATTGCCAAAGGCTTTCCAGATTGCATTACTTTCTCAAGTACAGGAACTAGGTCTTTAATATTTGTAATTTTTGAATTAACAATTAGGACGTATGCATCTTCTAGAACTGCTTCCATACGGTCCTGATCTGTGACGAAGTATGGAGAAATGTAGCCCTTATCAAAACGCATACCCTCAGTGAGTTCGAGTTCGAGACCAAAAGTATTTGACTCTTCAACGGTGATGACGCCCTCTTTGCCCACCTTGTCCATGGCTTCAGCAATCATTTCACCAATAGTTGCATCAGCTGCAGAGATCGATGCAGTTGCGGCAATCTGCTCTTTTGTCTCAACATTTTTAGCCATTGAACTGAGTTCGGCAACAATTGCCTCCACTGCCTTTTCAATTCCGCGCTTGAGCGCCATTGGATTTGATCCTGCAGCAACGTTACGTAAACCTTCACGCACAAGTGCTTGGGCTAGAACAGTTGCAGTCGTAGTTCCGTCACCGGCAACATCGTCAGTCTTCTTTGCAACTTCTTTAACTAATTCTGCGCCAATTTTTTCCCATGGATCGTCTAGCTCAATGTCTTTTGCAATTGAAACGCCGTCATTTGTAATTGTTGGGGCGCCCCATTTTTTCTCGAGAACAACATTACGTCCACGGGGTCCAAGTGTTACCTTAACTGCGTCAGCGAGAATATTCATTCCGCGCTCAAGACCGCGGCGGGCCTCTTCATTAAAGGCAATTTGCTTTGCCATAAGTGTGTGCTCCTCAAGTATTCGAGTTATCGATGGTCCTACTGAGGCTCTGTTATCACTCGAGCCTCGAGAGTGCTAACGCCAAATCTACGGGAGTCATTCCCCGAGCGCAAAACGAGTTTTTGAGTGCTTGGATTTAGCGGGCAGAGCGCGCTGACATACGAGCCTCACGCAGGCGGCGAAGGCGCTTGACCAGCATGGGAGAGGCTACAAGGGCGTCTTCACGGTCAATGAGGTCATTAAGAAGTTGGTAATAACGTGGCGCCGAAAGATCGAAAAGCTCTTTGATTGCGCTCTCTTTGGCTCCTGCATAGCGCCACCAATTGCGTTCGAAATCCAGGATGCGCATTTCAAGGTCGCTCAACCCATTACTCGATTGAGTAGCGGACATATTCGCGTTCTCCAGTGCAGACATATCTGAAATCCTATGACCCAAAATGCAAAAAGTGTGGGATTTACAGAGTGGCCAATATCGCTTGGATATCTGACATTTGGGTCCATGGATTCACAATGGCGAACCGCAAAATTGGTTGACCTTGATCAGATGACGGGGGAATAAAACCAATCTGATCGGCCAACAATTTCTCGCTCCATTGATGATAATCCGAAGCGCTCCAGCCCGGACGAGTGAATGCGACTATAGAAAGCTCTGGCTCGCGCAGCAATTCAAGTCGAGGGTGTTGGCGTATTAATTCGGCAGCATCTTTTGCAACTTGTAAACTCTTTTCCATTGCTTCTGAATATGCATCTGTGCCATGCGCAGCTAATGAAAACCAAAATGGTAATCCTCGAACTCTGCGGGTGAGGTGAATTGCATAATCCGAAGGACTCCACGAATCATCATGGAGCGTTTCTAAATATGATGCGTGTTGCGTATGAACTTCCTTGGCTAAATGTGGCTCTCTGTAGACGAGAGCACAGGCATCAAAGGGAGCAAAGAGCCACTTGTGTGGATCAACGATAAATGAATCTGCTTTTTCTACTCCATTGAATTTCGATCGGATAGATGGTGCGCATAGAGCCGCTAGCCCATAGGCACCATCAACGTGAAACCACACGCCACGTTCTTGAGCAGCTGCGGCTATTCCTGCGAGGTCATCAATAATTCCTAAGTTGGTAGTGCCTGCGGTACCCACCACCGCAAATACTCGAAGATCATCTAATGAATGGATTTCATCAATTTTAGTTGCAACTGAACTCCCAAGCATTGTGCGCTCCGAGTTCGTTTCAATTTTTATTATTTCGACATCCATCACCTGGGCTGCCGATGCAATTGATGAGTGTGCCTCTGCGCTACACATCACCGCCCAACGATGAACACCTGGGTTCGTCTTGCGAGCTTGCGCGCGTGCCACGACAAGCGCTGAAAGATTGCCGATTGTTCCACCCTGAACAAAAACTCCCCCGGCACTTTGCGGAAGTCCTGCCAAATCTGAAAGCCATCGAAGCGCTTGGTTCTCTGCAAATACAGCGCCCGCACCTTCTTGCCATGAACCGCCATAGAGCGCACTCGCACCGACAACTAAGTCGAAAAGATTTGAGAGTTCACTCGGGGCCGAAGGAATGAATGCAAGGTTTCGCGGATGATCAGTTGAGATACACGCTTTTGCTAACACCTCTGTGAACACTTGAAGGGCTTCATGTCCACCAAGTCCTTGAGCGGTGATGGTATTTCCAACTTCATTAAATAAATCTTCAGCAGTGCGAGGGCCATCTAACGGCGGATCAGATTTAAGCCGATTTAAACTGTATTCCAAAATTTCAGCAGCAACTGCTTCAATTTCTGGAGTGAACTTATGCATTGTTCTGTGCTTTCTTTGCTTGTTTAATTATGTTACGCAACATTGTTGGAAAAACAAACGTGTGAAATGGCGCAATGGAATACCAATATAACTGCCCGCCTAATCCGCGAGGCACAAAGGTTGCTTCCTGCACAATGAGAACTTTTCCATCAACATCGTCGAGTGTAAATTCCAGCCACGCCTTTCCGGGCAAAATCATTTCTGCATATAACTTGAGACGACGACCTGGCTCGAGAATCTCCACTCGCCAAAAATCTAGGCTGTCGCCTACTCGTAAGAAATCGGGATCTCTGCGACCTCTTCGAAGTCCAACTCCACCCACGATGCGATCGATGACACCACGCCCCCACCACAGAAAATCTGATCCGTACCAACCGTGTTCACCACCGATACCTTCGATTTTGCTCCAAAGAATTTTCTTATCAATATTGACAACTGCTTCTCGGTGATCTTTAAGAACAGCTTCGCCAGCCCAGTCTGGATCTCCCTGCGCTTTTTGCCAAGGAGCAATAGGAGAAGATGCATCAGACCAACGTGTTTCTACTTGCTTCTCTGCTGTACGAGAAAGAGCTAAAAGTATTGAATCTTCTAGGGTGAGCAGACCCTCGGCCGGAGGAGGAATAATTGCATCAACACTTTTATTTTTATCGGCTACAACTTCGCTGATCAAAGAGCCTACAAGAGGACGAGCAAGAGCAGTCGGTACTGGAGTAACAAAACCAATCCACAAACTTGAAAGTCCTGGAGTGAGCACTGGAATTTGAATAATCCATCGTTTGCGAAGACCAGAAAGTTTTGCAAACTTTTGCATCATGTTGGCATAAGTCAAAACTTCTGGCCCACCAATATCGAAAATTCCTCGAACAGGTTTTTTAAGAAGCGCCGCGCTCTTGAGGTAATACAAAACATCACGGATTGCAATCGGTTGCGTCCGGTTTGACACCCATTTTGGAGTAGTCATTATTGGAAGACGGTGGGTGAGATGTCTCAACATTTCAAAAGATGCTGATCCCGAACCAATAATAATCCCAGCGCGAAATTCCATGACTGGAACCGATGTGGAGGCCAATTCTGTACCAGTTTGCAAACGAGATTCGAGGTGCTTGCTTCGGTTTTCATCATTTGCAATTCCGCCAAGGTAAACAATTTGTGCGACACCAGCGCGTTCTGCAGCCTGTGCGAAATTGCGCGCCATAGTTGCTTCAATCTGATCAAATGATTTTCCTAGATTGATTGAGTGCAGTAGGTAGAAAGCAGTGTGAACGCCAGCGAGCGCTCTGTCTAGATCTGATATCGAATTAGCATTTCCTGTGACAATTTCGACATTCGATGCCCAATTTTGACCTTTCACTTTTGACGGGTCGCGAACTAAAATTCGTACCTTTAAATCACTATCGAGCAATGTGCGGACCAATCGTCCACCGACATATCCGGATGCACCAGTAACGAGGTACGTCCGATCTTCATGATGCTTGGCCATGTGACAGAGCCTAGACTGAAGCTAGGATTTTTACTCATTTGAAAGGATGCACATGAAGCGACCTCGCGTAGTAATTTTAGGCGCTGGTTTCGGTGGATTGACGGCTGCAAAAGCTCTCGCCAAAGAAGCTGATGTCACCGTTGTTGATCGTCATAACTTTCAAACTTTTCTACCACTTCTATATCAGGTGGCGACAGCTGGCTTAGCTGCTGACCATGTTGCACATCCAGTGCGAGGTGCTCTGCGAAAGTCTGGTGTTCAATTTCGAATGGGTTCGCCGATTTCCGTCGATCACAAGAATAAGAGCATCAAATTGGATAGCTCGGAAGTTCTAGAATTTGATCATCTCGTCGTTGCATTGGGTTCGGCCACAACTGATTTTGGAGTTCCCGGAGTGAATGAGCATGCGCTGGGCATGAAGAGCGTGCATGAGGCACTTGTGATTCGCGCCGAAGTTCTTCGTCGTTTTGAAGACCTCTGCCGCTTTCAAGATGATACGAGATTTTCACTCGTAGTCGTCGGAGGCGGTCCTACAGGAGTTGAGATGGCCGGAGCATTCGCTGAATTAGTACGTGGACCTCTTAAGAATGATGAGTCATCAGCTGCATCAAAAGTTGATGTCTTTCTCATTGAAGCAGGGCCACGAATTCTGCCAAGTTTTTCACCATCCCTATCAGCGCGTGCACAAAAAGATTTGGAAGAACTCGGGGTAAAAGTCCTTACCAACACAGCGGTAGAAAGAGTGAATCCAACGTCACTTGATATTAAGGGCTCTACTTCAATCCCAGCTCAAGTAACGGTCTGGGCAGCAGGAGTTATGGGTGAACCCGCTGCTGGATTGCTCAATCTTCCACTTACTGGATCACGCATTGCGATTGATCCAACGTTGCAAGTGACTCATTATCCAAATATTTGGGCCATTGGTGATATCGCTGGAGCATTCAATGCACATGGAAAATTTTTACCTATGGTTGCACCAGTTGCTTTACAACAAGGTGCGTGGGTTGCCAAGCAAATAATTCGAAGTGCAAAACAATTGCCACTTCAACCATTTCGATATCGTGATAAAGGATCGATGGCTACCATCGGTCGTCATAAGGCAGTCGTCGAGGTTGGCCCACTAAAAATGTCTGGAATCCCTGCATGGTACGCCTGGCTCTGGCTTCATCTATTTTATCTTCTAGGTGGAAGAAATAAGATTGGAACCATGGCGGACTGGACTTGGAATTACCTCACTTTTGATCGAGGAAATCGACATATTATGGATTCAATGTAAATGTCTGAATATATTAATTTACGCGGACACCAAATATTTAATTATGAGTGGGCAAATAACGGCGAACCACTTGTACTTTTACATGGTGGCTTGAGTTACTCCGAAAAAATAGAATCATTTCTGCTCCCAGCTGTAATGGATTCACATCACGTCTTCGCTTACGATCGAACAGGTCACGGTCGCACTGGAAATCAAGATGGAAGCATCCATTTTCAATTTCAGACCGAAGAATTAATTGCTTATCTTGAAGATATTGTCCAAGGACCAGCACATCTCATTGGCGTCAGTGATGGTGGAAATATCGCTCTGATGTGCGCAATTCAAAGACCTGATTTGGTCATATCTGTCGTGACTATTGGTGCCAATAGCCACTTTGATCAAGTGCGCATTGATTTCCAAACCCCACTTATTTCTCAAGAAGAAATTGATGAGCACATGTTGCTTTCACCTGACCCCATTGCAGAACTTCAAGTAAAAATTATGAAGGCATTTGAAGTGTGGCAATCCGAACCAAATTTGTCGCCGTATGAACTTGCTCGAATTTCATGCCCTACTCTCATTCTCGCAGGTGATGATGATGTTATTTCTGCATCCGCTGCAAATGAAATGTACGAATCCATCGAAAATGGACGGCTTGCAATTGTTCCTGGCTCATCTCACTCAGTGATTAAAGAGAAAACAGATTTAGTTCAACACATCATCAGGGACTTCTATCTAAATTTGGGTTATCCAATTACGCGAGATCCGGTCAAGCGCCGATTAATTGAAACGGTTTAGCAATCAATCGGCGTGATTGCACCAGTTTTAACATCATAAATAGCTCCGCCAACTGTTACACCTTTACGTAGCAATGGATACGAGCGCACACGGGTGACATCAGTCTTGAGCGCTGCGACTTGATCTGAGACAGTGCGAAATTCGAGAGAGCGCGTATCAACACCGTACTGATCATCGATGAGTGCGTGAATTTCGGCCTCATCGCCTTGTGCCATTCGACATTGCGTATGGGGCATGACAAGAATGCGGTTGACTCCCAGTAGATAGGTGGCCAAAACCAATGTACGAAGTACATCCTCAGTCACTCGCGCACCTGCATTTCGCAGAATTTTCGCATCCCCAGATCGCATGCCGCCCACGGATAAAGGGTTGATTCGAGAATCCATGCAGGTCACAATTGCTAAACCTTTTGAGGCAACCCCTGAAAGCTGACTGTATTTGAATTCCTTTACATACTCCTTATTGGCCGAAAGATAGTCGCCAAAGGCGTCTTCGGGGAACTTTTTCGATTCCATGGCGTCCCCGATTCCTGCTGTAATTGAAGTCTAATTTGTCCCAATTCTAGCAAAATAAATTCTGAAAAACTTCCGTTTTGGAGTTGCGCTGACTTGAAGCAAAGAGGAACCTACTTCCTGATGAAATTATCCCAATTGGGATGTAAGTCATCAAATCCTCGTTCGCGCGAATGGGGAAAACACATACCCTCGGAGGCTGCATAAATGCTAGAACTCTCAAGCAATCAGTGGCAATTAATCTATAACACTTTCTCGTTTGGATTAATTTCTATGCTCGCATGTACCGTCTACACATTGGTATCGCAAAGTCGTGTATTGCCTAAGTACCGCAACGCACTTGTACTTTCATCAATGGTGACATTTATCGCGGGATATCACTACATCCGCATCTTTGATTCATTCAAGGGTTCATCGGATGGCTTTAAAGTTATGACAACAGGCGCAGGTTCATTCAATGAGGCTTACCGCTATGTTGACTGGCTACTCACAGTTCCACTACTTCTTGTTGAAGTTGTTGCAGTACTTGCTCTCGCAAAGGCCGCTTCAAGTTCACTCATCACACGTTTAGTTCCAGCTGCAGCAGCAATGATTGCACTTGGCTATCCTGGTGAAGTTTCAGCAGATGACGGAACAAAGATCCTCTTCGGTGTTCTTTCAACAATCCCATTCCTTTACATTCTCTATGTGCTCTTCGTCGAACTCGGCAAATCACTGGAGCGTCAGCCAGAAGGAGTTGCAGCAACAATCAGTCGCTTGCGTCTACTTTTGATTGCTACATGGGGCGTATATCCAATTTCATACCTCTTCCCATTGCTTAACATCACCGGTACAGATTCATTCATGTATCGCCAAGTGGGTTACACCATTGCAGATGTTCTTGCGAAGTGCGTTTTCGGTCTCACGATCATGAAGATTGCACGTATGAAGTCAGCAGCAGAAGGCATGGCAGATTCACACTAATTAAATATAAAATAAATAAGAAAGGCGCCAAGGTAACTTGGCGCCTTTCTTATTTTCACTTTTAAATTAATTAAAAATTGCGAAAATCACGAGGCCTACAGCAATAATGCTGCTCCCGATTCGCCCAACTCGTGAGCCGAGAAATCTCATTCCTTTATCGCTGAGAGATAGCGCAAGCAGTATTACTCCATAGACAATGATGACCAAGCTATGAGTGGCAACATTTGGTTGGGCGCTTTGATATCGCCAATTAAGTAAACCAAGGGCAACAAGTAGATATCCGACAATTCGAGTATTAAAGGTTGAAGTCATTGGGAAAGAATAGTGATCCTGTGAGCCCCCCGTCAGGATTGAACTGACGACCTACGCATTACAAGTGCGTTGCTCTACCACTGAGCTAGGGAGGCGCTTAACGTCAATTGACGTGGGCGTAATTATGGCAGTGAATCCCGAATTCATGAAATTGGGAAGGTGGATCACCTGGCTACAGGCCATGAAATGGGGGTTTCGTATTTACCTCGACGGCCATCTCCCGAAGACTTTCCTTGAAGGCGGCGCAGAACCCATGGCAGAACAAAGGTAAGAATCCACAGTCCTGTCATCGCCTTTTGGAGTAACCAAAACTTCTCCTCGGGGGCAACGATTGGTTTGCGCCACTGTGCATCATGTGGCTGGCCCAATCTTTCAAGGACAGCGTGCGCAACTCGATAGTGACCTCTTTCGTTTAGATGCAGTCGATCAAAAGCCAAAATATGTGGACTTGCGGATTCGGGATCCATTTTTGAATCCATCACAACGAGATTTAATTCAGTCCCAATTTCGTGAACAATTGCATTGAATGTGCTAAATCTTTCAAACCAGAGTTCAGAGGCGCGTCCTCCATTGCCGGTTTTTTCAACAACGGTAAAAAGAATAATTGTGGCGCCCGTTGCTGCAAGTTTTTCGACGGCGGCACGATAATCGGCCCGTAGGGTTTCTGCGTTATAAGAAGGGCGTAACGCATCATTGGCACCTGCATGAAAGGAAACTAGTGTCTTCGGTCCAGTTATTAATGGAAGTGCCCGTGGAATTTGATCATCGAGCACCTGTTTTACCAACTTACCTCGAATTGCAAAATTTGCGTAGGTAAAATCTTCTGATTGCGTTGCCAATACATCTGCGACACGATCGCCCCATCCGCGATAGTTTCCATCACGAATTTCATCGGTCATGCCTTCTGAGAAGGAATCACCGAGAACTATGAAGCGATCAAATATCATTTGGTGCGTCGTGCCTCATCAACCCAAAATAGCGCAATAGATGTTGCGACGCTGGCGTTGAGAGATTCTGTTGTGGCGCTCATAGGAATAGAAACTACAAGGTCGCACTTCTCACGCACAAGGCGGGAGAGCCCCTTGCCTTCACTGCCAACAACAATCATCAGCGGCTCTGTAGCAACCTTGAGACTGCTTAACGTAGCTTCTGATTCGCCATCTAATCCAATAACAAAGCAGCCTAATTTCTTGGCATCTTCAATTGTTCGCGCCATATTTGTCACCTGCGCCACTGGAATACGGGCGGCAGCACCGGCGGAACTCTTCCATGCAGAAGCTGTCATCGCGGCAGCACGTCGCTCTGTCATGACGACACCTGCAACACCAAATGCGCCAGCGCTACGAACTATCGCGCCAAGATTTCTAGGATCAGTAATTCCATCAAGTGCGACTACGAGAGCTGGATATTTGGCTCGCTGCATAATTTCTTCAAAACTTGAATATTGATACGGCTTAATTGCAAGGATAATTCCTTGGCTATTTGCTGAAATTCCTTCAATCTCAGCACGGTGCACTTCGCGAATAGGAAGTGCATGATGCAATGCAAGCTGTAGTGATTCAGCAACACGATCATCTACATCGATACTGCGCGCAACTAAAAGTTCGGTTGCTGGCACTGCCGCACGAAGCGCTTCAAGTACAGCATTACGACCTGAAACAATTTCACCTTTGGGTTTTTCACTACGTGAACCGCGTGCAGTGCCTTTGGCAGGTGTGCGTTTTTCAGCAGCTTTTTTGCGCTTTGCAGCGGCGTGATATGGGCGGTCTTCAGCTTTAGGTGTAGGGCCCTTACCTTCAAGGCGACCCTTGTTATTGCCACCAGTACCACCAGATGGTCCTTTTTTAGAGGTGCGCACTGCGCCTTTGCGAGTTGAGTTACCGGCCATTTAATTGCTGCTCTCTGTACGTGAGATAGACCAACGTGGCCCTTGTGCTGTGTCTTCGATTGTAATTCCAAGAGCGAGTAGACCATCTCGAATTGCATCTGAGCTTTCGAAATCTTTTCTATCTCGTGCGGATGCGCGCTGGGCAAGAACTAATTG
The DNA here is from genome assembly GCA_009699575.1 of Actinomycetota bacterium. GTDB lineage: Bacteria > Actinomycetota > Actinomycetes > Nanopelagicales > Nanopelagicaceae > Planktophila. The sequence continues at coordinate 55,224 of WLNY01000009.1, forward strand.
AATGGTCCCATCAAGGGCTGCGGTGAGATCTTCACTTGCATTCGCCGAATCAAATGCAGGATCAAATGGATCACATCCAAGAATCGAGAGCGCTCCTCTAATTTCATTTGCATGCTTCTGTATCGCGCCTTTATCGTCAGAAGTAATAGCTATATTTCCAAGTCGAAGTGATTCCGAAATTCCTGCAAGCGCCGTAGGGACGGCTAGATCATCGTTCATAGCTGCCGCAAAAGTCTCGTTTATAACTCGAGTGGGTGTGTCACCCAATATTTCTTTCGCTCGATACAAGAATGCTTCTATGCGACGAAAAGATGTAGAGGCTTCTTCCAGCGCCGCGTGAGAAAATTCAAGCATGGATCGATAGTGCGCTCCACCTAGATACCAACGAAGTTCTATTCCACGAACGGTTTTTAGAATGTGTTCTACTTGAAGTGAATTTCCAAGTGACTTACTCATTTTTTCACCAGATGTAGTCACCCACGCGTTATGCATCCAGCTCTTCGCAAAACCATAGCCAGCAGATTCTGATTGAGCTATTTCATTTTCGTGATGTGGGAAGACAAGATCGAGTCCGCCACCATGGATATCAAAACTTTCACCAAGATATGTAAGGGCCATCGCTGAACATTCCAAGTGCCACCCAGGTCGACCAGGACCCCAAGGAGTTGGCCATGATGGGTCCCCTGGTTTGGCCGCTTTCCATAGCGCGAAATCTCGTGGATCACGTTTAAAAGTTTCTTCTGCATCTTCACTTGACTGAAGGTCGTCAACATTTTGGCGAGACAAGGTGAGATAGGAGGTGAGTGTGCGCACCTCTAGATACACATCACCGTTTCCTGGGGCGTACGCAGCGCCGCGATCGATGAGCCGTTGCATCAATTCGATCATTTGCGTGATGTGCCCTGTTGCGCGGGGCTCGTATGTGGGAGGCATGACGTTGAGCGCGGCATACGCCTCTGTAAAGGCGCGTTCATACTTCATTGCCACAGCCCACCATGGCATTTCTTCATGGACGGCTTTATGCAAAATCTTGTCGTCAATGTCAGTTACGTTTCGAATGAAAGTTGTTTCGTATCCGCTTGCGATTAACCAACGGCGCAAAATATCGAAATTTACTCCACTACGAACGTGACCAATATGTGGTGGGGCTTGCACGGTTGCCCCACACAAATAAATTGATACTCGCCCCGCAACAAGAGGCGTAAAAGGGGTAGTGGCTCGCGACAATGTGTCATATAAAGATAGCGAACTCATTGGGTGATTCTACCCTTGCCTTGTCACAAGGACTGACGCAATAGCTGCAATGCCTTTGCCTTCGCCAGTCATTCCCATGCCATCAGTAGTGGTTGCGAGCACGGCAACATCTGTTCCACCAAGACATTTCGAAAGCGCTTCAATTGCCTCCCCGCGACGAGGCCCTATTTTTGGGCGATTACCAATGATCTGAACAGTGACATTTGAAATTGAGTATCCGGCTTGTGTAATTCGAGTAAAAGTTTCTTGCAACAAGGTTGCACCTGTTGCATCTTTGTATTCAGGGCGATCTGTTCCAAAATTACTTCCTAAATCTCCAAGATCAGTTGCGGCAAAAAGTGCATCGCAGATTGCATGAGCTGCAACATCTCCATCTGAATGTCCTTCAACTCCCGTTTCATTTGGCCAATTCAATCCAGCTAGCCACAAATCACGGCCCTGACCGAAGGCATGTGCGTCAACGCCAACGCCGGTTCGAAATTGCGAAGTATCGCCAAGAAGGGAGAGAGCGAAAGATAAATCTGATGGTGTCGTAATCTTTATCGCTCGTTCGGTGCCAGGAATTATTCGAACTTTTTTTCCTAGCGCTTCTACCAAGACACCGTCATCAGTTGCATCCGCGGCAGTTGCATGAGCTGCTTTGAGAACTTCTAGATTAAATCCTTGAGGAGTTTGCACTCGTCGCAAGCGAGATCGATCTGGCGTTGAAATCACAAATCCATCTGCATCAACATTTTTTACGGTATCCACAAGATCAAGTCCAGGGATAACAGCGACATCTCCAGCTAGAAGGGCTGCAAGAACAGATTGTGCTAAATGTGTGGGCGCTAGTGCGCGCGCGGCATCATGCACTAATACAAATTCGCAATTACTCGTCAGCGCAGCAATGCCAAGACGCACACTTTCAGATCGAGTGGACCCCCCAGTGACAACAGTAATTTCGTTTCCAACTAGTGCGCGAATCTGATCTTCATACCCAGCGGGAGCGGTGATAACTATTTCAGAGGCAACCGGCAAAAGAGCACCAAGAGCATGTTCTAGAAGTGTTTTATTTCCAAGAGAAATCAGCGCTTTAGGAAATCCTGCGCCAAATCTTTCGCCACTGCCAGCAGCGGCAATGATGGCCGCACACTGGCTCATGTGATTGCCTTACGAAGCAAGAACCTCGTCAAGGATCGTTGCAGCCTTCTCTTCATCTGTGCGCTCTGCGAGAGCAAGTTCAGAGATAAGGATCTGCTTCGCCTTGGCGAGCATGCGCTTTTCACCAGCGGAAAGTCCACGATCAAGATCGCGACGATAGAGGTCACGAACAACCTCTGCAACTTTAATAACATCACCTGATGCGAGCTTCTCAAGGTTTGCTTTATAACGACGTGACCAGTTGGTTGGCTCTTCTGTATATGGTTGACGCAATACATTAAATACGCGATCAAGTCCCGCGCTATCTACAACATCACGCACACCGACTAGGTCGACATTCTCAGCAGGAACGCGAACCGTGAGGTCGCCTTGGGCAATCTTTAAAACGAGATAGGTCTTGTCTTCGCCTTTGATAACACGGGTCTCAATCGCTTCGATGAGAGCTGCTCCGTGATGGGGATAAACAACGGTTTCGCCGACCTTAAATGACATGTGAAGCCCTTCGTTAGGAGCCAATAATACCAGCCAAATATGGCCTCCGTCACCTCGGTTTTCTAGCGTAAATCAGGGTGAATTGACATGAGAGAATATGGACATGCGCATTAGCCAAAAAACATTGCTCGCACTTATTTCATGTACTGCAATTGCAGTGACACTTTCTGCATGTGGTTCAGGTCCTGATGCACCTACTCGATTAATTTCCAAAGTAACAGATGGTGCCGAAGGTAGCATCAAAGAAAATGGAAATGACATTCAGATTCGTAACCTTCTTTTAGTAGCTCAGGAAGATGGATCGGCTGTACTTGTTGGGTCAATTATTAATCAAGTTGAAAGAGAAGATGCTTTGCTTGGCATAGGCATTACTGGCGTTGCTGCAACAATTACGGGCAACACTTCGCTGCCTTTAGAGAAGCCCATTATTTTCGAAGGAGATGCTGCTAACGCGAAAGCAGTGTTTACAGGTTTAAATGCAAAAGCTGGCACAAACGTTGCAATCTCTTTATTCTTCGCACGTGCAGGTGAAATTACACTGAATGTAATTGTGCGCGATAAGCGAGATACGTATGCAGGAGTAAGTTCTTAGTTTTCCATCTTGTAGCCAAGACCGCGCACTGTTTGAATTTGCACTGGATTGGCTGGATCTTTCTCGATTTTTGATCGCAAACGCTTGATGTGTACATCCAGAGTCTTAGTGTCTCCGACGTAGTCACTTCCCCATACGCGATCAATTAGCTGCATGCGAGTTAAAACTCTTCCAGCATTGCGCATAAGGAATTCGAGTAATTCAAATTCTTTTAATGGAATGGCAACAGGTACACCAGAAACGCTCATCATGTGGCGATCAATGTCGAGTCTGACATTTCCGACTGTAAGAATCCCTGCATCGCCGTCTTGAACTTCGGTAGATCCGCGGCGTAGTACCGCGTTAATACGTGCGATGAGCTCGCGGGAAGAATATGGTTTTGTAACATAGTCATCTGCGCCAATTTCAAGTCCAACGACCTTATCGATCTCAGAATCTTTAGCCGTCAACATAATGATGGGTACCTGGGACTTCTGGCGGATTTGACGACATACATCTATTCCCGAAACTCCAGGAAGCATCAAGTCGAGCAAGATGAGGTCTGCTCCATTGCGTTCAAACTCTTCGAGAGCCAGGGTGCCGTTGACCGCAATAGCAACCTCGAAACCCTCTTTACGTAGCAGAAATGAAATTGCTTCGGAAAAAGATTCCTCATCTTCAACTATCAAAATACGTGTCATTGATTGTCATCCATTTCGATTATCTCTTCGCCAATTGGTAATTTCAGTGTAAATGTCGAACCAACTCCAGGAGCACTCCACACAACAACTTCGCCACCATGATTACGTGCCACATGTTTTACGATAGATAATCCAAGACCCGTTCCACCTGTTTCGCGTGAGCGCGCTGGATCGACGCGATAGAATCGTTCAAAAATTCGATCTATATCTGATTCTGATATTCCAATGCCTTGGTCAATCACAGAAATTTCGATAAGACCATTTCGTGCCTGTGAATTTACAGTTACGCGAGTTTTATCTGGACTGTAATTAATTGCATTCTCGATAAGGTTGTGAACAGCCGCAACAAGTTGTGCACGATCACCAACAGCACTGAGATGCACTTCATCTCCACGAACAATTTCAATGTTTCTTGAATCCGCATGAAGTTGGCTTTGAACAATTGCTAATTCAATTACTTCGTCAATATCTACTGTAATGGCATCTAATAATGGATCTGCGTCTTGCAGTCGGGAAAGATTAATAATCTCCTGAACAAGATCTGAAAGTCTTTTTGCCTCAATCTGCATCCTTAAGGCAAATTTTTCAACTGCTTCAGGTTCTGATCGCGCGCCAAGCACTGCTTCGCTAAGAATTGAAAGCGCGCCAATAGGTGTCTTTAATTCGTGAGAAATATTTGCAACAAAATCTCGTCGTACTGCATCGATGCGTTCCGCTTCGCTTTCATCACTGAGTAATGCAATTATCAAATCTGAATTTCCAATGCGTGCGACTTTTACGGAGAGTCTTCGTGTTCCCTCGCCAATAGGCCCACGCGGTAAGTCGATTGATCCAGATTGTGTCACGCCTGTTCGTCTGACCACTCGAATGAGGGCAAGTAGTTCTTCTCCTGAAATTCTTTCATCACGAATGATGCCAAGGGTTTGAGCAAGTGGTGAAAAGTACAACGGTTCTTCGTGAGTAGATATGACGACCGAAGCGATTTCTAAAATATTTAATACATCTATAAGGTCTTGAGAAATGCGCGAGCTCGAACTTTGCCCGCTTCGTTTCTCTCTTCGTCTCACTGCATAATCGTAGAGTCGCAGAAGCCCTGTCCATCTCCAAAAATGCCCCAAAAAGCCCCTCAACCAAGTGTTCACTCAATAGAAATCTTGCGTTCAGGCCTCGGGTCACACGTTTTTAGAGCGAATTGATTATTCTTATCCAATGATGCGCGAAGCCTTCCACGATGACCTTGAATCAATCAATGACACATTGGTTGAAATGGCGACCCTCGTTGGTTCCGCCATGTCGCGAGCAACCACCGCGCTTCTCACCGCAGATCTTGCTTTAGCTGAAGAGGTAATCGCCGAAGATGATCGAGTTGATTCAATTCAGCACGAACTCGACGCCAAGACCCTCAGCGTCATAGCGCGCCAGCAACCTGTAGCTGGCGACCTTCGCACTCTTGTTACATCCCTTCGCATGAGCGCCGATTTTGAACGCATGGGAGATTTTGGGCACCACGTCGCACGTGTTGCACGTATGCGTTATCCATCTAAAGCGGTTCCTGCCGAATTGACCGAAACTATTCAAGCGATGGGTGACACAGCGACTCGAATAATTGACAAAGTCACCTCATTGCTAGTGAGTCGTGATCTTACTGTTGCACTTGAGGTTGAACGAGATGATGATGAAATGGATCGACTTCACCGTTCACTCTTCGTGATTCTTCTCGATGACTCCTGGCCACACGGTATTGAAACGGCAATTGATATGACTTTGCTAGGTCGCTATTACGAAAGATGCGCAGATCACGCAGTATCTGTTGCTCGTCGAGTGTATTTCCTTGTTAC